>NZ_QMKS01000012.1:0-417769 GCF_003290055.1 Ralstonia sp. GX3-BWBA | reverse complement strand
TTTCACCCCCTGCCGGGGGCGACTCACTTTCTTTGTCTTGCCAAAGAAAGTAAGCAAAGAAAGGCGCGCCCGATGCGGCGAAAGACTCCTTGAATTTATGTCGCAAGGAGGGAGGGGAGGCAAACTCGCTGCGCTCAGACAGCCTCCCCTCTTTTTCCTCCTTGCAACAGAAATTCAAGGCGCCGCATAGGGCAGGGAAAGTCAAAGACAAAAGCCAAACACTCTGGGCGCCAGCTCAGACGACAAGGCCAACCTCGCGATGGGTTGGCCTTTTTCTTTTGACGTTGAGCCCTTGATGGCGCCTTGAATTTTTGTGAGCGGGCGGATAAAGGAAGGAGGCCTGTTTGAGCGAAGCGAGTTTGCCTCCTTCCCCGCACGGTCACACAAATTCAAGGGGATGTCGCCATCTCGGGCGCGCCTTTCTTTTGCTTACTTTTCTTTGGCAAGACAAAGAAAAGTGAGTCAGCCCCGGCAGGGGATGAAACGAGGGATGGACCGAAAGCATCAAGCCAGCCCTCCTCCAAAAAGCCGCCGCCCCCCAATTGACAATCCCATCCCCCTTCCGTAAATTCCGCTCATCCATCCGGGAGAGCGTGCCCGCCGTACACGGCAAGGCGCCGCCGAAGGGGTAGCACCCGAAAACTCTCAGGCATCCAGGACCGGGCGGATCGGCGGACATGCGTCCGACCGCACTCTGGAGAGCTGGCGCCGCACGAACCACAGCGGGCGCCCACCGAAGGGGCTCACGGACCGGCGCGTACCGCAGTACGCGCTGCTTCGCAATCTCTCAGGTACCAAGGACAGAGGGGCCATCTGCGCAGCTTGATGATCTTCATGGCGTCACCATGAGGAACTAGGCTGCGCGGGTGGCCTTTTTGCTTTTCTGGTCCCCGTTCAATGCGCCGCGCCCGGCCACGGCGGCGTAATCAGCCGAGAGATTCCATGACGCTCCAACACACGCCGCTCAATGCCATCCACCGCTCGCTGGGCGCCCGCATGGTCGACTTTGGCGGCTGGGACATGCCCGTCAACTACGGCTCCCAGATTGAAGAACACCACGCCGTGCGCCAAGACGCCGGCATCTTCGATGTCTCGCACATGTGCGTGGTCGACCTCACCGGCGCGCGCGTTCGCGACTTCCTGCGTGGGCTGCTCGCCAACAACGTCGATAAGCTGCAGACGCCCGGCAAGGCGCTCTACAGCTGCATGCTCAACCCCAAGGGCGGCGTGATCGACGATCTGATCGTCTACTTCTTCCGCGAAGACTGGTTCCGCCTGGTGGTCAACGCCGGCACCGCACCGACGGACCTGGAGTGGATCGTCGCGCAGAACGCCGCCGCCGGCACCGACGTGACGATCACGCCGCGCCGCTCCGACAACAACGGTGGCGCCGAGCCGCTGGGCATCCTGGCCGTGCAAGGCCCGAATGCGCGCGCCAAGACGTACGCCGCGCTCCCCGGCACGCAGGCCGTAGGCGAAGCGCTCAAGCCATTCAACGCCGGCTTCGCCACCGTCGAGCACGTCGGCGAAATCATGGTTGCGCGCACCGGCTACACGGGTGAAGACGGTTTCGAACTGATCGTGCCGGCCGCGCAGATCGCCGGTGTGTGGGAGCGCCTGCTGCAAGCAGGCGTACGCCCGGCCGGCCTGGGCGCACGCGACACGCTGCGCCTGGAGGCGGGCATGAACCTCTACGGCCAAGACATGGACGAGCACGTCTCGCCGCTCGACGCCGGCCTCGCGTGGACGGTGGACCTGCAAAGCGAACGCGACTTCACCGGCAAGGCCGCGCTGCAAGCCGGCGGCCAGCGCGAACAGTTCGTCGGCCTGATCCTGCGCGACAAGGGCGGCGTGCTGCGCGCCCATCAGAAGGTCATCACCGCTGCCGGTGACGGCGAGATCACCAGCGGCACGTTCAGCCCGAGCCTGTTGCTCTCCATTGCGCTGGCGCGCCTGCCCAAGGACGTGGCCGTCGGCACCGACGTGCAGGTCGAAATTCGCGACCGCAAGTTGACCGCGACTGTGGTTAAACTGCCGTTCGTGCGCAATGGCAAGGCGCTGGTCAGCTGAACACCGAATCCGCATCCCCCAATACCCATCTTCCGGAGAAACCTTTCATGAGCAACGTCCCCGCCGACCTGAAGTACACCGAACACGACGAGTGGATCCGCGTTGAAGCCGACGGCACGCTGACCATCGGCATCACCGACTACGCGCAGGACGCGCTCGGCGACATCGTCTTCCTGGAGCTGCCGGACGCTGGTCGCGCCGTCGCCAAGGACGAGGCGATTGCCGTGGTCGAATCGGTCAAGGCCGCCTCCGACATCTACGCCCCCGTGTCGGGCGAGATCATCGCCAACAACGCCGACGCCGCAGGTGCGCCCGAGTCGGTCAACGCCGGCGCCTACGACGCATGGCTGTTCAAGATCAAGCCGACCAACGCCGACGATGTGAACGCGCTGATGTCGGCCGAGCAGTACGCCGCCAAGATCGGCTAAGCCGGTCACCGAAGCCGATGTGCCTGACCCGCACATCGGCGCTTTGCCTGAATTTCGAGCCCTTGCCATGAACGCTCCGCACCCCGCTTCCTCGGCGCTTGCTGCCGAACGTCCCACCCTCGCCGCCCTGGAGGCGTGCGACGCCTTCGCGCACCGCCACATCGGCCCGTCGCCGGAAGAGCAAGCGCAGATGCTTGCGGCGCTCGGCTTTGATAGCCGCGCCAAGCTGATCGACGCCGTGATTCCGCCGGCCATCCGCCGCCAGGACGGCATGCCGCTGGGTGAATTCACACAGCCGCTGACCGAAGAGGCGGCGCTGGCCAAGCTGCGCGGCATCGCCGGACAGAACCGCGTGGTCAAGAGCCTGATCGGCCAGGGTTACTACGGCACGCACACGCCGGGCGTCATCCTGCGCAACATCCTCGAGAACCCCGCCTGGTACACGGCCTACACGCCGTACCAGCCAGAAATCTCGCAGGGCCGCCTGGAGGCGATGCTGAACTTCCAGCAGATGGTGATCGACCTGACCGCGATGGACATCGCCAACGCGTCGATGCTGGACGAAGCGACGGCCGCTGCCGAGGCGATGACGCTGCTGCAGCGCATTGGCAAATCGAAGTCGACCGTGTTCTTTGTGGCGGACGACGTGCTCCCGCAAACGCTGGAAGTCGTGCGCACGCGCGCCGAGCCGATCGGCGTGCAGGTGGTGACCGGCCCGGCAGCCGACGCTGCCAAGCACGACGCGTTCGGCGTGCTGCTGCAATACCCGGGCGCCAACGGTGCGCTGCTGGGCGATCTGGCGACGTACCGGGCGCTGACCGATGCCGTGCACGCTGCCGGCGGCTTGGTCGTTGCGGCTGCCGACTTGCTGGCGCTCACGCTGCTGGCTGCGCCGGGCGAATGGGGTGCCGACGTCGTGATCGGCAACACGCAGCGCTTTGGCGTGCCGTTCGGCTTCGGCGGCCCGCACGCCGGCTACATGGCCGTGCGCGATGCGTTCAAGCGCTCGATGCCCGGTCGCCTGGTCGGCGTGACAATCGACGCGCAGGGCAACCCGGCCTACCGCCTGGCGTTGCAGACGCGCGAGCAGCACATCCGCCGCGAGAAGGCCACCTCGAACATCTGTACCGCACAGGTCTTGCTGGGCGTGATGGCCTCGATGTACGCCGTCTACCACGGCCCGCAGGGCCTGAAGCGCATCGCCCAGCGCGTGCACCGCCTGACCGCCACGCTGGCCGCCGGCCTGCGCGCGATCGGCTACACGCTGGAAGCCGACGCCTTTTTCGACACGCTGACGGTCGCCACCGGCGCACGTACTGCCAACCTGCACATCGCGGCACAGGCGCACGGCATCAACCTGCGCCAGATCGACGACACACGCCTGGGCATCTCGCTGGACGAGACGGTCACGCGCGCCGATGTGGTCGCGCTGTGGGAAGTCTTCGCGCACGCCGCCCACGCTGCCGCGCCGGACTTCGACCAGACCGAAGCAGCGGTTGCGGACGCGTATCCGGCGTCGCTCGTGCGCCAGAGCGCGTACCTGACGCACCCGGTGTTCAACGCGCACCATTCCGAGCACGAAATGCTGCGCTACCTGCGCAGCCTGGCCGACAAGGACCTCGCGCTCGACCGCACGATGATCCCGCTGGGCTCGTGCACCATGAAGCTCAACGCCACCGCAGAAATGCTGCCGGTGACGTGGCCCGAGTTCTCGAACATCCACCCGTTCGCGCCGGCCGATCAGACCGTCGGCTACCGCGAGATGATCGACCAGCTCGAGCAGATGCTGTGCGCCGCGACCGGCTACGCCGCCGTGAGCCTGCAGCCGAATGCCGGCTCGCAAGGTGAATACGCTGGCCTGCTGATCATCCATGCCTACCACGCCAGCCGTGGCGAAGCACACCGTAACGTGTGCCTGATCCCGTCGTCGGCGCATGGCACGAACCCCGCGTCGGCACAGATGGCCGGCATGCAGGTCGTTGTCGTGGCCTGCGATGAGCGCGGCAACGTCGATCTGGCTGACCTGGAGAAGAAGGCTGCCGAGCACAGCAAGAACCTCGCGGCAATCATGATCACCTACCCGTCCACGCACGGCGTGTTCGAGGAAGGCGTCAAGCGCGTGTGCGAGATCGTGCACAGCCACGGCGGCCAGGTGTACGTCGACGGCGCCAACATGAACGCCATGGTCGGCACCGCGGCGCCCGGCCACTTCGGCGGCGACGTCTCGCACCTGAACCTGCACAAGACGTTCTGCATTCCGCACGGCGGCGGCGGCCCGGGCGTGGGTCCGGTGGCCGTGGGCGCGCACCTCGCACCGTTCCTGCCCGGCCGCGCGGCCTCGGGTGAAGACGCCAGCCAGAACATCGGCAACGTGTCGGCTGCAGCGTTCGGCTCGGCGTCGATCCTGCCGATCTCCTGGATGTACATCGCGATGATGGGCGCAGCGGGCCTGACCGCCGCTACCGAGACGGCCATCCTGTCGGCCAACTACGTGGCCAAGCGGCTCGCTCCGTATTACCCGGTGCTGTACACGGGCGCGCACGACCTGGTGGCGCACGAGTGCATTCTCGACATCCGTCCGCTGCAGAAGGAATCGGGCATCAGCAACGAAGACATCGCCAAGCGCCTGATGGACTTCGGCTTCCACGCACCGACGATGAGCTTCCCGGTGCCCGGCACGCTGATGATCGAGCCGACCGAGAGCGAACCGAAGGTGGAACTCGACCGCTTCATCGACGCGATGATCGCCATCCGTGGCGAAGTCGACAAGGTGATCTCGGGCGAATTCGACCGCGAAGACAACCCGCTCAAGCATGCACCGCACACCGCAGCCGTGGTGATGGCCGACGATTGGTCGCACAAGTACACGCGCGAGCAGGCCGCCTACCCGGTAGCATCGTTGCGCAAGCAAAAGTACTGGCCGCCGGTCGGCCGCGCCGACAACGTCTACGGCGACCGCAACCTGTTCTGCGCCTGCGTGCCGATGAGCGAGTACGCGCAGGATTGATGCATTCGACGTGACATGAGGCGGCGGCGGTGCATTGCGCTCCGCCGCCGCGTCACATGTAACGTGGCGCAATCCCTGTAACTCGTGCTCACAACCGCTTTTTTCAGCGCGCCTCGCCGTTTATGGTGACGACAGTTCACCTGATCGACGAGACCCCGCTATGCCGATGCTCCAGCCTTCCTCGCTCTTCCGTCTGCTTGCCTGTGCTGCCGCTGTTGCGGTGTGCGGTGCGTGCTCGCCGGTGCAAGCAGGTGCGGCCGTATCGGAATCCGCCGGCGCGCACACCTCGACCGGGTCGGCACGCGAGTGGTGCAGCGTTTCGCCTGCGCAATCCGGTGAGCCTGCTGCTGGAAAACTGATCGCCCGCGCCACCCAGCATCTCGAGCGGACGCCGCACCCGTTGCCGCGCCTGCATACGGAAGGCACGCTGCCCCATCAGGGCATCTACGACGAATCCGTTACGGCCGCGCGGGACTTTCCGGTCATGCGCGACGCAGCAATGGCCTGGCGCCTCACTGGCGACATGCGGTTCGCCGAGCAGGTCGACACCTTTCTGCACGCGTGGGTTGGAACGTATGTACCGAGCTTCAACCCGATCGACGAGACGAAGTTCGATGCGCTGATCCAGGCCTACATGCTCGCGCGCGACGGCCTGACGCCGGGCACGCGCGCAGAGACGCAACGCTTCCTGCACACGCTTGCCGAGGGCTATATCGCCCGCACCGAGGCTGCGCGCCAGCCGCTGTCCCACACGTGGGTGAACAACTGGCAAAGCCATCGCATCAAGCTGATGGCAATGTCGGCTGCCGCGCTGGGTGACCACGCGTTGCTCGCGCAGGTACATCGCCTGTTCCTGCAACAGCTCGCCAATAACGTGCGCCCGGACGGATCGGTGGAAGATTTTGAAGACCGCGATGCACTGCACTACGTCGTCTACGACCTCGAGCCGCTGACGATGGCCGCGATTGCCGTGCAGCCTTTCGGCCAGCACTGGCTACATGAGCGCGCAGCCAACGGCGCCACGCTCGCCGCCGCCGTTGATTGGCTCGTGCCGTATGCCGACGGCAGCCGCACGCACGAGGAATACGTCCACTCACACGTTGCCTTCGACAAGAAGCGAGCCGACGCGGGCCTGCCCGGCTTCTCCGGCATGTGGGAGCCGAAAAGCGCCGGCACGCTGTATTGGCAGGCTGCGCGACTGGACCCGAAATACCGCACGCTGGCCGAGCGGCTCGCCGCTACAGCGCCTGATTGGCTGGCGCTATGCGCAGCCCGCTGAACGGCGAAGCGCTGTACTGACAGCGCGCGCACAACAACCTGGCGCAAGCGGCCACAAGCCGCTTGCACCCTTTAACGCCCCCCCGGAGCCTCACCCATGGCTGTTTCCGTTTTCGACCTCTTCAAGATCGGCATTGGCCCGTCCAGCTCACACACCGTCGGGCCAATGCG
The DNA here is from genome assembly GCF_003290055.1 of Ralstonia sp. GX3-BWBA. Classification (NCBI taxonomy): domain Bacteria; kingdom Pseudomonadati; phylum Pseudomonadota; class Betaproteobacteria; order Burkholderiales; family Burkholderiaceae; genus Ralstonia; species Ralstonia sp. GX3-BWBA. Next base: position 410,815 of record NZ_QMKS01000012.1, on the reverse strand, counting down.
CGCCGCGCTCATGTTCGCCTCCGGCCTGGAAGCTGATGGGCTGATGCCACAAGTCGCCAGCGTGCGCGTCGAGCTGTACGGCTCGCTCGGTGCCACCGGCAAAGGCCACGGCACGGACCGCGGCGTCATCCTCGGCCTGATGGGCGAGGCGCCTGACACCATCGACCCCGACACCATCGATGCCAAGCTGGCGGAGTTGCGTGCATCGCAATCGCTGTCGCTGCTGGGCCGTCACGCGATGCGCTTTACCGAGAAGGAACACATCGCCTTCTACCGCCGCGAAGCGATGGCCGAGCATCCGAACGGCATGAAGTTCCACGCCTTCGACGCCGCCGGCGAGCGTCTGCGCGAGGCTCGCTATCTGTCAGTCGGCGGCGGTTTTGTCGTCACGGCTGGCGCACCGAACACGCAGGTGCTGGCAGCGCATGACCAGTTGCCGCATCCGTTCCGCAGCGGCAAGGAACTGTTGGCGATGTGCGAGTCGACGGGCAAATCCATCGCCCGCCTGATGCTCGAAAACGAGCTGACGTGGCGCACCGAGGCCGAAGTGCGTGCCGGTCTGCTCAACATCTGGCACGTGATGCAAGCGTGCGTGGCGCGCGGCTGCCGTACGGAGGGCGAACTGCCGGGCCCGTTCCACGTGCGTCGCCGTGCCGCCGAGTTGTATTCACGGCTCACGGTGCAGGCCGAACGCACGCTGTCCGACCCGCTGTCAGTCATCGATTGGGTGAACCTGTATGCGATTGCCGTGAACGAAGAGAACGCTGCGGGGGGGCGCGTCGTCACGGCACCGACCAACGGCGCAGCGGGCATCATCCCGGCGGTGATGCATTACTACGACCGCTTCGTGCCCGGCGCGAACGACAGCGGTGTGGTGGATTTCCTGCTCACCGCCGGTGCGATCGGCATGCTCTACAAGATGAATGCGTCGATCTCTGGCGCGGAAGTCGGTTGTCAGGGAGAGGTCGGCGTGGCGTGTTCGATGGCAGCGGGCGCGCTCGCTGCGGTGCAGGGCGGCACGCCTGCTCAAGTCGAAAACGCTGCTGAGATTGGCATGGAGCACAACCTGGGGCTGACGTGCGACCCGGTCGGCGGGCTGGTGCAGATTCCGTGCATCGAGCGTAATGCGATGGCGTCTGTGAAGGCGGTGAATGCGGCGCGCATGGCGTTGCGTGGGGATGGCACGCATTATGTTTCGCTCGACTCCGTGATCAAGACGATGCGGGAGACGGGGGCGGATATGAAGACGAAATACAAGGAGACGGCGCGGGGGGGGTTGGCGGTGAATATTGTGGAGTGCTGATTTTTGGTTTTTGCCTTGGTGGTCCACACCCCTTTCGTTCCCTGCCGGGACCGACTCACTTTTCTTTGTCTTCCAAAGAAAAGTAAGCAAAAGAAAGGCGCGCCCGAGATGGCGACATCCCCTTGAATTTGTGTGACCGTGCGGGGAAGGAGGCAAACTCGCTTCGCTCAAACAGGCCTCCTTCCTTTATCCGCCCGCTCACAAAAATTCAAGGCGCCATCAAGGGCTCAACGTCAAAGGAAAAGGCCAACCCATCGCGAGGTTGGCCTTGTCGTTTGAGCTGGCGCCCAGAGTGTTTGGCTTTTGTCTTTGACTTTCCCTGCCCTATGCGGCGCCTTGAATTTCTGTTGCAAGGAGGAAAAAGGAAGGGAAACTGTCTGAGCGCAGCGAGTTTTTCCCTTCCCCTCCTTGCGACATAAATTCAAGGAGTCTTTCGCCGCATCGGGCGCGCCTTTCTTTGCTTACTTTCTTTGGCAAGACAAAGAAAGTGAGTCAGCCCCGGCAGGGGATGAAACAAGGGATGCTCCACAAGAGCAAGAAATCTAGAGCACCCCCCAAAAAAACCCACAAGCCCCCGCCCCCATCCACTCCTATAATCCGCGCCACAAGAACCCTCTTTGGAGAACCGCAGGATGCAATCCCTCCATCCTCCCAAGCACATTTCGGCAGCGACCCTGCCGGAGCTGACGCTGCGCGGCATGATCCTCGGCGCGATCATCACCGTGATCTTCACCGCTTCAAACGTGTACCTGGGCCTGAAAGTCGGCCTGACGTTCTCATCGGCGATTCCCGCAGCGGTGATTTCCATGGCGGTGCTGCGCATGCTCGGCGGCACGAACATCCTTGAGAACAACATGGTGCAGACGCAGGCGTCTGCGGCCGGGACGCTGTCTTCCATCATCTTCATTCTGCCCGGCCTGGTGATGATTGGGCATTGGCAAGGTTTCCCGTTCTGGCAAACGTTTGGGGTCTGCATGGCGGGCGGCATGCTCGGCGTGGTGTTCACCATTCCGCTGCGCCACGCGATGGTGGTGCAGAGCGACCTGCCCTATCCCGAAGGTGTGGCGGCGGCGGAGATCCTGCGCGTGGGCAGCGGCGAATCAGCGGACGGTAAAGACACTGCCGAAGGCAAGGCGGTGCCGGCTGCCACCGGCATGCGCGATCTGGCTGCCGGCGGCATCGTCGCGGCCATCGTGGCGTTTGCAACCAGCGGCCTGCGCCTGCTGGGCGAAGGGGCAAGCTGGTGGTTCGCTGCGGGGGCCGCAGTGGTGCGCTTGCCGCTGGGCTTTTCAACGGCACTGCTGGGCGCGGGCTATCTGATCGGGCTGGTGGCAGGGCTTGCCATGCTGGTGGGCCTGGTGATTGCCTGGGGCATCGCCGTGCCGTATCTGACCTCCATCACGCCAGTGCCGGCGGACAAGGCGCTCTCAGCGTTTGGCACGGATGTGTGGCGCACGCAGGTGCGTTTTATCGGTGCAGGCGTGATTGCGGTGGCGGCCGTGTGGACGCTGGGCACGCTGATCGGCCCGGTGGTGCACGGCGTGAAGCGCTCGTTCGGCAGCCTGCGCCCGAAGGCCGATGGCGCCCAGCGCACCGAGCAGGACATGGCGCCGCGCTGGATTCTGCTGGTCACGCTGGCCATGGTCGTGGTGCTGGTAATCACGTTTGCCGCGTTCCTGGCGCCGACCATGCTATCGGCCGGCTCGCGCTGGACGTTGATCACCTGCGCGGTGATCTTTGCGGTGGTGTTCGGCTTTCTGGTGGCGGCGGCGTGCGGCTACATGGCCGGGCTGATCGGTTCGTCGTCGAGCCCGATTTCGGGCATTGGCATCATCGCCATCACCTTGGTGTCGCTGCTGCTGTTGGCCATCGGGGCGGACAACGGCATCGTGGGTTCGCCGGAAGCAAGCAAGCTGGGCATTGCGCTGGCCATCTTCACAACCTCGGCCGTGGTGGCCGTGGCGACCATCTCCAATGACAACCTGCAGGATCTGAAGACCGGCTGGCTGGTGGGTGCCACGCCGTGGCGCCAGCAGGTGGCGCTGTTGATCGGGTGCGTCGCGGGTGCTGCGGTCATCTCGCCGGTGCTGGAGCTGCTGTACAACGCGTATGGCTTTCCGGGCGCGCTGCCGCGTGCCGGCATGGACGCGGCGCAGGCGCTCTCTGCCCCGCAGGCTACGCTCATGACGGCCATTGCCACCGGCATCTTCACGCACCAGCTGGAATGGAACATGGTGATTGCAGGCATCGTCATCGGCATGCTGCTGATCGCCGTCGACTGGGCGCTCAAGCAGCGTGGCGGCGTCGCCCGGCTGCCGGTGCTGGCGGTAGGCATCGGCATCTACCTGCCACCGACGATCAGCACGGTGCTGGTAACGGGTGCGGTGCTGGCGTGGGTCATCGAGAAGATTCTTGCCAAGCGTGCGCAGGCGGCCGGTGTGCCGTACGCGCGCTATGCCGAGGTGCCGAACCGCCATGGCGTGCTGCTGGCGTCGGGCCTGATCGTCGGTGAAAGCCTGGTGGGCGTGCTGATGGCGGCCGTCATCGGGGCCACGGGCAAGGATGCGCCGCTGGCGATCGTGGGCGGGTCGTTTGAAGGCACAGCGCAATGGCTTGGGCTGATCGTGTTCGCCTTGGTATGCTGGGCCTTCGCGCGCCGCGTTCTGGCGGTGCGTCCGACCCATTGAGCCCATCACGCATCATGCTGCTCCGCGACGCAACGCAGGCCGATCTGCCGGCCATCCTCGCCATCTACAACGACGTGATCGCCACCTCCAACGCGATCTACACCGAAACGCCGGTCACGCTGGAAGACCGCACCGCGTGGCTGGCGTTGCGCGCCGCGCAGGGGTATCCGGTGCTGGTGGCCGATGATGGCGGGCAAGTCGCGGGCGTTGCATCGTTTGGGGATTTCCGGCCGTACCCGGGCTTTCGCACCACCGTCGAGCACTCGGTGCATATTCATCGCGACTGGCGCGGCAAGGGCTTGGGCAGCCTGCTGGTCGAAGCGCTGTGCGAGCGTGCCGCTGCCCTGGGCAAACACCTGATGGTGGGCGCCATCGACGGCGCCAATGCAGGGTCGATCCGCCTGCACGAAAAGTTGGGCTTCAAAGAAGTCGGCCGCATGCCCGAGGCTGCCATCAAGCACGGCCAGTGGCTCGACCTCGTCTTCATGCAGCGCTGGCTGGAAGCGCCGGGAACGGTCCGCAACGACTGACCGTTCTTCGAGGCGTCAGGCTGGCTGCGTTGCCGCCTGCTGCGTCCACCGCCCGCAACCGCGTCGCACGGTCTCGTGCAGGTTGCGGGTTTCACGTTGCGCCGCGCGGATCCATTCGGCATCCGCATCGCGCGCTTCCACCACTTCCCGCACCATATCGAGCGCGCCTGAGGACGACAGCGCTTCGGCATGAGCCGACAGCACCTTGCTCGTCTCCAGGATGTGATCGGCCAGCGCGCCGCGGTTGCCCGTGGCCGGGTCGACGTATTCGCCGGCCAGCCCAAAGCGGCATGCCTGGAAGCGGTTGAAGGTGTAGACGAGGTAATCGTCTTCCACTGGCATGAATGGGCGATCGAGCAGCAGCCAGCGGCCAAGCGCCTGGATATAGGCAGCGATGGCGGCGGCGCGTTCAACAGTCAGCGGGGTGTCCATCACGCGCACTTCGATCGTGCCGAATTCGGGCTTGGGGCGGATGTCCCAGTAGAAGTCCTTCATGCTTTCGATCACGCCCGTGGCGTGCATCTTGTCGAAGTACGCGATGAAGGCATCCCATGTAAGCACAAACGGCGCGCGGCCCGACATCGGGAAGGCGCTGACGGAGTTCATGCGCGCGGAAGCAAACCCCGTATCCACGCCCTGTACGAACGGCGACGACGCGGCCAGCGCAATGAAGTGCGGCACGTAGCGCGACATGGCGTGCAGCAGATACAGCGCATCGTCCGGATTCGGGCAGCCAATGTGCACGTGCTGCCCGAACACGGTGAACTGCTTGGCGAGGTAACCGTACAGATCCGAGATGTACTGATAGCGCGGCGATTGCGAAATCTGGCGCTGGCTCCATTGCTGGAACGGATGCGTGCCGCCGCCGCAGATGCCGATGTTCAGCGCCATGGCGGCGTCGGCCATGCGGTCGCGCATCTCGCGCAATTGCCAGAGCGCTTCATCGTGGCTGTGGCAGATGCCGGTGGAGATCTCGATCATCGAATCGGTGATCTCCGGTTTGATGTCGCCGGGGTATTCCTTGCCCTTGAGCATGCGCAGCAGGTCGGGCGACGCCGAAGCGAGGTCGTAGTCATGGCGATTGACGAGCTGCAGTTCCAGCTCGACGCCAAACGTCAGGGCTTCGGATTTCGAGAACGGTTCGAGGGACATGGGGCTCAGTGCCTCCCTTCGTCTTGTCGCACCTCACCTGCCCAGCGCAGCGAACGCGCGGTCAGGATTGGTGCGGCAATCTGTTGGATCGCCAGCGTGCACAGGATGATGGCCGCAAGCGGCCCGCCGGTTTGTGGATACAGTGCCGCCGTATCGTGCATCAGCAACCATGACAGTCCTGACATGGGCCCAAGCGCCAGGCCCAGGGCGATGCTCTGCCGCATCGACAGGCCCGAGAACGAGCCCAGCGCCGTCGTGGCTGCCAGTTTGGCGATGAAGCGCGACAGCACCAGCGCCACCGCCGCCACACCACCAATCACCCAGTCCGACGCCTTGAGCGGCAAGCCGAGCGACACGATCATCACCACAATCAAGATGCTGCCCGCGCTGCCGAAATGCGATGGCCACACGCGGGGGTGATCGTCCTGGTGCTTGAACACCACGCCTGCCAGCAGCAATGTGAGCGGCACCGACAGCTTGAGCAGCTTGGCCATCGCCAGCGCAAACAGCACCAGGCCGACCAGCACCAGGAATGCGTAATGATCGTCACCCGCCATGCGGTGATACAACGCATGGCCCACTTTGCCGACCACCCAGGCAAGAAGCACGGAGCCTGCCAGCAGGTACAGCGGATGGAGCAGCGCCGCCGCCCAGTGGCCGTATTCGCTGTGCAGCCAGCCGGCGGTGAGCGGCACCAGCACGCTTGCGTAGATGCTGTTGAGCGCGCCCAGCGAGAGCAACCGCTCCGTCACCTGGCCTTCGGCGCGGAGTTCGTTCTTCAGTTGCAGCAGTACCGTGGGGGACGTGGCCACCGCGATGGCGCCTGCGGCCACCGCCACCGGCGTCGCCACGCCAAACAGCTGCAGCACCCAGGTGACCAGGCCCCAGGTCAGCAGGCTCTCGAAGCCACTGGTGAGCAAGAGCCAACGATTGGCTCGCAGCCACTCGAACGACAGCCGGTGCCCTAGTTCGAACAGTGCCAACGCCAGCGCCATCTCGATCAGGATGTGGGTCTGGTCGAGCATGTCGGCGTCGATCAGCGGGCGGCCAAGCACACCCGCCACCAGCCCCGCCGCCGCATAGCCGACGATGCGGGGCAGCTTCAGCGCCGCACGCGCAAACTCGCCGCACAGTGCCGCGCCGACCAGCGCCAGCCCGATCCAGAAGAGACCGCCAGGTGCGGGCGGCCACGAAGGGAAGAGATCGTGAAGTCCTGTCATGGGCGACATGGTACCCGAAGCACCCGCTTGGGAAAGTCAGCCAAGCACTGACACGCGTTAGACCCTCGTTACACGATATTTAATAATAGATCGATGACGTTCGACGCAGAAAGCGACAACTCTGCGTTTGGAGCCTTGAGCCGCCGGCAAAGAAAAACCGCCCCGGAGGGCGGTTTCCATACTGCGAATGGCTGAGAGCCGGTCGGATTACTTGCCGCCGACGCTCTCCAGCGGCGTCCACTTGCCGCCGGTGACCTTGTAGACGGTGATACCGCCATCCTTGAGGTCGCCCTTCTCGTCATAGGCGTAGTGCTTGGCGGTCACGCCTTGCATGTTGGTCGCGGCCAGGATCGGCAGGTACTTGCTCGGATCCGACGAGCCGGCCTTCACCATGGCTTGCATCAGGGCCATTGCGCCGTCGTAGGCGTACGGGGAGTACGTCTGCACCGGCGTGCCGAAGCGCTTCTCGTAGCGGGCCTTGTAGCCAGCGCCGCCCGGCATTTGTTCCAGCGGCAGACCGGCCAGCGAGCACACCACGCCTTCGGCCGATTGCGCGCCAGCCAGCTTGATGAAGTCGTCGGTCTTGGACATTTCGCCCGACATCAGCGTGGACTTCATGCCCAGTTCGCGCATCTGCTTGACCAGCGGAGCCGATTGGCCTTCCGCGCCGCCGTAGAACACGGCGTCAGGCTTCTTGGCCTTAATCTGCGTGAGGATCGACTTGAAGTCGCTGGCCTTGTCGTTGGTGAACTCGCGACGCACGATGGTGGCGCCGGCAGCCTTGGCGGCCTTCTCGAACTCGTCTGCCAGACCTTGGCCGTAAGCCGTGCGGTCATCAACGATGGCGATGTTCTTGTAGCCCAGCTTCTTGACGGCGTACGTGCCGACCACCGAACCCTGCTGGGTGTCGGAGGTCATCATGCGGAACGTCGTCTTGTAGCCTTGCTTCGTGTATTCCGGTGCCGTTGCCATCGCGATTTCTGCGATGCCTGCGTTGTTGTAGATGCGCGAGGCCGGGATGGTCGTACCCGAGTTGAAGTGGCCCAGCATGCCCTTGATGCCGCTGTCCACCAGCTTCTGTGCGACGGTGGTGCCGGTCTTCGGGTCAGCCTGGTCGTCTTCCGAGATCAGCTGGAACTTGACTTCCTTGCCTGCAATCTTCGGATGCGTAGCGTTGAATTCCTCGACCGCCAGCGTCAGGCCGTTCTGCATGTCCTTGCCGTACTGGGCTTGAGGACCGGTCATCGGGCCGGCATAGCCCAGCTTGATGACTTCCTGGGCCGATGCCGCGCTGCCAAGCGCGCACAGTGCTGCCGCCAGACACAGTTGCTTCAATTTCATTTGTGCGTCTCCTAGTTCAAACGCAATTTGGATCAATAGCGCGACGGGATCACCGTCGCCCTCCTCCCGCTTCGCGCTCCACCCACACCCGTCGTGCGGATGGCGCTGCGAATCCTGCTCGTGCTCCCCGTCAGCCGATGGTCATCAGGCTGGCGTTGCCACCCGCTGCGGCCGTATTGACCGACAGCGAACGCTCGATCAGCAGGCGCTCCAGCGCCAGCCCTTCCCCGCCATGCGGCAGGCCTTGCACGCCCACGATGGGGCCGGCACGTCGTGCCAGTCCTTCGCAAATGGCGCGCAGATGGTCCGAATCGCCGTGGTGCAGCACCGCATCAAAAGCCGCTTCGTCGGTCGACCCGACCACGCGGACGCGCGATTGTACTGCCGCCGGCAAGCCCCGAAGTACCGCTTCGATGGCAGGGTTTTCCTGCACAACCGCCACGCTGCCCACGGCCAGCACAGCCGCCAGCTGGCGCAGCCAATCGGCCGGATCTGCCGCCACGCACAGCACCGCTTCGCGCGGCAGCAGCGTGTAGGTGTTGCGCTCGCCCGTCGGGCCCGGCAACGTAGCCGTGGCGCCCGTGGCTGACGCCGCAGCCAGGCGTTCGCACAGCGAAGCCAGCTCAGGCGCCTGCTTGCGTGCCCAGTCCGCCAGCGCATCGAACGGCGCCAGCAGCGCGCGGCGCGCATCGGTGTCGATTTCCGTGCCGGCACCCGCGGTCAGTTGCAGCGCGGTGCGCATGCCGTCCTGCGGGCACGTCGACAGCAAACGCAGCAGATACAGCGGCCCGCCGGCCTTCGGGCCCGTGCCCGACAGGCCTTCGCCGCCGAACGGCTGCACGCCCACCACGGCGCCGACGATATTGCGGTTCACATACAGGTTGCCGACGTGCGCCCGGTCCACCACGTGCGCGATGGTCTCGTCGATACGCGTATGGATGCCTAGCGTCAGGCCGTAGCCCGTGCCATTGATCTGCTCGATCAGCTTGGTCAGGCCGGCGCTATCCGTATCCTTGGCCGTGCGCTTCCAGCGCACCACGTGCAGCACGGGGCCGAAGATCTCGCGCGTCAGGTCCGACAGGCTGTCGAGTTCGATGATGGTCGGGGGCACGAACGTACCGTGCGCGCACGCGGCCGGCACCGGCGCCTGATGCACGCGGCGGCCCTTGGCCCGCATCGCTTCGATATGGCCGACGATGTTGTCGCGCGCTTCGGCGTCGATCACCGGGCCCACATCCGTGGCGAGGCGATCCGGATTGCCCATCGCCAATTCAGCCATACCGCCCTTGAGCATCGCGAGCACGCGATCGGCGACATCATCCTGCAGGCACAGCACGCGCAGCGCCGAGCAACGCTGGCCTGCCGAATCAAACGCAGACGACAGCACATCCGCCACCACCTGTTCTGCCAGCGCGGAAGAATCCACGATCATCGCGTTCTGGCCGCCGGTTTCGGCAATCAGGGGGATCGGCGCGCCGTTGGCGTCCAGCCGACCGGCCAGCGTGCGCTGCAGAATGCGCGCGACTTCGGTCGAGCCGGTAAACATCACGCCCTTGGTGCGCATGTCCTTCACAAGCGCCGCGCCGACGGTCTCGCCACGGCCCGGCAGCAGTTGCACGGCGCCAGCCGGCACGCCGGCTTCGCGCAGGATGCGCACGGCCTGGGCGGCGATCAGCGGGGTCTGCTCGGCAGGCTTGGCCAGCACCGGGTTGCCCGCGGCCAGCGCTGCGCTCACCTGGCCGGTGAAGATCGCCAGCGGGAAGTTCCACGGGCTGATACAGACCACGGGGCCCAGCGGGCGATGCGTGTCGTTGGAGAACCCGCCGCGCACCTGCGCCGCGTAATAGCGCAGGAAATCGACCGCTTCACGCACTTCCGCAATGGCGTTGGACAGCGTCTTGCCCGCCTCGCGGATGATCAGCCCCATCAGGTGCTGCATCTCGCCTTCCATGAGGTCTGCTGCGCGATCGAGCAACGCGGCGCGCGCCTCGGGCGGCGTGGCTTGCCAGATCGGGGCGGCAGCGGCGGCGGCCGACAACGCTGCATCGACGTCGGCTTCGGTGGCCTCGGTCACGTGGCCGACCACGTCGCGCAGGTCCGACGGATTGCGCACCGGTTGCGGCCGGGTTTCCGAAATGCGTCCCGTGTAAGGCGCATCGCCGATGGTCGGCTCGGCATTCCAGACCGTGCTCGTGCCCGCAAGAAGGGCGGACGACAACGACGCCAGGCGCTGCTCGTTCGCCAGATCAATGCCTGACGAGTTGGCACGCACATCGCCGTAGAGGTGGCGCGGCAGCGGAATCTTCGGATGCGGCAGGCCGAGCGTCCCTTCATCGGCGTGCATCTTTTCCACCACCGCCACCGGATCGGCGACGAGGTCGTCCAGCGGAATCGACTCATCCGCAATGCGGTTCACGAACGAGGTGTTGGCGCCGTTTTCCAGCAGGCGGCGCACCAGATAGGCCAGCAGCGTTTCATGCGTGCCGACCGGCGCGTAGATGCGGCACGGGCGGTTCAGCTTGCCTGGCTTGTTGCCGACCACCTGCTCGTACAGCGGCTCACCCATGCCGTGCAGGCACTGGAACTCGTACTGACCGGGGTAATAGTTCTGGCCGGCCATGTGATAGATGGCCGCCAGTGTGTGCGCGTTGTGCGTGGCGAACTGCGGGAAGATCGCTTCCGGCGCGGCCAGCAGCTTGCGGGCGCAGGCCAGGTACGACACGTCGGTGTAGACCTTGCGCGTGTAGACCGGGTAGCCCTCCAGGCCGTCGACCTGCGCGCGCTTGACCTCGCTGTCCCAGTACGCGCCCTTCACCAGGCGGATCATCAGGCGGTGCTTGCTGCGGCGGGCCAGGTCGATGATGTAGTCCAGCACGAACGGGCAGCGCTTCTGATAGCCCTGCACCACGAAGCCGATGCCGTTCCAGCCAGCCAGCTCGGGCGCAAAGCACAGGCGCTCCAGCAGATCGAGCGACAGTTCCAGGCGGTCGGCTTCTTCGGCATCGATGTTGATGCCGATGTCGTATTCACGCGCCAGCATCGCCAGCGCCTTCACACGCGGATACAGCTCGTTGATCGTGCGGTCGTACTGCGCGCGCGAGTAGCGCGGATGCAGCGCCGACAGCTTGATCGAAATGCCCGGCCCTTCGTAGATGCCGCGCCCGCCCGACGCCTGGCCGATCGCGCGGATGGCCTGCTCGTACGACGCGAGGTAGCGCTGCGCGTCTTCCTCCGTCATCGCGGCCTCGCCGAGCATGTCGTAGGAGTAGCGGAAGCCTTCGGCCTCGAACTTGCGCGCGTTGGCCAGCGCTTCGGAAATGGTTTCGCCGGTGACGAACTGCTCGCCCATCAGGCGCATCGCCATGTCCACGCCCTTGCGGATCAGCGGCTCGCCGCTCTTGCCGATGATGCGCGTGAGCGCCTTCGACAGCCCCGCTTCGTTATGCGTGGCGACCAGCTTGCCCGTGAGCAGCAGGCCCCAGGTGGCGGCATTCACAAACAGCGACGGGCTCTGGCCGACATGCGAATACCAGTTGCCGTTGCTGATCTTGTCGCGGATCAATGCGTCGCGCGTGGCCTTGTCGGGAATGCGCAGCAGCGCCTCGGCCAGGCACATCAGCGCCACGCCTTCCTGGCTCGACAAGGAGAATTCCTGGATCAGGCCCTGCACCAACCCTTCGCGGCCAGTGCCGACCTTTTGCGTGCGCAGCTTGCCGGCCAGATCGCGGGCCAGCTGCTTGGCTTCCGAGGCGAGCGCGCCCGGCAGACGGGCCTGCTCCAGCAACATCGGAATCGCTTCGGTTTCCGGTCGGCGGTAGGCGGCCGTGATGGCAGCGCGCAGCACCGACTGCGGTTGCACGCTCTGCGCGAATTCGAGGAACGGTTGCACCGCGGGCTCATCACCCTCGTGCACGTCGGAGACGGCTGCGGCGGCGGACGGGAGGCCATCCGCCGCCGGGCCGTTTGCATCAGTTGGCAGCTGCCCCCGCTCCACTTGGTCCAGATACGTGAAGATCGCCTGCTTGATCAGCCAGTGCGGCGTGCGGTCAATGGACTGCGCAACGCGCTTGAGGCGTTCACGCGAAGCATCGTCCAGCTTGACCCCGAGGGTGGTTGTAGCCATGTGGGTTCCTATCCAGAGCTGCCATTGCCTAGCTTGTGGCCGGCAAATTGGGCGGATCATACGCCTGGCGATCTTGAAGGTGCAACCTAGTGAAACCCCTTGGTTCGAAATGGGTAGATTGGGTGCAACCGCAGGCGGTGTTGGGGGCTCTTTTTTAGGTGGGCTTGGTTTTTTTGTTGGTGGTGCATCCCTTGTTTCATCCCCTGCCGGGGCTGACTCACTTTCTTTGGTCTTGCCCAAAGAAAAGTAAGCAAAAGAAAGGCGCGCCTGAGATGGCGAAAGCCTCCTTGAATTTATGTCGCAGGGAGGGGAAGGGAAAAACTCGCTGCGCTCAAACAGTTTCCCTTCCTTTTTCCTCCCTGCAACAGAAATTCAAGGCGCCATCTAAGGCAGGAAAGTCAAAGGCCAAACCATCTCAGCGCCAGCCCAAACGACAAAGGCCAACCGCGCGATTGGGTTGGCCTTTTTCTTTTGACGTTGAGCCCTTGATGGCGCCTTGGATTTTTGTTGCGGGGAGGATTAAGGAAGGAGCCTTGTCTGAGCGCAGCGAGTTTGGCTCCTTCCCCTCCCCGCGACACAAATCCAAGGAGGCTTTCGCCATCTCGGGCGCGCCTTTCTTTTGCTTACTTTTCTTTGGCAAGACAAAGAAAAGTGAGTCGGTCCCGGCAGGGAACGAAAGGGGTGTGGACCACCAAGCCTCAAATCCTCAAAGGATCAATCTCCAACTGCCACCGCACCCCCTTCACAGTCTTGCCGATCCCAGCAAACCCCTCGGTCCAGGCAGACAAGAACTTCTGCAAAGCCGCCCGAGAAGCCGACTCCACCAGCAACTGCGCGCGCTCGCGGTTGGCCAACCGCACCATCGTCATGGGCACCGGATCATGCAAAAACACCGGCGCACCCATTTCGGCCGCCAAGGCTTCACCCGCAGAACGCGCAGCGCCCAAAAATTCAAGCGCCCGCGCCACTTCCTTGTGCTCGGCGGTGAGCAGCGCCTGATAGGCAAACGGCGGCAGCCCGGCTTGCTTGCGTTCCCGCAGCAACTGGCGCGCAAAACCGCCGTAGTCGTGCCGAACCAGCGCCTGCAGCGCGGGGGCATCCGGATACCGCGTCTGAATCAGCACCTCCCCAGCCAGCCCGGCCCGGCCCGCGCGGCCCGCCACCTGCATCAGCGAGGCAAAAAGATGCTCCCCCGCACGAAAGTCGTGCGAGAACAGTGAGGAGTCGGGTGCGACCACGCCCACCAGCGTCACCCGCTGGAAGTCATGCCCCTTGGCGACCATCTGCGTGCCGATCAGGATGTCGACGCTGCCTTCGTGCACGGTGTCAAACAGCGCTTCGGCGCTGCCCTTGCGGCGGGTGGAATCGGCGTCGATGCGGGCGACGCGGGCCTGCGGAAACAGCTCGCCGAGCGTCTCTTCGATGCGCTGTGTGCCGCGCCCAAGCGGAGCGATGTCGACGTTGCCGCAGTCGGGGCAGTGATGCGGGATGCGGGATTCGTACCCGCAGTGGTGGCAGCGCAGTCGCCGCTCGGGCTTGTGCAGCACGAGGTACGCCGAGCAACGTGGGCAGCCCGACAACCAGCCGCACGCGTCACACGAAAGCACGGGCGCGTAGCCGCGGCGGTTGAGGAACAGCAGGCTCTGTTCGCCGCGCGCCAGGCGATCGGCAATCGCATCGACGAGCGGTTTGGACAGCCCATCGCGAATCTCACGCCCAGCGCGGCGCTCCAGATTCAAGTCGACGAGCGATACGCGCGGCAGCACCGCTTCAGCCTGCGCGCGTTGCGAGAGTGTCAGACGCGTGGTGGGGGTCTGTTCTGCGCGCCACCAGGTTTCCAGTGACGGCGTGGCCGAGCCCAGCACGACGGGGATGTTGCGCTGCTTGGCGCGCCACAGCGCCAGATCGCGTGCGGAATAGCGCAGCCCCTCCTGCTGCTTGTACGACGTGTCGTGCTCTTCGTCGACGAGGATGAGCGCGAGGTTAGGCAGCGACGCCAGCATCGCCAGCCGCGTGCCGAGGACGATGCGGGCCTCGCCGCGATGGGCGGCCAGCCAGTTCAACGCACGCGGCTGTTCGGCCAGGCCGCTGTGCAGCGCGGCCATGGGCACGCCGGGGAAACGTGCGGCGATACGCGCTTCCAGTTGCGGTGTCAGGTTGATCTCGGGCACCAGCATCAGCACCTGTGCGGCCGGGTCCCGCGCCAGGGCGTCGGCGATGGCGTGCAGGTAAACCTCGGTCTTGCCGCTGCCGGTGACGCCGTACAGCAGGAACGGGCTGAATGTGCCCGCCGTGCCAGCTTGGGCAATGGCCGCCACGGCGGTCGCCTGCTCATCGTTCAGGGCGGGCGCGACGGAAGGCGCGGGCAATTCGAGCGGTTGCGGCAACAGCGCTTTCGGCCGCAGTTCTGCGCGCAGCCAGCCGACGGCCGTCCAATCCCGCAGCTTAGCGACGGCTTGCCCGTGCAGTTCGACGGCAGCGCTGGCGGACAGCTCGCCATCGCCGGTCAGCGCTTCAGCTAGGCGCATGGCGCCGGACGCACGTTTCGGAATGCTGTCCAGCAACGCGGCCCGGGCCGGTTCGAACATTACGTAGACGGTTTCGTTGGCCTGGCGCGCGAGGTTGTCCCAGCTGCCCGGCGTGCGCCAGAGCGGCGGTAGTGCGGGCAACGTCACTTCGCCCAGCGCACGGTGGTAGTAACCGGCAGCAAACTCGGCCAAAGCTCGCCATTCGACATTGAGCGGCGGCACCCAGTCGAGCACCCGCTCGACATCGCGCAGCTTCTCTTGGGGCACATCGGTGGTCGCGGCGGTGTCGATGACCAACGCCACCACACGGCGGTTGCCAAACGGTACGACGACAAGTTGCCCGGGAAGCACAGGCGGCCCGCACCGGTAATCGAACACCGCATCGAGCGGCGTATCAATCACTACCCGCGCGATGGCGGCCGACGCCTTGGCATCAGAGAACGCAGCGTCGACTTGGGCGGTGGTCATGCAAAGCGCAAACGGTTGAATTGCAAAGGGATTGTTGCGATGCAGCGGCGAATCCTGCACCTGGGAAATGCGTCTTGCCCATCTCACCTTGCCTTCACAGCCATTGTCGTGGCCGGCTCAATGTTCAAGTATTACTTGAGGTTTGCGCCCTGGCGCCCTGATCGGCGACCGTTTTCCGGGCTATCCACACAGCCTGTGGATAACTTTGTTGAAAAGTCGCCTGCCGCGCCTGCGAAGGCCAATGGATTCACCGTTTTTCTAGCTTGCACGATTTACGCGCACGCGGCTTTCTCTTAGAAAAATCAAACACTTATGCGTTGGATGCACAACGCTTCCCCTGTTGCGTCGCGGAAAGAACCAGCCGCGACAGCTTTGTGCATAAGTCAAGTCTTGACAGGCGGCTTACGCACCAGAAAGCGCGAAATAAATCGCTTGACACCCCTTTCGGGCCAGATGGGGCCACCCGCACGCGAGTAGTCACTCACCCTTACTGCACCAAAGCGGCGAAGATTCCACCCGTGCCCTTGGCTTCACGCACTACTGCGGCCCAATTCAAACGCTATCGCACCGCAGCATTGATCTGATACGTGTTACTTCGCTTTTGTGCGCAGCGCACGGCTGAAACTGTGCGCCTCGTCCACCAGCACCGACACGGCTTCGGGCGGCGTGAACTGCGAGATGCCGTGGCCGAGGTTGAAGATGTGGCCGTCGCTGTCGCCGCTGGCTGCGTAGTCTTCCAGCACGCGGCGCACTTGGGCGCGAATGGCATCCGGTTCGGCAAACAGCACCGTCGGGTCCAGGTTGCCCTGCAGGGCGACACGCCCAGCCGTGCGCTGGCGGGCGAGCTGCAGGTTGACGGTCCAGTCAACACCCAGCGCGTCGGCCCCGGTGTCGGCCATGGCTTCAAGCCACAGGCCGCCGCCCTTGGTGAACAGGATGACCGGCACGCGCTGGCCATCGGCCCCGGCGCGGATGCCTTTCACCACGCGGGCCATGTAGGCCAGCGAAAACTCCTGGTAGATGCCATCGGCCAGCGCGCCGCCCCAGGTATCGAACACCTGCACAGCTTGGGCACCGGCATCAATCTGCGCGTTCAGATAGTCGATCACGGCCTGCGCGTTGATCTCCAGGATGCGGTGCATCAGGTCGGGGCGCGCGTAGAGCATCGACTTGACGGTGCGGAAGTCGTCCGAGCCGCCGCCTTCGACCATGTAGCAGGCGAGCGTCCACGGGCTGCCCGAGAAGCCGATCAGCGGCACACGCTGGCGGCCGTCCTGCACGAGCGCGCGGCGGATTTCCGCCACGGCATCGAACACATATTGCAGCGACGACATGTCCGGCACCGACAGCGCCGCCACATCGGCTTCCGTGCGCACCGGCTTGGCAAAGCGCGGGCCCTCGCCCTGCGCGAACGACAGGCCCAAGCCCATGGCATCGGGCACGGTCAGGATGTCGGAGAACAGAATCGCCGCGTCCAGCGGATAGCGATCCAGCGGCTGCAGCGTCACTTCCGTCGCATACGCCGGCGACTTGGCCAGGCCGAGGAAGCTGCCGGCCCGCGCGCGCGTGGCGTTGTACTCCGGCAGATAGCGGCCCGCCTGGCGCATCAGCCACAGCGGCGTGTAGTCGGTGGGCTGGCGGCGCAGGGCGCGCAGGAAGGTGTCGTTGGCGAGCGGTGCGGACATGGCGATGGACTCTTTAGGAGGGCGCCATTGTAAGGGATGGTGTTTTCATCCCGCCCTGACCCAGGCCAACATGCCGCAGATCACGGCGCAGATGTCACGGCACCTTGTGCGTATCGCCCGCACGCTGCGGCGGCAGCTTGATCGCCATCGATTTGAAATCCGTGCTGGTGGTCAGCGTTCCGTGCACCACGCCGCGCGGAATCACGATCAGATCGCCCGCCCGGACCTCACGCGGCGCGTTGTCGAGCCAGACGGTGGCCGTGCCCGACATCACGTACTGGATCTCATCCGAGTACGTATGCGTGTGCTTGGCCACGGTGCCCACCTGGATGCCGACCGTGCCGTTGGCGGCCGTCACCAGCGTTTTCGTGCGCAGCGTACCCATCTCGGCGATGACGGGACCGATCTCGTCCGGGGTCATGCCGCCCATGTTGATGATCTGTGCCGAGATCTGTGGCGCTAAGACTGGAGCAGCCGCCGGTTCCGACGCTTGCGCAAACGCGCTGGCGCTGCCGGCAAAGATGGCGGCGGCAGAAACCGCCCGGATCACAGCAACAGGACGATGGCGATGCATGATGGCTCCTCATGACGCGGTCGCCGTCAAGGCGCGGCGATCCGTGGGGCGTTCGTGTGGTCGACTCGCGGCGATTGTCGCACCGCTGCATGGAGGCAGAGACCTAGGGCGATTCCCGAGAAAGCGGGCATCGTGCGCGGACCGGCTCGCCTATAGTGGACGGCGCCACATCCATCACAAACACGCCACAAGGAGACCGGCATGACACACAAGGGAAGCTGCCACTGCGGAAACGTCGCGTTCGAAGTTGAAGGTCATCCGGAAAGCGCGATGGCGTGCAACTGCTCGATCTGCCAGCGCAAAGGTTCGCTGCTGTGGTTTGTGGCGCCCGACAAGGTGCGGCTGCTCACGCCGGAAGACAACGCCAGCACCTATCTCTTCCGCAAGCATGTGATCAAGCACCGCTTCTGCCCGACTTGCGGCATCCATCCGTATGCCGAAGGCGTCATGCCCGACGGCACACCGATGATTGCCGTCAACGTCCGCTGCCTGGAAGACATCGATCTGGCCAGCGTGCCGGTCACCCACTTCGACGGACGGTCAATGTAACGGCGTGGTGCGCTACAGCCACATCTGCATCACCCGCTCGCCCGGCTCCACAGGCTTGCCGCTGGGCATCCACACGGCGTCCAGCATGGGCCGCACAAGATCGAGTTCGGTGGAAATGCCGTCCTGGCGGTTAAAGCGCGCGCTGTTGGCAGCCTGCGCCTCAACCACGCGGCGGTCTTGCTCAGCCACGCGATACAGGAACGGCCAGACGAACCAGCGCACGGCCCAGGCAGGCGCCCAGCGGTTTTCCACATGCAGCGTGGCGAACAGGCGCGTGCGCATGTCGTCTTCGGGCGTGAAGTGCAGCGTGAAATACAGCGCGCTGCCGTTGGCGTAGCGGTATTCGAGCTGGGCGGTCGCCGGGGCGGCAAGACCAAAATGCGCGCGCTCCGTGGTGCGGGGTGATTCGAACAGGCGGTACAGCAAGCCGCTTTGCTGCGCCTGACCGGCGTAGTCCACCTGCAAGCCATCTGCCGACTGGGTGACGGTCACCGTCATCGGCTGGCGCGCGCCATGGCTGCGCACCAGGCCCGGGTGGACGAGATGCGTGTGCAGCGGGTCGAGAAAATTCTCCAACGCGTCGGCCGGGCGGGCCTGCCACAACGTGCTCCACAGAAAGCGGCGGCTGCCGGCCGGCAAGCGATTCAGGAACGCCGGCAATGCGGCAGGGGCGGCCTCACCTGGTGCCCGTGCGCTCATCCAGATCAGCCCGTCGTGCTCGAACGCCTGCCACGCGTTCACTTGCACGGCGGGCACAGCGGCGCCCGGGCACATGCCCGGCATGGCAGTGCAGCGGCCGTCGGCACCGAACGTCCAGCCGTGGTACTTGCATTGCAGTGTCTCACCGACGAGCTGTCCATCGGACAACGGCACATGCCGATGCGGGCAGCGGTCATCAAGCGCAAGCAGGCTTCCCGAAGGCAAACGCGCGAGCACCACCGCGCGGTTGAACAGGGTCACGCGCATCGGCTTGTCGCGCAGGCGGTGCGCTTCGGCGACGGGATACCAACCGCGCAGCAGCGTGGCGTTCCAGGCAGTCATAACTGAAAGCGTTGCATGATCGGCACGCCGATCCGGGTTGTGAGGGTGCGCAGCACAGCGATGGCGTGGCGTGTGGCGGGCGGCAGATGCCGGCAGTACACGGCGCTCATCTCAATGGCGGGCATGCCGCCGCGCAGGCGCTTGAAGTGGGCGGCACCGGCGCTCAGGTTCAGTTCGGCATCGCGCGTGATGGTCAGGCGCAGCACGTGCGCCATCAGCAGGCGATACAGCGCCGCCTGCTGTGGCCACGTCGTGTCGTACCCGACGATGGGCGCTGTCAGTAACGGCCCTTGCCCAAACACGCCGACAACGGCTCGCAACACGCCCTGCGCATCGCGAAATCCCGCACATTCGAGCAGCCCCGCCGCATGCCACGCTCGAAGGAACGCTGCGGTATAGCGCGGGTTCAAGGCGGAATATTTGTCGAGATAGAGCTGCGCATACAGCCGCTCGGCCTGCGCGAAATCGGCATTGGTAAAGGCATCGTGCGGCACGAACGTCAGCGGTGTCGAGCTGAGCAGCTTGAGATCCCGCCGCAGGTCGCGACGCACCTCCGATGCGCGCGAGGCACGCTGCAGGTGCTGGAACAGATAGACCTGCCGCGTGGGGATCAAATCGAAGCCGGCGACCGTGGCAGCGCGCAGCCAGTCGGCATGCTGGATCGTGTTGAGCGAACGCAGCCAGATCGCGCGGTCGGGCCACCGGTCGCGGCACGTACGCGCCAGCGCGCCCAGATCGAACGCCGCTGCCGATGGATACAGGTTCGTGCTGACGAGCCAGTTGTTGACGGCCACCGCCCGGTCCAGCTGCGCACGCCGCATCCACGCATCGGCCAGGCCGATCGCACCGCGCAGCAGCGGCCGCAGCACGCGCGGCATCAGACGCTCGGACTCTTCCGCCGCATAGCGGCCATACGTGGTGATGGGCGAGCAGACCCAGGCATTCTCGGCATGATTGGCGCGATCGTCACTGCCGTTGATCGTCACCGGCAGCGGCAAACCGCCGGCCTCCATCACGTCGACCTGCGTCACCAGATTGGCGACGAACGGCAGCGACGCCTGCCCGCGATGCACATGCAGGAACGCGCCCGCCTTGTCGGCAAAGCATGCATGCGGCACGGCGCCGGGCGCCGTCATACCTCGGGCAGCTCCTGGCCATCCCACTCGATGTCTTGCGTGGCCGCTTCGCGCATATTGCAACGCTGCGCGATCGCCATGCGCGCATAGGCGGCGAGATCGCACACGCCGCCCCACAGCGGGCCGCGGTCGCCCGGCGTGGCGATGACGTCGGTGGCGGCGCGCCAGTCCTGGCGCCATTGGCGCAGCCTGCCGTGGCGCACGGCATCGAACAGCCCCGCTGATGCCATCACCGCAGCCGCCATGCGCGGCACACCCGGCGACGGTTCGATGCAGCCGTCGAGCGTGCCGGCCAGCGCGGCGGGCAGTGGATCGTCAAGGCCGAACAAGTGGCAACCGCTGGTGGCGCGCGGGTTGCATTCGAGCGGGCTCACGCGGCCATCGGCCTGCTCGATCCAGTCGAACGAAAGCTGCCCCGTGAAGTCGAGCTTGCGCGCAAAGTTGGCGACGAAATTGCGGACCGCGTCGATGCGCGCGGGCGCGAAGTAAAAGCTCGCGCTGGTCGACATGCGCCAGTCTGGGCGATACAGCGCATGGGCCACGAGTCGGCCGCGATCGGCCACGCTGTACGAGCAGAATTCCTGCCCCGCCACCAGGCGCTGCACCACCCACGCGCCCAGATCGGCCAGCGGCGGTGCATCGTCGGGAATGCCGGTGCGATACAGGCGCACATGCACGCCAAAGCGCGAGAACTCCGGCTTGAGCACGACGGGGCGCCCGCCTGCCCAGGCGCGCGCTTCATCCAGCGTGCGCACCCGCGCGGAGACCGGCACATCCGCGCCGCAATCCTGCGCGAGTTCCAGGAACTGCCATTTGCTGTGCACCGCGCGCAGCTTGTCGAAATCCTCGGCCAGCACCCGCACGCGGCTAGGCAAGTGATGCCGATAGCGCGATACGAAAAAGACTTCCTCGCACGTCGGCACCACCAGATCGATGGCGCGCTCCCGGACGATGCGTGCAAGGTCCGCCGCGAACTGCGCCGGCGCATGACGCGGCGATGCAATGCGAAAGGTGGCCGCGACCGCCCTGGAGGCCCCGCTGATCTGGCACGGAATACTGTCGGCAATGCAGACCGTCCACCCCTGGTGGGCAAAGCGGCGGGCGTGGTCGAGCGCCACCGGCGCGCGGCCACCGAGGATCAGCACATTGGGCATGCAGGCGGAGCGTTGAGGTCAGGCAACGTCCGCCGAAGGCAAGAGGCGCGGGGAAAGTTGCCGGGGCTCCATTCTAGGCAAAGGAGCACCCGGCCCGGGCGCGGTGAAGAGGGGTGCAGCGCTTCAGGCGCTGCGCAGCTTGAACAGCCCGACCGTGCGAGCCAGACCCTGGGCCTGCTCGTTGAGCATCGACGATGCGGCCGTCGACTGCTCGACCAGCGCAGCGTTCTGCTGCGTGGCCTGGTCCATCTCGGCGACGCTGCGATCGATCTGGCTGATACCGGTGCTCTGTTCGTGCATCGCACCATCAATCTCGCCGATGATGCGCGCGACACGCTCGATGCCCTGCACGATCTCCTGCATCGTTGTGCCGGCGGCCTGCACGCGTTGCGCGCCGGTCTTCACGCTGGCTTCGGATGCCTGGATCAGATCTTTGATCTCGCGGGCGGCCGTGGCGCTGCGTTGCGCCAGCGTGCGCACCTCGCCGGCCACCACGGCAAAGCCGCGGCCGTTCTCGCCGGCACGGGCGGCTTCCACCGCGGCGTTCAGTGCGAGGATGTTGGTCTGGAACGCAATGCTGTCGATCACGCCGATGATCTCGGTAATGCGCGCCGACGATTTGGCAATCTCGTCCATCGTGCTGACCGCGCTCGAGACCACGTCGCCGCCGCGCGTGGCGGCATCGCTGGCGTCGCTGGCCAGGCGCGTGGCCTGCACGGCGGCATCGGCGGAGTTCTTCACGCTGGTCGTCAGTTCGGTCAGCGCGGCAGAGGTTTCCTGCAGGTTGCTGGCCGACACTTCGGTCCGATTGGACAGGTCACGGTTGCCCGCTTCGATCTCGCCGGTGGCGGACTTCATGCTGTCGACGCTGGCGCGCACTTCCAGCAGCACTTCGCCAATCTTGTCGATGAACGTGTTGAACGAGGCGCTGATCTGCGCGACTTCATCGTTGCCGACCACGGGCAGGCGGTGCGTGAGGTCACCGCCGCCGGAGCCGATGGTGTCCATCGCATCACGCACCTGCGACAGGCGGCGGAACGACTGCGAGGTGAAGAACGCGGCGATGCCCACGGCAGCCAGCGTCAGCAGCACCATGGCCACTGCCAGCGCACGCACGACGTTGCGCAAACCGGCGGTGGCTTCCGCCTTGTCCAGCGCGATCACCAGGTACCAATCGGTGCCTTGCACGGCCTGCGCCTTGAGCAGCTTAGGCGCGCCGGCCAGCTCGACCTCCAGCGGCGCGGTGGCCTTCGCCAGGTTGGTGAGCGTATCGACGGTGAGCGATGCCGCCACGTCGGTGGCCGGCTTGAGCATCAATTTTGCGTCAGGGTGGGCAATCACCTGGCCATCCTTGGCGACCACGAAGGCGAGGCTCGACGGTGTCGGGTGTACCGCTGCCACCACCTCGCGCACGCCGTCCAGCGGGACGGCGCCGGACAGCGCACCGGTGGTTTCGCCGTTCTTGATGAGCGGCGCAGCAAATGACACGTAGGGCACGCCGGTCGACACGTCGCCGTAAGGCTTCGTCACCAGCAGTTGGCCTGCTGCAATGGCCTGCTTGTACCAGGGGCGGATGGTCGGGTCGTAGTCCTTGGGCGTGGTGGCGCTGGTGGAGATGAAGCTCTTGTCGGTCCAGCCGATCGTGATGATCGGAAAGCCGTTGGCGTCACCCATGTGCTTGCCGAAGCCTTGAGGGTCTCCGTGCTCGATCACGCCGGCGGTGGCCTTGACGGCCTGCGCCTTCGCCGCGACCCATTTGTCGATGGCGAGCGTGTTGCCGCTGGCAATGGCAGCGAGGTTCTGATCGATCGATTCCATCGTGTTGGAGCGCACGATGGAATAGGTGGCGGCGCCGGACAGCGCCAGGGCACCGACCACGGTGGCCGATGAAATGAGGAGAATTCGGGTGCGGAGAGAGGAGATCATGATTCTTCTAGGCCAAACGTTTTCCATGAATCTGACTGCGTACGGTATTTGCCGTAGCGCCCTCCAGATCCGACTGCCGGCTGTCGGGGGCCACTCCAAGCTGCTACGGCACCGCGCAGGCGAACTTGAGGCGGCGAAACCCGCCCCCACGAAAGGATGGCTGCTATAAAAGGAAACGCCCCGCATGATTGCCCAGGCAGTTCATTCCCTTGAAACCCAAGCCCATGCACGACGCTCTCCACATCGACCCCCGCCACGGGTGACCTCCGGTTCGCTGACATCCGCATCACGCCGCAGACAAAAGCCGATGCCCTGCCGGCACGCTTTACGGTCGGGCCTGTGCGGCCTGTAAGCGTCGAAGGGATGGACGTCCCCTGCCAATTCGCGACGGTGGCTGCACTGGACGACACAACGCCCATTACCGTCAGCCTGCGGTTTGAAGCCGAGGCGCTCGTCAGCGTATTCGTCGAGCTGGCACAGCCGGTTTCGTACGACGACATCGACGTCGTAGAACAACGCCACCGCCGCTGGATCGCCAGCAAACTCGGCAAGGACCCGGGCGGCCTGACGCGCTATACCTGGGGCAGCGCCGGCGTGGCGCAAGACAAGAGCGGCGGCGTGCACATCTTTCTGCACAACCGCAACAACACCTGGGGGCGCTGAATACGTTGTAAGACGCCCCGGCGTCGGCCCCAATTGCCGCCCCGGCATCGTTTGCAGTACCGTCGCTGGCATTCCTACGGAGCCGGGAGCCCCGCGCCATGGCCGTGCTGTTCACCATCCTGAAGATTGCCGTCGTGCTCGTGCTGGTGTCGTCACTGGCCGAGGCGATCGTGCTGTCATTGAGAAACGGCTGGGCCAACTACGACTGGAAGGCCGCCGGCGTGTCGGTGGTGGATTTCCTGGTACGCGAGTACCCACTGCGCTGGCTGCTGCCGCTGGCGTTCTGGATGCAAGGCCTGGAATGGGTCTACCAGCATCGTCTCTGGACGCTGCCGATGGACCACTGGACGGGCTGGGTTGCGTGCTTTCTCGGCCAGGAGTTCTGCTACTACTGGTACCACCGCGCCGCGCACCGCGTGCGCTGGTTCTGGTGTACGCACGCCATCCACCACTCACCAAATGATCTGAACCTGTCGGCGGCCTACCGCTTCGGCTGGACGGGCCGATTGACGGGCACGCTCGCCTTCTTTGCGCTGGCGCCGCTGCTGGGCATGCCGCCGCGCATCGTGCTGATGCTGCTGTCGCTCAATCTGCTGTACCAGTTCTGGATTCACGCCACGTGGATTCCCCGCCTCGGGCCCCTGGAATGGGTACTGAATACGCCCTCGGCACACCGCGTGCATCACGCGTCCAACCTCGAATACCTCGACGGCAACTACGGCGGCGTGCTGATCGTGTTCGACCGGCTGTTCGGCACGTACATCCCTGAGCGAAAGGACGTGCCCTGCCGCTACGGCCTCGTGCACCCGATGCGCACGTACAACCTGCTGGTGATCGAATTCGCGCACTGGCGCGCGCTGTGGCAAGACCTGAAGACGGCCCGCTCGGCGGGGGAAGTGCTTGGCTACCTGTTCCGCCCGCCAGGCTGGCGAGCCGACGGCAATGGCGACACGACCGAGGAGTTGCGCCGCCGCGCCGCGCTCATTCCCGAAGAGCAGCCGATCGCCCGGGCCGTTGCGGCCAACTGAACTACGGCAACCGCAACGTCTGCGCCAAGTGCCCATACACCACGGCAATCCGCCGCAAGTGCCGCGATTCCGGATGCGTCAGCAGCCATAGTTCCGATTGATTGGCATCTTCCAGATCCCGCAGCACCACCAGATCGCGACGGTCTTGTGCCATCACCACGGGCAGGATCCCAACGCCCATGCCCATCCCCACCATCTCGGCCGCGATCTGCAGGCTGTTGACGAAGTACGTGGGCATGACCTTGGGGAAATGCCGCTTGCGCCAACTCACCGATGGGTGATCCGGAATCGCGTCGTCAATCGCGAGCCACGGCGTGCGGCCGGCTTCGACATCGGCGTAGGTAGTGCCGCTCGTGCGCGCCGCATACAGCCCCACGCGAATCGAGCCGATGTGCTTGCCCACCAGATGCTGCGGCGGGCGCCGCGTGGCCCGCACGGCGATGTCGGCATCGCGCCGGGTCAGGCTGGCCAGTTCGTTGCTCACACGGAGGTCGTAGGTGAGGTTCGGATGCTCGGCTTGCAGCACCTTCAACGCAGGCGCGACCAAGCCGACGAGGATCGTGTCCGTGGTGGTGATGCGTACCGTGCCTGACACCTGATCGGGCACCGCATGCGCCGTCGATCGCGCCGCCTCGAGCGCCGACTCCACCTGCTCGGCCTGCTCCGCCAGCGCGTGCGCCAAGTCCCCCGCGAGATAGCCGGTACGTGAGCGAGCAAACAGCGTGGCGCCCAGCCCGCGCTCGATGCGCTGCAATGACCGGAACACGGTGGACGCATCCACGCCAAGCCGCTCGCCGGCCGCCGCGAGCGTGCCCGTGCGCACCATCGCCAGTACGATCTCAAGGTCGGCCGCGCTCAGCCGGTATTGCGTCTGCGCAAGCATGATTTGCTTTCCTGCCTATTTCATTGGCAACGGCGCAATCCTACAGTGTCGTCACCGCCGCCGTTGGCGGCATCCCCAACCCATTTGCGAGATGACAACCATGAAGCTCTACTACTCCGCCGGCGCCTGCTCGCTGGCCGTGCACATCGCCCTGCGCGAAGTGGGTGCGCAGTTTGACCTGACCGCCGTCGACCTTGCCAAGCACCTCACCGCCGACGGCACGGATTTCTACACGATCTCGCCGCGCGGTTACGTGCCGCTGCTGGAGCTCGCGGATGGTTCGCGCCACACCGAAGCCGCAGCGCTGCTGCAATACGTGGCCGACCTCGACCCGACGCAGGCGCTCATCGGCAAGCCCGGCAGTGCGCATCGTCTTGCCGTGATCGAATGGCTCACCTTTGTCAGCACCGAGCTGCATAAAGGCTTCGGCCCGCTCTGGTACAAGGACACGCCGGAAGCCACACGCCAGGGCGCAAAGGACAAGCTCGCCAAGCGCTTTGCCGAACTCGATGCCCGCCTTGCCAAACAGCCGTACTTGGCCGACACCTACAGCGTGGCCGACGCCTATGCCTTTACGGTGCTGAACTGGACGAACTTCCTGGCGCTGCCGATGGGCGCATATCCGAACGTGCAGGCGTATATGGCGCGGGTGGGTGCGCGGCCGCAGGTGGTTGAAGCGTTGAAGACTGAGGGCTTGATCAAGGCCGACGCGGCCAGCACTGTCGCCTGACCGGTAGTCCGGGATCGGCGAGCGCTAAACAAAACCGCCGATCCCACCCCCTACTCCGCCCAACGTTTGCGGAACGTCTTACAACACATCTCCATGTTGTAGATGGGCTCTATCAGGGCTGCACACCGTGCTGTCACAGGCGCGTCGCTACAATCGCACGCTTCGCGTCTTCTGCAGTCCGCAGCTCTCCCCATGTTCAAGCACGTTGTTCTCGCCCTGGCCGTTGCGGCTGCGGGCTTGCCGGTTGTCGCGCGCGCTGATGTGCGCGGCGCAGGTTCGACCGCCGCTGCGCCGGTCTATCGCGTCTGGTCAGCGGGGTATGCCGCGTCGTCGGGCGTTGCGCTCAGCTATGACGCGGTAGGTTCAGGAGAGGGCCTGAAGCGCATTCGCGCGGGCGCCGTGGATTTTGGTGCGTCTGACGTGCCGCTCTCCAGCGCAGAGGCTGCCAAGGCGGGCCTCGTCTGCGTGCCGTCGGTGGTGACAGGTGCGGTGCCGTTTGTGAACGTGCCGGGCGTGCCGCGCGGTCAGCTCAAGCTGACGGGCGAACTGCTGGCGCAGATCTTCCTCGGCAAGATCGAGAGCTGGGATGCGCCTGAGCTGCGCGCGCTGAACCCGGGCGTGACGCTGCCCAAGCTGAAGATCCATCCCGTCGTGCGCTCCGATGGCTCAGGCACGACGTACCACTTCACCGACTATCTGAGCGCCGTCAGCCCCGACTGGAAAAGCGCTTACGGCACCAAGTCGACCATCAACTGGCCGGCGGGCTTTACAGCCGCAAAGGGCAGTGGCGATGTGGTCAAAGCGGTGCAGGCCACGTCCGGCGCCATCGGCTATGTCGACTACAACTACATCCTCGACAACGACCTGAGCGGCGTGCAGCTACGCAACCCGGCGGGCCGCTTTGTCAGCGCGCAGGTGAGCGGCTTTCGCGAAGCGGTGATGCAGAGCGCGTGGAACCGCAAAGGCGATTTCACGGCTCCGCTGGTCAACCTGCCGGGTGCGGAGACGTGGCCGATCACCATGGGCACCTTCATCGTCGTGCCGGCAGTCAGCGCATCGGGCCCGCGCACGCTGGCCGCGCTGAAGTTCCTGACGTGGGGTTACTTCCACGGCGACGAGCTGGCCGCGCGTGCGAAGTTCGTGCCGCTGCCCGAGCGCGTGCAGGCCATTGCGTATCGTGAACTGGCACGCGTGACGGATGCGTCGGGCGCCGCCATCGGCCTGCAGAGCATGCCCGCAAACTGGGGCAAATGATCATTGCCGGCGCAGTGTCTGCACCGGCAACAGCACCGTTTTGATGCCGCGCAGGTGACCCGTTGAAAGCTTTGCAACAAGGCTGGATTGTTCCGACGCGTTTCCTATAGTGGTCACTCGCCGCGCAAGTCAGCCAGCGCGTCACCGCCAGAGCAACGACCGGAAAGCAAACATGGGTACCGCCATCGCAGACCAGGACGAGCAGATCCACCAGATCGCACAGGACACCGGCGCACCGGCTGATCTCGTCCGCGAGCAGTACATGCAGACAATGCGCACATTGGCGGCCGACGCCAGCGTGCACGACTATCTCTCGCTGTTTGTCACACGCCGGGTGCTCGCCGCGTTCCGCCCGCGCCGCACGCCCACGCGTTAGTCCCGCCCTGCTTATTCCTCGCTGATCATCCCGACGAATGCATGCGCTGCGCGGCGCATCCATTCGCGTGCGCGCTCGGCCTCGAACTGGATGCGCGCAAAGGCGTGCGTCATGCCGGAGGCTTCGATGGTGATGACCTGCGCGCCGTGCTGCACGAGGTAGTCGGCGTATTGCAGGCCGTCGTCGCGCAGCACGTCGTGCGCTGCCACGATGACGACGGTGTCTGGCGGCGTATATGCCGGCGCGCGCGCCATCAGGAAGATGCGCGCGTCGTGCTCGGCGAGTGGCTTGGCGAGGGCTTCTGCACCGATGTATTTCTCCCAGTACCAGCGCATTTCATCACGCGTGAGGCCGGGGCCTTGTGCAAACGCGTTGTAGCTCTCGCTACCGAAAGCCGGCGTGGTAACGGGGTATAACAGGAACTGCGCGTTGACGAGGCCAGGACGCATGCCCTGCGCGGCCTGCACCGCAAGATGGCCGCCCGCGCTATCGCCACCCACGGCCAGAAACTCTGGATCGAAGTCGAGGTACGCGCGCTGCTCGGCTAGGTACGCGAGCGCGTCGCGTGCATCGTCCGCCGGCGTGGGAAACGCATGCTCGGGCGCGAGGCGGTAATCGACACTCACAACGGCGCAGCCCGTGTCTTGCGCGACCAATGCGGCCAGCATGCGATGCGTTGTGCGCGGCGCGCCGACCACCCAGCCACCACCGTGGAACCACACCAGCAAGCGCGGCGTGATCACGCCTTTTGGACGAAAGACGATGGCGTCAAGCGTGCGCCCCACGAGCGGCAGGCTGAGGTCTGAAACGTCAACGCCTTCGGGATCGGGCCGCTCGGATACCGCAGCAATCGCCTCAAAGCGCGCGCGCTGCGCGGGTGCGTCTTCAGGCGGGGGCAAGACGCCGAACTGTTCGGCAAGGCGTTGGTAGAACTGCAGGATTTGCGGATCGACGGCCATGATGTAAGCAGGATGCAATGACCGCCAGAGTGTAGCGCGCCAGGTTGGCTGAACTCCCTTGATACGTCAGGAAGCGATCGTCAGCGAAACGTCTGCCCCCCCTGCGCCGTCGTGTTTGTCACAAGGCCTTGGGGCGGCATTCATTTTTGCTCGCCGATACCGAGTCGCCAGTGTTCGATCTTCGTGCAGCGGTCTTGCACGGCCGGAATGCCGGCGTTGCGCGCCACGGCCATCGCCTCGTCATTCACGATGCCGAGCTGCACCCAGATCCCACCCACGCCGAGCGTCACGGCTTCCTGTACGACGGGCAGAACCTGTTCTGAGCGCCGGAAGATATCGACCAGATCGATGCGCTGGCCGGCGGCGGCAAGCGTCGTCGCCGCTTCGGTGAGCGTGGCGTAGCAAGGCTCGCCGAGCACGTCTTCGCCTGCGTGCTGCGGGTTGACGGGCACGATGCGATAGCCGGCCTGCTGCAGATAGCGCGCCACGTCATAGCTGGGCCGCGTGAGACGCGGCGACAGCCCGACCACGGCGATGGTCTTGCCGGACAGCAGCCGGCGCATGGTGTCTTGCTCGTCGACGTAGGAAGGATTGGCGGACATGGTTGGCGATGCAGGTGCAATCAGGTTGTGGGCCGCTTGCATGCGGAGCCCAGGTCATCGAAGCGCACGGCGGCACGGAAGGCGCCCGACGAATACGGACCGACCTCATACGGCCCGTAGTGCACGACGATGCGGTCACCTTGCAGCGTAAACGGAAACGCGGCGTTACGCAGATCGCGCTCCTTGAGGGCGCCGCGCGGCGCATCGGGTGCGCCTTCGCGCTTGAGCGCATCGACAATCTGCGTATTGAAGCTCTGCAGGCAGGCGGATGTGGAGTTCAGCACATCGGCCAAGGCGATGGGCTGAAAGCCCTGCGCGCCGCGTCGCCAGTTGCCGGCTGTGAAGCTGTAGTTGCCGTGCGCGCCGCCGCTGTAGGCCCACACCATGCGCAAGAGGCTCACGGTGTCGCCCAGGCCGACGGCGCTGATGCGGATGACGCATTCGGTGTCGTACTGGTCGCACTTGCGCACGCGCAGCGATTGGATCAGCGCGTCGATGGCGGCATCGCCCGTCACCGGGTAGCGCTCGGTCAGCTTGGCTTGGCCGGAGGCGCCCGTGGCCTCCTGATAGCGCGCCACGCGCTTCAACGTGAAGGGCTGGCTGCGGCCACCGTCGCTCCAGGTGCCGGTGGCGGTAGTGCCGTCGGCCGACAGCGCACCGGAGAGCGTGCCGCCCTCGCGCACGACGGACTGGCCGGCCGCATCAAGCGCTTCTGCGCGCTCGCGCCACACGAAGCGGCGCTCGGGCACATTGCGCCCTTCGATAGTCCAGAAGGCGCGGCCCTGGGGTCGGTCATCGTAGGCTTCGCCGGTCAGCGTGTCGGCCACGGGGTCCTTGTCTTTGTCCTGCTCTTTGGGTGGCGGGTCGTACACGTTCAACCAGACGTTCCAGCCAGGGCTGTCGGCGCCCTTTCTTACTGCGCCCTGCCAGAAACTGCCCGCCGGGCGCTCGGGCTGCTCTTTCGTTTTTGCAAGAGGGACGGTTGGCACAGAAGCAACAGGTGCGGAGGCGGCTGGCGCACTCGCGGACGCACTAGGGGGAGCAGAAGCCCCTTCGATGCCGGCCTGTGCGGCGCCCGCCGCGCTGAGTGCCCCCATCAAGGTAACAAAAACGCCCACTGCTCTCGACTTCTGCAACACATGGTGCATCGCATGCCTGTGCATGCCTCCCTCCTATGAACCCGACACCCCAGACTAGGACACCCCCCGCTGGTTCGCCTTTTCCCAAGCCCCGTCTGCCTAAGCGGCAAAGCGATGGGACTGTGCAGGTGCAGCAGGCGTTCCCTGAGCAGCCCCTCCAGGCGCTTTTGAGCTCACACGAAGCGGCTTTTACCGCGCTTGCATTCGATTGCAATCCGACACACTTTGTTACGCCTCGGGGCCACCCCGTCACCCACA
Source organism: Ralstonia sp. GX3-BWBA (assembly GCF_003290055.1). Taxonomy (NCBI): domain Bacteria; kingdom Pseudomonadati; phylum Pseudomonadota; class Betaproteobacteria; order Burkholderiales; family Burkholderiaceae; genus Ralstonia; species Ralstonia sp. GX3-BWBA. The sequence goes on along the minus strand of NZ_QMKS01000012.1, from coordinate 379,506 downwards.
ATGCCTTCGCACCCCAGCGTTTGTGTCCAATTGTTGTGCGCTATATCAGGCCCGCGACGGCGGCGACACAGTCCCCGGGTGCAAGGTTACCCCCTCCTTTCGAATTGACCCCTCGAAGGGATTTCCCGTCCGCGCGGTGCTCCCCGGCCCGCGCGCTTTTTTTTTGTGCGCGCAATTCGCGCGCCTGCCCGCCTGCTTCCCGCCTTTCCCCAGCGCTCTGGGTGCGGCCGATCCGTCTATCGGCTTCCCGCGTTACGAAACACGCTCTTACAAAGGCAAGTCGACCCCTCGACGCCTGCCGCGTTAAATGGAGACATCCACGCGGCACAGGCCGCCATAAAAACGAGGGCTCATCATGTCCAATCTTTCCCGTCGTTCTCCGCTCTCCGGTGTACGGCTGCCGCATGTGTTGCGCGCGGTAGGTGTTGCCGCCGTGCTGCTCGTCTGCGGTGCGCAGGCTGCGATGGCCGCTGATCCGGCTTCGCGGGTGGCGCGGCTGTCGGATTTTTCCGGCACGGTGAGCTTCGCGCCCGCCGGCTCCGATGATTGGGCCGGCGCCTCGCTCAACCGCCCGCTCACCACTGGCGACCGCCTGTGGTCCGACCAGGGCAGCCACAGCGAGCTGCACGTCGGGTCCACGGCGCTGCGCCTGGGCCAGAACACCGGCGCCACACTCGTCGACCTGGACGACCGCAACACCCAGGTGAAACTCACCCAAGGCGCCCTGTCGGTTCGCGTGCGTTCGCTGCCCGCCGACCAAACCATCGAGATCGACACGCCCAACCTAGCCTTCACACCGCAGGCACCGGGCGAATACCGTCTCGACGTCGCACCCGATGGCTCCAGCACGACCGTCACCGTGTGGCATGGCCAGGGCACAGCCTACGGCGATGACCGCTCCGCACCGCTGGGCGCCGGTCAGCAAATCCGCTTTGGCGGCACCGACCTCGCCGAGGCCGGCGGCACCGACAACCCGGGCCGCGACGCCTTCGACCGCTGGGCGGAATCGCGCGATGCCCGCGAAGACGCTTCCATGTCCGCCCGCTACGTCGGCCGCGAAATGACCGGTTACGAAGCCCTCGACGACAACGGCACATGGCGTGAAGAAGACGGCTATGGCGCCGTGTGGGTACCGCGTGCCGTGCCCGCCGGCTGGGCCCCGTATCGCACAGGCCATTGGGCGTGGGTAGCGCCCTGGGGCTGGACGTGGGTCGATGACGCGCCGTGGGGTTTCGCGCCTTTCCACTACGGCCGTTGGGCGTATGTCGGCTCCACCTGGTGCTGGGTGCCCGGGCCGGTGGTGCCGCGTCCGGTCTATGCGCCGGCACTCGTCGGTTTCGTGGGCGGCGGAGGTGGCGGCGGCGTGAGCTGGGGGATCAACATCTCGATCGGCTCGCCGGGTGTGGCGTGGTTCCCGCTTGCGCCGGGCGAGGCATATCGCCCCGTGTACGCGGCCAGCCCGACGTACGTGACGAACATCAACCGCACGGTGGTGGTGAACAACGTTACGGTCAACAAGACCATCATCAACAACACCAACGTGACCAACGTTCGAAACGTGAACCGGGTCACGTACGTCAACGCGAACAACCCGGCCGCCCTGACTGCCGTGCCCGCCAAGACGTTCGTGAGCGGCCAGCCGGTCGGCCCCGCCATGACGCATCTGCGGCCGGAACAACTGCGCGCGCAGATGGCGCACGCGCAGTTTGTGTCGACGCCGGCGTTGGCACCAGTGCGTGCCAGCCTGGTGGGCGCAGCGGCCAATGGCGGGCCGCATCAGTTGCCGCCGCCGCAGGCGTTTGCACGTCAGGCGATTGCGGTGCGCGCACCCGCCGTGCCGGCAGGCGGGCACGATGCGTTGGCAGAACGGTTCCGCTCCCAAGGTGGTGCGGTCCCGGGCGCTGGCCCGGCGTGGACGGGCGGCAACGTGGGAGCCCGCGTTGCGCCGGTGCGGGGTCACGCCAATATGGGAATTCCGACCCCACCCGCGGCTGCACAGGCCGCGGGTCTACGGCTGACTCGCGCCGCACCGAGTGGGTCGAACGGGCCGAATATGCCCGCACGCGCCGGTAACGAGCCAGGCCGACCGGCGGAACAACACGGCCCGAATGGTCCGCAAGGATTGATGGGCTCCCCGAACCCGCAGGGCACACCGGCGCAGCATGGCGGCCAGCCTGGACAGGCTCCGCGGGCCCTCATGGCCCCCGACGCGATCAACCGTCCACGCCCGTTGCCGGGTGCCGCCGCACCGCAGGAGCGGCCGGGGCAACCGCAGACTGCACCTGCTCCACAAGGCCCGGCCGGCATGACGACACGTCCCCCGCAGCGCGAAGGCGCACCCGGCACACCGCGTGACGAGCGCCGCGCCTTCGAGCCGCGTCCGCAACTGCCGCAGCCCGGACCACAAGCGCAGCGTCCTCAACCGCAACCGCAACGCGGTGGCCAGGAGCCGAATCGCTTCAACGGCAACCCGGCACCGGCCATGCAGGAGCGTCCGCACAACGAGCCGCCGCAGATGCGCGCACGCCCGGAGCCTGAACAGCGTCGGCCGGAACCGCACATGGAAGCCCCGCGTCCCGCACCGCAACCGCACGTTGAGATGCGCCCGCCGCAACCGCAGGCCCAGCCGCGTCCGCCTGAGGCCCGTCCGCCGCAACCTCAACCGCAGACCCAACCGCCTCGGCAGGAACACCACGAAGCCCAACCGCATCCGCAAGGCAATCGCGGTGAAGAAAAGCGCGAAAGGTGAGCACCGCTGACCAAGTGCCGCGCCAGTTCGCAGGCAAAAAAAAGCAGCCCTTCGGGGCTGCTTTTTCGTCTGCGCCGGCCGATGACACCGGCCAGCACACACTTGCCTTAGCGCTTGCGACGCAGGCGCGCGATCGCTGCAAGCTGCGCAGCGGCCACGGCCAGTTCACCTTGCGCACGGGCCAGATCCAGATCGCTGCTTTGATTCTGGAGCGCCTCTTCGGCCGCACGCTTGGCTTCGTTCGCCTTGGCTTCGTCCAGGTCGTGACCGCGGATTGCGGTATCGGCCAGCACGGTCACCTTCTTCGGCTGCACTTCGAGAATGCCACCGGCAACGAACACGAACTCTTCGCCGCCATCTTCCTTCTCGATGCGCACGGCGCCCGGCTTGATGCGCGTGATCAGCGGCGTGTGACCGGGCAGAATGCCCAGCTCGCCTGCTTCGCCGGGCAGCGCCACAAACTTGGCATTGCCGGAGAAGATCTCGTGCTCAGCGCTGACGACGTCTACATGAATGGTTGCCATCTCGATTCCTTTGCTCAGAAAAGCGGCTTCCTGAATGGGCCTCAGGAAGCCAGTACTGGCCCCGGCTTACGCGCGGCGCCAGACGTTGCTCTTACTGGAGCTTCTTGGCCTTCTCGAAGGCTTCGTCGATCGAGCCGACCATGTAGAACGCCTGTTCCGGCAGGTGATCGCACTCGCCGTCCACCAGCATCTTGAAGCCGCGGATGGTTTCCTTCAGCGGCACGTACTTGCCCGGCGAGCCCGTGAACACTTCGGCCACGTGGAACGGCTGCGACAGGAAACGCTGGATCTTACGAGCACGGCCCACGGCCAGCTTGTCTTCCGGCGACAGTTCGTCCATGCCCAGAATCGCGATGATGTCGCGCAGTTCCTTGTAGCGCTGCAACGTCTTCTTCACGCGGTCGGCGACTTCGTAGTGCTCCTGGCCAACCACTTGCGGGTCGAGCTGGCGCGAGGTCGAGTCCAGCGGATCCACTGCGGGGTAGATACCCAGTGCAGCGATGTCACGCGACAGCACGACGGTCGAGTCCAGGTGCAGGAAGGTCGTTGCCGGCGACGGGTCGGTCAAGTCATCGGCAGGCACGTACACGGCCTGGATCGACGTGATCGAGCCAGTCTTGGTCGACGTAATACGCTCCTGCAGCTTGCCCATTTCTTCAGCCAGCGTCGGCTGATAGCCCACGGCGGAAGGCATACGGCCCAGCAGTGCCGACACTTCAGTACCGGCCAGCGTGTAGCGGTAGATGTTGTCGACAAAGAACAGGATGTCACGGCCTTCGTCGCGGAAGCGCTCGGCCATCGTCAGGCCGGTCAGCGCCACGCGCAGACGGTTGCCCGGCGGCTCGTTCATCTGGCCGAACACCATGGCCACCTTGTCGAGCACGTTGGAGTCCTTCATTTCGTGGTAGAAGTCGTTGCCCTCACGGGTACGCTCGCCCACGCCAGCAAACACCGACAAGCCCGAGTGCTGCTTGGCGATGTTGTTGATCAGCTCCATCATGTTCACGGTCTTGCCGACGCCGGCGCCACCGAACAGACCCACCTTACCGCCCTTGGCGAACGGGCAGACCAGGTCGATCACCTTGATGCCGGTTTCCAGCAGGTCCACCGACGGCGACAGCTCGTCGAACTTCGGGGCCTTCTGGTGAATCGCGCGCTTTTCGTCGCAGGCGATCGGGCCGGCTTCGTCAATCGGACGACCCAGCACATCCATGATGCGGCCCAGCGTGCCGTGACCGACCGGCACCGAGATCGGCGCACCAGTGGTCGCCACACGCATGCCGCGACGCAGACCGTCGGACGAACCCAGCGCAATGGTACGCACCACGCCGTCGCCCAGCTGTTGTTGCACTTCGAAGGTCAGGCCCTTCTCGGCGAACGAAGCGTCGTTGCTGTCATCCAGCACCAGCGCCTCGTAGACCTTCGGCATCGCGTCGCGCGGGAACTGAATGTCCACCACGGCGCCGATGCACTGCACGATATTTCCGTTTGCGATACTCATTTGTATCTCCAATAACTTGATTCTTTGCCGTGGCTATCAGACTGCCGCTGCGCCGCTGACGATTTCGGACAGTTCCTTCGTGATCGCTGCCTGACGGGTCTTGTTGTAGACCAGTTGCAGTTCGCCGATCACGTTCTTCGCATTGTCCGAAGCCGCCTTCATCGCAACCATCCGGGCCGATTGCTCGGACGCCATGTTCTCGGCCACCGCCTGGTACACCAGCGCCTCGACGTAGCGGATCAGCAGCTCGTCGACCACCGTTTGTGCGTCCGGCTCGTAGATGTAATCCCACGAGTAGGCCTGCTTCTCGGCATCGCTCTGTGCGAGCTTGTCGGCGGTCAGGGGCAGCAGCTGCTCGACCACCGGTTCCTGCTTCATCGTGTTGATGAAGCGGGTGTACGCGAGGTACACGGCATCGATCTGGCCTGCGTTGAACGCGTCCAGTTGCACCTTGATCGCGCCGATCAGCTTTTCCAGATGCGGCGTGTCGCCCAGATGCACGACGTTCGAGACCACCTTCGCACCGACGCGGCCCAGGAACTGCATACCCTTGGTACCGATGGCGGTGGTTTGCGTCTCAACGCCCTTGTTCTGCAGATCGCGCAGTTGGGTGGTGACGGCACGCAGCACGTTGGTGTTCAAGCCACCGCACAGGCCCTTGTCCGTCGTCACCACGATCAGGCCGGCACGCTTGACGTCGCGCGCAACCATGAACGGGTGCTTGTACTCCGGATTGGCCAGTGCCATGTGCGCAGCCACGTTGCGGATCTTCTCAGCGTACGGGCGGGCAGCGCGCATCCGTTCCTGCGCCTTGCGCATCTTGGATGCGGCGACCATTTCCATCGCCTTGGTGATCTTGCGCGTGTTTTGCACGCTCTTGATCTTGGTGCGGATTTCTTTTGTTCCGGCCATTTCTTCCTCTCCGTTCAAACCTGGTCACGCAGGCTACGCGCGACCAGTTTCGGGAATGACGCGGTTAGAACGCGGCGGACTTCTTGAAATCCTCGATCGCGGCACGCAGGGCAGCTTCATCTTCCTTCGAAAGATCTTTCGTATCTTCGATGCGGTTGATGAGGTCGGCGTACTTCGTCTTCAGCGTGTCGTGCAGGCCCTTTTCGAAAGCCAGGATGTCCTTCACGTCCACGTTGTCGAGGAAGCCGTTGTTGGCTGCGTACAGCGACGCGGCCAGCTGCCACACTTGCAGCGGCTGGTATTGCGGCTGCTTGAGCAGTTCGGTCACGCGGCGGCCGCGCTCGAGCTGCTTGCGGGTCGCTTCGTCCAAGTCCGAAGCAAACTGCGCGAACGCAGCCAGTTCACGGTACTGGGCCAAGTCGGTACGGATACCGCCGGACAGCTTCTTGATGACCTTGGTCTGAGCGGCACCACCCACACGCGACACCGAAATACCGGCGTTGATTGCGGGGCGCACACCTGCGTTGAACAGGTCGGTTTCCAGGAAGATCTGACCGTCGGTAATCGAGATCACGTTGGTCGGAACGAATGCCGACACGTCGCCGGCCTGCGTTTCGATCACGGGCAGTGCGGTCAGCGAACCGGTCTTGCCCTTGACTTCACCGTTGGTGATCTTCTCGATGTGCTCGGCGTTCACACGTGCAGCACGCTCCAGCAGACGCGAGTGCAGATAGAACACGTCGCCCGGGTAAGCTTCACGGCCAGGCGGACGGCGCAGCAGCAGCGAAACCTGGCGGTACGCCCAAGCTTGCTTGGTCAGATCGTCATACACGATCAGGGCGTCTTCGCCGCGGTCGCGGAAGTATTCGCCCATCGTGCAGCCGGCGTATGCCGACAGGTACTGCATGGCAGCCGAGTCGGAAGCGGCAGCAGCCACCACGATCGTGTAGTCCAGCGCGCCGTGCTCTTCGAGCTTGCGCACCACGTTGGCGATCGTCGAAGCCTTCTGGCCGATTGCCACGTACACGCAGAAGATGCCCTTGCCCTTCTGGTTGATGATGGCGTCGACTGCCACAGCGGTCTTGCCGGTCTGGCGGTCGCCAATGATCAGCTCACGCTGACCACGGCCGATCGGCACCATTGCGTCGATCGACTTCAGACCGGTCTGCACCGGCTGGCTCACCGATTGACGTGCGATCACGCCCGGAGCGACCTTTTCGATCACGTCCGTCTTCTTGGCGTTGATCGGGCCCTTGCCGTCGATCGGCTGACCCAGTGCGTTGACCACGCGGCCCAGCAGTTCCGGGCCAACCGGCACTTCCAGAATGCGGCCCGTGCACTTGACTTCGTCGCCTTCGGAAATGTGCTCGTATTCACCCAGCACCACAGCGCCGACAGAGTCGCGCTCGAGGTTCAGCGCGAGGCCGAACGTGTTGCCCGGAAATTCCAGCATTTCGCCTTGCATCACGCCCGACAGGCCATGAATGCGGCAGATACCGTCCGTCACGGAAATGACCGTGCCGGTGTTCTTTGCGTCAGCGCCAGCCTTCAAGCCCTCGATACGGGTCTTGATCAGGTCGCTGATCTCGGAGGGGTTCAGTTGCATCGAATGCTCCTAATTCTTCAATCTGTCTGCGGGCGCGATATCGTCGATTGCATCGGCGCCTCGCGAAACAGCATTACGCGGCGGTCAGCGCAGACTGCATCTGCGTCAGGCGCGCGCGCACCGAGGTGTCGAGCACTTCGTCGCCAATCTGCACACGCACGCCGCCGATCAACGAAGGATCGACGCTCACGTGAGCCTGCAGCTTCTTGCCGAACTTGCGTTCGAGCGTGGCGACCAGTTCGGTCAGGGGCGCGCCCTCAAGCGGGAACGCACTGGTGATCTCGACGTCGGCGGCGCCTTCGCTGGCATTCCGCAGCACATGGAATTGCGCGGCAATTTCCGGCAGCAGCGACAGACGCTTGTTGGCCACCAGCAGGCCAACCAGTTCCTTCGCCTCATGCGAAACCGGAGATTTCAGCGCCGACAGGAAGATCCCCGCCACATCGGCTTTGGAGAGCTTCGGATCATCGGCGACTGCCTTCATGTCGGGCACGGCGGCAATTTGCCCCATTTCCGACACGAGCTCAGACCATGCACCCAGATTGCCGGCCTTCGCCACGCGGAACAGCGCCTCTGCGTACGGACGGGCAACGGTTGCGAGTTCTGCCATGATTACAGCTCAGCCTTGAGTTGATTGAGCAGATCGGTGTGGACCTGCGCATTGACTTCACGCTTGAGGATCTGCTCGGCACCCTTGACGGCCAGCACAGCAACCTGGTCACGCAGCGATTCACGCGCGCGCACGGTTTGCTGCTCGGCTTCTGCCTTGGCTTGCGCGATGATGCGCGCGGCTTCGGCCTGGGCGTTTTGCTTGATCTCGTCGGCGCTCATCTGGGCGCGCTTTTCAGCGTCCGCGATGCGTTGCGCGCCTTCATTGCGCGCTTCGGTCAGTGCCTGGTCGACCCGCTTGTTGGCCAGCTCCAGCTCAGCCTTGCCCTTATCGGCAGCGGCCAGGCCATCGGCGATTTTCTTCGCGCGTTCGTCGAGCGCCTTCACCAGGGGCGGCCAAATGAATTTGGCAACAACCCACCACAGGATGAAGAACACGACCATCTGCGCGACGAGTGTGGCGTTCAGGTTCATGGTGTGTTCCTTTCGGTATTGAGACTACGGATCAATGCACGAAGCGGCGAGGGTCACGCGTAGCGTTCACCCAGGCCGCCTCCGGCATCATGCAGACCGAAAAGAATTACTTGATGACCGACAGCAGCGGGTTGGCGAACGCGAACAGCATGGCCACACCAACACCGATCAGGAATGCCGCGTCGATCAGGCCAGCCAGCAGGAACATCTTGGTTTGCAGCGGGTTCATCAGTTCAGGCTGACGTGCGCAGGCTTCGATGTACTTGCCGCCCATCAGTGCGATGCCGAGGCAGGCGCCGATAGCACCCAGGCCAATGATGATGCCGATACCGATGGCGGTCAGACCTTGGATGTTGGCGAGAAATGCTTGCATGATGACTCCCTTTTACGTGAAAGACTAAGAACTTGAGAACTTGGAAAAATCAAACGGAACCGGAGAACCTGAACCGCAACTACTTAGTGGTGTTCATGTGCCTGGCCGATATACACCAGCGTCAGCATCATGAAGATGAAGGCTTGCAGCAGCACGATCAGGATGTGGAAGATCGCCCACACTGCACCGGCCACCACGTGACCCACGAAACCCAGTGCCGACGTGTCAGCACCGAACGTCCAGATCGAGCCAAGCAGCGCGATCAGCAGGAACACCAGTTCGCCCGCGTACATGTTGCCGAACAACCGCATGCCCAGCGACACAGCCTTGGCGAGGAATTCAATGATGTTGAGGATCAGGTTGAACGGCGCGAGGTACCACTTGGCGCCGAACGGGGCTGACAGCAGCTCGTGCGCAAAGCCGCCAGCGCCCTTGATCTTGAAGCTGTAGTAGATCATCAGAATCAGCACAGCGAACGACATGCCGAACGTACCGTTCAGGTCAGCCGTGGCCACCGCGCGGTGGTGCGGCACGTGCACACCGAAGGTACCGAGGAGGTGGTTGACGCCCGTGACCCAGTCCACGGGGATCAAGTCGACTGCGTTCATCAGCGTGACCCACACGAAGACCATCAGCGCCAACGGAGCAATCCAGGAACGATCGCCGTGGATGATGCCCTTGGCCTGGTCATCGACCATCTCGACGACGAGTTCAACGAAAGCCTGGAAGCGGCCGGGGACGCCGGAGGTGACGCGGCGTGCGGCGATGCCCAGGAAGATGATGCCGATCAGGCCCATCAACACGGACCAGAACATCGTGTCCCAGTTGATGACAGAGAAGTCGACGACGGAGGCCTGCTTGCCACCGATGCTATTGAAATTCTGCAAATGCTCCGCGATATACGCGGAAGGCGTAAGAGCGTGCTCGGCGGCGTGGCCGGCGGCTTCTGCGACTTCAGTTGCCATGATGATTCAGTCCAATATTGCGAAACATTCTTCGTGACCCGTTCCGACTCGCGCCCGATTCAACCAGGTTCCTCCTGGAGATCGCGGACTGCACGCGGCCAGAACGCGCCACCTTATTCTTGCGGAGTGTCAGCGCAATGAACCTGGGCTTCTCCTGCCTCAGGTTCCCGCTACATGCCAACACGTCCAGTGTGCCCGCCGTGTCGTGGTGGGCTGGAGCCGACTCAACGCGCTATCGCAGCGCGAGACCGACCCAATACATCTTGAGTGCCAGGATCAGGGTGATCAGCAAGGGCGGCCAATGCAGGCCCTTGAAGACAACCACCACGATCACCAGCAGCGCGACCGTGCCAAGCACCTTGATCGCTTCGCCCACCACAAGACGGGCGATGGATTCGAACCCCTTGGCCGTCGACAGCCGCATCGCGAACCATGCCGAAGGCACCACGCACACGCCGCCACCCAGTAGAGCAGAAAGCGCAGCCTCGCCCGCTGACGCAGCGCCCATGCCCGTGAACCAACTGCCGACATACCAAGCGAGCGCACACAACAGTGTGATGGCCACCTGGCCGAGCACGATGGAAAAGGGCGTGATACGCGAGGCCTGCAGCGCCTGCTCACCGAACAGGGCGACCGCCTCGTCATGGGACAGCACATGCACCGGCGGCTCCGCCTTCTCCTCATCGTCCCAACTATCGAGCTTCGGATCCTGCACCGACGCAGGCCGGGCGGCGTTCAACGAAGCGTAAGAATCGGGCCGTTGCCGGTCGGCTGGCTGCATGGAAGAATGTGCTTTCATCATGCCGCACCGCTTTGGGTCAGGCGGATTTAAAACCGCACGATTTTACGGGACATGGCGTTCGCCAGTCAACGCGCAAGCGAACGCTCGTGCGGGCGCCTTCGACAGCACTCCGCGCTGGCGCGTTCCATGCGGTGCGCGCAATGCGGTGCTGTTGCCGGGGCACCGAATCCGCCTGATGGAGCGGCACCCCGTTGATTCCATGATGGTGCTGGCGACACTCAGCGTCGATGACGCGCGAGGTAATCGCACCAATTCCGTGCCAAATGGCTGCCCACAAATGGCGCAACGACGCCAGCTCCACGTACATGCGTCAAACTGCCGCAGGCGAAATTTAGGCAGCCTCTTCGTCGCCATCGGGACGCAGGCGCGCCAGCAACCCGTCGAACTCGTCGAGACTGCTGAACTGCACGGTCAACTGACCACGGCCCTTCGCTGCCAGCTTGATCTGTACACCCAGGCCCAGTTGATCAGCCAATTCCTCTTCCAGGCGCGCGACGTCACGGCCGCCTTGGTGGCCGCCCTTCTGCTTCAGTGACTTCAGCTCAAACGGCTTGAGCGTCAACGCCACCAGTTTTTCCGTCTCTCGGACCGACAGGCGCTTGTTGACGATCTGGTTGGCCAATGTGATTTGCGTAGCACCATCGACGGCGAGCAACGCACGGGCGTGGCCCATATCCAGGTCGCCGGCCATCAGCATGGTCTGCACGGGCTGGGCGAGATTCAGTAGGCGCAGCAGGTTCGACACCGCACTGCGCGAACGCCCCACCGATTCCGCCGCTTGCTCATGTGTGAACTGGAATTCACGCACCAGGCGCGCGATGCCTTGCGCCTCTTCCAGCGGGTTCAGATCTTCGCGCTGGATGTTTTCGATCAGCGCCATGGCGGCGGCCGATTCATCCGGCACGTCCTTCACGAGCACGGGCACTTCGGTCAGGCCCGCAAGGCGCGATGCGCGGAAGCGGCGTTCACCCGCGATGATTTCGTACTTGGGCTTGGTGCCGTCGGACTCCACCTTGCGCACCAGAATCGGCTGCATCAGGCCCTGCGCGCGGATGCTCGCGGCGAGTTCCTGCAGCGCGCCTTCATCCATGCGCGTGCGCGGCTGATATTTGCCGGGCTGCATCTGCTCCAGCTTCAGCACAGTGGGCGCGCCCTCTTGCTTGGCAGCTTCGACAATCTCGGCGGGACTGCCGAGCAGCGCTTCGAGGCCTCGGCCCAGTCCCTTTTTCTTCATCGTGCTCATGTTGTTCCTCTTACCGCTCAGGCCGGCATCTCGGCCGCCATCTGCCGCACGCGCGCGATCATCTCGGCGCCGAAATCCAGATAGGCCCTGGCACCTTTCGATGCCACGTCAAACGCCACGCCCGGCATGCCGTACGACGGCGCTTCGGCCAGACGCACGTTGCGCGGAATGACCGTCTTGAACACCTTGTCGCCGAAATGCGATTCGAGCTGCGCCGATACCTGCTGCTGCAACGTCACGCGCGGGTCGAACATCACACGCAACAGACCGATCACCTTGAGGTCGCGGTTCAGGTTGGCGTGCACCTGCTTGATGGTGTTCACCAGATCCGACAGGCCTTCGAGCGCAAAGTACTCGCACTGCATCGGCACGACGACGCCGTGCGCGGCACACAGGCCGTTGAGCGTGAGCAGCGACAGCGACGGCGGGCAATCGATAAGGACGAAGTCGTAGTCGGCTTCTACCTCGGTGAGCGCAAGCTTGAGGCGGTTTTCGCGATGCTCTAGATCGACCAGCTCGACTTCGGCGCCGGCCAGGTCGCGGTTTGCGGGCAACACGTCATAGCGCCCGGCCTCGGAGCGCTGGCGCGCCTGCGGAATCGTCGCCAGCCCAACAAGCACTTGGTAGACGCTGAATTCGAGCGTGTGCTTGTCAATGCCCGAGCCCATCGAGGCGTTGCCCTGCGGGTCGAGGTCGACCAGCAGCACGCGCTGCCCTTGCGCGGCCAAACCGGCCGCAAGATTCACCGTGGTGGTGGTCTTGCCGACCCCACCCTTCTGGTTGGCGATCACGAAAATATTCGACATGACTCCTCTGCGGTGAATGGCTCGCTACAACGTTCGCTCACGCCGACGGCGCAAGGATGACCAAGTGACGCTCGGCCGGCAGCCCCGGCACGGTCAGGCGTTCGATGGCTTCGACGGTCCAGCCGGCGGGCAGGCGCTCGATTTCGGCATCCGGGCGCACACCCTTCATGGCGACCATGCGGCCGCCCGGGGCCAGCAGATGGCCAGCCAGATTCACGAAATCCACCAGCTCGGCGAAGGCGCGCGAGGTGATGACGCCGTAGCCGGTGGCATCAGCCAGTTTTTCCACGTGGCCCCAATGCGACTGGGCATTGGTCAGGCCAAGCTCAGCTCGGCACTGTGTCAGGAAGGCGGTCTTCTTTTGCACGATGTCGACCATCGTGACGCTCACATCTGGATAAGCGATGGCCAACGGAATACCGGGCAGGCCGCCACCCGAACCGACGTCCAGCACGCGCGGTGCGTCAGGTTGAGCACGGCGAGCCAGCTCAGCAATGCGCGACACGGCCGAGAGCGAATCCAGCAAGTGATGCGTCAGCATGTCGCCGGCGTCGCGAATGGCGGTCAGGTTATAGACGCGATTCCATTTGGCCAGCAGCCCTTGGTACGCCAGCAGGCGATCGACTTGCGCGCTGTCCAGCGACAAGCCAAGCGCGCGGGCGCCGGCTTCCAGCTCTGCCCGGGCGTCAGTCAGTGCATCCGCCATCAAGCTGCCTCGCCTTGGGAATCGGTGCGAGGGCCCACTTGGCCACGCAACACGCCCTTCTTCAAGTGTACGAGCAGCAGCGACACGGCGGCCGGCGTAACGCCGGAGATACGCGAAGCCTGCCCGATGGTCTCGGGCTTGTGTTTGGCCAGCTTCTGCTGCACCTCGATCGACAGACCGCGCACTTGTGAATAGTCGAAATCCGCAGGCAGACGAGTGTTCTCGTTCGCACCCAGACGCTCGACTTCATCGGCTTGCCGGGCGATGTAGCCATGGTATTTGATGCCGATTTCGACCTGCTCGCGGATCTGCTCGGCCAGCAACGGATCTTCAGCCAACGGGGCTTCAAGCGCGTACTTGCCGCCCTGCATGCCCATGAGCATTTCGTGCGTCACGTTCGGGCGGCGCAGCAAGTCGGCCAGCGCGTACTCGCGCTCGATCCCCTTCCCAAGGACCGGCTCAGCGTCTTCCAACGGAAGCGTGGCCGGGTTCACCCAAGTCGACTTGAGGCGCTCTGTTTCACGTGAAACAGCGTCACGCTTGCGGTTGAAGGCATCCCAGCGCGCATCGTCGACCACACCCAAGGTGCGGCCGACTTCGGTCAGGCGCATGTCGGCGTTGTCTTCGCGCAGGCTCAGGCGAAACTCAGCGCGGCTGGTGAACATGCGGTACGGCTCGGTCACGCCCCGGGTGATGAGGTCGTCGACGAGCACGCCCAGATAAGCCTGGTCGCGGCGCGGCGTCCAGGCGTCCTTGCCCTGCACCTGCAGGCCGGCGTTGATACCCGCCAGCAGACCTTGCGCTGCTGCCTCTTCGTAACCGGTCGTGCCGTTGATCTGGCCGGCGAAAAACAGGCCGGAAATCGCCTTGGATTCCAGCGAAGCCTTCAGCCCGCGCGGGTCAAAGTAGTCGTACTCGATGGCGTAACCGGGGCGCAGGATGTGGGCGTTCTCCAGCCCGCGCATCGAGTGGATCAAGTCGAGCTGAACATCAAACGGCAGGCTGGTCGACACGCCGTTCGGGTAAAACTCGTTGGTCGCCAGGCCCTCCGGCTCCAGAAAAATCTGATGGCTATCCTTGCTGGCGAAGCGGTGGATCTTGTCTTCGATGCTCGGACAATAGCGCGGCCCCACCCCTTCGATCACGCCCGTGTACATCGGAGAGCGGTCCAGCCCGGCACGGATGATGTCGTGCGTGCGCTCGTTGGTATGCGTCACCCAGCACGGCACTTGGCGCGGATGCATGTCCGCGCGGCCCATGAACGAGAACACCGGCACCGGGTCGAGATCGCCCGGTTGCTCTTCCAGCACAGAAAAGTTGATGGAGCGGCCGTCAATGCGCGGCGGCGTACCAGTCTTGAGGCGCCCTTGCGGGAGCTTCAATTCCTTCAGACGCGCGGACAGCGACACCGCGGCGGGGTCCCCCGCGCGGCCGCCGGTGTAGTTGTTCAGCCCGACATGGATCTTGCCATCGAGGAACGTCCCCGCCGTCAGCACCACGGCACGTGCACGGAATTGCACGCCAACCTGCGTCACCGCCCCGACTACACGGTCGCCTTCCACCAGCAGATCTTCCACAGCCTGCTGGAACAGCATCAGGTTCGGCTGGTTTTCCAGCCGATGGCGGATGGCTGCCTTGTATAGCACGCGGTCCGCCTGGGCACGGGTCGCACGCACAGCGGGCCCCTTGCTGGAATTGAGGATACGGAATTGGATACCGCCCTCATCCGTTGCGATGGCCATGGCCCCGCCCAGCGCATCCACTTCCTTGACCAGATGGCCCTTGCCAATGCCTCCGATGGACGGATTGCAGCTCATCTGGCCCAGTGTCTCGATGTTGTGCGTCAGCAGCAGGGTCTGGCAACCCATGCGCGCCGCCGCCAAGGCGGCCTCGGTGCCGGCGTGTCCGCCGCCCACCACGATCACATCGAATTCAGTTGGATACAGCATGGCTTCCTCCTCGCATGGAGGCATCGAAAATTTGGAGAAGCGGAATTATAAGTCGCGCAGCTACACCGCAGTTCGACCATGCGGCAATCGAGACAAAATTCGCCCGCTTTTCGTGTTTCACGTGAAACATGCACCGCTTGTTGGCCACGTTTGTGTTTCACGTGAAACACATCAATCGGTTGACGTTCCGCCCTCGCTGCTCGAATGAGCACGAAGAAAATCGATGAAGACCCGAAGCCTGCCCGGCAAGCTGGGGCGGTGCGGGGGAAATAGAGATGAAGGCGATACATCGCCGGCGCGGCCGGTCTGAAGCTGACTGACGCGGGCCTCGCCGAAATCCGGGCTGCGTTGCCTAAGACCACGGCATCGCCCCGTACCGCAGAGCCTCGCCAACGATTGAGCCGCAAAAAGCAAAACGCACGGCGCGAACCGTGCGTTTTGCGTGGGGTGATGACGTTGGCTACGCCGTCAGTTCTGCAGTTTCCACTTCCCGTCCTTGATTTCCACCATCACCCGCGCCCGCTGATCCAGCCCGAGGTGATCCTTCGCATTCATGTTCATCACGCCGTGCGAGATCGCCAGATTGGTCGTCGTCTCCATCGCATCGCGCAGCCCCTTGCGGAACGCCGGCGTGCCAGGTTGTCCCTTCTTCAGCGCCTCGGGCATCGCATGCGTGAACAACAACCCGGCATCCCACATGTGTCCGCCGAAGGTGGAGACCTGTCCGCCGTACGCCTTTTCATATGCCGTCTTGTACGCCAGCGCCGGCTTCTTCACCGGGTTGCTGTCGGGCAGTTGCTCGGCAACCAAGATCGGACCTGCCGGCAGGAACGTGCCGTCGCAGTCCTTCCCGCACACTCGCAGGAAGTCGGCGTTCGCCACGCCGTGCGTCTGATACAGCTTGCCCTTGTAGCCCCGCTCCTTGAGTGCCCGCTCCGGCAGCGCGGCCGGCGTACCCGAGCCTGCGATCAGCACTGCGTCTGGATTGGCCGACATGATCTTCAGCACCTGCCCCGTCACCGACGTATCGGTGCGCGCAAAGCGCTCATTGGCAACAACCTTCAGCTTGCGCAGCCCCGCCACCTTATCGAACTCCTGCGCCCATGAATCGCCATAGGCATCGGCAAAGCCGATCAGCGCGACAGTCTTCACGCCATGGTTGACCATGTGTTCGGCAATGGCGGTCGCCATGTGCGAATCGTTTTGCGGCGTCTTGAACACCCACGCCCGCTTGGCGTCCATCGGCTCGATGATTCGCGCCGAGGCGGCCAGGGTGATCATCGGCGTTTCGCTCTCGGCCACCACATCCACCATCGCCAGCGAGTTCGGCGTGACGGTCGAGCCGATCACCAGGTCGACCTTGTCTTCGGTGATCAGCTTGCGCGTGTTCTTGACGGCAGTCGTCGTGTCAGACGCATCGTCGAGCACGATGTACTCGATCTTCTTCCCTGCGATTTCCTTGGGCAGCAGCGCCACGGTGTTCTTTTCCGGAATGCCGAGCGAGGCGGCCGGCCCCGTGGCGGACACCGTGATGCCGACCTTCACCTGGGCGAATGCCGTGCCTGCCAACAGCGCCGTTGCGGCGAGTGCAATGCGGGATGCGCGCGAAACCTTCATGCCGTCTCCTGAGATATGCCGAGCGGGTCTGCGCCCGCCCTGAATCTGCGATTGGCCGACCGCTGGGTCGGGGATGAACGAGTCTAGAAGGAGTCACGCCACGCGGGCAAGGGGGAGATACCCCGAACCTTAACGTGTTCACGACCTAGGCAGATTCAGCCTACGCGGTACACCCGCCCGCTCTGCACACCTTCCACGCTGCGCCGGTACGCCAGCGCCGCACGCGCTGCCGGCACGGGTTCGAAGCCGGGAAAGAACGGGCCGTATGCGCCCATCGATTCGGTCAGCACCGTCGGGCTCACTGCGTTGATGCGGATACCGCGCGGCAGCTCGCACGCGGCGGCGCGCACGAAACCCTCGACGGCAGAGTTCACGGCGGTCGCGTTGGCGCCCTGTGCAATCGGCTCCTGCCCGACGATGCCGGTGGTGAGCGTGATCGATCCACCATCGTTCAGATAATGCTGGCCGACCAGCGCCAGGCGCACCTGCCCGAGCAGCTTGTCCTGCAGGCCGACGTTGAAATCCGCTGCGGTCATCTTGGTAAGCGGCCCGAAGAACAGGTTGCCGGCGGTGGAGACGATCGCGTCCACACGGCCAAGCCTGTCGAACAGCGCGGCCACGCTGTCAGCGTTGGTGATGTCGACCTGGTGCTCGCCCTGCGTGCGCCCGACACGGATGATCTCGTGCGCACCGCCCTGCTCCAGTTCCGCCACCACGGCGCGGCCAAGCGTGCCGCTGGCACCAATCACGACGATTTTCATACTCTGCTCCTTTGCAAATCCGGTTGGAATGGCGCCCATTCTTGGCCGAACCTCCCATCCGATAAAGCCGTGATACCTTCGATCATTCCAAATCAATGGTTCGGAATATGGACAAGCTGCGCAGCATGGAAACCTTCGTCGCCGTGGTGGAAGGCGGCAACTTCACCGAGGCGGCGGCGCGGTTGGAAATGTCCGCGGTCATGGTCGGCAAATATGTGAGCGCGTTGGAAACGCAGCTGGGTGCGCGCCTGCTCCAGCGCAGCACACGACGCCAGAGCCTGACCGACGCCGGCCGCGTGTTCTATGAAGACGCCAAACGCGTGCTGGAACAGGTGCGCTGGGCGGAAACGTCCGTCGAACGGCTGCGCGCGTCGCCATCGGGCACGCTGCGCGTGAGCGCGCCCACCACGTTTGGCGCGTGCGTGATCGCGCCGTTGGCGGCGACGTTCCAGCAGGTGCATCCGCAGGTGCGCGTCGAGCTGAATCTGAGCAACAGCATGGTCGATCTCGTCGACGAGGGGTTCGACCTTGCCATCCGCATCGGGCCGCTGGGCGACGCTGATCTGGTCGCCAAGCCGGTGTGCGTGTATCGCATGGTCATCTGCGCGTCGCCGGATTACCTTGCGCGATACGGGCGGCCGGAAACACCGGCGGACCTATCGCAGCATCGCTGCCTCTCACACATGGTGTGGAACAACCGCAATGCGTGGCAGTTGCGTGACTGGAAAGGCGACACGCCGTGGCGCGACGACCCAGCCTTCACCTGCAACGACGGCCACGGCCTGCGCGCAGCAGCGGTTGCCGGCGCAGGCTTGCTGCTGCAGCCGGAAGTGCTCGTCGCTGAAGACTTGGCCAATGGCCGCCTCGTGCGCGTGCTGCAAGCGTACGCGCCCGAGCCGCGGCCGATTCATGTCGTGTATCGGCAGGATCGGCGGCCCTTGCCGAAGCTCTCTGGTTTTGTTGCGCATTTGCTGGAGCAGGTGCCCACGCTCGTCCCCACATCGACGGCACAATAGCGCCCATGCAACCCGAAGACCTCCAACGCCTCGTCACCACGCAAATGCCCTTCGGCAAATACAAGGGCCGCCTGATTGCCGACCTGCCGGGCCATTACCTCAACTGGTTCGCGCGCGAAGGCTTTCCGCCGGGGCAGATCGGCCGGTTGCTCGCGCTGATGCAGGAGTTGGATCACAACGGGTTGAAGAGTCTGCTCGACCCATTGCGCCAGAAGCGATAACAACGCGATCGATCAATCGCCGTTGATGTACCGCAGCAGTCCGTTCGCCAGCGCATCAAACACGACACGGCAGCGCGGGCTGTCACGCAGGTCTTCGTGCATCGCGAGCCAGGTGTCGAGCGTGATGGTGATCTGATCGCTGAACAGCCGAACCAGATCCGCGTTGTGCCGTACCAAGCCGACCTGGCAGAAGCCAACACCAAAGCCTGCACGCAGCGCGGCAATCGCGGCCAGGTCACTGTCGGTACGCAGCGCGAAGCGATTGCGTTGGATCCACGGGAACTGCGCTCGCACGCTGCGCAGGAATGCGTTTTCCTTGTCGTAGCCGATCAGGGTGTGGCCAGCGAGTTCTTCCACCGTGGTTGGCGTGCCGCGCTTTGCCAGATAGCGCCGGTGCGCAAACAGCCCCAATTCGATCTCGCCCAGACGCCGCGCGACGAGCACGCCCTGGCTCGGTGGCTGCATGCGCACGGCGATGTCGGCCTCGCGGCGTAGCAGGTCCTCCATGCGGTTGGACGGCACAAGTTCGAGCGTCAGTTCTGGATAGGCGGCATGCAGGTCGGCGAGGATGGGCGGCAACACCTCCACCGCCACGACCTCGCTGGCGGTGATGCGCACGGTGCCGCGTACGCCCTCGCCCTGGCTGGAGGCGGCGCGCAGCAAGGCAGCGCTGGTGGCTTCGAGCGATTCGGCAAACGGCCGCAGCAATAGCGCCGCTTCTGTGGGGCTCAATCCCTGCTGCGTGCGGATGAACAGCGACATGCCCAGCGCCCGTTCCAGAGCATCGACATGCCGCCCCGCCGTCGGCTGCGTCAGCCCAAGCGCGCGCGCAGCGCCCGACAGCGATCCTTCTCGCACGACAGCAAGAAAAGTCCGATACAGCTCCCAACCCGGTTCAGATCCGATCATACAAATTCGTATAACTGCACGATCATCATCAACAATTCCATTGAAGCACAGCTGCGCCCAGAATGCCTCCATCGCAACGCTCTCACACACAGCAGGAGCACGGTCATGGAACAGGCACAACGCATCGCATTGGTATTGGGCGCCACCGGCGGCATCGGCGGCGAAGTGGCACGTCGGCTGGTGGCACGCGGCTGGCATGTGCGGGCGCTGCAGCGCAATCCGGATGCGCTGCCGAACCGCAGCACCGCATTCGAATGGATTCGCGGCGACGCGATGGTGCGCGAAGACGTGGTTGGCGCGGCGCAAGGCGCGGAGTTGATCATCCACGCCGTCAACCCGCCGGGCTACAAGAACTGGGCTGGCCAGGTGCTGCCGATGATCGACAACACCATCGCCGCTGCCCGCGCTTCGGGTGCGCGCATCGTGCTGCCGGGCACGGTGTACAACTTCGGGCCGGACACGTTCCCTGTGCTGCGCGAAACGACAAAGCAGG
Organism: Ralstonia sp. GX3-BWBA; assembly: GCF_003290055.1. Taxonomy (NCBI): domain Bacteria; kingdom Pseudomonadati; phylum Pseudomonadota; class Betaproteobacteria; order Burkholderiales; family Burkholderiaceae; genus Ralstonia; species Ralstonia sp. GX3-BWBA. Next base: position 359,270 of record NZ_QMKS01000012.1, on the reverse strand, counting down.
CGCCCCTCACGCGCAAGGGCAAGATCCGCGCAGAACTGGAGCGCCGCATGCAGGCCGCCAGCGCCGAAGGCGTGCGCAGCCTGATCGTGCGCGCGGGCGACTTCTTCGGGCCGCAAACAAGCAATACGTGGTTCGCCGGCGCGCTGGTCAAGCCGGGCAAGCCTGTGCGCACCGTCACGTATCCGGGCGCGGCGGGCATCGGCCACCAATGGGCTTATTTGCCGGACGTGGCAGAAACCATGCTGCGCCTTGTCGAGCAAGACGACCGTCTGCCGGACTTCGCCGTTTATCACATGCGCGGCCACTGGGATGCCGACGGCACGCAGATGCCCGCATCGATCGGTCGTGCGGTGGGTCACCCAGTCAAGACACGCGCGTTCCCGTGGTGGCTGATGCCCGTGCTGGCGCCGTTCTCGGAGATGCTGCGCGAGATGCGCGAGATGCGTTATCTGTGGCAGCAGCCAGTGCGCATGGACAACGCCAAGCTCGTGCAGGCGCTCGGCGCCGAACCGCACACACCGTGGGACGAAGCCGTGGGCACGACGCTGCGCAGCCTAGGCTGCCACTGAAACCCGCGCGGCCGTCGCCAAGAAGTGGGCAAGATCAGGCGTGCGCTGCCCGGCTACCTTGGCGAGGTCATCCCAGCGGCGCAGTTGCAGTGCATCGGCAGCGTACGGACGCTGCATGAATGCCTCGGCCTCGTGCGCCGAAAACACACCGCCCTGCAATGCCAGGCTCCGTATGGAATCCGCCGACAGACGCGCGTAGTAATGCGCATCCATCGCACACAGGCAGCGCTTGGCATCCACATGCAGGCGGATCGGCTCCAGCACGGCATCGGGAAACGTCGCACGCAGAAACGGCAGCGCAAAGTACTGGTGCTGATCGTCGATGCCGTGGGCGGTGGGCGTTTCACCCTGCAGGTTCAGCAAATGGCCAAGGTCGTGCAGCAGCGCCGCGGTAACCAACGCATCCGACGCGCCGGCCGCCTCCGCCAGCGCCGCCGTCTGCAAGGCATGTTCGAGCTGGGTGACGGGCTCGCCGCTGTAGGCAATGTTGCCGTGGCGGTCGAATAGCGTGCAGATGTCGTCGAGGCTCAGGGCCATGCTGCTGCGCAGGAGAAAGCTGAACCTTGCAGCCTAGCCGGCCCATGCGGCAGCATAGTGACAACGCACGGTGCATTAGCCCGCGTGATCGGCGCGATTAGAAAGTTTGGTTGGGAATGCCCGGCGCCCGCCCTTATCTTCAGAGCCTTCCCACACACCGGAGCGCAACATGCTCGCAGGACACGCCGTACAGGTCACGCACGCGCTGGAACAGGTCACGGACTATTGGTCGCCGCGCATTGTCGGCCAGGTCAACGACCAATACATCAAGGTCGCCAAGCTCAAGGGCGAATTCGTCTGGCACGATCATCCGAATGAAGACGAGTTGTTCTTTGTGGTCTACGGCCACCTGAAAATCGCTTTCGAAGACCGCGCCGACGTGCACCTCGGCCCGGGTGAATTCTGTGTCGTGCCGCGCGGTGTGCGTCACTTTCCCGTCGCCGACGAGGAATGCGGAATCATGCTGATTGAGACCGTCACCACGCAGCACACGGGTGACGTCATCACCGAGCGCAGCGTGGCGCTTGAGAAGCAACTCAACGGATGAACGCGTCGTAAGCCGTCTTCAAAATCAGCGCCAACACCACCACGATGAACACCTTGCGCACGAAGCGGCTGCCGTGCCGCAGCGCGAGGTGACTGCCGACCTGATTGCCGGCGACGTTGGCGACAGCCATCACCACGCCGAGCTGCCACCAAACGTGGCCCTTGGCGGCCAACAGCAACAGCGCGGCCACGTTGGTCGCCAAGTTGACGATCTTGGTGGACGCCGACGCGTGCAGAAAGTCGTAACCGAACACGCGCACGAACACGATCATCAGAAAGCTGCCGGTGCCCGGGCCGAACACGCCGTCGTAGAAGCCGATGGCGGCGCCGGCCAGCAGGGCTGCCGCACGCTCGCGCCCGCCCTTTAGGCTCGGGGCATGATCGGCGCCGAGATTCTTCTTGGCGACCGTGTAGACGAGCAGCACGGCCAGCACGAACGGCAGCGCGCGGCGCAGCGGCTCGGCCGGGATATGCATGAGCGCCCACGCGCCCAGCAGCGAAAAGGCAAACGCCGTGACCACGGCCGGCGCCGTCGCGCCCCAGTAGATGCGCACTGTGCGGCCGTAACGCACCGCCGCCGTAGCGGTGCCCGACATCGACGCGACCTTGTTCGTGCCGATCAGCGTAGCGGGCGCGATGTTGGGATACGCCGAGAACAGCGCGGGAATCTGCACCAGGCCGCCGCCACCGGCCACGGCATCGATGAGGCCGGCCAGAAAGCCAGCCACGGCGAGCAAAGCGAATTCCATCAGGAGAAACGAAACGGGAAGGATTAGCCCAACGACTTGGGCGACGGGCGTGCGCTGCGCTGCCAGCAGCCGGATGTATCGGGCGCAAAGCCGAGCGCTGCGGCGGCGTCAGCAGAAAGCGCTGCGGGCGGCAGCAGGACGTGGAGTATGCCATGTGCTCTGGCGTACTCATTCACGGCGGCCAAGGCGGTATCGCGCGTGGCCATGTCACCGGAAAACACCATCACGCCCGCCGGCAACCACGCCACCAAACCGCCCAGCACCAGATGCGGCACGAGCGTGATCGGCGCCACGCCGGCCAACACCTCCCCCATTTCAACCAGAAAACAGGGATGCACACTCGGATGGGCGAGCAGCGTATCAACGGCATGCGCCAACTGCAGCGGCGAGGCAGTCGATGCAATGGCGCCCAGCAGGCGCAGCCGGTCTTCGGGCGTGGCAAGGCGAGTGGAGAGGGTCATGGGCGGCTCTGGCGAAGGCGCCATTGTCATGCAGCGCGCGCATAGGCGTCGACACCGAATGCATTTCTCTTGTGAACGCCCGCGAACCAAAATGGATCGGTCGCCCCACGCGGAGCCCGCCATGGCCGAGCCGACCCATGCCCTCACCCTGCAATTGCTGCAGTCGCTGGCCGAGCGGCCCCGGCCCTATGCCGAAGTGCTGGAAACGTGGCGGACGTCGTGTCCGCGTTTGTCGATATGGGAAGACGCGTGCATCGACGGGCTGGTGGACTGCGCGCCCGGATCTCCACCTGAGTTGCATCTCGTGACGGTCAGCGCCCGGGGCCGGGCGCTATTGGCGGCAAGCGCCACCGGTTGAACGCACAAACTAAAAGGCCCTGCCGGGGATCGCCTGGCAGGGCCTTCATTTATTTTGCATCTCCACCGTACATGCGGTGTGTGCTGTCGTCTCCTCGCTCCCGCCTCATTTATCTCGTGCGAAAACCGTAACGCGACTGTAAAAGATGCACCGCAATGCAGCAACTAGAGCAAACCCTTACGGTGCATGAGGCACCAAGTTCAGTCGCTTGGGTGAAATTCGCCGGCATCTTCGCGCATTGTGGCGTCAACGTCGCAACCAGGGCACGCGAGCCGCGATTTCGCCCATGATGCCCCGGCGGAAGGTCAGCACGCAAATCACGAAGATCGCGCCCGTGACCGTGGTGACCGATTCCCCGAGGATATTGAAGCCGTCGATGCCGGTGGCGCCAGCCAGGAAGCTGCCGATGTCGCCGAGCTTGTTTTCCAGCGCAATCACCAGCGCCGCGCCCAGCAGCGGGCCCGACAGGATACCCAGGCCGCCCACCAGCGTCATCAGGATGACCGAGCCGGACATCGACCAGTGCACGTCGGTGAGCGTCTCGAAGCCCAGCACCAGCGTCTTGAGCGAGCCGGCCAGGCCCGTGAGCGCCGCCGACAGCACGAAGGCCAGCAGCTTGAAACGATCGGTGTCGTAGCCGAGGGACGTGGCGCGCGGCTCGTTCTCCTTGATGGCCTTGAGTATCTGCCCGAACGGCGAGTGGATCGTGCGCACGATCAGCAGAAACGCCAACGCCACGATGACGAGCACAACGTAATACAGCGTCAGATCGGACGACAGATCCAACACGCCGAACAGCTTGCCGCGCGGCACGCCTTGCAGGCCATCTTCACCGCCGGTGAACGGCACCTGCAGACAGAAGAAGTACAGCATCTGCGCCAGCGCCAGCGTGATCATCGCGAAATAGATGCCCTGGCGACGGATGGCCAGCAAGCCGACGATCAAACCAATGAACGCACCCGCCGCGGTGCCGGCCAGCAGCCCCACTTCAGGCGTGACATGCAGGTCGCGCATCATGTAGCCGGCCACGTAGCCCGCGCCGCCAAAGAACGCCGCATGCCCGAACGACAGCAGCCCCGTGTAGCCCAGCAACAGGTTGAATGCGGAGGCAAACAGCGCGAAGCACAGCAGCTTGGCGACGAACACCGGATACGCGCCCACCAGCGGTGCGGCAATCAGCGCAACCAGCAGCAGGCCGTACAGGACGTATTTGAGGGAAGAAGAGTTGGTCATGTTGGCCGCGCCGCTCATTTCTCTTTACCGAACAGGCCCGCCGGACGCACCAGCAGCACCAGCACCATGATCACGAACACCACGGTCGCCGACGCCTGTGGATAAAACACCTTGGTCAGGCCCTCGATCACGCCCAGGCCCAGGCCGGTGATGATCGAACCGAGAATCGACCCCATGCCGCCAATCACCACCACCGCAAACACGGTGATGATCATGCTCTGCCCCATCAGCGGCGAGATCTGGATGACGGGCGCAGCCAGCACGCCAGCAAACGCCGCCAGCGCCACGCCAAAACCGTAGGTGAGCGTGACCATCAGCGGCACGTTCACGCCAAAGGCTTCGACCAGCTTCGGGTTCTCCGTGCCGGCGCGCAGGTAGGCGCCCAGCTTGGTCTTTTCGATCATGAACCACGTGGCGAAGCACACCGCCAGCGACGCCACCACCACCCACGCGCGATAGTTGGGCAGCATCATGAAGCCGAGGTCGGTGGCACCCTGCAGCAATTCGGGGGTGTCGTACGGCAGGCCCGACACGCCGTAAATGGCGCGAAACACGCCCTCGATGACGAGCGTCACACCCAGCGTGAGCAGCAGGCCATAGAGATGGTCCAGCTTGTAGATGAAACGCAGCAGCGTACGTTCGATCACCATGCCCAGCAGACCGATCACCAGCGGCGAGAGCACCAGCATGGCCCAGTACGGCACGCCCAGGTACGAGAAGCCCATCCACGTGAGCACCGCGCCAAGCATGAACAACGCGCCGTGCGCAAAATTGATGACGTTGAGCAGCCCGAAGATGACCGCAAGGCCGAGGCTCAACATCGCATAGAAGGAACCGTTGACCAGACCCAGCAGCAATTGGCTGAGCATGGCCGGTAGCGGAACGCCGAAGATTTCCATCGCGGTCAGGAAGAGAACACCACACCAACAACGTTGATGACGCCGCCATCCACACGGACAGCGGCGCCGGATTGCCTACGCTTTTACTTCTTCATCAGCGAACACTTCGATTCGGCCGGGGTGGTGAAGGCCTGTTCGCCCGGGATCGTGGCCACGACCTTCAGGTAGTCCCACGGCTTCTTCGATTCGGCCGGCGTCTTCACCTGCAGCAGGTACATATCGTGGATGCCGCGGCCGTCCTGGCGGATGTAGCCCTTCGTGTAGAAGTCGTCGATCTTGGTCTTCTTGAGCTGCGCGATGACCTTGTCCGGATCATCCGTGCCGGCAGCCGCCACGGCCTTGATGTAGTTCGACACCGCCGAATAGTCTGCGGCCTGCAAGCTGCTTGGCATCTTCTTCATCTTCATGAAGTAGCGGTTGGCGAACTTGCGCGTGGCGTCGTTCATGTCCCAGTACCAGCTGTCGGTCATCAGCAGGCCTTCGGCCGTCTGCAGGCCCAGGCTGTGCACGTCGTTGATGAACATCAGCAGGCCGGCGATCTTCATCGTCTTGGTGATGCCGAATTCCTTGGCCGCCTTGATCGAGTTGATCGTGTCGCCGCCAGCGTTGGCCAGGCCCAGGATCTGCGCCTTGGATGCCTGTGCCTGCAGAAGGTACGACGAGAAGTCCGACGCCGACAGCGGGTGCTTGACCGAACCCACCACCGTGCCGCCGTTGGCCTTGACCACGGCCGTCGTGTCGTTTTCCAGCGAGTGGCCGAAGGCGTAATCGGCGGTCAGGAAGAACCACGACTTGCCGCCCTGCTTGACCACCGCGCTGCCCGTGCCCTTGGCCAGGGCCACCGTGTCATACGCATAGTGGATCGTGTACGGCGTGCACTCTTCGTTGGTCAAGCGCGCCGTGCCGGCACCGATGTCGATGAACACGCGCTTCTTCTCGGAAGCCACCTTGTTCATGGCCAGGCCCGTGGCGGAGTTCGTGCCGCCCAGCAGCATGTCCAGGCCTTGCTGATCCATCCATTCGCGCGCCTTCGAAGCGGCAATGTCGGCCTTGTTCTGATGGTCCGCCGTCACCAGTTCGATCGGCTTGCCGAGCACCTTGCCGCCCGCATCCTCGATCGCCATCTTGACCGCCTCGACACCACCCTGCCCGTCGATGTCGGCATACAGACCCGAGAGATCGGTGATGTAGCCAATCTTCACCTTGTCGCCGCTCACCTGTGCGTGCGCGCCGAATGCCGCCGCGCCCAGCCCCACCGCCATCAATGCACCAGCCAGCTTCTTGAGTGTCATGGTCTTGTCTCCTGTGTCGTACGCGCCGCGGATCACGCTGGCGCAAGGGTCTTGCAAATCGATCGGGAAAACGCCTTAAACGCCGAGCAGCTCGTGCAGCACCGGCATCTTGTCCTGCAACTGCGCCGCTTCGAAGCGCTCGACGATGCGGCCGTGTTCCATCACATAGAAGCGGTCTGCCAGCGGCGCGGCAAAGCGGAAGTTCTGCTCCACCATCACCACCGTGTAGCCACGCTTCTTGAGCATCAGGATCATGCGGGCCAGCGCCTGCACGATCACCGGGGCCAGTCCTTCGGAAATCTCATCGAGCAGCAGCAGGTTCGCGCCGGTGCGCAAGATGCGCCCCACCGCCAGCATCTGTTGCTCGCCCCCCGACAGGCGCGTGCCCTGGCTCTGGCGGCGCTCGGCCAGGTTCGGGAACATCTCGTAGATCTCGTCGATGCTCATGCCGGCATTGCCGGTCTTGGCCACCTGGCCCTTCAATACCGGCGGCAGCATCAGGTTCTCTTCGCACGAGAGGCTCGAGAAAATGCCGCGCTCTTCGGGGCAGTAGCCGATGCCGCAATGGGCGATCTTGTGCGTGGGCAGGTCGATCGTTTCTACCCCATGGCCGCTCGCGTCATGCACGACGATGGAGCCCTTGCGCGTGCCCACCAGGCCCATGATGGCGCGCAGCGTGGTGGTGCGGCCCGCGCCATTGCGGCCGAGCAGCGTGACGACCTCGCCGCGGTTCACGGTCAGGTCGACACCATGCAGGATGTGCGATTCGCCGTACCAGGCGTGCAGGTCCTTGATCTGGAGCGCGGGCGTGCTCATGCAGTGTTCTCGTGTGTTCGGGTCTAGCGTTCGCTTACGTTTGATACGCGGCATGCAGCCGCGTCGCGTGATCGATCAGCGTCGATCAGTGGCCTCAATGGGCTCAATGGCCTTCCAGCGCCGCATCGGCGGTGCCCATATAGGCTTCCATCACCTGCGGGTTCTTCGAGACGTCTTCGTACGGGCCTTCGGCCAGGATCTGGCCGCGCTGCAGCACCGTGATCTTGTCGGCGATGGACGAGACCACGTTCATGTTGTGTTCGACCATCAGGATCGTGCGGCCCTGCGCGACGCGCTTGATCAGCTCCGTTACACGGTCCACGTCTTCGTGGCCCATGCCCTGCGTGGGCTCGTCGAGCAGCATCAGCTCGGGCTCCATCGCCAGCGTGGTGGCAATTTCCAGCGCGCGCTTGCGGCCGTAGGGCAGCTCCACCGTCACGGTGTGCGCGAACTGCGTCAGGCCCACCTGTTCGAGCAGCTCCATCGCCCGCGTATTCAACGTGTTGAGCGACTGCTCGCTGCGCCAGAATGCGTACGCCGTACCGAGCTGCCGCTGCAAACCAACGCGAACGTTTTCCATCACCGTCAGATGCGGAAACACGGCGGAGATCTGGAACGAGCGGATCACGCCGCGGCGCGCGATCTGCGCCGGCTTTTCCGAGGTGATATCGACGCCGTTGAACAGAATCGTGCCGCGCGTGGGCACCAGGAATTTGGTCAGCAGGTTGAAACAGGTCGTCTTGCCGGCGCCGTTCGGGCCGATGAGCGCATGGATGGACCCACGCTGCACGCGCAGGTTGACGTCGGACACGGCGGTAAAGCCTTTGAAGCCCTTGGTCAGTCCACGCGTTTCGAGAATGATGTCCTGCGCCATGATTCCCTCTTGTCTCCCGCCCTTTTTATGGTGCGGATGATTGTCAACGGCTGTTGCGTTGCAAAACATCGGGGTTTTTACCGAGACGATTACACCCCGCTTACGCCCCGGAAACCCGCACCGGTATTGGCTTTCCGCCTCACAGGAGGGAGTTACGTAGAGTTACCTATCGGGGCAATGCGGATTGCGTATTCATATGACACGGGCGGTGTGTCACGCCCGTGTCATCGGTATCGGAACCGGCGTCAGGCTGGCAGGGCCTCGCCGCGGGCACGGGCCTTGCGCGCGGCACGGATCATCTCGCTCGCCTTCTCCGCAATCATGATCGTCGGTGAGTTGGTATTGCCCGAGGTAATCGTCGGCATGACGGACGCGTCGACCACCCGCAGCCCTTCGATGCCGCGCACCCGCAGTTGGGCGTCGACCACCGCGTTTGCATCATCGGCGCGCCCCATGCGGCACGTGCCGACCGGGTGGAAGATGGTCGTGCCGATCTCGCCGGCGGCGCGGGCGAGATCCTCGTCGGTTTGAAACCTCGCGCCGGGCAGGTACTCCTCGGGCTTGTATTGCGCCAAGGCCGGCTGTGCAACGATGCGGCGCGTGAGGCGCAGCGAATCGGCCGCGACCTTGCGGTCTTCCTCTGTGGACAAGTAGTTCGGGGCGATGCTCGGCGCAGCAAACGGGTCGGCAGACGTGACATGCACCGTGCCGCGCGAGGTCGGTCGCAGGTTGCACACGCTCGCGGTAAACGCATTGAACGCGTGCAGCGGATCGCCAAACTTGTCGAGCGAAAGCGGCTGCACGTGATACTCCACGTCGGGCCGCGACACGTGCGGATTCGAGCGCGCGAACACGCCCAGCTGCGACGGCGCCATGCTCATCGGCCCGCTCTGGTTGAACGCGTATTGCATGCCGATGAGCGCCTTGCCCCACCATTTGGAAGCGCGCGTGTTGAGGGTGGGCACGCCGTTCACCTTGACCACGCTGCGCAATTGCAGATGGTCCTGCAGGTTTTCTCCCACACCCGGCAATGCCTGGCGCACCGGAATGCCAAGCGCTTGCAGACGCTCGGGCTGGCCGATGCCCGCCAGCTCCAGCAACTGCGGCGAGTTGATCGCGCCAGCCGAAAGAATCACCTCTTCGCGCGCGGCCACCGTGTAGTCCTGCCCGGCCCCGCGATACGTCACGCCGGTGCAGCGCTTGCCGTCAAACGTCAGCGCCCGCACTTGCGCACCCGTGACGATCGTCAGGTTCGGCCGCTGCGATGCCGGGCGCAGAAAACCCTTGGCGGTGTTCCAACGAATGCCGCGCTTCTGGTTGACCTCGAAGTAGCCGACGCCGAAGTTGTCGCCGCGGTTGAAGTCACTCGTGCGCGGAATGCCCGCCTGCACGGCCGCCTCGATGAAAGTCTCCAGCACCTGCCAGTGCAGGCGTTGCGGCTCGACCCGCCATTCGCCGTTCGCGCCGTGCCATGCGTTCGCGCCGCCGTGATGGTTCTCGCTGGCCTTGAACAGTGGCAGCACGGCATCCCACTTCCATGAATCGTCACCGGTGATGGCGGCCCAGCCGTCGTAATCCTCGCGCTGGCCGCGCATGTAGATCATCCCGTTGATCGACGAGCACCCACCCAGCACACGGCCACGCGGGTAGCCGAGCGATCGGCCGTTCAGGCCGGGTTCTTCGCGCGTGCGATAGAGCCAATCAGTGCGCGGGTTGCCGATGCAATACAGATAGCCCACGGGGATGTGGATCCAGTGGTAATCGTCCTTGCCGCCCGCTTCCAGCAGCAGCACGGAGACGTCGGGGTCGCGGGTCAAACGGTTGGCGAGGACGCAGCCTGCGGACCCTGCGCCGATGATGATGTAGTCGTAGGTTTCCATGTCTCCGTGCTTCTTTTCCTTGGTGTTATTGGTTTTTATTGTTGTGGTGCAACCAACTCACTTCAAATCAAATCCGCGAAGCCAACCACTCCGTCATCTTCCCAAACACCTCACTACGCAGCGGTTCTGCTTCGTTGAAGATCTCGTGATAGCCCTTGTCGAACCACGCCAAGGTCCGCAGATCCTCAGGCGCATTCGCATAGAAATCCCGGCTGCCTGACGGATCGACAATCGAATCCGCGCCACCGGCCATCAGCAGCATCGGCGCTTCCAGGCGCGGCGCATCCTGCTGCGCCTGCGTGATCGCATTGAGCATGAACTCCAGCAATGATGCGCTGATTGTGCCCTGCACCAGCGGGTCCGCTCGATAGGCCGGCGCGACGCTCGGGTCATGCGAGAGCTTGGCCGGGTCCACGGGATTGGGCACCGCCAGCTTGGGCGCCAGCGCAGAAAGAACGCCACGCACGATGCCCGCCCCGGGCGGCAGTTTCACGCGCAGCGCGGGCGATGACAGCAGCACGCCACGCACGGGCCGGATGCGCGCAGTGGTGAAGCGCGCGACGATCAATCCGCCCATGCTGTGCCCGAGCACAAACGGCATCTCGTGCCATTCGGCGACGGCCGCGTCGATGATTTCTGCGAGATCGGTGAGGTAGTTGTCTTGCGCGTCGAGCGCCATGCGCGGGCCGCCGCTCTTGCCGTGGCCGCGCAGGTCGAAAGCCCGTACGCGCAGGCCCAGGTCGGTGAGCACCTTGGCCACATGCGGATAGCGGCCGCTGTGTTCCGCCATGCCGTGGACGAGGATGACGGTGCCACGCGGTGTGCCCATGTCGGGCTCGGGCAACCAGGTGCGGACCAGCAGTTCAGTGCCGTCCTTCATGCGCTGGCGCGTTTCCAGTGCTTGATGGGCGATGGCCTGAGCGGGGGCTTGCGTCATCGGCGTCTCCTCCTTGGGTTGCCAGATTGTGGCATAGACGCCGCCTGTCGCAATCCGCGTCAGTAGAGCGGCCCGTCAGTGACAGCAGGCGTTGGTGTCGCCGCCTTGACCATCCTCGCCGGCCACGCCCTGGAGGATCGGGCAATCGGGGCGATCATCACCGTGGCACGCATTGGCGAGCGTCATGAGCGTATCGCGCATGCTCTGCAGCTCGCTGATGCGCGCGTCGAGATCCGCCACGTGGCGCAGGGTGACGGCCTTTACATCGGCGCTGGCGCGTTCGCGGTCGTTCCATAGCGAAAGCAGCGTGCGAATCTCTTCCAGCGAGAAGCCCAGCGAGCGCGACCTGTGGATAAAGCGCAGCACGTGCACCGCCCGCGCGTCGTACATGCGGTAGTTGCCTTCGGTGCGCGGGCTGGGCGGCAGCAGGCCAATGCTTTCGTAGTAGCGGATCATCTTGGCCGACACGCCACTGGCCTTCGCGGCCTCGCCAATGTTGACGGGGCCTTGGGTCTCGTTGAGGTCCGTGCGCGTCATGCGTTGTCTCCGGTGGCGCGCCAGCGGCGCAGCATCAGCGCATTGGTGACCACGCTCACGCTGGAGAACGCCATGGCCGCGCCGGCAAAGGTGGGGTTCAGCAAGCCGAATGCCGCCAGCGGAATGCCCACCACGTTATAGACGAAGGCCCAGAACAGGTTCTGCCGAATCTTGGCGACGGTGCGGCGCGACAGGTCCAGCGCGTCGCCCACCAGACGCGGCTCACCACGCATGAGGGTGATACCGGCGGCTTGCATCGCCACATCTGTGCCCGTGGCCATGGCGATGCCGACATCGGCCGCCGCCAGCGCAGGCGCATCGTTGATGCCATCGCCCACCATCGCAACCACATGGCCGCTCTGCTGCCACGCCGTCACGCGCGCGGCCTTGTCTTGCGGCAGCACTTGCGCAGCCACTTCGTCGATCCCCAATGCCTGGGCCACGCTGCGCGCGGCGCCTGCATTGTCGCCCGTCACGAGCGCGGTACGCACACCACGCGCCTGCAAGGCGGCCACGGCATCCCGGGCACCGGGCTTGAGTGCATCGCCAAACGCGATCAGGCCACGCAGTTGCACGCCGCCTTCATCACGCTGCGCGAGCCACGAGACGGTATTGCCTTGTGCTTCCAGCGCATCGGCACGCGCTTGCAATGCACTGCGATCCAGCCCCAGTTCATCCATCCACCGCGCATTGCCGAGTTGCAGCGATGCGCCATTCACGATGCCGCGCGTGCCGCGTCCGGCCAACACTTCCGGCGATTGCGCGGGCGTGATTGTGCGGCCCTGCTCCTCGGCATAGTCGCGCGTGGCCTGCGCAAGCGGATGCGTGTTCTCGGCCTGCAGCGCGGCAAGCTGATCGAGCAGCGTGTCGGCGCCGATGCCGGATGCCGCTTCGACCGCCGTCACGCGCGGCTTACCGACGGTGAGCGTGCCCGTCTTGTCGAAGACGACGAAATCCACCTGCTGTGCGCGCTCCAGCGCCTGCGCATCGGCAATCAGGATGCCGCGCCGCGCACCAGCACCGGTGCCCGCCATGATGGCGGACGGCGTGGCAAGACCCAGCGCACATGGGCAGGCAATCACCAGTACGGCCACGGCGTTGACGATGGCCGTCTCCCACCCTGCACCGGCGATGGTCCAAGCGGCCAGCGTGAGCAACGCCGCCACCAGCACCGCCGGCACAAAGATCGCGCTTACGCGGTCGACCAGTTGCTGGATCGGCGGCTTGGCGGCCTGCGCGTCTTCCACGAGGCGGATGATGCGCGAGAGCATGGTGTCTGCGCCGATCGCCGTGGTGCGCACAAGCAGCACGCCATCGGTGGCGATGGCGCCGGCAGTCACGCGGTCGCCTTCGCGCTTGGGCACGGGCAGGCTTTCGCCGGTCAGCATGGATTCATCGACGTGGCTTGCGCCTTCCAGCACCACGGCATCCACGGGGATGCGTTCCCCGGCACGCACAGACACCACATCGCCCACGCGCACCTGGGCCACGGCGATATCGCGCAGCGTGCCATCGGCGCCACGCACGCGAGCGGTATCGGGGCGCAGTGCCTGCAGCGCCCGGATAGCCTGCGCGGTCTGGCGCTTGGCACGCACTTCCAGCCACTTGCCAAGCCGTACCAGCGTAATGACCACGGCTGCGCTTTCGAAGTACAAGTGCGGCTCATGGTGCATCCCGTCCGCTCCCGCGCGCGCCCACAGCCACAGCGACAACCCATACGCCGCCGACGTGCCGAGCGCGACCAGCAGATCCATATTGCCGGCACCCGCGCGCACCGCCTTCCAGCCCGCTTTATAGAAGCGCGCGCCAATCACGAACTGCACCGGCGTCGCCAAGAGCCATTGCGCCCAGGCGGGCAACATCCAGTCACCGCCGAACCACCCCGCGATCATCGGCAATACGAGCGGCACGGAGAGTGCGGCGGCAATCCACACGGGGCCGGCACCTTCCCAAAAGTCGGGTTGCGCAGCAGAGGGAGCGGCGGTTTCATCGGAAGCGACGCGCGCCTCATAGCCGGCGCCCATCACAGCGGCAATCAGTGCATCGCTGGCGGCACCGCCCTGCACGCGAGCGCGCTCGGTCGCGAGATTCACGCTGGCGTCGCTCACGCCAGGCACGGCGCGCAAGGCACGTTCGACACGGCCTGCACAGGCGGCACACGTCATCCCGCTGATATCGAGATCGGTGGAGGTCACGTCGGCAAGGCTGGCGGCGGTCATGGAAGCGTCCGTTCTAAAGAAGATGGCATCAGCCTAGACCTTCCCATCTTGGTAAGGTCAAGCCCGCATTTTACGCTTGCGTTTCCAACGATGGGAAGGTTCATACTTCTCTCGTGATTCTCTCTTCCCTCTTTCAGGAGCAAACCATGACGACGTCTTCCACGACCTTTTCCGTGAGTGGCATGAGCTGCGGCCATTGTGTGTCAGCCGTCACGCGTGCGGTGCAGCAGGTCGATGCCGGTGCCAATGTGAAGGTGGACCTGGATAAGCAGACCGTTGCCGTCACCAGCGGGGCCAGCACCGACGCGGTCAAGGCCGCCATCGAGCAAGCCGGCTATCCGGTCAAAGCCTCCGCCTGAAGCCTGTGCGGGCAACAAAAAAGGCGTGCCGCTGTGGCACGCCTTTTTGTTTGCGCGGAAACCGCTCAGAAGCGGTAGCCGACGTTCAGGAAGGTCACGACCGGGTTGATCTTGATCTTCGCTTCGCTCACAACGTGGACACCGGTGGCCGTCGTGCTGTCGATCGTTGCCGTCGTCTTCAGCGGCAGATACGACACCGACAGGCCAACGAACCAGTCCTTGGTGATGGCGTAAGTAGCACCCACGTTCAGCACCGGGTTCAACGAACCGTCGGTCGACACGTTGCTCTTGCTGCCCGGGCCCGCCAGCTTCGTCTGGAAGGCGCTGTTCGTGATCTTCTCGTCGGAGAACCACGTGTAGTTCAGGCCCAGGCCGACATACGGGCGGAACTTGGTGTCGGCGTTGAAGAAGTACCACTTCGCCAGCACGGCCGGGCTCCATTGCTTGGCCGAGCCGATTTCGCCGTAACCCGACAGCGCGCCGGTGCCTTCGATCTTGTGGCGGGGCGGAATGCCGCCGACCAGTTCAACGGCGATGTTGTCGGTAAAGAAGTGCGTGAAGGCGAGACCAACGGTATCGGCTTCCTGGATCTTGGCGCCGGTGCCGGACTGCGATTGATTCACCGGCATCCCGCCGATGCTCTTCACCAATAGCGGGTCGCTCGAGCTGTTCGGCATCACGCGGAACCAGCCGAGGCTGACGATGTTGCTGCCGGCAGCCTGTGCGTGCGCGGCGGTGGCGAGGATCATCCCGGCGGCGGCCGCCAGTGCTTTTTTATAGGCCATCTCTGTATGTGCTCCTGTGTCAGACGCATCCGATGCAGACGGTTGAACCGTTTGCGGTGCGTTCTAAGTCTCCTCCCAGGCGGAAGGGATGGCCATTATCCCGTCTGATTGCCTTGGCTAGAACCCTTTTTCTAGAGGTTTCCTGTTACAGGCAACGCGCCAGATCAGCCTGCAGCGGGCGTCTTCAGCACATGCTCAGTTTTTAAACAGACTTGGACTTGGACAGGGCGAGCACGCACGCGGCCAGATCCCACAGGGCATTGCCAATGCTTTTGAAGACCACTGGCGACACCGGCGCGGGCTGCGCCAGCGTGTCCGGCGGCGTATCCACGCACTGTTGTAACGGCCGCACACGCGACCACGGCACGCCGGCCTGCAGCAGGTCGCCGGCTTCGGCTTCCAGGTCGACCAGGGTATCGGCGTACAGCCGGTCGACCGCAGCGGCATGCACGCACAAGCGCGGCGGAAGCTCAGCCATGTCGGGCCGGAACGCGCCAACGGCGGCGATGAAGTGGTGGGCGCCCCACGCATAGCCGGCAGGGTGGCTCGGGTCGCCCAAATCCGGCAGCACCGGTTGCGATGACGGCGTGGCGGTAATGACCAGAGGCGTCTGCGGCAACACCGCACGGGCAGCATCTGCCACGCCGGCCGCATCGCCACCCGCCAGCGCGGTGGCATCCATGCCGAGCGCGCGGGCGTACCCCGCCAGCCCATCCGCGCTGGCAGCCGTGCGCGCGATGATCGTGACGCGCCGTGTGCCCAGCCCGAAGCGAAAGGCTTCCAGATGCGCGCGTGCCTGGGCCCCGGCGCCGATCAGCAACAAATCCCCGGCCGGCTCAGGCGCCAGCAAGCGCGCCGCCAGCAATGACACAGCGGCTGTGCGGTGTGCGGTGACAGTCGGGCCATCCAGCATGAGCCGGCGCTCGCCGGTGCGGGCGTCCATCACCACCACCTCGCCGTGAATGGCAGCCAAGCCCCGGGCGGGGTTGTGCGGGTGCACGGTGATCATCTTGGTGACGGCGATGTCGGCATTGGACGCCGGCATCAGCAGCAAACTGCCACCATCAGCCACCGGCATCACAAGCCGTGCGGGCGCCTGGGCACGGCCCGCGCGCGCATCGCGCAACACTTGGGCGATGGCATCGGCCAACGCGGCATACGGCAAGCGGGCCGCCGTGGTGGCAGCGTCGAGGGTCTGCAGCATGGAGCTCCCGCAGCGGAGGAAACGTCGGACGGACCTTATGCCGCGGCGCGGCGCGCGGGGGGCGTGCGGCGCGTAAGCAAGCCGGCGCTGATAAGGAGCTGGGCGGCAGCGTAGCTCCACCAGATCGCCAGCTCGTGATCAGTAAACGGGAAGACGAACACGCTGATGCCGATCATGGCGTCGGAAGCCGCAAAGGCGAGTGCGCCCCAAGCCGTCAGCGGCCCAGGCAGGCGCGCCAGCAATGCCGCGCACACCATCGCCGAGAGCACCAGCATGTAGACGATCACGGGCCCCTTCAACTCGCCCAGGCCCGGCCAGTACCACAGCAACATGCCGATGGCCACGCCGATCATCACGCCGACGCCAATCATGCGGATGGCCGACGACGCCCCACGCAACCCCACCAGCACCCGCAGGTAACACAAGTGCGCCAGCAGGAAACAGCCCAGCCCCGCCATGAACGAGAACGCCAGCCACGGTAGCGCAAGCCATAGATCGCCGAGTGCGGAGAACACCATCGCGCCGATCAGCCAGCGCCGCTCGCGCGGAATCTCGTGCTGCGAGGCGGCGCGCGCCAGCAGCAGCGCCATCAGCATTTTCCAAAGCGGCTGCGCAACGATGCGGCCCACCAGCGGCGTGCCGGGTGGCACTTCGACGGCCACCATGGTCAGCATGCCGCCGTAGGTGACGCCTGCCACTGCAGCAGCCACCCACCACGCGCGAACCCGTGCCGGCATGCCGTAGCCGCCTGACAGATGCGCCGGCGCGTGCACCGGATGCGTGGTGTGTCCCTCAACCATCGTGGTCTCCCGCCCAAGACAGGCGTTTCATATCAGCAAAGTGATGTCGGCTTGCAGCGTGACACGCCGTGCACCCTGGCGCAAGGCGCGAGTCTACCCACCAAGGTGGGATAGCGGCAACGCGCCATCCCGCTTCAAGGCCGTCAGAACGATATTGGAACGCACGTTGTCCACACCCGGCACGCGCATCAGCTTGCGCATGACGAATTCCGACAGCGCGGGCAGATCGGGCACCACCACACGCAGCATGTAGTCGGCGTCGCCGGCCACGGAATAGCACTCCTGCACCGCGTCGAGCAGGCTGATCTCTTCGTGAAAGCGTTCGACGATGGCGTCGCCGTGGTGCGCGAGCTTGACGCTGGCAAACACCGTCACGCCCAATCCCAGCCCCGTCGGCGAAAGCACCACCCGGTAGCCCTCGATCACGCCTTCCGATTCAAGCCGCGCGAGGCGCCGCCCGACCTGGCTGGCCGACAGGTGAACCTGCTCCGAGAGCTGCTGATGCGTCGCACGCCCATCGCGCTGAAGGGCCGCCAGCAGGGCCAGATCGAAGGTATCGAGCGAAATCATGCACATCTCCTGCATTGATAGACTGCATTCTGCACGATTTCCGCAAACAATACGCAATGGGTGGTGGTTTTGCGGCCAACCCGCGTGGGCGCGCCCATACACTGGCCGGACTCTGATTGCACAAGATCGACATTACAAATGGCCATCGCAACCACCGCCCCCGACGCAGCCCAAAACGCCGCCCCGGCCGGCTTCAACGGCACCCTGACCGACAAGCTGCGCGAGCAATTCGCAGAAGGCCTCGATGGCCAGACGCTACGCGCCGACTTCACCATGCAACAACCGGTGCACCGCTATACCGCCGCCGATCATGCAACGTGGCGCACGCTGTACGATCGCCAGGAAGCGCTGCTGCCGGGCCGTGTGTGCGATGAATTCCTGCAAGGCCTGTCGACGCTGGGCATGAGCCGCGATGCCGTGCCGTCATTCGACCAGCTCAACGAGACGCTGATGCGCGCCACCGGCTGGCAGATCGTTGCTGTGCCGGGCCTGGTGCCCGACGAAGTGTTTTTCGATCACCTGGCCAACCGCCGTTTCCCCGCAAGCTGGTGGATGCGCCGCCCCGATCAGCTCGATTACCTGCAAGAGCCGGATTGCTTTCACGATATCTTCGGCCACGTGCCGCTGCTGATTAACCCGGTCTTTGCCGACTACATGGAAGCCTACGGCAAGGGTGGCCTGAAGGCCGCTCGCCTGGGCCAGCTCGACATGCTCGCGCGCCTGTACTGGTACACGGTGGAGTTCGGCCTGATCCGCACACCGGCTGGTCTGCGCATCTATGGTGCGGGCATCGTGTCGAGCAAGAGTGAATCGGTGTACGCACTGGATTCGGCCAGCCCGAACCGCATCGGCTTTGACGTGCGCCGCATCATGCGCACGCGCTACCGGATCGACACGTTCCAGAAGACCTACTTCACCATCGACAGCTTCGAACAGTTGTTCGATGCCACGCGCCCGGACTTCACGCCGCTGTATGAAGAACTCGCTGCGCTGCCGACCATTGGCGCGGGTGATGTGGTGGATGGCGATGTGGTGCTGAACGTCGGCAACCGCGAAGGTTGGGCAGACACTGCGGACATCTGATGGCAGATAGTCGAGCGCTGACTATACTGCGCGCATTCAAGACCGAACTCCGCACCCCATCATGATGCCGACCCTGAACGAAGACCAACGCAAGGCCCTCTTTGCCGAACTGCCCGGCTGGACGCTACAGAGCGAGCGCGACGCCATCCAGAAGACCTTCACCTTTGTCGACTTCAACGCCGCGTTCGGCTTCATGACGCGCGTGGCGATCAAGGCCGAGCAGATGAATCACCATCCGGAGTGGTTCAACGTGTGGAATCGGGTGGACATCACCTTGTCCACACATGACGCGAACGGGCTCACGCACCGTGATGCAGATCTCGCGCGCTTTATCGAGCAGGCCGCGAAAGGCACGAGCGCCACCGGCGCAAAGTAACGGCCAGCAATGCTGGCGTTCAGCCGTGTGTGGCTGCGCGCCACGCCTCATAAGCTGCCCGCGCCTTGTCGCCCAATTGCTCAGGGGCGATGCGGGTGG
The DNA here is from genome assembly GCF_003290055.1 of Ralstonia sp. GX3-BWBA. Classification (NCBI taxonomy): domain Bacteria; kingdom Pseudomonadati; phylum Pseudomonadota; class Betaproteobacteria; order Burkholderiales; family Burkholderiaceae; genus Ralstonia; species Ralstonia sp. GX3-BWBA. The sequence continues at coordinate 340,087 of NZ_QMKS01000012.1, read as the reverse complement.
CGCCTTGTACAATCATCAGCGCATACGGCTTGGCCAGCGCCGACGCCTCGGCACACAGCCGCAGTTCCTCGCCTTCGGCGGGCGAACGGGCACGCCAGAAATTGATGGCGGCCTCCAGATCGGTGATGGTGAGCAGGGCATCGGTCATCCGCGCATTGTAGCGCTGCCAAATCACGCCGATCGCCCCTTTTTGCCTTTTCCGCCCCGCACTCTGGATCGAGTCAATGCGCATCCTGCTGATTGAAGATGACCGTGCCATCGCCAGCGGCATCCATGCCGGACTCACACAAGCCGGGCATCGCGTACATGTCGTGCACGACGGCGTCTTTGCCACTGAACAACTCGCCAGGCAGACACACGATCTGGTGATCCTCGATCTTGGGCTGCCCGGTATCGATGGCATGACGTTGCTGTCGCAGTTTCGGGCACGCGATCGCGTGACGCCCGTGCTGATCCTGACGGCACGCGACGGTCTGCTCGACAAGGTGAACGGCCTGAACGCCGGTGCCGACGATTACCTGCTCAAGCCGTTCGAGATGCTCGAACTGGTGGCCCGCGTGGGCGCATTGCTGCGCCGTCGCAACGATTCAACCGAACCCGCCGCACGCCCTGACGTCCTTGTCGGACGGCTTCGCATGAGCGGCGTGGAACGGCGCATCTTTGTCGATGCCGCGCCGCTGGAACTGTCGCCGCGCGAATTTGCCGTGCTGGAGTTGCTGATGCTGCGCCAGGGGCGGGTCGTCAGCAAGGTGCAGTTGCAGGACCACCTTGCCAGCTTCGGGCACGCCATCGGCGAGGCCAGTCATGATGTGGTGGGCGATACGGCCATCGAAGTCTATGTGCATCGCGTACGCCGCAAGATCGAGCATTCCGAGGCGGAGATCGTCACGGTGCGCGGCTTCGGTTACCTGTTGCAGGCACGCGCCCCGGCGTAGTCCTGGCCCATGTTCAAGCGCCACCGCCCTGCCTCGTCGTCGGCTTCATCAGCTCCGGCCAAGGGTGCTGGCAACGGTGCCATCAGCCTGCGCCTGCATCTGTTGCGTGCGCTGGCAACACCGCTGTTTGGTTTGATCGTCGGTACCGGCGCGCTGTCGTATTGGCTGGCGGCTCACTACACCGCCCAGGTGTTCGATCGCGCATTGGTGGGCGTGGCCAACACGCTGGCCGAACAGTTGCGCATCGCTGGCCCGAACGTGCCGGCGGCCAAACTCTACGACATCGCCCTCACAGCACAGACGCTCGTACAGAACAGCGGCGAAGACCGCATCTACTGGCGCATTTCCGGTCCCACAGGCACGCTGGTCGGGCGCGACACGCCGCTGGGCTATGGTTCGGGCCAGGTCCGCATTGGCGAAGCACGCGTGTTCTATAGCTGGATCGACGGCAAACAGGTGCGCGCCGTGCATCTGCTCGTTCCGGGCGTGAGTGCTGAGGTGCCCAGACCTCGCTCGCCGCGCCAGCCTGTGCCGCCCGAACCTGAAGACGACGTCACGCGCCCAGCGCTTGCGCCAACGCAGGCGCAGACGGCACCGGCACTCAACCCATCCAATCCGCCCGACACCATGAAGGCCGAAGACGGCATCGTCGTGGAAGTCGCGGAGCTGCTGGACCATCGCGATACGGCCGCCAAGGAAGTGCTGCTGTCGGTATCGATTCCGTTGATCTTGCTGTTGGCAATCGGGGGGCTGATCCTCTCCCTCGTGCTCAAGGAAGAACTGCAGCCGTTGCAGACGCTGGCCGACACGCTCAACAAGCAGAGCGCACGATCGGTGACGCCGCTGCCCGCAGAATCGGCGGAACACGTGCCCGCCGAACTGCAACCGCTCATCAATGCGATGAACGCGCTGCTGGCCCGGCTGCGCGACGCACTGGAAGCGCAGCGTACCTTTATCGCAGACGCTGCACATCAACTTCGCACGCCGCTTACCGCGTTGAAGCTGCATGCCGATCGCGCAGTCGATGCAAAGACGTTGGACGATGCCCGCCCTGCACTGCTGGAGCTGCAATCAGGTGCCAACCGCGCCGTGCGCCTGTCCAACCAGTTGTTGACGCTGGCGCGTGCCGAGCCAGGCATGACGCTCGATCAGCTGGGCCCGCCGATGCGGGTCGATCTCGTCGCGCTGGCGTTCGATACCGGCGCCGAGTGGGTGCCGCGCGCCCTCGCGCGGGGGCTGGATCTGGGCTTTGAGGCCTGGCCGCAAGAAGCCACGTCGCCGGGTTCCTTGCAGGCGCCGGTGCTGGCCAACGCGGTGCTGCTGCGCGAGGCCATCAACAACCTGCTCGACAACGCGATCAAATACGTGCCGGCCGGCGGACGCGTGACCTTGCGCGCAGGTATGGAGGCAGACGCTGCATCCCAGTGGTGGGGTGTGGTGAGTGTGGAAGACAATGGCCCGGGCATTCCACCCGAGCGGCGCGGTGAAGTTTTCCAGCGCTTCTTCCGTGGGGATGCGGACCACCGCCCCGGACAACCGCAAGGTAGCGGCCTGGGCCTGGCCATCGTGCACGACATCGTACGTCTGCATGGCGGCACCGTCGCCATTGACGATGCGACTGCACGTGATGGCAGCCGCGTGATGCGCTTCGTGTTGCGCCTGCCGCTGGCAAGCGAATCCGTCTGAACGACCGACCTTCGGCTTACTTCTTCTTGCGCTTCTCGGGCGGTGCCAGCATCGTGCCGCGGCACTTCTTCGCGCCGCAGCGGCACGCAAACTGTTCCTTCAGTGCCTTGGTCTGGCGGCCTTCGATGACGAGGCCGTAGTCGTAGAACAGTTCTTCGCCGGGTTCGATGTCGCGCAGCGCGTGAATGAACACGTGGCCATCCTTTTCTCGCGCCTCGCAGTTCGGCTTGCAGGCGTGGTTGATCCAGCGCGCGCGGTTGCCACCAAACTTGGCGTCGATCACGCTGCCGTCTTCCAGGCTGAAGTAGAACGTGTGATTCGGGTCGGACGGGTCATGCGGATGGCGGTGCAGTGCCTCCTTCCACGTGATGTGCTCACCCTTGTATTCGATGATCTTCTTGCCGCGTGCAATGGCCACCACGGCATACACACCGCGCCCGTGCACGCCGGATTCGCGCACCTCGATGCGATCGCGGCGGCGCAGTTTGGCCGGAGCTTCCGGCGTGGGCGAGGACTCAGCCAGAGCCGGCGTGGCATCAGGAGACGTGCGTGTCATGAGGAAATGGCGCAGTAAAGCGAAACAAGAACGTCGATCAACGAAGCCGTGAGCCTACACCAAAAGCATGGCTTCTCGACACGTGCCGCAACCTCATGTCGTCCTGCCAATGTGGATAACCCGGCCTGCAACTGTGGATAACTACCGGCAAAGCCTGTTGGCTGTCTGTGGCTGCCCTGTCGATGGTGTGGGCACAACTGATGGGGTTCCCAGCCGGGGGGTCGGAAAAATCAGCAAGCTATCCACGCGAGGACACACACGGTACCCTCGGTTTTGCTTGCAACAAGTGCTTGAACATAAAGCGCTTTTTCCACTTATCCACAGAAACTATCCACCGTTATCTACTACTACTATCTGTATACATAAGAAAAAAGGTAAACCAACCAATCGACTTGCGTCGAACCTATCAGCGAGCAGACAGCCAACCGCAAATCAGAACATCGCGCGTTAGCATTCATGTGACTGGATCGCCTCGCAACGTAGAGCCCATGCGGTTTTGCGGAACCCACATGCCACGCGCCGTTACAAAGCTCAAGTGCCGACGCTGTTCGCATGCCGGTATCATGTCGCCCGTGGAGCCATCCCCCGGACGCTCTGTTGTGTGTTTTATCTACTCTTGAAGGGAGTCAAGCAATGACGAAAACCGAACTGATCGACGCCATCGCCAGCGGCGTAGACGGTCTGACCAAGGCCAAGGCCGAGCAGGCACTGAACGTGACGCTGCAAGCCATCATGGAATCCGTTGGCAAGGGCGATGCGGTCAGCCTCATCGGCTTTGGTACCTTCAGCCAAGGCGAGCGTGCCGAGCGTATGGCCCGCAACCCGCGCACCGGCGAAGAAATCAAGGTCGAAGCGGCCAAGACGGTCAAGTTCAAGGCCGGCCAGAAGTTCAAGGACGCTGTCAACGCCTAAGGCAATGACAACCCTCGGCGTGACCAGCCGGTCTGGTTAGCGCCAACGACGTGGCATGCCATTGCATGCGTGAATCGACCGCAGCATTGGCGTACCACGTCGGAAGGCCTGTCTCCCCGTCAGGCCATCCCTTCCCCCTCTTTCATGTCCCGCCCTTTCCTGCGCAATTCGCTCACTCTGCGCATAGCCCTGCCAATCGTTCTGATCGCACCGGTCCTCTGGTTTGCCGGTTGCGCGACACCGCCTGCGCGTCCGCAAGCCGAACCGCTGCCTGACAACGAAGTCGTGCAGACCCGGCCAGGTGCCACGCCACGCGAAAAGATGATCGAGATTGCCCTGACCGAATGGGATCGGTGGGGGCGCCAGGTGGTGCGCGTGGGGCGTGACGATACGTATTGCGTGGCAGGCGGTGGGTTTCCCGACCAGCCGCAGGGCCGCTGGCTGACGGCCGACGACCCCACCCCTGCCCCGTCCGATGAAGAAAGCGGCACCGACATGCCGTTGCCCAACGCAGCTGCCACGTCTGCGGTACCGCCCCCTGCGCCTTGCCTGCGCTATCCGGACGGCACGGGCGGTGAAGCCACCGCACGGGGTTGCATGCTGGCCAAGCGCTATTGGGGCATCGTCGGCAAGACACCGACTTGTCAGCAGTTGACCACCGGCGGCTGGGCGTGGTCTGCGGTGTTCCTCTCTTGGATCATGCGCAAGGCTGGCTTGCAGAACGATCAATTCCTGACCGGCGCCACGCATGCGGAATACGTGACCGACGCGCGCGATCATCTGCTCAAGCATCCCGCCTTCGTCCTTGAACGCACACCCGCCGTGCCGCATCCGGGCGACCTCATCTGCACCGCGCGCGGCGCCGATCGCTTTATGACGGATCCGGCGGAGATCCAGGCCGGCAGAACCCCCATGCACTGCGATCTCGTCGTCGAGGTGGACCCGGTGCGCCATGAGGTGAAATCGATTGGCGGCAACGTGCAGCAATCCGCCTCGATGAGCATCACCGAGTTGAACGACGCCAACCAGCTCGATCCGTACACCAATTCGGTCATGCAGTGGCTGGTGATCCTGCGCAACCAGTTGCCCTAGCAGGCAGCGGATGTAACGTGGTTTGACGTCCGGCACAAATTCATTAACATGTGAATAAATTTGGCGCCGGCAACCCGACCGGCGCATGGCCCCTGCGATCAGGAGACAGGTCATGACGGTGCTTTCGCTTTCACCCGATTCCGGTTCGGACATCCAGGCCCATCGTCCGGCCTGGTGCGGCCCACGCGAATGGGCCGCGCGCGTGAAGCTGGCGGCGTGCTATCGCATCTTTGCGCAGCTCGGCTGGACCGAACTCATCTATAACCACATCACGCTGCGCCTGCAGCCGGAAGACGGTGTGAACGACGATGAAGGTCCGCACTTTCTCATCAATCCGTTTGGCCTAACGTATGCCGAGGTTTGCGCGTCGAACCTCGTGAAGATCGACCTGCAGGGCAACGTGCGGCGCGCGGCGGGTCAGCCGGACTGGCCGGTCAACCCGGCGGGCTTTACCGTGCATGCCGCTATTCATGCCGGCATCCTGGGGGCGCACTGTGTGATGCACACCCACACCACTGCCGGCATGGCCGTGGCATGCGCGCGCGATGGTCTGTCGATCAGCAACTTCTACGCGGCGCAACTGCACGGCAAGGTGGCGTATCACGACTTCGAAGGCATCACCGTGCATGCCGATGAAGGGCCGCGCCTGGTGAGGAACATCGGCGACAAGCCTGCGGTGATCTTGCGCAACCACGGGCTGCTGGCCTGGGGCGATTCGATTGCGCGGGCGTTTGCGGTGCTGTGGCTGCTCAACCGCGCATGCGAGATCCAGCTCGCTTCCACATCGATGGGCCCGGTGCTGGAGATTCCCGAAGCGGTGGCGCGCAACTGCACGCGCGATTCGCTGCAGTTCAACCCGAACTTTGGCGCAGGTGAAGACGTGTTCGCGGCACTGACCCGTACCATCGACCGCATCGATCCTTCCTACCGAACCTGATCACATGACACGTATTTGCATCGTGGGCGCCGGCGCTGTCGGCGGCTATCTTGGCGCGAAGCTCGCGCTGGCAGATCAACCGATCAATGTACTGGCACGGGGGGCGACGCTTCAGGCATTGCATGCTGAAGGACTGCGCCTGACCGAAGAAGGCAACACGCGATCTGTGTCCGTGCACGCGAGTGACGACGCGCATGCGTTCGGTGTGCAGGACGTCGTGATCGTTGCCGTGAAAGCCCCTGCCATGGAAAGCGTGGCACAAGGCATTGCCCCGCTCATTGGCCCCGAGACCTGTGTGGTGGTAGCGATGAACGGGGTGCCATGGTGGTTCTTTGATCGACACGGGCCGCTGGAAGGTCTGCGACTTCAATCGGTGGATCCACACGGTCGCATCGCGCACGCGATTCCAACGAAGAACGTGCTGGGTTGCGTGGTGCATCTGACGTGTTCAATGTCGGCACCAGGACACGTGCGTCATGGTTTCGGCAAGCGATTGATTCTCGGCGAACCCGCAGGTGGTGCCACACCGCGTTTGGACACGGTCAGCAAGTTGTTCGAGTGCGCGGGCTTGCAGATCGAACGCAGCGAAGCCATCCAACGCGACATCTGGTTCAAGCTGTGGGGCAACATGACGATGAACCCGGTGTCGGTGCTCACGGGCGCGACGTGCGACCGCATTCTTGATGATCCGCTGGTCAGTGCGTTTTGCCTGGGCGTCATGGAAGAGGCCAAAGCAATCGGCGCATGCATCGGTTGTCCGATTGAGCAGAGCGGCGAAGAACGCAGCGCGGTGACGCGTCAACTCGGCGCGTTCAAGACGTCGATGCTGCAGGATGCCGAAGCCGGACGCGGCCCGCTGGAGATCGATGCGCTGGTGGCATCGGTGCGGGAGATCGGCCAGCACGTGGGTGTGCCGACGCCGCAGATTGACGCCCTGCTGGGTCTGGTGCGCCTGCACGCTCAGACCCGCGGGCTTTACTAAAGGAACTGCTGAATTACGGCGCGAGCGCTGGATGCTTCAGCGCATGTGCCGTTTCGATCCACTGCTGGTGATACGCCGCATCGTCGCGCTTGAGACCCAGTTCGCCGTTCTGATACGCCATCGCCAAGGCTTGCACGGCCTCTGGCAATTCGTGCTCAGCGGCATCCTGGTACAACGCCAGCGCGCGGGCTTCATCGCGCGGCACGCCATCGCCTTCACGGTAGGCGTTGGCCAACATGAACATTGCTGCCGGAATCTCGTGGCGGGCAGCGCGATCAAACCAGTGCGCAGCCTGTGCGGTGTCGATGGCCGTGCCGTAGCCGCTGCGATACATCACGCCCAAGTAGTACGCGGCTGCCGCGTCGCCCTTGTCAGCGGATTGACGCAGCAGGCGCAGCGCGCGCGGATAGTCTCGTTCAACGCCGCTCGTGCCGAGCAGCAGCGCCTTACCCAGTGATAACTGCGCACGCGCATCGCTCGGTGCAGCGGTTTCGAGCCAGCGCATCCCTTCGTTACGCAAGGCACTGTCGTGCGCGCTGAGCAACGCTTGGCCCAATGCCGACTGCGCCGGCACCGAGCCGCTGCGTGCGAGCTGACGCAACTGCTGCAGCGCCTCGGGCTCCATCGCTTGCACGACCATCGCGCGCCACGATTCCAGCTGCGTAGCATCCACGGCCGGTGCCTGGCGCGCATGCGACAGCCAACCGCCAGCCATCACGATGATCGCCAGGGCCGCAGCCACCGTGAGCATCGGCACCGACTGGCGCGGAGATTCCATCGCCGGTGCACCCGCCCATGCGGAACGAAGAGATGGCATGGCGTGGCCCTCTTACTGCGTCAGGTCGATCTGGTACACCGCGAGGCCCTTGCCCGAGCCGTCATCCGCGGCCACCTGCGTGACGTTGGTGATGCCGGCGGCCGTAGCGCTGGCCAGCTTGTTGGGCGCAGACGTGAACTGCACCTGCGCCACCGAGCTGGCCAGCTTCGTAAAGCGCCAGCTACGCTGCGAACCGTTCGTCGCACGCTTCACGCTGCCGATCTTCTTGATGTAGCTGATCAGCACGTCGCGGTTGGCATCTGGCGAGGCATAGATCGTCTTGCTGCCGTCCAGGCCCGGGAAGTTGCCGCCACCGCTTGCACGGTAGTTGTTGGTCGCCACGATGAACTGCGCCGCCGGGTCGAGTGCCACGCCCTTGTACATGAGGTTCTTGATGCGGCTGCCCACGGGCTGCGTGACATCAATCTCATACGTCAGGTCCGGCGTGGTGAACATGTCGAAGTTGTAGCCAGGGAACGTGCTCACCAGCTTCTGCACCGTCGCTTGCGTCGGGTCGATGGTGTTGAAGCGCTTGGCGGCCGTCTCCAGCCAGTTCTTGATGTCGGAGCCTGCCACCTTCACTGCGTAGACCGTGTTCGGATACAGGTACAGGTCAGCCGCGTTGTTGATCGCCAGCGGGCCAGCCGCCACGTCAGTGAAATCGGTACCGCCACCGAAACCGCTCTTGAACGGTGCGCTTACCGACAGCACCGGCAGCGACGCGTATTGCGGCAGGTTCGCCTGAACGTACGCCGACACGTAATCGGCCTGCGCCTGGTTGACGATCTCGATCGCGCCCGGGTCACCCACATCGGCAAAGTACGTGCTCATGTTGAAGTCGGTGCTGCCCACCGGCGTCTTCACGTAGTTGATCGTCGCCTGGTGTTCGGTGGCGATGGCTGCGGAAACAGTCGGGTCGGCTGCCACGTACGTCTTGTCCGCGTTCTGGATCGAGCGCGCCTCCACCGTGGTCTGCGTCTTGTCGACGGCCCAGTTCGTGCCGTTGAACGTCAGCCCAAGCTTGATCACGCCCAGATGCTTGCCCCAGTAGTTCGCCATCACCGTCGGTACGCCGTTCACGGTGCCGGCCACCTTGTCGACACCCGGCAGGTTGAACTGGCTGACCGTGCTCTTGGCATCGGGGAACAGCTGGTGCGAATGGCCGATCAGCATGGCATCGATGCCCGGCACGGTCGACAGCCACCAGCTGCCGTTCTCCATCGTCGGCGAATACGTCGAGTTATCTAGCCCGCCGTGCGAAATCGCGACCACCAGGTCAGCACCCTTCGCGCGCATCTCGGGGATGTACTTGGCAGCAGTTTCCTTGATGCCGACCGTATAGACCTTGCCGTCGAGCCAGCGCTTGTCCCAGCTCGTGATCGTGGGCGGCGTAAAGCTGATGATGCCGACCTTGACCGGCGCGCTGACGGTGCTGCCGTCGGGCGCCGTGGCAGTCACCGTCTTGGTGATGATCGTGTACGGCTGGAACAGCGGCGCATTCGTCTTCGCGCTCACGACGTTGGCCAGCACTTGCGGGAAGTTCGGGCCAGCGCATTTCTTCTGCGTGGCCGGATCGGGCAGACCATCGACGTTGAACGTGTTGCCCGTCACCTGCGACAGATACGGCAGGCCGTAGTTGAACTCGTGGTTACCGATACCGCCGCCGTCGTACTTGGCCGCGTTCATCACCTTGTAGATCGCCAGCGTCTGGTCGCACGTGACCGGGCTCACCATGGCCTGGTAGTCCGACAGCGCGGTGCCCTGGATGGTGTCACCGTTGTCCAGCAGCAGCGTGTTCGGGAATTGCGTGCGCGCTTGGTTGATGAGCGTTGCCACGCGCTCGAAGCCGAGCGAGTTGTCGGCCGCGAGCTTGAAATAGTCATACGACAGCACGTTGGTGTGCAAGTCGGTGGTTTCCAACACGGCCAGCGTGGCTTTGGTACCTACGGGGGCAGTGCTGGCGGCAGGCGTGGCGTTGCCGTTGGAAGGCGTATCGTCGCCGCCGCCACAGGCAGCCAACGACATCGATAAGAAAACAGCAAGCGGCAACGCCGCAGAACACAACGGTCGGACTCGCATGAACTTCTCCCTGAAGTTTATTTTTTGGTATGCGAACTACGGACTGCGAACTGCTGATGAAGCGAATGACGCGCGGGCGCGCACGCAGAATCGGAGGGAACCGTTTGCGCAACGCGATAGGACAACGGACTGGACCGGGGGGCTCAGAAGCGGAGAAGTATCGAAAGCGTGCATGACGATGCTGTGACCATCGCATGACATTTGCGCGTGGCGCCGGCAGTGTTGAGAACGGCGCCGGTTGCGGGTCTCAGCCGGATGGCGGAGCGGCGGGGCCAAAAAATCCAAGGCGTTTCGTCAACAACGTTAGAATGAGCCCATTTTTCCGCGTAGCCGTTCTATGTCCCAGAAGAAAGCGCCGCTGTTCGAGATCCGCAGCGGCACCGTCGATGCCCTGCTGCTGTCGCCGCGCACCGCCGACATGGACGCCTTGGCCGCCGAACTCACGCGACGCTTTGCCGACACGCCCGAGTTTTTCTCAAACGACGTGATCGCCATCGACGTGCGCCGTCTGGCTGAAGACGAGCGCCTGCCTATCGACCGTTTGGTGGAGACCCTGACCGCGCTGCGTGCCCGCGCGATCGGCGTGGTTGCCAGTCCCGAGCAGGCCGAGTGGGCGCAGGCCTTTGGCCTGCCGCTGCTCGACAGCCATGGCCGCCGTCCGCGCGGCGAGAAAGACGCCAAGGACAACGGCGAAGGCCAGGACGCCCCCGAGCACGCCCAGGCTGCCGAAGCGCCGGCCCCCGCCCCTGCTGTTCCCCCCGTCGATGCCGTGGCCATGCAGCCCGGCACGATGATCGTCGATCGCCCCTTGCGCTCCGGCCAGCGCATTTATGCGCGCGGCGACCTCGTCGTGCTCGACTTGGTGAGTGACGGCGCCGAGGTGATCGCCGAAGGCAACATCTATGTCTATGCCTCGCTGCGCGGTCGCGCGCTGGCGGGCGTGAAGGGCAACCTGGATGCGCGCATCTTCTGCACGTGTCTGGAGCCGCAACTGATTTCCATCGCCGGCATCTACCGCACCGGCGAAACCCCGTGGCCCGACGCCTACGCCAGCAAGCCTGCGCAGGTCCGGCTCGCGGACAACACGCTGGTTTTCGAACCGTTGCGGATGAAGTGACGCACCCCGTGCGCCGAGCGATTTAACTTTTCGATATACGAGCCATGACCAAGATCATCGTAGTCACCTCCGGCAAGGGCGGCGTCGGCAAGACGACCACCAGTGCGGCGTTCTCTGCCGGCCTTGCGCTGCGCGGTCACAAGACCGCCGTCATCGACTTCGACGTCGGCCTGCGCAACCTCGACCTCATCATGGGCTGCGAGCGCCGCGTTGTGTATGACCTGATCAACGTGATCCACGGTGAGGCCAACCTGAACCAGGCCCTCATCAAGGACAAGAAGTGCGAGAACCTGTTCATCCTCCCCGCCTCGCAAACGCGCGACAAGGATGCACTCACGCGTGAAGGCGTCGAGAAGGTGATCGAAGGCCTGAAGGAAATGGGCTTCGAATACATCGTCTGCGATTCGCCGGCCGGTATCGAATCGGGCGCGCTGATGGCGATGTACTTTGCCGATGAGGCCATCGTCGTGACGAACCCGGAAGTGTCTTCGGTGCGCGATTCGGATCGCATCCTGGGCATCTTGTCGTCCAAGTCGCGCCGCGCGGTGGAAGGCAAGGAACCGATCAAGGAACACCTGCTGCTCACGCGCTACAACCCGAAGCGCGTGTCCGAAGGTGAAATGCTGTCGCTCACCGACATTCAGGAAATCCTGCGCATCAAGCTGATCGGCGTGATTCCGGAATCGGAAGCGGTGCTGCAGGCGTCCAACCAGGGCACGCCCGCCATCCACATCGAAGGCTCCGACGTAGCGAACGCCTACCACGACGTGATCGACCGCTTCCTGGGCAAAGAGAAAGAACTGCGCTACGTCGAATACAACAAGCCGGGCTTCCTGCAGCGCCTGTTCGGCGGCAGCGGTAAATAAGGAGACGCACATTCATGTCGATTCTGTCTTTCCTGCTGGGCGAGAAGAAGAAGACTGCGACCGTCGCCAAGGAACGTCTGCAGATCATCCTCGCCCATGAACGTACCGCCAGCGGTGCGCCTGCCGACTACCTGCCCGCGCTGCAACGCGAGCTGGTGGCCGTGATTTCGAAGTACGTGAAGATCGGCAACGACGACATCAAGGTCAATCTCGAGCGCCAGGACAACCTGGAAGTGCTTGAGGTGAAGATCGAGATTCCGCAAGCCTGATCGCGCGTCAGCGCACACGAATGATGCGGCCCGCCGGTGCACCCGGCGCGGCCGGCATCGGCCCCACATAGGCGGCTCTCGGGCGGATCAACTGCCCCGCCGCGCGCTGCTCCAGCGCGTGCGCAATCCAGCCTGCCGTACGCCCCGCTGCAAACAGGCCAAAGCCTGAACCTTCCGGCAGCCCGAGCACACGCCGGGTGGCCACCAGCGCAAAATCCACCGATGGCCCATCGCCGGTCAGCCCGGCCACGGCATCAATCACCGATTGCAGCCGCTTGCGCACCCTGCCGGCCTTCGGCAACTGCGCCAGGATTGCGTCGGCGCGCGGGTCGGCCTTGCGATACAGCGGGTGGCCAAAGCCGGGCAGCGCATCGCCGCGATCAAGCCGACGACGCAATGCCGTTGCCACGGAGCGCTCCCCTTCCAGCTCGCTCAGCAATGCCTCCACGCGCGCCGTGGTGCCGCCATGCCTGCCACCGGTGAGCGCAGCCAGGCCCGCGCTGACCACGGCGCCCAGGCTGGCGCCGGTCGATGCAACAACGCGCGCCGCAAAGCTTGAGGCATTGAGTTCGTGATCTGCACAGAGCACCAATGCGACGCGGATGGCCTCAGCAGCGTGCGCGTCAACGTTCCATGCCTGCTGGCATTGCAGATGCACGGGCGCGGTGTCGGGCTTGCGGCCGAGCATGGCGGCAAACACCACGCGCAAGAGTGCGCCGGCATCGCGCGCGGTGCGTGCGGAATCCTGTCGCCACGCGGCCTCGTCCAGCGCCGGCAAGGCAAGCGCGCACAGCGCCATGCAGCGTTGGCGGATGTCCGCGTCTGCCAACGACGTGAGCGCTGCGTACCAGCGCTTCGGCAACACCGGCGCGGGCGTGTTGAAGGCCAGCGCTTCTTCGCATTGCCACAGCCGCGCCGCAACGGTCTCTAGCGTGGCGCGTTCGGCCAATTCCAAAGCGGGCGTACCGCGATAGAACAACTGCCCGTGATCGATCAGCGTGATGGCCGATTCCATCACCGGCAGGCCCCAGTCCAGCGCGTGGCGGACCACCTGGCGCGGGCGCCGTCCGCCGGAACGCTGATCGGCCAGCCGTTCCACATCGGCTTCGCGGTAGCGGCTGCCGCGTCCGTCGGGCGACGGGTACGCCGCCAGCAGCCCGCGGCTCACATAGGCGTACAGCGTCGGGCGCGAGATATGCAGGCGCGCGGCGGCTTCGGCGGCATTCAGGTAGGTCGTCATCGGGCCGGATGAAGTGGACGGCAATCGAGGTTGATCAGTCTAGTCAATGTTGACGCTATCGGCGGTGCGGGACTGTAATGGGCGCACCTTCCCTGCGGAGCCCCGCCATGCCGTCACCCGTTGCTGATGTGGTCGATCCTTCCATGCAGACTGTCAGCCCCGCCGGCGCACTCAGCCAGTTGTGGACGGTGCTCGGCCAGCCGGCGGATGCGCTGTCGCGTGCAACGCTCACGGGCGCGGAGCCGGCGCTGCCGTCGTCGTTTGCCGTGGGCACGCTCGCGCAGAGCACCATCGCTGCGGCTGCGCTCGCGGCAGCGCAGGTCGACACGTTGCGCAGCGGGCGGCAGCAGACCGTGTCGGTCGACATGCATCACGCCGCGCTGGAATTTCGCTCCGAGCGCTACTTCCGTCTCGATGGCCAGTTGCCGCCCGAACCGTGGGACAAGATCGCCGGGCTCTACCGCTGCGGCGATGGCCGCTGGGTGCGTCTGCACACCAACTTTGCGCATCACCGTGACGGCGTGCTGAAGTTGCTCCGCTGCGCGTATGACCGGGCGGCCGTGGCCGCTGCGCTGAACCAATGGAAGGCCGAAGCGTTTGAAGAAGCGGCAGCGCAGGCGGGCATGGTCGTGACCGCCGCGCGCACGTTTGAAGAGTGGGACGCACACCCGCAAGGCATTGCCGTGGCGCGCCAACCGCTGATGACGATCGAACGCATTGGCGATGCGCCACCGCAGCCCCTGCCCGCGCATGCCGACGGCCGTCCGCTCTCGGGCGTGCGCGTGCTCGATCTCACGCGCGTGATTGCCGGACCTGTCTGTGGCCGCACGCTGGCCGCGCACGGGGCCGATGTGCTGCTTGTCACGGCGCCGCATCTGCCCGCCGTTCCGCCGCTGGTGATCGACACCGGGCGCGGCAAGCGCTCCGCGCAGCTCGACTTGCGCGAAGCGGCGAGTGCCGAGCAACTCCGCACGCTGCTGCGCGACGCCGATATCTTCGTCCAGGGCTATCGGCCCGGTGGCTTGGCGGCGTTGCAGTTTGGCCCCGAGCAGGTGGCAGCACTGCGCCCGGGCATCGTCTACGTGAGCCTGTGCGCATACGGCTATGACGGCCCCTGGGCCAATCGCCGAGGCTTCGATTCGCTTGTGCAGACCGCCAGCGGCTTCAACTGGGCGGAAGCGCAGGCAGCCGGTGATGCCAAGCCGCGCCCGCTACCCGCACAGGCGCTGGACCACGGCGCGGGTTACCTGATGGCCGCCGGCGCCATGACCGCTCTTTCGCGCCGCATGACCGAGGGCGGAAGCTGGCACGTGCGTGTGTCGCTCGCGCAGACGGCGCAATGGCTGCGCAGCTTCGGCCGTATGGCCAACGGCTTTGATGCGACCGACCCGCGCTATGAAGACATCGGCGCTTACCTGGAAACGGCGCCCTCCGGCTTCGGCACACTCACCGCGCTGCGCCATGCGGGGCAGCTATCGGAGACGCTGCCGCACTGGACGCTGCCCAGCGTGCCGTTGGGGACGCATCCCGCGCGGTGGTAGCATTCGCGCCTACCGTTTTCTCCGCCCGCGCCTGATACTCCGGGCGCACATGGTCCGCCGATGCTCAGTTACCGTCACGCCTTCCACGCCGGCAATCACGCCGATGTCCTCAAGCACGCCGTGCTTGTGCAGATGCTCGATTACCTCACGCAGAAGGACAAGCCGTTCTGGTACATCGACACGCACGCCGGCGCCGGCCTCTACGCGCTGGACCACGAATGGGCGCAGAAGAAGGCCGAGTTCGACACCGGTATTGGCCCGCTGTGGCGCGCGGCCCAAGCCGGCGAAACACTGCCGCCGCTGCTCGACGCCTACCTCGACCAGGTGCGCGAACGGAATCCCAACGGTGAACTGAGGCACTACCCGGGCTCGCCGTGGCTGGCGTGGCAAATGCTGCGCGACGCCGATCGCCTGCGCCTGTTCGAGCTGCACAGCTCCGAGATCAAGGTGCTGTCGAACAACTTTCGCGGCGCGGGGCGCAAGGTCATGCTGTACGACGGCGATGGCTTTGCCGGCATCAAGGCGATCCTCCCTCCGCCGCCGCGCCGCGCGCTGGTGCTGATCGATCCGTCGTTCGAAGACAAGCATGATTACGCCCGCACCGTGCAATCGCTGCAGGACAGCCTGCAGCGTTTTGCGACCGGCATGTATGCGGTCTGGTATCCGTTGGTGCAGCGGCGCGAAGCCGCGCAATTTCCCTCGCGCCTGAAGCAGTTGCGACCGGCGGATTGGCTGCACGTCACGCTCACCGTCAGGCATCCGGTCGAGGGTGGCCTGGGCTTGCACGGCAGCGGCATGTTCATCGTCAACCCGCCGTGGACGCTGAAGGCGCAATTGCAGGAAGCCATGCCCACGCTGGTGCGCCTGCTCGGCCAGGACGACGGCGCCAAGTTCATGCTGGAAGGCGAATCGAGCTGAGGCCGCGGCCTCATCTAAGCCATACCCCTAAACATCGTTGCGAGCGGTCTGGGCCGGGTGCGATGCCAATGGGTAGCGCTGCAAATCGACCGCAACGTTGGCGATACGTGCAGCTGCCTTCGAGACTTCTTTCACGCCGCTGGCACCCAAAGTCCGAGCGATTTGGGTTGCGTGAACCTCCTGACGCAACGGCGCCATCCGGCGTTCACCGATGTCTACCCGTTCGGCGGCCTGCTGGACTTGGTCTTCGTGTTCCGGCGCCAGCTTGGCCGGGTCGGGTTCTTGAATCATCTTGTCGACCACGCGCTCGGCAAACTCTTTCGAGATGACCGGGGTGGCCGACCAGACCGAGGATTCATCCGATGGATATCGGAAATCCGGCCCAAGCTTCGCCATCTCTTCGTGAACGTCGGCTTGTATTTGACTGTGCTCCTTGCGCTGGAGCTTTTGCATCTTGGCGTGCGCTTTCGCCCCGCTTCTGCGGTCATAGTGATGCTCGGTTTCTACCGCGTGCTTGTCTTTCGACAAGGCACCGTCAATGGCGAAGATGGCGGGGCCTTTAGCCCACGGGTCCATGACGACGTCATGCGCGCGGTCCGATGTCTTACCCCGCAACTCGGCCCAACCGTGGTCTTTCTTTGTGCTGCCCACGCAATAGACTCTCTCGCCTTTCTGCAATTTGCCGGCATGTAGAAAGGTGGCCACATAGGCGTGCTCACCGCAGTTGCCAGCCTGGGCCGCCAGGGTGCTGGCTGTTACCCTGAGTTTCTGTCCGTAGTGGCGCGGAATCTTCGGCCTTGCGTTACGGCCAGCCTCTGTTCTGATCGTGCTGAGACCGTTGCTGTCATTGATGTCGGCAGTTACATTGCCGCGACCATGCGCCAGCGCTTGGCGGGTCTCCATGACGGTTTCATTTCCACGCTTGAGCCGATCGAGCGCCGTGCCTTCCACTGGGCGGCCGTCGACCTGGCGGGCGTGTACATAACCGCCCAGTTGGCACTCGCCGTCGGACAACGCCTTGCGCGTATCAGGCACCAGCGCCTGGATCTCGACCTGCCGTTGGCGAATGCGTTGGGCGTCAAAGTTGGCCAAGCCCTGCAACGTCACCGGTGCGCGGCGTGGCGGGTGCGGCGCTGAATCCACCGGCTGGCCGGTTGAAGTGGAAGCGCGCTCCTCTGCTGGGGGCGTCGGTCGGAAGCAGCTTAGGATCGATTGCAACGGACGCGGCATGGGCGCTCCTGTGACCCGCCAGATACGCGGCGGCGCAGGCAGATTACGGTCGATTTGGCGCGCGACGGCGCTGCCGGGCGAAAACCTGGCGCAATGGGCGAAGCAATGCCATGTCACTCCCCTGCCACATGCCCGTGCTACCTAGACGGGCTTAGACTTGCACTGCGCTGCCCATGCGCAGCGCCCCCTCTCGGCAATATCCGCAAGATCGGCAGGAGCAACACACCATGAGCGAACGCGACGCAGCCCGCCAGGCGCGCCTGCAGGAAGACCTCCTCGACACGCTTGACGAAGAGCTGGAGATGGAAATCGACGACCACCTGCTCGGCGGCGGCGAAGGCATCGACGACGAAGCCCGCGAAACGCGGCGCATGTACTTTCGCGAGCTATTCCGCCTGCAGGGCGAGCTCGTCAAGCTGCAGGACTGGGTGATCGAGACCGGCCACCGGCTGGTGGTGATCTTCGAAGGGCGTGATGCCGCCGGCAAGGGTGGCGCCATCAAGCGCATCACGCAGCGGCTGAACCCGCGGGTGTGCCGTGTGGCCGCGCTGCCGGCTCCCACCAACCGCGAACGCACGCAGTGGTACTTCCAGCGCTACGTGGCGCACCTGCCGGCCGCTGGCGAGATCGTCCTGTTCGACCGCAGCTGGTACAACCGTGCCGGCGTTGAACGCGTGATGGGTTTCTGCACCGACGAGGAATACGACGAATTCTTCCGTTCCGTGCCCGAGTTCGAAAAGATGCTCGCGCGCTCGGGCATCCAGATCGTCAAGTACTGGTTCTCGGTGACGGACGAAGAGCAGGAAGTGCGATTCCAGAGCCGTATCGACGATCCGCTCAAGCAGTGGAAGCTGAGCCCGATGGACCTGGAAAGCCGCCGCCGCTGGGAAGCCTATACGCGCGCCAAGGAAGCGATGCTCGAGCGCTCGCACATTCCCGAATCGCCCTGGTGGGTGGTGCTGGCGGACGACAAGAAGCGCGCGCGCTTGAATTGCATCCACCACTTGCTTGGCCAGGTGCCTTACCACCCGGTGCCGCATTCGCCGGTGTTGCTGCCGGAGCGGGTGCACCACGAGGAGTACATCCGCCACCCGGTGCCGGAAGACATGATCGTACCGAACGTGTATTGATCGGCCGACAACGCCATCCGCAAAAGAAAGGGCGGCCTGCGCGGTCGCCCTTTTTGTTTCAATGCGCGCGATCAGTTTCTTGGAAGACCGCTGCGCTGCGCATAGCGGTTTCGTGTCGAATCCGTGTCCGCTGATCGCCGAGAATTACACCGTCGGGCGGATCTCAAAGCCGGGGACGGGCGCCTCATGCTCGCCCGCGACCACGTCCAGCTGCGTGACTTGGGCGCTGTCGGGCCCCTCCCACATCCATTCGCGCATGCTCAGCACATTGGCCTCGGGACCGGCCAGGAATGCCTCGACCGCCCCATCCCGGCGATTGCGTACCCAGCCACGCAGACCGAGCAGGCGGGCACGGTCGGCACAGGCCGCGCGGTAGCCGACGCCCTGCACGCGGCCCTGTACGGTAACGATCACTTGCGCAATGGCGGACATGGCGACCTCCGAAGCGAACCCGCAGGTGATGTGTTGGATAAAACATGACAAACCGGCGCTGTCGTATCTCTGTCACATTTCTGGAATGTGACGTCGTCAGACTGACAACCGTGCAGCTGGCTCTGACGTTACGCAAGGTAAACTAGGCGGCTTGCCGCCGGGTGCCAAGCAACGCTTGCGCAAAGCACTGCGCTGCGCCCCGCACGCCATGTATCGCGCCTCGGCCCCAGGCCTTGAGGCGCCCGAATTTCGTCCGCGGTTTCCGTCCCGGTTATCCAAGATGCAGCAGAACGACAACGAAACCACCATCCGGGGCCGCTTGGGTACCACCTTCGGTACCAACTTTGGCGTCAACTTCGGCCACCTGCTGACTGCGCCGCCCAACCGGTTTGACCTGGCCCTGCTGCCGATCATCCTGGCCGCCATCCTGCTCTTGGCCTATGCAGCCAAGCAGATGAACGTGCCCTACACGCCTGGCGAACAGCTGGACGTGAGTCTGGACGTCATTGAGCTGCCGTATTACCTGCTGCGCACCAGCATCCGCATGCTGCTGGCGCTGGGCGCGTCGCTGGCGTTCTCGTTTGCGTTTGCCGCTATCGCTTCCAAGAACCGCACGGCCGAGAAGGTGATGGTGCCGGCGCTGGACATCCTGCAATCGATTCCGGTGCTGGGTTTCCTGTCGATCACGGTCACGGGTTTCATTGCGCTGTTTCCGGGCAACCTGGTGGGCGTGGAATGCGCGGCCATCTTCGCCATCTTCACGTCGCAGGCGTGGAACATGGCGTTCTCGTTGTACCAATCGTTTCGCACCATCCCGACCGATCTGGAAGAGGCCGCCACGGTGTTCCGGCTGTCCAAGTGGCAGCGCTTCTGGCGCCTGGAAGTGCCGTTCGCCATGCCGGGCCTGCTGTGGAACATGATGATGTCGATGTCGGGCGGCTGGTTCTTCGTGGTGGCATCGGAAGCCATCTCGGTGTCGGGCCACGACATCAAGCTGCCGGGCATCGGTTCGTACATCTCGCTGGCGATCCAGCAGCAGAACCTGCCGGCCATCGGCTGGGCCATCCTGGCCATGCTGATCGGCATCATTTTGTACGACCAGTTGCTGTTCCGCCCGCTGATTGCCTGGGCAGACCGCTTCCGCTTCGACACGATGTCGTCGGAACGCGAACCGCAATCGTGGCTGCTTGACCTGCTGCGCCGCTCCGAGTGGGTCAAGGCGCTGCTTGAGCGCACCGCCGCGATGGCCGAGCGCACGCTGTCCTGGGGTGCCGAGCGCACGCGGCCCACCGCTGCCGGCGGCAGCGGGTTTCTGCCGCGCTTCCCGTGGTCGCACCGCATCGCTGATGTCGTCATCATCCTGGCCGCGCTTGTGGCGGTGGCGCACGTGCTGCAATTCGTGCGCTCCGAGGTGGGCTGGGCCGAGGTCGGCCACGTCTTCTGGCTCGGCTTCCTGACCATGGTGCGCGTGATCCTGCTGATTGCCCTGGCCGCGCTGGTGTGGGTGCCGATCGGCATTCGCATCGGCCTGAACCCGAACGTGGCACGCATCGCCCAGCCGGTGGCGCAGTTCCTGGCGGCGTTCCCGGCCAACCTGATGTTCCCGCTGGCGGTCATGCTCATTGCGCGCTTCGCGCTCAACCCCGAAATCTGGTTGAGTCCGCTGATGATTTTCGGCACGCAGTGGTACATCCTGTTCAACGTGATTGCCGGCGCGTCGGCCATCCCGACCGAGCTGAAACTGGCCGCCCGCAACTTCGGCCTGCGCGGCTGGCTGCTGTGGAAGCGCTTCCTCATTCCCGCCGTGTTCCCCAACCTGCTGACCGGCCTGGTGACGGCCGCCGGCGGCTCGTGGAACGCCAGCATCGTCTCCGAATACGTGTCCTGGGGCGACCGCACGCTGGTGGCAACGGGCCTGGGCAGCTACATCGCCGAGATGACATCCAAGGGCGACTTCCCGCGCATTGCACTCGGGATTGCCGTGATGAGCCTGTTCGTGGTCGGCTTCAACCGGCTGCTGTGGAACCGCCTGTACGACATCGCGCAAGAGCGCACCCGCCTGTAAGAGCATGCTCGTGATCCTGCTGCGCACCCCGATCTTGACCCTGCGATGCTCGCCGTACTCATGTACGGCTGCGCGTCTCGGGCCAACCTCTGGGCGCTCGCTACGGATCTTGAGCACGTTCTAAGACGACCTTATTTAGCAGAGAACACACATGGTTACCACCAGCACCCATAGCCAGAGCGCTGAAAGCGTCATGGAGCTGCGCGGCGTCTCGAAGATCTTCCGCACCGCAGACCACACCGACCGCGCCGTGCTCGAAGGCGTGGACCTCAATCTGCGCCAGGGCGAGATTGTCGCCATGCTGGGCAAATCGGGCTCGGGCAAGTCGACGTTGCTGCGCATCATGGCGGGCCTGGTGCGCGCCGATCGTGGCCAGGTGCTGTTCCGTGGGCGCGAGTACGCCGGCCCAGTACAGGGCATCGCGATGGTGTTCCAGTCGTTTGCGCTGTTTCCGTGGCTGACAGTGCAGCAGAACGTGGAGCTGGGCCTGGAAGCGCAAGGCGTGGCCAAGGCCGAGCGTGAAGAGCGCGCTGAACAGGCCATCGACCTGATCGGCCTGTCGGGTTTCAACAGCGCTCTGCCGCGCGAACTGTCCGGCGGCATGCGCCAGCGTGTAGGCATTGCGCGCGCACTGGTGACCGAGCCCGACCTGCTGCTGATGGACGAAGCGTTCTCCGCGCTCGACGTGCTGACCGGCGAGAACCTGCGCGACGAAATGCTCGACCTGTGGGAAGGCCGCCGCACCAACATCAAGAGCATCCTCATCGTCTCGCACAACATTGAAGAGGCAGTGATGATGGCCGACCGCATCGTCATCCTGTCGAGCGATCCGGGGCGCATCCGTGCGGAGGTGCGCGTGCCGTTCCCGCGCCCGCGCAATCGTGATTCCGCCGCCGTGCGCAACCTCATCGACGAGGTGTACGGTCTGATGACCTCGCCCGAGCGTGTGGGCGTGCATGTGGGCGTGGAGCCCGCGGCCGAGCAGCTTGCCTACCGCCTGCCCGATGCCGAAATCGGCCAGATGGAGGCCATTCTCGACCTGCTGGTCGAAGCGCCGTTCAACGGCCGTGCCGACCTGCCGCATCTGGCAGAAGAAGCCGGCGTGACCGACGACGACCTGCTGCCCGCGTGCGAAGCGCTAGCCCTGCTGCAACTGGCCACCATCGAGCGCGGCGACATCATCGTCACGCCGTTCGGCAAGACCTACATGGAAACCGAACCGCCCGAGCGCAAGGTGCTGTTCGGCCAGAAGCTGCTGGAGCGCGTGGCCCTGGCCGCGCACATCCGCGCCGAGCTGGACGCCAACGAAGACGGCGAGATCCGAGAAGAACATGTGCTGCGCGAACTGGAGGCGTACCTCAAGCCCGAAGAAGCCGAACGCGTGCTCAAGATCGGCATCGAATGGGGCCGCTACGGCGAGGTGTATGAGTACGTCTACAACACCGGCATGCTGACCCTGCCCCGTGAAGAGCGCGAGGAACGCGAAGAGCGTGAGGCGCAGGAAGGTGGGGATAACGCGGCGTAAGAGCGCGTTGCTGCTGACGTAAGAAGAGCCGCTTGATGCGGCTCTTTTTCATAGTCGCTACAGTTTGTAACCCCCAGTCAACGTTGCGGAACACCTCGGCGTTTTGCACGAGCGGACGCCGCGTTCATGTGAGCCACTCCGCATCCTCCCGGGGGTTCCAATGCGCCGTGCGTCCGTTCAAACGCTGTTCGCCATTTCGCTGGCCATTGGCACCGGCTTCGGTCTGGTGCATGCAGCCCGCGCGTGCGAGATCCCCGCACCGGTCAAGACGATCGATCCACCAGGCTTCTACGACGACGCGGCAGGCTATGCGCGCGACGTGAAACCGATGCGCAATTTCATCGCGCACCTCAACGCGTCGGCCGACAAGGGCGATTGGACCTGCGTACTGAGCCAGCTTCGAACGTGGGCCGAGGCAGATGCACTGATGGGCAAGATTTCCGGCTACCAGGGGTACTACGAGCGGTCATGGGCGGGAACGGATTTCGCCATGGTGCTTCTGCGCATGCCGAACGACATCCGCAAGCAAAACCAGCCGCAGTTGGATGCCATCGCACCTTGGCTCGAACGCATTGCCATCGCCACCCGCAACGCCGAAGCGATCAACCATCTGCATAACAACTTGGTGTATTGGGCCGGCCTCAATCTGATTGCCATCGGCACCGCGACGGACAACAGCGACCTGATCAACTCCGGGCTGCTGCGCGTTCGCGAGGGCATCCGCGATATCGGCCCGGACGGCGCGCTCGCACGGGAGGTCAAGCGAGGTAATCGTGCGTTGCACTACCACACGTTCGCGCTGATTCCGCTGGTGTTTGCCGCAGAACTGGCGCAGCGACGCAATATCGATCTGTACCGGGAGAACGGCCATGCAATTGGCCGCTTGGCGAACCTCGTGATCGAGGCGGTGATGGATCCGGCGAGCTTCGAAAAAATCACGCCCATCAAGCAAGAACTGTTTCCGTGGACCTTCCAGGATGAGCTGTGCTGGATGGAGCCTTACTACGCCCACGTGCGCGACCCACGCCTGCCTGTCCTGATTGCACCGCGCCGCCCGTTTGCCGAATGGCGGCTCGGCGGCAACGTCACGGCGGCATGGGGCGCGATGCTGCCCGGCCACTGAATGGGCCGAGCAGCGTCGCGCCGTATGGGCGCGCCTGGTTACGTGCGTTGCCTTACCACCCCCAGCGCACCCCTGCCTTGCCGTTCACCCCATGCAAGCGACGGTCCGCGCTGACCTGGTAGCCGAGGCTGGCATAGAACACGCCGTTCTTCGCCACCTGCGCCGTAAGGCCGCCCGTCAGCTCCAGCGTCGTGCTCGGCAGTTGCGACGTGAACGGCACGAAGCCACCATCCGGCGACGACATCTGCGTTCCCGTCTCACCGCGGAACTCGTGCCACACATTCGCACGCACCCACGCGGTGTGCTGACGTTCCGGCGATTCACCCCAGCGCTTGCTCACGCGCACGCCCAGGCGACCGAGCATCGAGTTCACCGAGTTGAAGCGCACGTCAGCGGCACCGTCGTTGGCATCGGCAAACGCGGCACGCTGAACCACGAGCTGCGCTTGCGGCTCGACACGCCATTGCGGTGACAGCGCGATCGGGTAGCCCGTCTCGAGCGATGCGGCGTAACCGAGCGCGTGCGTCTTCAGGCCGTTCACGCCGTGCGGCGAGGCATCGGCGTCGTAACGGGTGCCCTGCACCACGCCATCCAGATACCAGCCGGACGGGCCGAAGTGCGTCCAATACAGACCGACCGTGTTGGCGTTGACGGTGTCGCGGCCGGCGTCTGCGCCATCGGCGTGCGTCACGTCTGCCGCGATGCGGCCGGTGGCGAAGTAACCACCGGCATGGTCGTGGCTGCCGTCCTCGCGCTGGCGCTGGTAGACATCGGCACCGACCTGCACGCCGCCGAAGTCGTAGCTGAACGCGGGGCCCTGGTTACCGTAGATACCGTTGCCATCCGACATGCGGCTGCCCTTCTGGGCGATCACGCGTGCCCAGCCGGTGCGCAGCACGGGAGACGTGCCTGCCGGTGCGGTGGCCTGGTTGCTCTCTTCGCCCACGCGTTCGTGCAGCGTATCGAGCAGCGCGCGGCCGTATAGCAAGGTCAGCGACGGAATGGCGGTGTAGAGCGAGACTTCCGGACGCAGCGCAGGCTGCGTGGCGCTCGTGCCCGTGCCGATGCCCGTGCCTTGGGTCGCGGTCTGCAGGGTGCGCAAATACCAACTGTCTGCGCTGGCCGAGCCACCGCGCTGCAGCGTGTACTCATACGGGCCGGCGACGACTCGGTTGGCGAGTGCGAAGGCATTGGTCTGCGTGGTCGCGCCATTGATCGCGCTGACGACTTCGATGCCATCACCCGTGGTTCGCGCACCGGCGCCGCCAGCATTGGTGACGCGCACCGCCGTATTGCCGCTCGCCGTGCCGCCCGAGATGACGAGCTTGTCGGTCGGCGAATTGTCGGTGCCCAGCTTGGTGTTGATGGCCAGCACGCCGCCATTGCCGACGTAGTTGCCGTTGACCACCAGCGTGTTACCGACGCCTGCGCCACCAACCTGCACCGTGCCGGCGTTATTCAGCGCCCCATTGATCGTCAGGCTGCCGCCGCCAGCATTGGCAAACGCCGCCAGCGCATCGGCTACGGCCACCGTACCGTTGTTGGTGACGGCGCCGTTCACGGTGCCGTAGCCGCCCAGCGTGGCGCCGGCTGCAATCTGAACATTGTTGCCGCTGCCGCCCGCCATCGGTCGCAAGCT
Source organism: Ralstonia sp. GX3-BWBA (assembly GCF_003290055.1). Lineage (NCBI taxonomy): Bacteria > Pseudomonadati > Pseudomonadota > Betaproteobacteria > Burkholderiales > Burkholderiaceae > Ralstonia > Ralstonia sp. GX3-BWBA. The sequence goes on along the minus strand of NZ_QMKS01000012.1, from coordinate 314,996 downwards.
CTGCGGCGCATTGGTGGCCGACACGCCGAGCGCGGCACTGGCGTGCGTCGCGTCGCCGATGGCCAGCGCCCCGCTGGCGACCAACGTGTCGCCCTGGATCGCGTTGTTGGCGGTGAGCACGGTCGTGCCCGTGCCGGCCTGCGTGATGCCGCCCGTGCCGGAGACGGTGCCGCCGAAGGTGAACACGTCCGATCGGTTGAACGTCAGCGTGCCGTTGTCCACCACATTGCCCAGGATCGAGCCCGACGTACCACCGTTACCGAGTTGCAACGTCCCCGCCGCGACAGTGGTGCCGCCCTGGTACGTGTTGTCGCCCGCGAGCACCAGCGTGCCGCTGCCGGCCTTGGTGAGCGCCCCCACGCCCGAAATGCCCTGGCTCACGGTCGACGTAAAGCCCTGCGTATCGATCGTGCCGTTGGCATTGGTGATGCCGATGGCGCGTGTGGCCGCCACATCCACATTGCCCGTCAGTTGCAGCGTGCCGCCGTTGAATGTCAGGCCGCCCGCGGTGCCGCCCAATGCGCTGTCCGCACCAATGGCAAGCGTGCCCTGCGTAATGGTCGTGCCGCCGCTGTACGTATTGCCTGCACCCAGCGTGAGCGTGCCCGTGCCGGTTTTCTCCAGCGCACCTGCGCCGACGATCTGACCGGCATAGCTGCCATCCACGTCCTGTTGGAAGCGCACCAGGCCGTTGTTCGTCACGGCCTTCGTCACGCTCTGCGCATCGCCTTGCAGCGTGCCGCCGGCGTCCACCTGCATCGTGCCGGTGTAGGTGCCGTTGTTGCCTTGCAGGATCAGCGTGCCTTGCTGCACCTCCGCATTGGTCACGCCCATGCTGGCGAGCGTCTTGGACAGCGTCCACGTGCCGCTGTCCTGCTTCTGTAGGGTCTGGAAGTTGGTGATGGTGCCCAGCGTCGCGCTGTCGGTGCCGTTGAGTGTGATGACGTTGGCACCGCCGCCGCCGCTGATGCTGCCGCTCACCGACGAGCCGGTATAGACGTGCAAGGCATCATTGCCGCCCGCAAAGATCAGGTTGCCGATCACCTTGCCGCGATTGGTGAAGTCGACCGACCCGTTGCCCGACGCGCCCATCACGTTGCCGTTGGCGACGTCCGTCTGGATCGTCCCCGTGGCGTTGTTGATGACCGTGTTGCCGCCGGAGGTGTTCTGGAACCAGATCGCCGCGCCGTGCGCCGATTTGATCAGGCCGTCATTGACGATGGTATTGCCCGTGCCTTCCGGGTTGACGGCCTCTCCGCTCAGCTGTGTGCCGTTGGCCAGCACCTGCGCGCCTTGCTGCACCGTCAGCGTGCTGTTGTTGCGGAAGTCGATCGCGTTGCCGCCCGTACCGTAAAAGCCGGAGTTCGACACCGCGTTTGCGCTGACCGAGCCGCCGGTTTGCACCGTGATGTTGGCGTTGTCTCGCACGGCAATGGCGCTGGTGTCACCCACCGCCAGCGTGCTGCCGTTCTGCACCGTCACCGTGCGATTGTCTTCTGCCGCCACGTTGCCGGTGCCGACGGTGGATGTGGTTGGGTTGGGTGCCGCCGTATCGCAGACGGTGATCTGCCCGGTGGTGGTGCAGTCTGCATGCGCAAGCGCCCCAAACAAGGCGAATGGCGAAGCAACAAGCGCGATGGAGACAAACTGAAGCCGCCCGCGGCGGCGCTGGAACAATGGCGTAGACATACGTTTGCGTCCGCGCGCACGCGAAAAGAAGCCGCTACGTCTGTCCCCCCGGACAGACGTAGCGCGATTTGCGCAGACTTCCCCTTCTTATCTTTTGATGGTTTGATGAAGTCCAACTTCCCCGGTGGGCCAATCATCTCGCTGAGGTTGTCTCCGACCCGGCCCCGTCTTTTGCCGTGGACATGCCAGAACAACGCATCGCTGCGAGCATCAGCCCTGTCCGCGCAACTTGATCCACTGCATTTATTTTTAAAGTGGTGCGGACGGCGTGATTCTAGGAATGCCGATCAATAGCGATGTACAAAGAATGTAAAAATCAACGGTATTTGAGAATGTGTTTCTTCCCAACATCGAATGAGCCGCGTTTTATTTCCATTCAATAAAGAAAGAAGCGAAGAACCGCTACCAACCTAGAATTCCAGCGATGACCCTTTCTCTACTATTGAAAGAACAAATGAGAAGCTGCACTGATTTGCGCGATGAAAAAGACGCCTGGTGCATATACGCGTGGCGGTGGAATGCAATCGGCGCGTTGATGCTCGGCATCCTCGTCATCGCGCTGATCTCCGTGCCTGCTTCAGCCCAGGAAATCGTCAGCGATCTCTCTGCAAAACCAACGGGCCGGATCCACTTCAACAGCGTCACCCCCAAAAGCAAATGGGAGCTGGTGCATCGCAAGTTCGACAAGACGCCCACGCCCATCTGGGGCACGTTGTATCTGCCCGAGACCCTGCAGGGTCGGGTGCCCGCGATGGTGATCTCTCACGGCTCGGCGGGGCCGCAGCAGAAAGACGTCGACCGGTGGGTACGGCTGTTCAACCGGATGGGCATGGCCGCCTTTGTGGTGGACTCGTTTGGCCCACGCGGCATCACCAATACGATGGACAACCAGTCGCAGCTGAACCCGGCGGCCAACGACGCCGATGCGCTGTTCGCGCTCAAGCTGCTGAGCACCGACCCGCGCATCGACCCGAAGCGCATCGGGCAGATCGGTTTTTCACGCGGCGGCGGCGTGGCACTGGACATGACGCTCGATGCGTTCCGCAAAGGTGTCATCGATGACGACACGCGGTTTGCGGCGCTCATCGGCTTCTACCCGGGGTGCTCCGCGTTCTGGTGGGAAGTGCCGCCGCCACCGCTGGCAGGCGCCCCGCTGATGCTCGCGCTGGGCGAGAAAGATGACTACACGCCCGCGCAGCTCTGCCGCAATGCGGCGGAGATCATGCAGCGTGACGGGCAGGCCGTTGACGTGCACGTCTACCCCGGCGCGTATCACGACTTCGACAACACGCGGGCGTACTTCAAGTACTTCCCGGGTGCGACCACGGCGCGCGAGTGCCCGCAGACCATGATCGACGTGCAGCACGATGCGTACTACCACCTGCAGACCGGTGAGAAGTACGCCAGCCTCCAAGCGATGGAGGCTGACTACAAGCGCTGCACTGTCCGCGGTGTATCCACGGGCGCCAACCTGGAGCAAGCCCAGCGCGCAGAGGCCGACGTCAAGGCGTTTCTGACCAGAGCGATGGGTCTGTCTGTGCCGTGATGCGTGGGGCGGCGGGCACTTCTGTGTAGGCATCTCTACAACATTGCAGCGGTTATGACGCACGCCTATGCTGCCGTCATGACTGCCTCCCCCGATTCGTGGCTGCTGCTCATCGTCAGCCTGCCCACTGCCAGAGCAACCGCGCGCATGCGTATCTGGCGCGCCATCAAAGCCATCGGCTGTGCGGCCTTGCGCGATGGCGTTTACCTGCTGCCTGCGCGTGCCGAACACGCAGCGCAACTCAATGACCTGGCAGACGAGACCTTGCAGGAAGACGGCCAGGCGTGGGTACTGCGCGTGCAGGCCAGCGATGCGGCGGAAGACGCGGCCTACCGCGCCCTGTTCGACCGCACGCCCGACTATGCCGAGTGGCTGGCCGAGCTGTCTGAAGCGCGCAAGACGCTCCCTGACCTGCCCAGCGCCGAGCGCAACCGGCTTCTGCGCCGCCATGCCCGCGCCTACGAGGCCATCCGCAAGATCGATTTCTTCTCCAACGAAGCGACCGTGCGCGCCGATGCGCAATGGCGCGACTTTGCTGCGGCGGCCGAAGCCACGCAATCGGCGGGCGAACCCCGCGCCGCTTCCGGCAGCATTCCGCGCCGTGATCCCACCCAATATCAGGGCCGCCTGTGGGCAACACGCCGGCACTTATGGGTGGACCGCGTTGCCAGCGCCTGGCTCATCCACCGCTTCATCGATCCGCACGCGCGGTTCCTGTGGCTCGACAGCCCGTCCGATTGCCCTGCCGATGCGCTCGGCTTCGACTTTGATGGCGCAGCATTCACGCATGTTGGCGAGCGCGTCTCGTTTGAGGTGCTCATCGCCAGCTTTGGGCTCGATGACGACGCCGGGCTCGCGCGCCTGGGCGCCATGGTGCATGCGCTCGACGTGGGCGGCGCGGCCACGCCGGAAGCCGGCGGGTTCGAGGCGATCCTGGCGGGCGCCCGCAAGCGGCTGACGGACGACGACGCCTTGCTCGCAGAGATCGGCACCGTGCTCGATTCGTTGTATGTGCATTTTTCCAGCGGCCGGAAAACATGACCGCAGTCACCCATCGCAGGTAGCCCATGAACATTGCCCCCGAACACCCCACCTACACGCTGCGGCAGCTGGTCCTGTATTTCCTCCGGCTTGGCGCATTGGGCTTTGGTGGCCCCGTTGCGCTGGCTGGCTACATGCGCCGCGACCTGGTGGAAACACGCCACTGGATCACCGACGCCGACTACAAGGAGGGCCTCGCGCTCGCCCAGCTCGCGCCGGGGCCGCTGGCCGCGCAACTGGCCATCTACCTCGGCTACGTTCACTACCGCATCGTCGGCGCCACGCTGGTCGGCATTGCCTTCGTGCTGCCCTCGTTCTTGATGGTGGTGGCGCTGGGCTGGGCCTATGTCCGCTTTGGCGGCCTGACGTGGATGCAGTCGGTGTTCTACGGCGTGGGCGCGGCAGTGATCGGCATCATCGCCATCAGCGCGCACAAGCTCACCACCAAGAGCGTCGGCAAAGACAAGCTGCTGTGGGCCGTCTACCTGCTGCTGGCGGCAGTGACGGTGGTGACTGAATCCGAAGTGGCGTGGCTCTTCCTGGCGGCCGGCGTTCTGGTGTGGTTCTGGCGCGCGCCGCCCAAGTGGCTGCGCCAGGGCCGCATGAACGCGGTTGCCGTCACACCCGTGGCAGCGGCCAGCGGTTTGCTCGGCACGATCGATTGGCCCTTGCTTGCGCAGCTTGGCGCGTTCTTCGCCAAGGCCGGGGCGTTCGTATTTGGCTCGGGGCTCGCCATCGTGCCGTTTCTCTACGGCGGCGTGGTCACAGGGCACCACTGGCTCAACGACAAGCAGTTCGTCGACGCGGTGGCCGTGGCCATGATCACACCCGGCCCGGTGGTCATCACCGTCGGCTTTATCGGCTACCTGGTGGCGGGCCTGCCCGGCGCGTGTGTGGCCGCGCTTGGCACGTTTCTGCCGTGCTACCTGTTCACCATCCTGCCGGCGCCGTACTTCAAGAAGTACGGCAAGCTGCCCGCCATCCTGGCCTTTGTTGATGGCGTAACAGCAGCGGCCGTGGGTGCCATTACCGGCGCGGTAATCGTCCTGGCCAAGCGCTCGATCGTGGATGTGCCGACGGCGCTCTTGGCCGTGGCCACAGTGTTGCTGCTGGTGAAGTTCAAGAAGCTGCCCGAGCCAGTGATCGTGGCGGGGGCTGCGTTGCTTGGCTTGGGGCTGTATCCGCTGCTGCATCGCTGACACACGATCGGCGGTGCCCGATCGCGCGCCGCAATATCTTCGGCGCACCGCAAGCGTTTGCAACCCAAATGGGTGAGACCACCCTCACCCCTGCGGCGTTACGATTGGTTTCAAATCGACCAAAGTGCGTGCCATGGCCAGGACTATGCTTCGGGCACCCCCCCAAACTGAGGAGACAACCATGAGAACAACTTATCGGAACATCCTGCTTGCATTGCCTCTGCCGTTCCTCATCGCAGCATGCGGCGGCGGGGATGGCGGTACGGATGCCGGCACGGGCACCCTCCATGTCTCGATGACGGACGCACCGTCCTGCGGCTTTGATCACGTCTACGTCACGGTCAACAAGGTGCGCGTGAACGCCAGCGCGTCGGCCGCCGACACCGACGCCGGCTGGACCGACATCGCGTTGGCCACACCGCAGAAGGTCGATCTGCTATCGCTCACCAACGGCGTGCTGACTGACCTCGGTACGGCCCCGCTGCCCGCCGGGCAATATCAGCAGTTGCGCCTGGTGCTGTCTCCCAATCAGGGCAACACGCTGGCCAATTCCGTGGTGGTCACTGGCTCGTCGACCGAGCAGGCGCTGGCCACTCCCAGTGGCACGCAGAGCGGCTACAAGATCATCCAGCCCTTCACGGTGCAGCCCAACACGCTGGTCGATCTGGTGCTGGATTTCAACGCCTGCAAATCGATCGTGCAGCAGGGCAATGGCGGCTACAGCCTCAAGCCTGTCGTTACGGCAACGCCTACGGTCGTGAGCGGTTCGATTACCGGCTACGTGCCCGCCGCACAGGCCGGCGCTACGGTCTATGCCGAGCAGAACGGCCAGGTCATCCGCGGCACGGTGGCGGACTCCACGGGCAAGTTTGTGCTGTCGCCGCTGGTGCAGAGCAGCACCAATGGCGCTTATGACGTGGTGATCGTGGACAACGCACAGCCGACTGGCCACGCCACGGGCATCATCCGCACCGTGCCTGTCACGGCCAGCACGACGACCACGGTTTCCACCACCGGCGCGCCGATCACGCTGCCGGCCTCCACCACCAATACCGCCTCCGGCACGGCGACCGCATCGGCGCAGGCCACGCTGCGCGCGCTGCAGACGGTGAACTCGGTGTCGTACGAGATCACCTCGGCCAATGCCAACCTCGATACCGGCGCGTACTCGCTGGCGTTGCCCGCGGCCGCACCGTTGGTCGGCACGTACAGCGCGACGCTGCCGATCGCGCTGTCGGCGGTGTCGGCATCGGCGGGCCAGTATTCGGTCCAGGCCACCAGTGCATCGGGCACCACGCTGAGCAATCCGGTCAACGTTTCGGCCGGCAGCCAGACCGGGGTCAACTTCAGTTTCTAACCAGGGAAAAAGGGGGGCGGAGCCCGCCCCTCATCACACAATGAAGAACATCATCCTCATCCTGTCTTTGGGCGCATCGCTGCTGGGCGGTTGTGTCTATCTGCCCGACGATGGCCCCGTCATGCGCCCACAAGGCGGCCCGGGCAATGGCTTCTGCCCGCCGGGACAGGCGAAGAAGGGCAATTGCTGAGCCGTTGACTTCGTACTCGCGCAACAAAAAAGCCGGTCAGCGTGACCGGCTTTTTCTTTGCTGCGTTGCGGCGCTTACTTGCCCTTGCCCGCGCGCTTGTGCTGCGTGGATTTGCCATGTTGATGCGCACGGTCTGCCGCACGCGCCTTGCCTTTATCGCGGTCCATGCTGTCCGGGCCGTTGGTGTTGGACATGCCGTGGCTGCTCATATGTGCAGCAGAGCCGCCACCGGCGTTCCCGCCCTTGGCCTGCGCCGACAGCGAAACGGTGCACAGCGCAGCCATTGCGGCTGCCACCATCCATTGTGCTCGGGTCATCTGTTTCCTCCTTCTCGGTTTTGGTTCCACCGATTGTAGGGACGCGCAGATGAGGATGTGCGTTTGAGTGCAACCAAACGTAACGACAACCGCAGGTGCACCGCACAAGGGGATGGGCAGGGGATGAGCGCCGCGAGGCGTCACCTCACTTCCACTTGGCGCCGATCTCCGCCAACCCCGCTTTCTGTAGATCCTCCGCACTCATCACGATGCGGAACTCACAGTCTGCGTTGAACAGCAGAAACCACGGCTCCGCCAGCGCGGGAATGTGCGAGGCTGATTCCACATTGACGATGAGCACTGCGCCGCGATGGCCGTTCTGCTCCGTGAAGTAGACAACCTCGGGCTTGCTCTCGGCCATCACGCGCGGAATCAGCTCGGCGATGGAACCGTCGCGCACGTAGGTGTTGAAGGGTTCGTGCGGAATCCGCACGTTGACGAGCATGCGCATGATTTGCCTCCTGGGTGATGGCCAGGGCAAGCGCCGCGACAAAGCCGCCACGGCCATGCATGGCCGAACACCGTAGGTATAGGACGGGCGCCGCGTTTGCGTTATCAGCCGTTGGCTGGGCGAGATGGCGTAGACGCCAGGATGAGGGCGGAGCGATCCCGCCCACGCTTGCCTCTCAATCCAACGGCATCAGCGCCTTCGGCACGACGTATTGCTTGCCGTCATGCGCAAGCCGGTAGGTTGTGCGCCGCGGCTTGGCGTCGTGCGTCTGGCATTCGCCGGCCTTGTCGACCGTGTTGGTGGACGAGGACTTGGTTTCCGACACCGCGATATCGGCGTACCCGTTGTGGGTGTCCGATGTCATGTTCAGCGTGCGCTTGGTTTGCTCGAACGCGCCGGCGCAGTTGGTATCCCATTCACCGCCGCCGCTTTCCACGACAACGCCGTTCAACACCGGTTTCAATTGATTGCCCTGGACGGTGTAGAGCCATAGGCCGGTCTCGTTGAACGGATTGGGCCGCGAGTCGCCCTCTTTGACGATGCGCACCCCGAATGCCATCTGCCCTGGCGCGACCACGTAGCGCGCGGTATCGAACGTGACGGACCGGATGCGCACCGCATCGTCCGACATACGCGCTGGCAGGCGCAGACGTTGCCGGATGCTGCCGTTGGCGCTGTCGAGCACGAACAGTTCAAGGTCGCCTTCATTGGTGCCCGCGTCTGCGTCCTCCTGCTGCATGAGCGGCACGGCCATGAGCGTGAGTTCCGGATGCGCGGGCCACGTGCGGCACACCACTGCATGCGGGTCGGACTCCTCCGGCAATTGGATGCGCGCGTCGCCGACCTTGTAACCACGGCCTGCACGTTTTGCAGCGGGGTAGGCCCGCTTGATTGCGATGTCCACCTGGGCGGTGCAGGCGTCTTCAGCAGCGTGGAGGGTTTGCGCGGCAAGCAGCAGGCCGGCAGCGCACAGCAGAGGGGTCAGGCGAGCGTGTTTCATGTCTGTTGAGGTTGTTTGTGAGCGCGTTCACTTCGGCATCGGCTCGTAATGCACCTTGCTGCGCCATTTGCCGTTGACGAGTGTTTCCACGGTGACTTTCATCTTGTCGCCGCTGCCCTGCGCGTCATCAATGCGGCGTTCAACGGCGACCGGTACATCGTGTTCGACGGCGTACACCGTGCGCTCGTGATAGCAGCAACCGCTCTTCGCCCACGTGCGCAGACGCTTGTTCTTGGCATCCACTTCAAAGAACCCGAGTGTTTCCAGAATGAGCCCCGTCATCTCACTGTTGCGCACAAAGCGCTGGGTCTGCGCATTGAACAGATAGACGTCATAGCTGGGGCCACCGTAACTGCCCTCGTTGCCGGTCTGGATGCCGAAGTCCTCCTTGCCGTCGAAGTTGAAATCGCCAACGTTGATCACGCCCTGGTAGTCATAGAGACGCGTCGAATTGACCAGCGGCCCCATGCCCCCCTTGGGCAGCGTGACAAACACCTTCGGCAGGTTGATGACCTGACGCGCGGCGCGTTGGCCCCTGTCATGAATGAGCAACTGGGCGGGCCCTTCGCAGGTGGTGTCCTCTTTACTGCTTTCCGCGGGACAGGCTTCGAGCATGCGGAGCACGAAGTCGTGCTGCTTGGCGATCGCCTTCAGGTGGTAAACCGGGCCATCCACTCGCTCGCCCGGATCGGGAAACACGGGTTGCGATTTCACCTCGTCAATGCGCGTGCGGTACGCCTCTTTCAACGCTGCCACGTCGATCTGGCCGGAAGGCGCACGCTGTTTCAACCATTCGCGTTGTTCGGCCTTCAATGCGTCGGTGTCGGCGCCGCGCTTGTTCAACGCAGCGCGGTACACATCGGCCAGTTGGCTATCCAGAGCGGAGAGCTGCGCGTCATTGCAGATGGCGTGCTCGATCGGGCTGCGTGCGGCGTTGCAATCAAAGCTGGCAGCGTGCGCGGCCGCGGGCAACAAGATGATGGCAAATGCGATGGCGCAGATGCTGCGAAATGGCGTCATTGGATGAACCCTTGGGAACCAGCGGTGAGCGTGTGCGCGATTGTGCTGTGGAATTTGGCCGTGTGGTGCGCTTTCTCCGCACATGGCCGCACTCATGGCTCGCCCCGTGCGGCACGGCAAGACTTTTCCTACCATGGCAACCACCCGGCTGTGAAAACCATGAGGTACGCAATGGCCCTTCCGATGCACATCAATCCCCGCCCGACACGCCGTTCTGCCAACCAGGCTGTGCGTCGCGCCGTGCGCGCGTTATCACTCGCGGCTCTGCTGCTGCCCTTGGCCGCATCGGCCGCCGACCCGGTCGACGACGCGCTCCAGCAATGCCTGAAGAGCCCGCGAGGCGCCACGACGGCCGGCATGACCGAGTGCACGCACACCGCCTACCAAGCCTACGACCGCCAGATGAATACGCTGTATCAGGCGGTCATGAGCAAGACGGACCCTGCCTCCCGCCAGGCCATCCGCAACGCCCAACGTGCATGGCTGGCCTATCGAAACGCACAGCGGGCCGCCGACAACGCACCGTGGCGCGCAGACAGCGGCTCAATGGCGAGCCCCGATATTGAAGGGCTGAACGTCGAGGCGATCCGGGCGCGCATTGCCGAGCTGGAGTATTACCCGCACTAGTCGGACTTGAAGAACCCCGCTGTGGATAACGCACCCTGCCCCTGTGAATAACTCCAGGGACAAGCGTGTTGGTTCTCCGGGGTCAGTGGGCAGATAGCACAGGAACAACTTCCCACTGGGTCGACAGGGTCAGACGCGATGCCCCGGACTCATCCACGCGACAGCACACGCTGTCCGATGGGTTGTCCGTTCTGCAAGCCTTTGATGTCAAAGCGCTTTTGGTGCTTATCCACAGGACTTATCCACCGTTATCTACTACTACTATCTGTATACATAAAGAAGTAAACCTATAAACCCTCTGTCGGGCATCGAGCCCCTGGCTGGGTTGTGGGCAAAGCAGCATGCAGGCGTTGGCCATTGGTGATGCAGCCACCGAATGCCACCGCCCAATCTCTCGCGCAATAGCGTCAAGTGCTCCCCAAGTTGTTCCCGACATCGCAGGCTGATCGCCTTGCTGCCGTCAAACATTTCGAATATATTGGAAATATGGAAGAAAACGACGCTATCCGATCCCTCGCCGCGCTGGCCCATGGCATTCGCCTGCAAGTGTTCCGCATGCTGGTGGTTGCGGGGCCAACGGGCCTCACGCCAGGCGCGATTGCCGAACAGCTCGACGTGCCGGGTGCCACGCTGTCATTCCACCTCAAGGAACTGACAGCCGCGCGCCTGGTGACGCAGGAGCGCGACGGCCGCAACCTGATCTATCGCGCGGCGTATGACCACATGAACGCCCTGCTGGGCTTCCTGACCGCCAACTGCTGCCAGGGCGAAACCTGCCTGGAAGCAAACGCCGCCGCCTGCAAGTGCTGAAGGAGCATCCCATGAAACGATTTCACGTCCATCTCCACGTTGACGATCTGAGCAAGAGCATCGCCTTCTACTCGAAGCTGTTTGCAGCCGAGCCGACGCGTGTGGAGACCGATTACGCCAAGTGGATGCTGGACGACCCACGCATCAACTTCGCCATCTCGACGCGTGGCAGCGCCGCGGGCGTGGACCATCTTGGCTTCCAAGTCGATGACGCTGCCGAGCTGGCCGAGCTGAAAGCCCGCGCCGAAGCTGCAGACGTGGCCCTATTGGACGAAGGCGAAACCACCTGCTGCTATGCCCGCAGCGACAAGCACTGGATTACCGACCCGCAGGGCATCGCCTGGGAGCACTTCCATTCGCTGGGCAATATCCCGGTGTTTCGCGAAGACAAGAAGGAAGAAGCCACGACGGAAAGTTCTGCCTGCTGCGCACCCCGCGCCCCGAAAGGCAAGCCGATCGGTATCGCAGTGAAGTCCGGCTCCGGCTCATCCTGCTGCTGACAGCGAACCCATGACCACCAACGTCCTCATCCTCTGCACCCACAACTCCGCACGCAGCGTGCTGAGCGAAGGCATGCTCAACCATTGGGCCCAACAACTCGGCAAAGACGTGCGCGCCTACAGCGCCGGCAGCGCACCGAGCGGCCGCCTCAACCCGTTTGCACTCGAAGCCCTCACCAACGCAGGCATCGACACCACCGGCTACCGCAGCAAGAGCTGGGACGAGTTCGTTGCAGACGGCGCACCGCAGATGCGCATCGTCATTACCGTGTGCGACAGCGCTGCAGCGGAGACCTGCCCGTATTGGCCCGGCAGTCCCGTGAAAGTGCATTGGGGCTATGCCGACCCATCCAATGCGCCGGGCGGTGACGAAAGCAAGCGCCAGGCCTTTGAGCTGACACGCCAGGCCATCGGCTACCGCATGCTGCAACTGCTGGCCCTGCCGCTCGACACGCTCAGCAACGCCGAGCTTCAGGCCGCGCTTGAACGCATTTCGCAAAACTGATCTGAAGCCTGTCCAATGACTGCATCGAGCGTAGCGCCGCCAGCACAGGCCGCCACAAGGCCCGCCATCAACTTCTTCGAGCGCTACCTGACTGTCTGGGTGGCGCTCTGCATCGTTGCCGGCATCGTGCTCGGCCAAGTGCTGCCTGGCCTGTTCCAGCAGATCGGCCGGATGGAATACGCACAGGTCAACCTCCCGGTCGGGCTGTTGATCTGGGTGATGATCATCCCGATGCTGGTCAAGGTGGATTTTGGTGCGTTGCATGAGGTGCGTCAGCACGTCAAAGGTATTGGCGTCACGCTTGTCGTGAACTGGCTCGTCAAGCCGTTCTCGATGGCGTTTCTCGGCTGGTTTTTCATCCGCCACCTGTTTGCGCCGATGCTGCCTGCAGACCAGATCGACAGTTACATCGCGGGCCTCATCCTGCTGGCCGCCGCGCCGTGCACGGCGATGGTGTTCGTGTGGAGCCGGCTGACGGGCGGTGATCCGCTGTTCACGCTGTCGCAGGTCGCGTTGAACGACAGCATCATGGTCATCGCATTTGCGCCGTTGGTTGGGCTGCTGCTGGGCATGTCCGCCATCACGGTGCCGTGGGCGACGCTGCTGACCTCGGTCGTCCTCTACATCGTCATCCCTGTGATCCTTGCGCAGATCTGGCGCAAGGCGCTGCTCGCGAAAGGCCAATCGGCGTTCGATGCGGCAATGGCGAAGATCGGCCCGTGGTCAATCGCTGCGCTGTTGGCGACGCTGGTGTTGCTGTTCGCGTTCCAGGGTGAAGCGATCCTGAAACAGCCGCTGGTCATCGCCTTGCTGGCGGTGCCGATCCTGATTCAGGTGTTCTTCAACTCTGCGCTTGCGTACTGGCTTAACCGGGCAGTTGGCGAGAAGCACAATATTGCGTGCCCGTCGGCCCTGATTGGCGCATCGAACTTCTTCGAGCTGGCCGTTGCGGCGGCGATCAGCCTATTCGGTTTCCATTCCGGTGCGGCGCTGGCCACCGTCGTCGGCGTGCTGATCGAAGTGCCGGTCATGCTTCTGGTCGTGCGCATTGTTAACCGGACGAAGGGCTGGTACGAGTGCCGTACCTAGCAGTACACGTTTCGATCTAGCGCTCAGCGCGCTCCCGGTCGTTCGCGGCGAACCGCCAAAGTTCGCATTGCCGCGACCGGCCATCCCTCCCCCCTCCTTCTCGCTTGCGTCGCGCCGGGCGCGTACTACTCTTGACGAGGCCCTGCGTCGCGCGTTTGCCCGCAGCGTGTGTGGCTCGATCTGCAGGCTGCTTCCTCATCGGCCCGGCCAGCCACCCGCCCCCGGAGAGAAAGCCATGCGAAAACTGTTTGCCGCCGTCGCGCTCATGCTTGCCATGACGCCCTTTGCGCAAGCGCAGGTCAAGCCGTATCCGCCGGGCTTTCGGCACCAGAACATCCAGACCGACGGGGCGACGCTGTTTGTGCGCGTCGGCGGCAGCGGCCCGGCCGTGGTGTTGCTGCACGGCTTTGGCGACACCGGCGACATGTGGGCGCCCCTGGCGGCCGAGCTGGCCCGCACGCATACCGTGGTGGTGCCGGATCTGCGCGGCATGGGGTTGTCGTCGCACCCCGAGGGCGGCTATGACAAGCGCACCCAGGCCGCCGACATCCGGGCCGTGCTCACGAAGCTGAACATTGATCAGGCCGATGTGGTCGGCCACGACATCGGCACCATGGTGGCGTTTGCCTATGCGGCACGCTATCCGGACAAGACCACGCGGCTGGTCGTAATGGATGCGCCCGTGCCGGGAGTGCCACCGTGGGAGCAGATCGTCCGCTCGCCCAAGCTCTGGCACTTCTCGTTCGGCGGCCCCGATGCCGAGCGGCTGGTCAAGGGCCGCGAGCGCATCTACCTCGACCGGTTCTGGAATGAATTTGCCGGCGACCCTTCCAAGATCGACGAAGCCACGCGGGTCCACTACGCCCGCCTTTACGCCAAGCCGGGCGCCATGCATTCAGCGTTTGCGCAATTCCTGTCGATCCCGCAAGACGCGGAAGACAACCAGAAATCCATCGCCACCAAGCTGCCCATGCCGGTGCTGGCCATCGGCGGCGCAAAGTCCTTCGGCGAGAACGAGGCCATCGTCATGCGCAATGCCGCCACCAACGTGCAGGAGCTGGTGATTCCCGATGCGGGGCATTGGTTGATGGAGGAACAGACGCAGGCTACGGTGAATGCCGTTGTTAAATTTCTGGCGCAGTAGCGTCGGTCTTCTTTATTGGTGTTTCACGCAGCGCAACGAGAGAGGAGTCTCCAATGCAGCCAGTCGTCCGAGTTTCAATTCTGCGGTGCCCGCCAGACAAGTTTGCCGAGATGCGGCAGATGATGAACGATCTCGAAGCGGTGCTCCGGCCGGGCATCGAGGCCATGCGAGGGCTGGTCGCGTTCTATGTGGGCGAGGACGAGTCGACATCGTCGCTGTCGAACGTGAGCCTGTGGGCTGACCTGGACGCGGCCAAGCAACTGGATACGTTCCGCCCGATGCTGGATTCGGGCAAGCCCTTTATCGACAAGGGCGGCACGTTCGAGCGGCCGATCATGAATTACCTGCCGATGTGGGAGTTGAAGCCGGTGGAGAAGGTTTGAGGTTTTGCAGAGACCATGGCATTCCCGCCCGTCACGGGAATGCATCAATCTGGTTTTACTGGCTGTAGCCCCGCCGCTCTATGGCAGCTAATACGTCCCACGTTTGCGGATCGACTTCGCGTCCCCCGAGCGACATCGATACGTAAGCATCAATCGCATCCACAAAGCCTTTGATGAACGCTGGCGGGAATGCGTGTGCAGAGAGGTGTTGAAGCTGCTCGCGCAGCATGCCCGGCCGGCATTGGCCGTGCGTACACATGGCGGTGCGCGTGCGCTTGAGGTACGCCTGTGCCGCGATGGCGCCGTTCAGGTAGGTGCGGTTCTTGGTGAGCCTGCCTGTGTCGGAGGATGTGGGCGCTGCGGGTGGAGATGATGGTGGGGATGGATACGACGCGATTCTCCGCGCCGTCTGCTCGCTGCTAGACATAAGGACCTCTCGGAGATGGTGAAAGGCCCGACTTTCGTCGCTAAACGAGGGAGGCGGGCCCGACGATGGGGTTAGCGATCCGGCTCTCCGAGAAAACCGGTAGACCCGAAGGTCTCCCCACCCGGCCCGCCATAGAAAGCGCGCGAGTGTACTGAGGCCTGCCGCGTGTGACGGCGGCCTCTTCGGAGAGTTACGGATCGCTAAACCCGTGCTGCCGTTGGTGCGGCAGCGGGAGGGATTATAGCGATGGGGGTACGCGCCGAATTCTGATTTTCGCATGTCGACTTCTCAGCTTGACTCGCCAAGCACCGAGCTCGGGCTGCCGAGCAAAAAGCCCCGCATGTCGAGCTCCGAGCTCGGGCCGCCGAGCAAAAAGCCTCGCACGCCGAGCTCTGAGCTCGACCCGCCGAGCAAAAAGCCTCGCACGTCGAGCGCCGAGCTCTGGCCATCGAGAACGCCTCTCGATGTGTCGAGTTGTGAGCGCCGCATCAGATCATTCTGATTCTTCGCCCGAAACCCCCTCCTGGCATTGCGGACCAGCGCCGCAGCGGCCAATCTCCCGCCCTCGTGCCCTTGACTGCACTGCACCGCCAATTGATTTGCGAGGAGTGAAATGCCGCAGAACTTGATTTCGTATCAGCTCACCTCGGCCGATCTGGCCGCTGTGGACGGCGCGCTGAAGACACTGGAAGACCGGCTCGCCAGCCTGATCGACCTCACCCCGGTTCAGCGCAGAACGCTGGTGAAGATGGGCGACAAGTCCGAAGCCTTCGCGCGTAAGGCCGTGGAGGTGCTGAACAACAACCCCAACCTGCTGCCCGGCAATTTCGACCTCGCCGAACTGCGCCGCGATCTGGCGGGCTTCGATCAGCTACGCAGTCGTCTCATGCGCGTGGCCCGCATTCACGAGCGCATGGCGGATTCGCAGTTGGCGCTGGGCAGCGATGTGATGAGCGCCACGTTGGAGGGGTATGCGTTTCTCAAGGTGGCGGGTCAGGGCGAAGGGTTGGATGCGGCGCGGAAGGCGCTGGCGGTGCGGTTTAGTCGGGGGCCGCAGAAGCGGGCGGATGACGCGGTCACGTCAGCTTGATAGCCGGACAAGCAACTTCAAAGGTAGGAGACGCAGTGAATAAGCCAGACGAGAAGCCGTTGTTTTTCGAGAGAAGCATCCTGTTTCAGCCGTGGTGGGTTCCCTCTAAGGGCGCCTGTACTGCAGTCGATGCAGAAGAATTTTCCCTATCGATGGCGAGACCGGCGCCACCGTTGCGCGACCAGCCTCCCCCCTCACCCCCACCCTCGAAGCCAACAGAACCCAAGCGACCGCCGAAGAGCGCGATCGAGGCGTTTCTGGATTTCAAAGACTGGCTCAATACGCCACCACCACCAAAGCGCCCAAAGCCTGCAGTCACACCGGAAATCAAAAAGCCAAGAGTGAAGCCTTTCGACATTCAGCAAATTCCTGACGCAATGGACCGCATTGGTTGGTCGATGTCAGCAAAGCTGCAAAGAAAATGGTTTGCTGGTGAACTGAACTACATCACAAGCGACAAGGGGGAGGCGCTCAGTGTGAATCAGGATGGGAAGCCATTTCAGCCAGACATGATTGATACAACCATGTTTAAGTTGGATTGGATTCTTAAATTTGATCGAGCAAAAATCAAGTATGAGGATTTGACAAGAAATAAGATATTCACCAAGAAAGCTAGGAGCGTTATTGTTGATATGGTCAGGGGAACACAACCCTCTCAATACACCGTAGACGCCTGGGGGCTTTGCGGAGAGAGTGTCCATGATCTTCACAAGAGTTGGCAGTACCAATTTATTTCCGTCGACAGCAATGGTGGCGAGAAATTCGCAATGCTGTTCAGGGGAATTCAGTGGGAAAATGGGCGATTCATGGACGATCTGTACGGCTCGCTTGGGGCATTCGCGTTCTACCTCGCCCTTGGTAAGTATCGCTATACAACATACGTTGATCGCAATAATAAGGTCTTCGGTAGAATCGAAATCCGTGAGGTTTGCGCATATATGCGCGACATTTTCACGTTCTACGATCGCTCGACCGAATCGGGGAGTCAGTATTTGGGCCATTGGAACCATACTGGATTTGTTGTCCTTGTAGACGCGATCGCGATTGGCGAGACAACAAAGAAGCGTGGAGCGAGGCTGCCCTATTCCAAAAATGGAGCTATTGAAAATTGGACAATATACTACCCCGTCTACAATGACAGCTACCGGGATTGGCAGTTGAAGCACAAGCAGGGTGGTGATTTAATTTTGTATTCTGATGTAAGAAAAATATATTTTAATCGCCCGTTCGTTATCAAATTTGATCTGAATACGGGAGAAACCTTGTAGGGCGCCCACGGTAATTTTCTTTTCTTGGTATGCGATCCCTGTTGCAAGGTGATTTATATGATGCCTGGTTTGGGTGCGAGTTTGTTTATCCTGATTCGCTGGCTGTTTACAGCGATTGCGATAGGTTTGATCTCGACATGCGTTCTCTATTTCTTGTTTCAGAAGATCTGGTGGCGGAACAACGCCGGTAAGGCAGAGGTCGAAAATGCCGGGCGCCTCGTGGCCGAAAGCTTCCTAAAGCGCAGATGCAAAACGATGCTGCTTATTGCTATTTTGATAATTGGTGCGCAATATGGGCTGGCAGCGCGCCATCGCATGGGTGCGAGTGCTTGCGAACAAGAGAAAAGCAGAGATCATCAATATATTGGTGAGATCTGCCTCCTTCCATACGAGGATGGAACGCTATTTAGACTTTATGATGCAAATACAAAGGCGATTTTGGCGAAAAGAGAGTATTACGATCTGGCGCCGAAGATGTTTTTTGATCGCGATCGAGTCTATTACAGCATGGATGCCTCGAGAGAGGATGCATATATCCTGCTGCCGCCCTCCCCTCTCGACCGGATCATGGCAAAACTACCATGAGACGAAATTAATCTATTCAATGCTTAACGCTGCAGGGTTCCGTTTGCGAAATTCCGAATGTCCCGCAGACCGTAATAGACCGCTTCCATGCTGCTAGCGCTATGAGCGACTTTCAACGGTGCTATGTAGGCTTGTCGAACATTTTGAAACGACCCGCTCCGACCCAGTCCACCGAAATTCGAGGCAATGCAGAAATAGCTTTTATGCCCCTTGGTTAGGATCGAATAAATGGCCTTCGAAGAATCAATGCGTTGTGGACGATCCCTTCCTAGCCTCTTTGCCTGGGAAATCGGAATCCTCCGATCTCCGACAACGATCAGGTCATGCGAACCCTTGTTCGCAGTCGCATAGCCAAACGTTACGCCATGGCGAACACAGGAAAAAACCGAGTAGCCGTGAATTTCGTCGTCGCTGACTGTTCCAGTGCTCTCAATCTCAGCGTAGTCGACGTCCGGCCCGGCACTTTCCAGAAGCATGCAGCTTCTCACGATCGATTCGGGAATCTGAGCAATCCCATTGAGCGAAAACAATCCCGAGCACAGTGCAATCCATCGCTTCACGAATGCTCCTTGGAATCCATGCGCGCATCTCCTAGCTCGTTGTGTATCGCGTTGACCTTGCCGTTCTCGGCAAGCCGAAAGAGTCGCGACCAAGCCTAGCCAGAAGGGGCCTGGATATCTGCAAAGGTTTGTGCCTGTTGGATGTGCTGCAGCGGCTCAAAGTTGGCGACCGGCTAGAAGGCCATTGGCCATCAATCGCTGATCCGGCAGTGGTGCGTTTTTACACCGCGTTTACACCCCTCCCCCCAACCTTTACCCCGTTTTTACCCCCCTTTCCCTACTGTTGCACTGCACGCAGGCCCTGTGACGGGAGCCTGCCTGCACGCCGCATCCGGCCCCAGTTGACGCGCACCTGCGCCGGGCCGTGCGGCACCCAAAACAACAAGGGAAAGGTCCATGCAAGCCAAGGTTTCTTTGCACGCCACCGTCATCGGTGGCGTTGTCTTCTGTGCCGCAGCACTGTCCAGCGCGGCCGCTTTTGCGCAGTCCACTGAGGCTGCGCCGGCGCCCGTTGCCACACCGGCCGCGCCCGCCAGCCCGCTCACGGCCAACGTCACGCTGGCCAGCCAGTACCGCTATCGCGGTCTCATGCAGACCAACAACAAGCCCGCCATTCAGGGCGGGGTGGATTACGCGCTGCCCAACGGCTTCTATGTGGGCAACTGGAACTCGTCGATCAGTTGGCTGGGGGATTCCAACCCCAACGTCTCCGCTCCCATCGAGATGGATTTCTACGGCGGCTACAAGACCGAGCTGATGAAGGACGTGCCCATTGATGTGGGCGTGCTGCAGTACTACTACCCGGGTAGCTACCCCGACGGCTACACCCGCCCGCACACCACCGAGGGTTATGCACAGATCGGCTACGGGCCGGTCTCGTTCAAGTACTCGCACGCGTTCTCCAACCTGTTCGGCTTTGCCGACAGCCACCACAGCCAGTACTTCGACTTGTCGGGCAACTTCGACACCGGCTTCTGGGGCCTCACGCTGAACCTGCACGTGGGCTATCAGCAGGTGCCGCATCAGGTGGTGCGCACCTCGTATGCCGACTGGAAGGTGGGCGTGACGAAAGACTTCGGCAGCGGCTGGACGGCCTCGCTTGCGTACATCGATACCAACGCTGCGCGCGCCGCCTACACCAACGCGCGCGGCAATTACATGGGCAAGGCCACCGCGCTGCTGGCCGTGACCAAGACGTTCTAACGACCACGACCTGAAGGAAAGGGGAGCGCATATGGACCTCGTTTATCTCGCCGGCCTTGCGGTGCTGGCCCTGGCAGTGGGCGGCTTGCTCGCCCTCTCCGGCCGGCTTGCTGCCAAAGACCAACCCACCACGCACGCGATGGAGAAACAGCAATGACATGGCTCTATGTGCTGTCCGGGGCCATCACGGTGGCCCTGTTGATCTATCTGTTCGTGGCCCTGCTGTGGCCCGAACGCTTCTAACAACACTGCGAGGCACACCATGAATGCGTTCCTCCTCCAGCTGGCGATCTATCTGGTCGTGCTGCTGGTTCTGGCCAAACCGCTGGGCGCGTATATGACCGGCGTGTTTGGTGACAAGCCATCGCGTGCGCACTGGCTCGGCCCCATCGAGCGGCTGTTCTATCGCGTGGCCGGCGTCAACCCGCAGGCCGAGATGGGCTGGAAGCGCTATGCGCTGGCCGTTATCGTCGTCAACGTGCTAGGTGCGCTGGCGGTGTATGCGCTGCAGCGCGCGCAGCAGTGGCTGCCGCTCAATCCGCAGGGCTTTGCTGCCATTACGCCGGATTCGTCGTTCAACACGGCCATCAGCTTTGTGAGCAACACCAACTGGCAAGGCTATTCGGGCGAAAGCACGATGAGCTATTTCACGCAGATGCTCGGCCTGGCGGTGCAGAACTTCCTGTCAGCCGCCACTGGCATTGCGGTGGTGATCGCGCTCATTCGCGGCTTTGCGCGCCACTCGGCCAACACCATCGGCAACTTCTGGGTCGACTTCACGCGCGCCACGGTCTACGTGCTGCTGCCGCTGTCGATTCTGGTGTCGGTGTTCTTCGTGAGCCAGGGCGTGATCCAGAACTTCGATGGCTACAAGGAGGTGACCACCGTCACCGCCACCACGTACGACAACCCGAAGATGGACGCGCAGGGCAATCCCCTCAAGGATGCCCAAGGCAACCCCGTCACCGAGAAAGCCACCACGCAAACGCAGACCCTGCCGATGGGCCCGGTCGCGTCGCAAGAGGCGATCAAGATGCTGGGCACCAATGGCGGCGGCTTCTTCAACGCCAACTCCGCACACCCGTACGAGAACCCCAACGCGCTGACCAACTTCGTGCAGATGCTGGCGATCTTCATCATCCCGGCGGCGCTGTGCTTTACGTTTGGCGGCATGGTGGGCGATGGTCGGCAAGGCTGGGCTGTGCTGGCGGCGATGACGGTGCTCTTTGTGGTGCTTGCCGTCTTCCTGGCATGGGCTGAGCTGCACGCCAATCCGATGCTCGCCAACCTCGGCATCGATCAGGCGGTGGGCAACATGGAAGGCAAGGAAACGCGCTTTGGCATCGTGGCCTCGTCGCTGTTTGCCACGATCACCACGGCGGCGTCGTGCGGTGCCGTCAATGCCATGCATGACTCGTTGACCGCGCTGGGCGGCTTCGTGCCGATGTTCCTGATGCAACTGGGCGAAGTGGTGTTTGGCGGTGTGGGCTCGGGCCTGTACGGCATGCTGGTGTACGCCATCCTGGCCGTGTTCATTGCAGGCCTGATGATCGGCCGCACGCCGGAATACCTCGGCAAGAAGATCGAGGTGTTCGAGATGAAGATGACCTCCATCGCCATCCTCGTTACGCCGCTGCTGGTGCTCGTGGGCACGGCCGTGGCCGTGGTGGTGACGCAGGGCAAGGCGGGCATCTTCAACCCCGGCACGCACGGCTTCTCTGAAGTGCTGTACGCCTTCTCGTCTGCCGCCAACAACAACGGCAGCGCGTTTGCGGGCCTGTCTGCCAATACGCCGTTCTACAACGTGGCGCTGGGCATCTGCATGTGGCTGGGCCGCTTCTGGATCATCGTGCCGGTGCTGGCCATGGCAGGCACGTTTGCCGCCAAGAAGCGCCTGCCCGTGACGGCCGGCACGCTGCCCACGCATGGGCCGCTGTTTGTAGTGCTGCTGATCGGCTCGGTGCTGCTGGTGGGCGCGCTCACGTACATCCCGGCCCTCGCGCTCGGCCCCATCGCAGAACACCTTGCGCGCTAAGCGCAAGGCGAGTCGTCTACCCAATATCAACAGGTGCCTTATGGCTATCCGTTATCCCGAATCCGAACCTGCCGTGCGTACGGTCAAGCACAAGCTTGAGCCCAGCGCCGGTACTGGTACTGCCGCAGCCGCCGAGCCGCAGGCGCGCAGCACGCACACGACGCTATCTGCCAAGGATGTGCGCAAGCTGTCGATGTTCTCGTCGGCGCTGGTCAAGCCCGCCATTGTGGATAGCTTCCGCAAGCTGTCGCCGCGCGCGCAAGCCAAGAACCCGGTGATGTTTGTCGTCTATATCGGCAGCATTCTCACCACCATCCTGTGGGTGATGGCCCTGCGCGGCCAGGCGGAAGCGCCTGCGGGCTTCATCCTCGCTGTGTCGGTGTGGCTGTGGTTCACGGTGTTGTTTGCCAACTTTGCCGAGGCGCTGGCCGAGGGCCGCAGCAAGCAGCAGGCGGCATCGCTGCGCGGCATCAAGACCACCGTGCAGGCCAAGGTGCTGGCAGACCCGCATCGCAGAGACCGCGCGGAAGCGCGCGCTGCCACCGCCCTGCGTCGTGGTGACATCGTGCTGATCGAAGCCGGCGACATGGTGCCCGGCGATGGCGAGGTGATCGAAGGCGTGGCGTCGGTGGACGAAAGCGCCATCACGGGCGAATCGGCGCCGGTCATTCGCGAATCGGGCGGGGATTTCTCGTCCGTGACGGGCGGCACGCGCGTGCTGTCGGACTGGATCATCGTGCGCATCACCGCCAACCCCGGCGAGAGCTTCCTTGATCGGATGATCTCGATGGTGGAAGGCGCCAAGCGCCAGAAGACGCCCAACGAGCTGGCGCTGACGATTCTGCTGGTGAGCCTGACCATCATCCTGATGCTGGCCGCCGTCACGCTGCTGCCGTACTCGATCTTCTCGGTGGAGGCGATGAAGGCCGGCTCGCCCATCACCATTACCGTGCTGGTCGCGCTGCTGGTGTGTCTGATTCCGACCACCATCGGCGGGTTGCTGTCTGCGATTGGCGTGGCCGGCATGAGCCGCATGATGCAAGCCAACGTGATCGCCACGTCGGGCCGCGCTGTGGAGGCTGCCGGTGATGTGGATGTGCTGCTGCTCGACAAGACCGGCACGATCACGCACGGCAACCGTCAGGCGTCGCGCTTCATTCCCGCGCCGGGCGTGACGGCCAAGCAGTTGGCCGAGGCGGCATGGCTGTCGTCGCTGGCCGATGAAACGCCGGAAGGCCGCAGCATCGTCACGCTGGCACGCAACCTGGGCGAGGCGTCCATCGATGAAGCTGCCCTTGCGAAGACGCAGCCCGTGTACGTCGCCTTCTCTGCGCAAACGCGCATGAGCGGTATCAACGTCTCGCTTGCAGGCGACGCCCGTCAGATCCGCAAGGGGGCGGCAGATGCCATTCGCACGCACGTGACGCTGCTGGCCGGCAAGTTTCCCGATGCCGTGTCGACTGCCGTGGACGACGTCGCGCGCCAAGGCGGCACGCCGCTTGTGGTGTCCGACAACGACCGCGTGCTCGGCGTGGTAGAGCTGAAAGACATCGTGAAGGCCGGCATTCGTGAGCGATTTGCCGAGCTGCGCCAGATGGGCATCAAGACGGTGATGATCACCGGCGACAACCGCCTGACCGCCGCCTCCATCGCAGCAGAAGCGGGGGTTGACGACTTCATTGCTGAAGCCACGCCCGAGACCAAGCTCGCGCTCATCCGCGAGCAGCAGGCCCAGGGCCGCCTCGTTGCCATGACCGGTGACGGCACCAACGATGCGCCCGCGCTGGCGCAGGCCGACGTGGCCGTCGCCATGAACAGCGGCACGCAGGCCGCCAAGGAGGCCGGCAACATGGTCGACCTGGATTCCAGCCCCACCAAGCTGATCCAGATTGTCGAGATCGGCAAGCAGATGCTGATGACGCGCGGCTCGCTCACCACGTTCTCGATCGCCAATGACGTGGCGAAGTACTTCGCCATCATCCCCGCTGCATTTGCGACCACGTATCCGCAGCTTGCCGCGCTGAACGTGATGCACCTGGCCACGCCCGCATCGGCCGTGATGAGCGCGGTGATCTTCAACGCGCTGATCATCGTGTTCCTGATCCCGCTGGCGCTCAAGGGCGTGAAGTACCGCGCGCTGGGAGCGGCTGCGCTGCTGCGCCGGAACCTCTTGGTCTACGGCCTGGGCGGCCTGCTGCTGCCCTTCCCTGGCATCAAGATCATCGACATGTTCCTGGCCGCAATGGGCTGGGTCTAAGGAAGGAGTGCATTCATGGCAACCACAACACAAAACGCGCAGGCCGATGTGCCGCAACAAGGTGGGCTGCTGCGTGCGGCGCTGGCGGTCTTCATTGGGCTGTCGCTCATTACCGGGGTGCTGTATCCGGTGGTGGTGACGGGCATAGGCAAGGCGCTGTTTCCGGCGCAGGCCGGCGGCTCGATCATCGAGCGTGGCGGCAAGGCAGTCGGTTCATCGCTGATCGGGCAGAACTTTGAAACGCCCGAGTATTTCTGGGGGCGGATCTCGGCGACTGCGCCGAACGCGTATAACGCGCAGGCTTCTGGCGGCTCGAACTTAGGACCCAGCAACCCCGCGTTGACGGAGGCGGCCAAGGCGCGGATTGCGGCCCTCAAGGAAGCGGACCCGACGAACAGTGCGCCGATTCCTGCTGATCTTGTGACGGCTTCTGCGAGCGGGCTGGACCCGGAGATTAGTCCGGCTGCTGCGGCGTACCAGGTTGAGCGCGTGGCGCGTGCGCGGCACATGTCGCCGGACTTGGTGAGGAAGGTGGTTGGCGAGAACACCAAAGGGCCGATTTTTGGTGTGTTTGGGGAGGCGACTGTGAATGTGTTGGAGCTGAATTTGGCGTTGGATGATTTGAAGTGAGGGGTTGGGGTTTGTGGACTGCTGGGTTTGATGTTGGTGGTCCATCCCCCCTTCGTTCCCTGCCGGGACCGACTTACTTTTCTTTGTCTTCCAAAGAAAAGTAAGCAAAAGAAAGGCGCGCCCGAGATGGCGACTTCCCCTTGGATTTGTGTCGCGGGGAGGGAGGGGAGGCAAACTCGCTGCGCTCAGACAGGCCTCCCCTCTTTATCCTTCCCGCAACAAAAATTCAAGGCGCCATCTAGGACAGGAACGTCAAAGGCCAAACCGTTGGTTTGCGTGTTCTGTCGGTGTCTCGTTTGTTGCTGTGTGCTGCTTCGCTGCGCTCGCACTCCACCGATGATTTTGTTTTGTTTGCCTTGCTTCGCGGCTTGCCGCACACGCACCTACTGCGTTTGTTCTTCGATGGTGTGGCCGTACCCGGCCCTAGATGGCGCCTTGAATTTTCGTAAGCGGGCGGAAAAAAGACGGGAAACTGTCTGAGCGCAGCGAGTTTTTCCCGTCTCCGCACGGTTACGCAAATTCAAGGAATCTTTCGCCATCTCGGGCGCGCCTTTCTTTGCTTACTTTTCTTTGGCAAGACAAAGAAAGTGAGTCAGCCCCGGCAGGGGGTGAAACCAGGGATGCACCAACAACAAAAAAACACCCAAAATACGCAACATGCCAGAAGCCGCGCGCCCCAACCCCGACCAACTCCTAGCCGAACTCAACTCCGGCAAGGAGCAGTCCGCCCGCGGCAAACTCCGCATCTACTTCGGCGCCTCAGCCGGTGTAGGCAAGACCTACGCGATGCTGGCAGCAGCAAAGGCCGCTCGCGCAACAGGCATTGACGCCATCATCGGCCTGGTCGAAACCCACGGCCGCGCTGAAACCGCCGCGCTGGTCGCCGACCTCGAACACCTCCCCACCCGCCAGATCGAATACAAGGGCCGCACGCTGCCCGAGTTCGACCTGGATGCTGCGCTGGCGCGAAAGCCCGCGCTCATCCTCGTCGATGAACTTGCGCACTCGAACGTGGCAGGCTCGCGCCACCCCAAGCGCTGGCAGGACATTGAAGACCTGCTTGCCGCCGGCATCGACGTCTGGACCACCGTCAACGTCCAGCATCTCGACAGCCTGAATGAGGCGGTGGGCAGCATCACCGGCATCCGCGTGTGGGAAACCGTGCCCGATGCGGTGTTCGATGCCGCCAACGAAGTCATCCTCGTCGACCTGCCGGCCGATGAACTGCTGCGCCGCCTGGCCGAGGGCAAGGTCTACATGCCCGAGCAGGCGCAGCATGCGGCGCGCAATTTCTTCCGCAAGGGCAACCTCATCGCCCTGCGCGAACTCGCCCTGCGCCGCACCGCCGACCGCGTGGACGACGACGTGCAGGCCTACCGCCGCGCGCGCCGCATTGAAAACGTCTGGCGCACGCGCGAGACCGTCGTCGCCTGCCTGGACCCGCAGGGCGATGGCGAACAGGTGATCCGCAGCGCCGCGCGCCTGGCCGCGCAGCTTGAATGCGATTGGCACGCCGTGGCCGTGGTGATGCCGCATCTGCGTGCGGCCGATGCGCGCGCCGAACGCCTGCATGCGTTGCTCAAGCTGGCCGAAGATGCGGGCGCACGCGTGGAAACGCTGGCCGGCACCAATGCCGTCGAGGCCATCACCGGTTATATCCGCCGCCACAACATCACCAAGGCCGTGATCGGGCGGCCGCCCGAGAAGCGCTGGCGATCGGCGCGGGCTATCGTCGTTGCGTTGCGACTGACGATCGGGCTGGAGCGCCGGTTGCCCAGCGGCGACTTTGCCGAGGCACTGGCGCGGCATTGCCCCGAGGTTGACGTGATTCGCGCCGCGGCGGACCCGGCGCATATCCAGCTCACCCCGCGCGCAGCCGAGGTCGGCCGTGCTGATGTGCGCAGCGAAGCCCAGCGCGCGGCCGATGCACAGGCCGGTTGGCTCAAGCCGGCTTACGTGGCCGCGTGCGTGTACGTTGGGATTGCGACGGCGCTCTCCAGCCTTGTGCGCCCGGTCTTCGATCTGGCCAACATCGTCATGCTGTTCCTGGCCGCCGTGGTGGCGGTGGCGATGCGCCATGGGCGGGGGCCGGCGGCGCTGGCGTCGGTGCTGTCGGTGGCGCTGTTCGATTTCTTTTTCGTGCCGCCACGTTATTCCTTTGCCGTGAGCGACGTGCAGTACCTGCTGACCTTTGCGGTGATGCTGGCCGTGGGCATGCTGGTGGGCCAGTTGACGGCGGGCCTGCGTGAACAGGCCGAGGTGGCGGTGCAACGCGAGGCCGCTGCGCATGCGCTGTATGAGGCCGCGCGTGAACTGTCCGCCGCGCTCACGCTGGATCAGATCGTCAGCATCGGCGGGCGCTTCGTCAACGCGACCTTTGGCGGGCGCTGCGCGTTCTTCTTCGTCGGGCTCGATGGGCGGCTCGGTGCGCCACAGGTCGCCAAGCCGCAAGGCTCCACCGATGCACCGTCAGGCATGCCGAATTTGGACCGCGTGCTGGCCGATTGGACATACCAGCACGGCCAGCCTGCCGGCACGGGCACGCACACGCTGCCGTCGGGCTCGGTGCTGTATCTGCCCCTGAAAGCCCCGATGGCCATTCGCGGCGTACTGGCCGTGGAGCCAGAAACCTTCCACGTGCTCGCGCAGCCCGACAACCGCCGCCAGATCGACGCCTGCGCCACGCTCATCGCCATTGCCATTGAACGCGTGCATTACGTGGAGGTTGCCCGCGACGCCTTGGTACGCATGGAGTCGGAGCGGTTGCGCAACTCACTGCTGGCCGCCGTGTCGCACGATTTGCGCACACCGCTCACGGGCCTGGTGGGGATGGCCGAGACGCTGCTGCGTGCGCAGCCGCCCCTGCCCGCGCTGCAGGCCGAGGCCGCCAGCGCCATCGGCCAGCAGGCGCAGCGCATGCGCACGATGGTCACCAACCTGCTCGACATGGCGCGCCTGCAGAACCAGGACGTCAAGTTGCGGCTGGAGTGGCAATCGATGGAAGAACTCGTCGGCGCAGCGCTCCAGGCGATTCCGCTGCCCGATCATCGTGTGGTTGTGGATAACCTCGCTGCCTTGCCGCTCATCCGCTGCGACGGGCCGCTGATGGAGCGCGTGCTGTCGAACCTGCTGGAGAACGCCGGCAAGTTTGCGCCGGCCGGCACCGAGGTGCGCATCTCCGGCGAGATCGTCCACGACGACGCGCGCGGCGATGAACTGCGCCTGCGTGTGCGCGACCACGGCCCCGGCGTGCCGGCGGGCTCGGTGCAGACCATCTTCGAGAAGTTCACGCGCGGTGAGAAGGAGTCGGCCACCACCGGCGTCGGCCTGGGTCTGGCCGTGTGTGAGGGCATCGTGAGCGCGCATCACGGCCGTATCTGGGTGGAGGCGCCGGCCGATGGCGGCGCGTGCTTCGTCGTCGCCCTGCCCGCCGCCGAGCCCCCGCCCGTGGAAGACGGCGAGCCCATCGCCTAGCTGCACCGTTCTTGGGCATATGGACATGCCGAAAATGTCGTTCTGCCGTGAGCGCATGCGTGACACGATTGCGTCACACCGCCCGCTACCCGCGGGCGATTTCATTCACGACAAGATCCACGAGGTTTCTCCATGTCTCTGTTCTCACGCCTTGCGCGCGTGGCCGTACCGGCCATCGCCTTTGCCGTTGCCACTGCCGCCAGCGCCGACACCAAGCAAATCAAGCTCGGCACCATGAGCGGCCCCGACGCGCAAATCTGGGAAGTCGTGCAGAAGGTCGCCAAGAAGGATGGCCTGGACGTCAAGATCATCGAGTTCAACGACTACGCCCAGCCCAACCCCGCGCTGGATTCGGGCGACCTGGACGCCAACGGCTTCCAGCACCAGCCCTTCCTCGAGAGCCAGATCAAGGCGCGCGGCTACAAGATCGTCAACGTGGGCCTGACCTATGTGGCGCCGATGGGCTTTTACTCGAAGAAGATCAAGTCGCTCGCGCAGCTCAAAGAAGGTGCCAAGGTCGGTATTCAGAACGATCCGTCCAATGGCAACCGTGCGCTGCTTCTGCTGCAGAAGGCGGGCGTGATCAAGCTCAAGGCGGGCGCCGGCACGAACGGCAACAATGCGACACCGCGTGACGTGGTGGAGAACCCGAAGAAGATCAAGCTGATCGAGCTGGACTCGGCGCAACTGCCGCGCTCGCTGGGTGATCTGGACGCCGCTTCGATCAACACCGACTACGCGGTCAAGAACGGCCTGACGCCGGCCAAGGACGCCATCGCACTGGAAGATCGCCAGGGGCCGTACGCCAACCTGATCGCCGTGCGCGAAAAAGACAAGAACCAACCGTGGGTGAAGACGCTGGTGCACGCCTATCAATCGGAAGACGTGCGCAAGTTCATCGACACGCAGTTCAAGGGCGCGATCCTGCCCGCGTTTTAAGCGGCGGGTGCTAAGTCAGCGGTTACTTTCGCGCATTGCCTGAGAGTGATGCGCGCGAGCCTGGAGCCGGAGGGGCTTTTTAGCGCGCCGCGTTGTTTTGCTGCGATGCGTCATCGTGTGACAGGTGCAATCGTTTTCGTCACACGTGGCGCTGCGGCAACGCTTGTAGCCTCTCGTTACATTAAGTAGTTCTACGTTATTGCAACGCAACAAACGATTCGCTATAGTAGGAACTGTCTCCTCCACCCTCCTTGGTGGATTGTGGCCCGAGCACCTGGTGCTCGGGCTTTTTTCTTTGGCGCGCGGCTTTTGCTTTTCTTCCGGCCGCCTTGCATCTCGGCCGGTTCCGGCTACCCTGAATTCTCAACTTTTCTGCGTGTTTTCCTTGGTGGCGTTGCCCGATAGCAACGAGCGAAGATTTTTCAAGCGTGCGCTTCGAACCACCCTTCGAACACCGACATGCATGTCGGCGGGAAGGAGTCAAAGCGCTGCTTGAATCACGCCAACGCGGCGAATGTGGGCGCAACCGCCTGCTTTGTGCGGCTAACATCGCGAAATATCGTCAGTTTTTGTCCTACAAGCCTTTCGGCCAACCCCGGACAGTCTGACTTCACCCCCTCCACTAAACTTCACCTTGCTCTCTCTTTAGAGAGCACTCCCCCCCTTTTGAGCCCGCCCCTGTTGCGGGCTTCATTTTTTTCGGGCACGATTTCTTCCATCCCGACGCTGTCGACACCGGCGTCGGAAGCTCAAAAGGTTGGGGGAATCTCTCAAGGCCCGCGCAGTTGAAAAGCTGCGCGGGCTTTGTTTTTTCCGGCGCCGCACGCTAACTCCACCTGACAAGGCCCCCGGCCGGTGCTTCAATGGCGGCTGACGGTGCCGTCACACAGCGCAAACGGGATGCGCCTCGCGCCGATACTGACAACAACAAGGACTGGCCGATGGAAGGTTTCGCGCAACTCGCCGTGCTGGTGGTGGACGACCATCCCGTGCAACGGGCCGCCGCCCGGCAACTGCTCCATACGCTGGGCGTGCAGCAGATCCTGACCGCCTGCGACGGCCGCGAGGCGCTCTACCTCCTCCAGCTCTGTCACGTCGATCTTGTGCTGTGCGACATCGACATGCCCGGCATGAACGGCCCAGAGCTGATGGAGCAGATGCACTTGCGCGGCGGTCGCGTCTTTCCGCGACAGGCGCCCGTGTGGGCGTGGGTCAGCGCGATGGATGCGCCGATTGTCGAGTCGCATATCAGCCTGGCCGATGCGATCGGGTTGACGCGCACGCACGGCGTGCAGAAGCCGTTGCGCCCGGCGCACGTGCTGCCGCTACTCGAACAAGCCGCCGCGCGGGAGCGGGACGAGGCACCGGCTGCAGCCGCTGTCTTGCCGCAGTTTTCCGACGACGAGCTGGCCGCGCTCATCCAAGAAACGCCTGAACAGATCGAGGTCGTATTCCAACCCCAGCACGATCTGGCCACCAACCAGATCGCCGGCGCCGAGGCGCTCTGCCGCTGGATGCATCCGGTGCACGGGCGTGTGTCGCCCGCAGCGTTCGTGCCGCGCCTGGAGGCGCTCGGGCTGGCTGATGGCCTGTTCTTCCATGTGCTGGAGCATTGTGTGCGCGTACAGCACGCGCTGGCCGCGCATGCGTATCCCGTTTCGATTGGTGTGAATGCGTCTGCGCAGACGCTGAGCCGGGCCGGCACCGTAGACCATATCGAAGCCATCGTGCGCGAGGCGCGTATTGCGCCGGCGGCCATCGCCATCGAGTTGACGGAGGATTCGCCCGTGCACGATGCCACGCAGCTCACCATCGCGCTCAACCGCCTGCGCCTGCTGGGCCATCCGCTGGCCATCGACGATTTTGGTGTGGGCATTGCCACGCTCAAGCTGCTGGCCGACCTGCCCTTCACCATCCTGAAGATCGATCGCTCGTTTACGGCTGCGGTGGACCAGACCAGCCAGCGTGGCGTGATCTGCCGCACGATGATCGAGCTGGCGCGCACGCTGCATCTGGAGTGCATTGCCGAGGGCGTGGAAACTGAAGCGCAGCGCCAGACGTTGCGCGCGCTGGGCTGTGCGACCGGGCAGGGCTATCTGTGGGCGGCACCGCTGTCAGTCACCGCGTTTCTTGCGCACGTGCAGGCGGCAGCGTAAGCAGCAAGACCTCAACGTCATTCAGTTTTCCTCAACCCAGATAGAAGCAGCTTCTGCCCCGAAAGGTTACGCAGAGCCAAAGTAAGAAAAGTCTGATCCCGCACGGCATATCTGGTGAGTAAGGTACCGGCTCCTTTCAGCGGCGCTCCTGACTCCCATGACGGCTCCGATCTCTCTCACCCTGCTGCTCGCCACGCCGGCCGCGTCATCCCCGGCGACGCGCCTGACCTGACGGCTTGCACATGTGCGCTGTCCACTCGATCGTGATGGCAGACGATCATCCGGTGATCCTTATGGGGCTGGCGGCAGCCATTGCGCAGTTTCCACAGCAGCAGGTCGTGGCACAGGCACACGACGGGCGCGAGCTGATGCAGGTGCTTGCGCAAATCGACTGCAACGTCATCGTGACCGATTACAACCTGGGTGGTGAGCCTGCCTTCGATGGCATGCAGTTGCTGGCGCGCTTGCGCAATCAGCATCAGAAGCGCGCCATCGTTGTCTGCACGATGGTCCGCAACCCAGCCCTCCTGCGTGCCATGCGACAGATTGGTGTGGCTGGCATCGTCAGCAAGGACGATGACTTTGTTCATGTCGGGCACGCCGTCATGGCGGCCGCGCGCGGCGTGCGGTATGACAGCCCCAGCGTCCTGGAAGAGACGGGCCTCGGTTCCAATGAGCGGAACGTGTCCGAGCGACTGAGTGCGCGCGAGCGAGAAGTCCTGCGCCTGTATGCCGCCGGCACGGCTGTGTCGGACATTGCGCTCATGCTCGGTTCGAGCGTGAAGACCGTCAGCACGCAGAAGGCTGTGGCGCTGCGCAAACTTGGCCTGGCGCGCGAGATCGATCTCTTTCAGTACGCCCGCGCCAGCGGGCTGACAGCGCTCCGCTGAGCCTCCAGCGTCAGCTTGCCTGGCGGGGCATCGGCACGGCTTGAGCCGACGCGATGGCGGTGCCGGATGCCTGCGCGGGCGGCGCTTCCACGCCCATCAGCCAACTGAACAACGGCGTTGCCAGCAGCGCGCCGGCGAGCTGCGCCAGCATGTAGCCTGGGACATCGCCGGGGCGGATGCCGGAGGGGCCGTCGGTCAGTGCGCAGGCAAAGGCCAACGCCGGGTTGGCCAGCGATGACGACGACGTGAACCAATAGCCCGCCGCGATATAAGCGGCTACCACCAGCGGCAATTGCTTCGGCGCATGACGCCCGCATGCGATGCCCACGCCGATCAGCCCGAACGTTGCCAGAGCTTCGCTCCACCACAGCGCGGAGCCGGTAGCGGCATGGGTGCCCGGCGCCCATGCCGGCATGCCAAACATGGCGTGCACGGCGGCCACGCCCAGCGCGGCGCCCACGGCCTGTGCGGCCAGATAGGCCAGCGCTTCATGCCCACGCAGGCCGCCCCGCAGCAACGTCGACAGCGTGACCGCCGGGTTCAGGTGGGCTCCAGACACCGGCGCGAACACCGTCAGCAGCGCCAGCAGACCGGCGCCACCAGCGAGCGATTGCGCCAGCAGCGTCCACGTGGCATCGCCACCGGAGAGCCGGGTTGCGTGGATGCCGGTGCCGATCACCACTGCAATCAATAAGGCCGTACCGAGCCCCTCCGCGACGATGCGGCGCGCCAGGGATGGTGCAGCGGACGTGGCTGAAGCCGCGGTACGAAGGTGGGACACAGTGGTCATGCGGGAAAGAGGCGAACGATGCCAAGCGCATCGCGCGGGAGTTTGGAACCTCCGCTGGGGCCGATCAATGCACAGGGGCGCGCTTGTGTCGCGCGCCCGAGTATCGAATGGTGGGATTGAGGCGGGGCGGCTCAGGCCGGGCTTGCCGCGCCGGCTGCGGCCAGTTGGCGCTGTTGTGCACCCAGCCGCGCAAAGCCGACGGCCGCTGCACCGAGCGCTGCCAGCATTGCGATGCAGCCCGCCATCGTGCCGTGCGCCATGCCGTTGGCGCCGCCGGCAGCGGCAAAGGTGAAATACAGCCCGCCGATACAAGCGACGCCCAGCGCGCCTGCCAATTGCTGCGCGGTAATCAGCAACCCCGCTGCTGCCCCCGCTTGCGTACGCGCCACGCCGGTCAACACCAGGCCGATCAGCGGAACGACGACCAGCCCCTGCCCTGCCCCGTACAGCGCCACGGCAATGCCGATGCGCATCATGCTTGGCGTGGCGGGGTGCGCCCACTCCGTACCGAAACCCGACAGCAGCGCCAGCAAGCCCAGCGCCATCAGGCCGAGGCCCGCCAGCAGCGCGCGAACGCCATAGCGCCGCACCAGCAGATTGGCCACCCGCGACGTGATCAGAAAGGTGATGGCCAGCGGCAGGATGGCGACACCCATGCGCACCGCAGAAAGCTGCCGCCCGTTTTGCAGATACAACGTCAGCACCAGGAAGAACGCCATCATCCCGATGTAGTGCAGCGCCGACGCCGTCAGGCCCGTCATGAAGGCGCGATGCTGCAGCAAGGTGGGCGGCAGCAGCGGCGTACCGCCAGCGCGGTCGACCCGGGCTTCAAGTTGCTGGAACGTGGCCATGCCGAGCAAGCCCACGACAAGCAGCACAAGGGTCCATACCGGCCAGTGCAGTTCGCGGCCGAACAGCAGCGGCACCAGCACGGCCGCCACGCTCACGGCCATCCACACCACGCCAGTTGTATCGAGATGCACCTTCGCTGCGTTGGCACTCGGGTGCGGAATCCAGCGCCAGCCCAGCAGCGCGGCAATCAAACCGACCGGCACGTTGATCAGGAAGGCCGCGCGCCAGCCCAGCCCGGCGATGTCCGCGCTGGTGAGTGCGCCGCCCAACAACAACCCGGCCGCGCCGCCGGTGCCCATCACCAGGCCGAAGATCGACAGCGCGCGGTCACGCTCGGTGCCGGCAAAGAGCGCCTGCACGCTCGCCAGCACCTGCGGCACCATCATCGCGGCCGACAGGCCCTGCGCGAAACGCCATGCAATGAGCGCTGCCGCACTGCCCGCCAGCCCGCAACCGGCCGAGGTGGCGGTAAAGGCGACGAGGCCCAGCAGGAACACGCGTCGGCGCCCGAACAGATCACCCAGACGGCCACCAGTGATGAGCAGAATCGCGTAGCCAAGCTGGTACACCGCGAGCACCGCCTCCAGTTGCGCGGGCGTGGCGTGCAGGCTCGTGCGGATGCTCGGGATCGCCACATTGGCGATGAACGCGTCGACGATGAACATGAATTGCGCCGTCACCATCACACCGAAGGCGAGCCAGCGGCGAGGTTCCGATACTGAGGAAGCAGAAGAAATGTGAGTCACGATCGGCTCCGGAAAGAGGGATGAACGCAGCGTAGGTGCGCGAGCCGATTCGATGCAGAGCTAGGATTAACCTAGGATTGAGCTGTCCCTCCCACCTTCACGCGCTGTCGTGTGTAATGCCCCTCATGGACGATTTCACCGCCGACCTTGCCTCCTTCCCTGCCGCGCCCCGCAACGAGCTGGGCGAGTTCCTGCGCAGCCGCCGCAGCCACCTGCGTCCGCAGGACGTGGGACTGCCCGAGGGCAGCGGGCGCCGCCGCACCGCCGGCCTGCGCCGGGAAGAAGTCGCGCAGTTGGCCAACATCAGCATCGATTGGTATGTGCGTATCGAGCAGGGGCGCGACGTGCGGCCTTCCGTGGCGACGATCGAGGCGATCGGGCGCGCACTGAAGCTGTCTTCGGATGAGCGCGCGCACATGCGTGGCCTGGCGCGTGCCGAATCGGTTTTCACGGGGCCCGGAGTTGGGACCCCCGGGCGTTCAGCGGCCGAAGCGGTGCCCGATGTCTTGCGCCGGGCCGTCGCCGGCATGGTCTTGCCCGCCCACGTGCGCAGCTACCGCACCGAGCTGCTGTGCTGGAACGAGGCGACCTCGCAGCTCTTCATGGATTTCGGCACGATGCCGCCGGAAGACCGCAACTCGCTGGTGTACATGTTTTTGTACACCAATGCGCGCGAGCGTTTTGTCGAGTGGGAGAACGAGGCGCGACGCATGCTGGCGAAGTTTCGCGCGGTGTACGACCCGCACGCAGATGACCCGGTGCTCGTGGCGTTGGTCGACCGGCTGCGCACGAGCAGCCGCGAGTTCGATACCTGGTGGCGGCAGCACGAGGTGCGCGCCCAGCGCGCGGAACACAAGCTGATCCGCACGCCCGCCGGTAAGGTCGTCCGCTACGACTACATCGGCCTGCCGGTGATGGAAGACCCGCGCCTGCGCATGGTGCTATACGTGCCGGTCGAAGACGGCGCCTGAACGTTCAGGCCGCCAGCGCCGCGAGGATGGTGCCGGTATCGCGCACGCGGCCCAGTCGCGGAAACACGTTCTCCACCGACGATCGATGCATGGCCGCATCGTTCGAACTCATTGCATCTTCGGCCAGCACCAGCGCGTAGCCGTGCTCCCACGCGGCACGCGCGGTCGATTCCACCCCCACATGCGTCGAGATGCCGCCCAGCACGATGGTGGTGATGCCCCGACGGCGCAGTTGCAGATCGAGTTCGGTGCCGTAGAACGCGCCCCACTGGCGCTTGGTGATCTGGATGTCGGTAGGCGCTACTTCCAGCTCGGCGGGTTGTTCCCACCATTGCGGCGGCAGGCCACCCGGCTGTGTGGGCGCGGGGCGGTCGACGGGCTGGCGCGGCGCATCGGCGTAATCCGGCGCCCACCCCACCTGCACCAGCACCACGGGCGCACCCAGCTCGCGAAAGCGCTTGGCGAGCTTGGCGGACGCGCCCAATACCTGCTCGGCCGAGTGCGGCCCCTGGGCAAACGGCAGGATGCCGCGTTGCAGGTCGATCAACACCAGCGCGGTGGTTTTCGCAGACAAGGCAGACAGGGTTTGCAGCGGTTCAGACATCAAGTGCTCCAGGTGAATCGGGGTTACGGACGGCGGATGACACACGTTGCCGTGGCGTGCGCCAGCAATGTGCCGTCCTGCGTTTTGAGCGTGCCCTCCGACACGCCGATCGTGCGCGAGACATGCAGCACGCGTCCTACCGCCACCAGTGGCGTATCCACCGGCACTGCCTTCACCATCTTCACGTTCAAGTCGACCGTGCCGTAGCCGACGCCGGCTTCGAGCATCGAATGCACGGCGCAGCCCGTCACGGAGTCGAGCACCGTCGCCGCAAAGCCGCCATGCACGCCGCCCAGCGGATTGAGGTGGCGTTTGTCGGCCTGGGCACCGAAGTGCACGGTGCCCGCTTCGATGAGGTCCATCGTCATTGGGATGGTCTCGCTGATGGACGCGCGTGGCAGATCGCCGTGCGACATTGCCTGCAGCAATTGCAGGCCGGTCATTTGGGACGGATGCATGGGAGGAGTCTGGCGGAGTTGAGATGAGGTGACTCGACACTCTACCGCGAGCCCGATTGCCCGGGCTGCAATGCGTTGCATTGGCCGACGCAACAACGCCCGCCTCTGCGCACGTCCCAATGCGGGTAGACCCTAGCGTTGCGCGCACGCCGACGCGAAAGGCTCCAGAAAGGTGCCCCCTTCTACGCTCGCCCAGCGATTGCATCGGGCGGTCTGACCCACTGCCGTTGCGCGTTTCCCGAAGCCGGCATCACGACCGGACACCATCACCCACAAAGGAAGGAGACTTCAATGTCCCGCATCAAGTTTGCCCTTGCGGCAACTGCAGCCGCCGCGGCCACGCTGGCCACCGGCGCCGCTCATGCCCAGTCGAACGTGACGCTCTACGGCCTGATCGACACCACCATCAGCACCGTCAACAACACCAACGCTTCAGGCGCGCGCACCACCGGCTTCCAGATTCCCTGGTTCTCGGGCAGCCGCTGGGGCCTGACCGGCAAGGAAGACCTGGGCGGCGGCACGTCGGCCATCTTCAAACTGGAATCGGAATACGAAACGCCGACCGGCAACATGGACACTCCGGGCGTGCTGTTCAATCGCGACGCTTGGGTGGGCCTGTCGAGCGAATCGCTGGGCAAGCTGACCTTCGGCCGCCAGAACGCGATTGCGCGCGACATCTCTGCCATCTACGGCGACCCGTACACCAGTGAGAAAGTCGGTCTGGAAGAAGGTGGCTACACCAACACCAACAACTTCAAGCAGCTGATTTTCTACGCAGGCAGCGCCACGGGCACGCGCATGAACAACGGCGTGGTGTGGAAGAAGATGTGGGGCGGCCGCTTCCTGACGGCACTGGGCTATCAGTTTGGCGAAGTGCCGGGCCAGTTCACGCAAGGCACCACCGAGTCGCTCGCACTGGGCTACAACGGCGACAACTTCCATCTGGCAGGCTTCGCGCAACAGGCTAAGGTGGGCGGCTTCATGGACCGTTCGTACTCGGTGGGCGGCAACGTGATCCTGGGCATGTTCCGTGTCAACGCGGGCTACTTCCACTACACCGGCGAGCAGCCGGCCGCGCTGGGCAACCGCAAGGATGATGCCTACACGCTGTCGCTGAAGATCGCTCCGCAAGGCGCGTTCGACTATGAAATCGGCTACCAGATCATGAAGGCCGACAACGCCGCCTTCAACGCAGATGGCAACACGCTCAATGCGTATGCCAGCGTGGTGGGTGCCACCGCAGCAGGCAGCGGTCGCAAGAACACGCTGTACGGCTCGGTGTTCTACCACGTGTCAAAGCGCACGGAGTTCTACGTGGCGGCGGACTACATGAAGCTCAAGGATCAGTACATCGTGGGCGGCACCAACGGCCACAACAGCCAGACGGAGTTTGGCGTCGGTATGCGCACGCGCTTCTAAGCGAGTGTTTGGTTTGAGCTAGCGGCGCTCGCGCACCTGATCGACAAACTTGTTGGTGTAGGTGCGCGAGAGGTCGATGTGCTTGTCGCGCGCGTTGGCATTGCTGGCGGCGAGGACGCGCAGGACGGTGGGTGGGCCGTCGTCCGGCATGCGTCCGTCGGTGCTGAAGGTGGGCAACGCGGCGGCAAGCGCTTTTGTGTACAGCTCGGGATGATCCCGCCGGAATTCAGGCGGCATGCGTCCGGCAATGTCTTCAGCACCGTGCGTGTGCATGTAACGCAGGGTGCGCACGAATGCGCGGGCCAGTTTGGCGGCGACGTCCGGATGTGCTTCCAGCCATTCGGTCTGCAAGTACAGACACGCGGCCGGATACGAACCGCCCAGCGCGGCACGCGTGCTCTCCAGCGTGCGCAAGTCGAGCAGCACGCGTGCTTCGCCGCTGTGCACGAGGCGCGAGACCGTCGGGTCGGTGGTCATGCCGGCATCGATGCGGCCGCTGCGCAGCGCGGTGACGAAGCTGCGTTCGGCGCCGACTGGCAGCATGGTGTAGTCGCCGGCCGACAGCCCCTGCTGCGTCATCAGGTAACGCGTGAGAAAGCTGGTGGATGCGCCCAGCCCCGTCACGCCCAGCGTGCGGCCGCGCAGGTCACGCATGGACTGCACCGTCGCCGGCAACCGTGTCGACACGACTTCCGCCTCGCCCGGCACCTGACTGAATACGACAATGGCGCGCACTTCCTTGCCCTTGGCCTGCAGGTCGATGGTGTGGTCATAAAAGCCGACCACGCCTTGCGCAAAGCCGGTGAGCAGTTCGCTTTCCGCATCGACGCCGGCGGGCTGCGAGAGCAGTTCCACGTCGAGCCCTTCGTCATGGAAATAGCCCAGGCGCTGCGCTAACGTAGCGGGCAGGTAGATCATCTTGGCGGTGCCGCTGACCATGAGCGTCAGGCGCGCCGGGTCTTGTGCAAGGGCATGCGAAGTTGCCACGGCCAGAAAGGCAGCGAGCCACGGCGTGACCCAGCCCCGGACGCCGCGTGCGCGGGCGGTCCTGCAGGTAAAAACACCCATTGAGTTGTCTCCGGCTCTTTTGTAGATATCAGTATCGCGCGGTCCGGATCTGGTGAGTGATGCCTCCGGCGCGCGTAGGCAGCCGCCACCATTCTAGGAAGCGGCAACCCACAAATCGCTTTCATTTTTCGGACGCGCTGTTTTCGCATGAAGCTGCTCCTGATCGAAGACAACGCCCCGCTGGCGCACTGGCTCTCTGAGGCCCTGCGCCGCGCCCATTTCACCGTGGATCACGCCACCGATGGCGAATCCGCCGACACGCTGTTGCTTACGCAACACTACGATGTGGTGCTGCTTGATCTGCAATTGCCCACCTTGTCGGGGCAAGGTGTATTGCAACGTTTGCGTGGCCGGCGCAACCCGGTGCCGGTGCTGATCCTCACGGCCAGCGGCGGGATCGACGACAAGGTTGCCTGCCTGGGTGCCGGCGCCGATGACTACCTCGTCAAGCCGTTCGAGATTCGCGAGCTGATTGCACGCATCCAGGTGCTGGTGCGGCGCAGCGCCCCCGATCAGTCCGTCGAACTGCAATGCGGCGACCTGACCTACCACACCGGCAGCCGCACCTTCAACCTGGCCGGTCAGCCACTGGTGCTGCCTGCGCGCGAGCACACCGTGCTGGAAATCCTGATGCTCAAGCTGGGGCGCACGGTGTCCAAACCGGCGCTGGTGAACGGCGTGTTCGGGATGGATGACGAAGCCAGCCCCGAGGCCATCGAGATCTACATCCACCGCCTGCGCAAGAAGCTGGAGCATTCCGCCGCCACCATCGTCACGCTGCGCGGCCTCGGTTACCTGCTGCGCGATGCCTCCGCCGCGCAGTCCTGATCAAGCACCAGCGCAGTCCGCCCCAACGCGGGCGCGCAGCCTGCGTGCGCGGCTGGTGTTGTGGCTGGCATTGCCGCTGGTCGTCTACGTGGCGGCCGATGGCTGGCTCGACCTGGCCGCCGCACGTCACAACGCCGATCTCGTGCACTTCCATGCGCTCGACACGGCCGCGCAGATGATCAGCGGTCAGATCGAATGGGACGAAGGCCGCCTGCGTGTGTCGGTGCCGCCGGCTGCGCTGGCCGTATTTGCCGCGCCTGAAACACCGGTGCGCGATCAGGTGGCATACCAGGTCAGCACCGAGCACGGGCGCCTGCTGGCCGGACGGCTCGACTTTGGCACGCGCCCGGCGTTTGACGCGGCCGGCCTGGCCGACGCCGGCACCTACACCGATACCGTGGAAGGCCAGCCCGTGCATGTGGCCGCCGTGGTGCGCACCATGTACGACGCGGGCCGTACCGAGCGCGTCGTCACGCGCGTCGCGCAAACCATGAACGGTCGTGACGCGATGGTCCGCCAGTTGTGGTGGCCCGGCACCGTGCGCCAGCTCGCCCTGGTGGGGCTGGCACTGGCAATGATCCTCATCGGCCTGACGCTCGAACTGCGGCCGATCTTGCGATTGGCCGGCAATGTGTCGGCGCGCGCGCCTACCGATCTTGCACCGCTCGACCCCGATGGCTTGCAGCACGAGCTGCAGCCGATTGCGGGGGCGTTCAACCAATACCTGCAGCGCATTGCCGACAACGCGATCACGCAGAAGCGCTTCATTGCCGACGCTGCGCACCAGATGCGCACGCCGCTCGCGATTCTCGATACGCAGATGCAGGTGGCAGCGCAAACCAACGCAGATGCCGCGCTGCACGAAGTCCTGAAGGCCGCGCGAACCAGCACGCGCAACCTGGCGGATCTCATCAACGATTTGCTGCTGCTGTCTCAGGCCGAAGCATCGGCCGCGACGAGCGAGGTGGTCGACCTCTCGCAAGTGGCGCGCACCGTGCTCGAAGACCTTGCGCTGCTGGCCGACGGCCGCCGGATCGATCTGGGCATCGAGCCTGCCGAGCTGCCCGTGTGGACGTCAGGCAATCGCACGCTGATCGCTGCCCTGCTGTTCAACCTGGTCGACAACGCCGTGCGTTACACGCAGGAAGGCGGCCACGTGACGGTGCAGGTGTCGGCGGACTACGGTTGGGCCATCCTGTCCGTGACCGACGACGGCCCCGGCATTCCGCCCGAGGCGTACACACGCGTGTTCGAGCGCTTCACGCGTCTGGAAGGCACGCAGACCCAGGGTAGCGGCCTGGGTCTGGCGATCGTGCGTCAGATCGTGGATCGCATGGGCGGCCAGATTGCGCTGGCGCCCGGGCCGGGTGGCGCCGGGCTGGCGGTGACGGTTTGGCTGCGGCGGACGAGTGGGCCCGCCGCCGCGTAAGTCACCGCCGCTGCCTTACTGCTTCGGCGTTTATTGCACCGACACAAACACTGGGTTCGAGTAGAACCACAGATCGTTGTAGTTGCGATCGTTGATGGCGTTGAAGCGCGCGGCGTTTTCCGTCACCACAGTCTTCTGATCCGGCAGCGGGTTGCCGTTACTGGTTTCGCCCGACACGTTCATGCCGAGGTTGGTGCCGCGCAGGCGGAAGTACTGGTTCTTGGCCGCTGTGTAGGTGTACGTGATGCTGTTGTAGCCGTCGGCGTCGACCTTCCAGTCTGCCTTCGTGAACGTGGCGATGACTTTGGTGGAGTCATTGGTGTCTTTCGCATAGGCTGGCGTGCCCGATGCAGCCTTGCCCGTCACGTCGCCCGCAATCAGATCAACGTGATCCACCACCGGACGCATGTTGACCTTGAAGCCGCTGCCCAGCGGGTACTCGTAGTTGTTATGGTCGGGGCTCTTGAAGCGGATGGTGATCGTCACCTTATCACCGGCCTTGGCCGAGAGCGTGCCGCCCATGTCGGTTGACGTGGTCGTGGTACCCGCACTGAAGTCCAGCGCGTTGATGAGGTCGCCAAACACGGCGAACGATTTGCCCGAGCGCATGGCCGTCAGCAGTGTCTTCAGGTCGGTGCTGGTGCCCGGCAGCCAGATGTAGGTCTTGGCGTATTCGCCGGGGTAATAGCCGCTGCTGAACTGCTGCGTGGCGTCCACTTCAAAGTGGTGGTCGGAATCGGCAAAGTTCCAGACGCGGCGGCCCTCGCCGAGCAGCGCATCCCAGATGCCGCCGACTTGCGCGACCACGTAATCGACGCCGCCGTAGGTGCGGTTCTTCAGGTTGGCGTCGGTGTAGGCGCTGGTATAGCCGCCGCGGTCGGGTTCCATCTGGTTGCCGACCATGCCTTCGATGCCGAACATGATGTCGGGTGCGGTGTCGTTGAACTCGCGGAAGTCCGCCACCGTGTACTTGCCCGGGTTGCGCGACGGATGGTTGATCAGGCCGTAGCTCGAGTTCGGGTAATTCGTCTTGAGCCACTTGAAGGCATTGACCACATCGGCATGCGTGGTGCCGGCGCGCGGGCCTTCCTGCTGCCACGCGGTCACATCGTTCGGGTCGAACAGCGATGCGGACTGCTGCGTGAAGAAGTATTCGAACTTGTTCAGGCCCTTGGCCGACGTCTGCAGCTTGTCGGAGCCATCAAAGATGCCGACGTTCAGGTGGTCGTGCGTGGGCATGTCCCACTCGGCAGCCGAGAAGATCAGCTTGCCGGCGTACTTGCCTGCCGCCTGCGCCTGCGCAATGGCGGGCATCTCGTACTTGGCGATCCCGGCGGACGCGGC
Organism: Ralstonia sp. GX3-BWBA; assembly: GCF_003290055.1. NCBI lineage: Bacteria > Pseudomonadati > Pseudomonadota > Betaproteobacteria > Burkholderiales > Burkholderiaceae > Ralstonia > Ralstonia sp. GX3-BWBA. Next base: position 272,105 of record NZ_QMKS01000012.1, on the reverse strand, counting down.
AATGGAGCCGCCCGCAAGCGCGGCGCCCGTGGCATCGCGCGGCGACGGGCGCAGGTGGTTCGATACGGCCATCCAGTCCAAGCCGTTGAGGTCGAACGCGTGGTCGAGCACCGTGGACAGCGGCGTGACGGCATCGACGGACTCCGCCGTGTGCACGTGCAGGTCGCCCATCGTCCACATACCCTGCGGCTTGGCGGGCTGTGTCGGCGTGGTGGGCGTCGTCGGTGCCGGCGAGGTGCCTGCAGTGCTCGTGGGCGCGGGGTCGTCGCTGCCGCCGCACGCGTACAGGCCGAGGGTCATGCACGCCGGCACCGCAATCGCGAGCAGCGTTTTCTTGGTCGAAAGCATTGTGGTTTCCTGTCGATTCGATGAGGTCGGGCAAACGCTTCCGACCACCCATGCGTGTGGGCGGCTCTTGCACGACTAAAACGTTTGCGCGGCCGAATCTTGGCGGGAAACCATGAAAATTTAGTGACGAAGCGGCATGAAAACAGGAAGCGGCGTGGCCCAAAACGAAGCGGTTGGACACGCAAACAGCGCGCAAAGAAAACGGCCCCAAAAGGGGGCCGCGTGCATCGCGATTTGTCCCGGCGTCAGGGCAAGGCCTTGGCGGACGTAGCGAGGAATTATTTCACGGCGGGTTTTAACTGCTCCGCCATCTGTCGGACTTGCCCGCCGCTGCCTGCGCTATACCAAGCGCCCCGCCACAGCCCAGCGCGCCCCAACAGCCGACGCGGCAACACGGCGCGCGCCAATATGCTGTGTCGATCGGTTCATGAATCGTCCTCCTGCGCGGGTGCGCATCACATTTCGTGGCCGATGGCCTTGGAAACGGCGGCCGGCGTGTCGTACTCGTCGCCGGGCATATCGCGCAGCGTCCTGAGCGTCCTGAGCGTGCTGTCGTCTGCGCCGTTGGCCTGCGCGGTCTTCACCAGCTCCTGCTTCTTCGCCGGTAGGACGCGCCCTTCAGGGCCTTCTGAATGCCGATCGGCGAATGCGTTGCGTGTTCACGCCCGCTGCCGCCCTGTGTGCCGCGCTCGTGCGACTTGGCACCCGCACGTTCAGACGATTTGCCGGCGCTGCCGTGGCTGGCGTGTCCGCCACGCTCGTTGCCGGATGCGCTGCTGCGCTGGCTCTGGGACGTCGATTTCGAGTGCGATGCGTGCTTGCTCTTGTCGCGATTCGGTTTCATGAGACCTCCGCTGGTCGGTTGATTAGGCCCTCACCGGAAATGGCGCGGCCAACAACCGTCTTGCAGCAGCGAACATGCCTGCGCGGTGATGCGGTGAGCGCGGAAGAGACACGCTAGGTAGAAGCGGCGCGCGGGCTACGTCAGCCATGGTGGCGTCGTGCGCCTCATGCGCGAACGCCGGCAGCGCCGCTTCGTCGGCAATGCTGCCTGCTGTGATATGGCGAACAACGTGCGGCGGGCATGCGGTTCGTTGACTAGAGCCGCCTGCACTGCCCCTGCAGACCCGTTAGACATTGCGCTCGCAAGATTGCGTGCCAAAACGCAAAACAGGTCTGGTGGCGCGGTTGGGTGCGTCGCCAGCACTTGCCATAGCTCTGGCCAGAGGCGTAGCCAGAGCGCGAGCGAAGTGCCTGGCTGGCCGCGGGAATCAGGCCGTGCCACGGCAGCCGGCATTCAAGTATTTTCCGGCTCAGAGGGCTCGGCGTCACTCTTCAGCTGCCGAAGTTCTTTCTCGATCTGCTTGATGCTCTTGGCTGGCGTAGGCAGTTTCTCGGGCATGGTGCCGCCGATCTCGGCAATGGTCTGGCGCACCTTGGCGCCTACCTCTCGATGCGTCTCATTGGCCTGGCGCTTGCCACGCACGTTGTCGCGCCGCAGCTTGTCTTCCGTCTGCGTGGCGCGGAACAGGTTGGCGGCCAGTTCCGTGCTGCCCATGTGGTCCAGGATCTTCTGGCTCTTCTTCAGGCTTTTCGTCGTGTGGATGTCTTTGGCGCCCAGACCGCCGTAGAGGCCTTTGTAGCCGTGGTCCTGGAAGATGGCGTAGTCCAGCCCGGACTCCACGCCAGCCTTCTTGGCGGCACTCGTGAGCGCTTTGTTGTGCTCGGTCAGCTCGCCGCGAAGCATGAGGCGGCGGGCGTCTTCGGATAGCTGGCCTAGACGCCCCTCATCCGCCAGTTCCTGCCGGCGTGTCTGCACGGCAAAGTACGTCTGCCCGTTGGCGATGACGGGCTTGGAAGGGTCGCCGTTCTGAACGATGAGGTAGCAGGCGTATCGGGTGAGCCGGTAGTCCGTCACCCGACGGGCGGCACCGGAGCCGAGCTCGACCATTTTGTCGAACTCGACAAAATGGTGGTCGGTGGCCTGGCCGGAGCGCTCGCAGGCCAGCTTGGCCTTTTCAATGACTTGCACAAAGTTGCGCCAAGCTTGGTATTCCAGCACCGGCGCCAAGTCCCGCGCAAACCAGAACTCGGAATCGTCCTCGTTCAGTTGCCGGATACTCTCAAATGTTCGTGCATGTTTGGTGTCGACACGTTTGTCGCTCATTGCCTGCCCCAGATGGCGGGCACCTGGGCTGCGGGCCGACAGCGTGTCGGGCACGGCGCCGCCGCGCGTGTGCGGGCGGCGTGAAGCCTGGGTGCCGATTGTTTGCGGAGCAGACAATCTAGGCGGCGTCAGGCACGGTTGTTGTCAAACGTTGTCAACTTGCGCCGGAGTGGGCGCGGTGCGTCAGAGCAGTCCTGCAAACGGACGGTGCTGCAGCGAGGCAAACAGCGCGTCGAGTTGCGCCAGTGCAGCGCGGTGGGTGGATCTGCACGACTACAGTTTCTCCAGCCCATCAGCCGCCGCTCCGGTGGTGCCCGAAGTTCGAACGGACGACGGACTGGAAGGACGCCAAGGTCAAGGCATTGAAGATGCGCCCGGTAGCCACCGGAAGAGCGTTCCGGTGCGCGCCGATCAGCCCACCTTGCGCTTGGTCGCACGCGGCATCGGTAGCGGCGCCTCTCCCAACGCCCGGCTGACCGCGTTCGGCTTGTCGACCAGATCCTCCAGCGTGTAGCCATTGAGGACCTCAAAGTACGCCCGCAACGCCGCGTGCAGCACGCCCCGCAAGCCGCACACGCGCGTGATGACGCAGTGGTTGTCGTCGCCATGGAAGCACTCGACCATGCGGAAGTCGGGCTCGGTGGCGCGCACCACATCGCCAAGGTTGATTTCGGCCGCTGGGCGGCCGAGCGTGATGCCGCCCGCGCGCCCGCGCACGGTGTGCAGGAAGCCGTCCTGCCCGAGCTGCTGGACGATCTTGATGAGGTGGTTCTTGGGAATGTCGAAGGCATCCGCAATGCGCTGGATCGTGACGAGTTCGTCCGGGTGCACGGCCACGTAGATCAGCGTGCGCAGGGCGTAGTCGGTGTAGTCGGTCAGTCGCATGGCGGGCGTGCGGGTTTGCCGCAGATAAAAACATTCATGAGAGGCACATCTTATCGGGAAGTTGCCTCCAAGATGCGCCGGTTTGCCGCAGGTCAATTTGTTGCATCACAAATATATGTTTAATAGAATCCAATGCAAGCGGTTGCCTGAGCACCAGGCCAACCAGAACAAAGCGTGACGGCGCCCCCCGTCTTATTTGTTGCATATTTCACGCATATTTGGAGTCCAGCATGCTGTCCGACAAGTCCAAGCCCTATATCGATGCCAGCGTTCCTGTGCTGCGCGAGCACGGCTTGACCATCACCCAGACCTTCTATCGCAACATGTTCGCCAGCCACCCCGAGCTGACCAACGTGTTCAACATGGGCAACCAGGCCAATGGGTCGCAGCAGCAGTCGCTGGCGTCGGCAGTGTTTGCGTACGCCGCCAACCATGGCAACAACGCGGCGCTGGCGCCCGTGGTCAACCGCATCGTGCACAAGCATGCCGCTGTGGGCATCAAGCCGAGCCACTACCCCATCGTCGCGCGCCACCTGCTGGGTGCGATTGCCGAAGTGCTGGGCGATGCCGCCACGCCCGACCTGCTTGCCGCCTGGGACGAGGCCTATTGGCTGCTCGCGGCCGAGCTGATTGCGGCTGAAGCACGCCTGTACCAGCACACCGGCAGCGGCCCCGACCATCGTCAGCCGGTGCGCATTGTCGAGCGCCGTCAGCAGGCCGAAGACGTGGTCTCGCTCACGCTCGAAGCCGTGGGTGATGCGCCGCTGGCCGATTTCCTGCCGGGTCAATACATCTCGGTGCAAGTGGAGCTGGCGCCGGGCGCGCTGCAGCAGCGCCAGTACAGCCTGTCGGATGCGCCGAATGGACGCACGTGGCGTATTTCGGTCAAGCGCGATGCGGGTGATGCCGATCGCCCGGCGGGCACCGTGTCGAGCTGGCTGCACGCCAATGCGCGCGAGGGCGATGTCCTGCTGGTCAGCCAACCCTACGGCGACTTCGTGCCGCAACTGGCAACCGACAACCCGATCGTGCTGATGTCGGCCGGTGTTGGCATCACACCCATGATCTCGGCGCTCAACACGCTCGCGCAGCAGAACAGCGCGCGCAAGATCGTCTTCAGCCACGCCGGTCGTGCGGCCTCGCATGTCGCCCACGCCGATGATCTGGAGCGTGCCGCACAAGCGCTGCCGGCGTTTGAAGCGCACGTGTTCCTGGAGTCCGGCGAAGACGCGGAGTTCGCACAGCGCCCGGCCCAGCCCGGCCGCATGACGGTCGACACGTTCGTGCGCGACAACGGCACGGAAGCGGACTTCTATCTCTGCGGCCCGCTGCCGTTCATGCAGGCACAGCGCGCGGCGCTGCTCGCCAGCGGCGTGCCGTCGGAGCGCATCCACCGCGAAGTGTTCGGCCCCGATCTGCTGGACGACATCCTCTGACCTGAACCACGGAAATCACCATGCCCCGCCAAGCCCCGTTGCTCACCATCGGCAAGCCCGACCCGGCAAGCCGCGTGCCTTACACGGGGCGAGCGGTCTTCGCGCTCGGCTTCCGGCCGTTCTACCTGCTCGCAGCCGCGTTTGCCGCGCTGGGCATGGCGTTGTGGGCAGCGTTGCTGCTGGGGGTGCTGCCGTCGGCGCAGGGTCCGGCCACCATGGCGCCGCTGTTCTGGCATGCCCACGAGATGGTGTTCGGCTTTGCGGCAGCGGTGGTGGTGGGTTTCCTCTTCACCGCGGGCAAGAACTGGACGGGCCTGCAGACGCCACAAGGCGCGCAACTCGCTGCGCTGGCTGCGCTGTGGCTGGCGGCGCGTGTGCTGATGTGGACGGGTCCCGTGCCGCTGGCCGTGGCGGCGGATGTGGCGTTCCTGCCGGCGTGCGGCGTGGCGTTCCTGCGCGTCCTGAGGCGCGCAAAAAGCGCACGCAACTACGGCTTGGCGATCGCGTTGCTGGTGCTCGGTGCCATCAACGCCGCGTTCCATGCGGCGCTGGCACTGGAGGCGCCGCTGGCCGCATTGCGCTGCCTCGATGCGGCCGCCGGGCTGGTCTGCCTGTTCGTCACGGTCATTGGCGGGCGCGTCATCCCGATGTTCACGTCCAACGCCGTTCCTGGTGCACACGTGCGCCGCGTGGTGTGGGCCGAGCGCGCCATCGTGCCGGCGACGGCGCTGGCCGTTGTCATGCTGGCGACGCCGCTTCAAGGCATTGTTCCGGCCATCGTGTTTGCGGCGGCGGCAGTCGTGCAGGCCGTCCGCTGGGCCGGCTGGGACACGCGCCGCACGCTGCGCACGCCCATCGTCTCCATCTTGCATGTGGCGTATGCCTTTCTGCCCATCGGCTTTGCCATGTTGGCCGCCGCAGCGCTCGGTTGGGGCGATCGTTCCACCGCGCTGCATGCGCTCACGGCGGGGGCAATCGGAGGTGCCATCATCGCCATGATCACGCGCACCGCGCTGGGCCACACCGGCCGGATGCTGCGCACGGGCCGGGCAGAGAATTTCGCCTACGCAGCCGTCGCGCTGGCTGCAGTCGTGCGCGTGGCGGGGCCCGCCTTCTTGCCGCGCGAAGTGTGGATCGGCGGGGCGAGCGTGCTGTGGGTGGCGGCGTTCGTGGCGTACCTGTGGCGCTATACGCCGTGGCTGATGGCGCCGCGCGCTGACGGCCGGGAAGGCTGAGCTTCACCCCTGCCCTTCCCGCCTCCGGCGGCTTCCGTAGAATGGCGCAGCCCCTTAGCACACTGCGCCCACGATGGATGTCCATTTGACGATCCACGGCCGGCACGACCTTGCCGGCCAGCTCTATCGACAACTCCGCACCGCCATCCTCGATGGCCGGCTCGTGCCGGGTGAGCGTCTGCCCTCCACGCGCGACCTTGCGCTGCAGATTGGTGTGTCGCGCAAGACCACGCTCGACGTATTCGAACGCCTCATCGCCGAGGGCTATCTGCAGCCGCGCGCCGGCTCCGGCACCTTCGTGGCCGAAGCCACCGAAGGGTTGCGCGCCCGCACGCCGGCCGCTTCGCCTGCGGTACAACTTGCGTCGCCCACGCCGGCCGTACGCACCTTCGACACGCCCTGGAACAACATGCCTGCGGTGCTGCCCGTCCCGCGCGCGAACCTCGTCTACGACTTTGTGGGCGGCGTGACGGAGAAGCGCCTCTTCCCGTTCGACGTGTGGCGGCGTTGTGTTGCGCATGCGCTGCGCCAGCAGGCCCGCGGGCGCGGCGGCTATCACGACCCGGCGGGCGACCAGGCGCTGCGCCTGGCCATTTCGCGCTATCTCGCATTCAGCCGCGCGGTGGTGTGTGCGTGGGGCGATATTGTCGTCACGCAGGGCGCGCAGCAGGCCATCGACCTGATCGCCCGTGTGCTCGTGCGCCCCGGCGATACGGTGGCGATCGAAGACCCCGGTTACCCGCCCGCACGCATTGCGCTGCAGGCGCTGGGTGCCAAGGTCGTGCCGGTGCCGGTAGACGCTGAAGGCCTGGTCGTCGATGCGCTGCCGAAGCACGCGAAGCTCGTCTACGTAACACCGTCGCACCAGTTTCCGTTGGGCATGCCGATGAGCTTGGCGCGCCGAGCGCAACTGCTCGATTGGGCGCAGCGCCATGACGCGCTGGTCATCGAAGACGATTACGACAGTGAATTCCGCTTCGACGGCCGCCCCATGGAATCGCTCAAGAGCCTGGACGCCGCCGGTTGCGTGGCTTACGTGGGCACGTTCTCCAAAACGATCTTTCCGGAGCTGCGCATCGGCTACGTGGTGCCACCCGCTTCGTTGGTGGCGCCGCTGCGGCACGCCAAGCAGGTGGCCGACTGGCACAGTGAATCGCTCATGCAGGCGGTGCTGGCCAAGTTCATGCTCGACGGCGATTTCGGCAAGTACCTGCGCCGCATGCACAAGGAGTACGCGGCACGCCGCAATGCGCTGCTGCAGCATCTGCGTGGCCCGCTGGCACCGTGGCTGGCGCCCGTGCCGTCGGCGGCGGGCATTCACATGGCAGCGCAGTTGCAAACGCCGTTGGCGGAAGCCGAGCTGGTCAAGTTGGCGGAGAGCGTGGGCGTCGGGCTATACGGCACAGCCAGGATGCATGTGGCGCGGCCGCCGCAGCCTGGGCTGCTGATCGGCTATGGCCATGTGAACGTTGCGGAGATCGACGCGGGCCTCGGCAAGCTGGCGGAAGTGTTGGCTACAGTGGCTACCTGATATTCGCTGGGATTGGCAATTTCAAGGTGCCACTGCGGCGCCTAGACTGGCTCCAGTTCTCAAGCACAGGAGCCATCTCATGGAACCCCGCCTCGACTTCTATCAAAGCAATCCCGCCGCTATCCAGGCGGTCATGGGCCTCGAAAAAGCGCTGACCAAAAGCACGCTGGAAAAACCGCTGACTGAACTCGTGCGTCTGCGCGCCTCGCAAATCAACGGCTGCGCCTATTGCGTCGACCTGCACACCGCCGATGCCCGCAAGGGCGGTGAAGACAACCGCCGCCTGGCTACCGTGTCCGTCTGGCATGAAACGCCGTTCTTTACCGACCGCGAGCGCGCCGCGCTGGCGTGGACGGAAGCCGTCACCCTCGTCGCACAAACGCGCGTGCCGGATGACGTCTGGCAGTCCGTGCGGGCGCAGTTCTCCGATGCCGAGCTGGTCGATCTCACGCTGCTGGTCAGCACCATCAACACGTGGAACCGCCTGGCCATCAGCTTTCGCAAGCTGCCCGCCTGAGCGCCGCATATACTGCCTCGCACGGCGCGCACCGCCCACGGAGGCCACATGCTGCACAACGTCCGCACCCTAAGCGTGAATGTCGAGCGTCACTTCGATGATGTGGCCATGTTCCTGGCCGAGCCGCTGAACTTCCCGATCTGGGCGACAGGCCTGTCGGAAGGGCTTGCGCCCGGCACACAGGGTTCGGGCGCGGCACCCGACGAGTGGATCGCCAAGGCCGCACCCAACAGCGACGAAGGCAGCGTGTTCATCCGCTTCAGCCCGCCCAATGAATTTGGCATTGCCGATCACTGGGTCCGCCTGCCGGACGGATCGATCGTCTACGTGCCGCTGCGCGTGGTGCGCAACGGCGCGGGCACTACCGTCTCGCTCACGCTGTTTCAGCAACCGAACATGGACGACGCACAATTCAACGCCGATGCCGAATGGGTGCAGCGTGACCTGGTGAAGCTGAAGATGGTGCTGGAAGCCGAATAACCCCTCAGGCCTTTTCGGCTCGCGGCGCTTGCGGCGCCGTTTGCGGACCGGACGCTCCGGCGGATGCCGGAGAGGCACCCAGCGACGGGTCGCCGTGTGTATCGGATCCCTTCACCTGGCTCACCCAGAACACGCAGAACAACCCCGCCGCCACGGCCAGCCAGCCGTTGAGGCCATAGCCTTCGATGCGTCCACCCGCGCCACTGGACAGCAGTAGCCCGCCCAGCCACGCACCTACGCCGGTACCCACCGACATCACAGCGCTGTTGGCCGACAGAAACGCACCGCGCACCTGCGGGGCGGGCACCGTCGTCATCAGCGCTTGCATCGGCACCATACGGCTGGAGAGGATCACCATGAAGAACGGGAAGAACAGCAGCATGCCGATGAAGGGCCAGTCGGGCAGATGCGTCATCACCAGCACCGGGATGAACGCCAGCAGTGCGGCGCCCACGAACACGCGGCGGCGGCCGTAACGGTCGGCCAGCTTGCCCACGGCGCGCGAGCTGAAGAACGACGCCGCGCCGCCGGCCACGTACAGCCATGACAGGTTTTCTGGCGACACCCCGTGGTTGGCCACCAGCACCGGCGAGATGAACGGAATCACCATCATGTGCGAGCCCATCATCACGAAAGTCAGCACAAAGGCGCGCAGGTGGCGCGGGTTGGTGAGCAATTGCCACAGGCCGGAAAGGATCTCGCCCAGCGTCTGGCTGCGCTTGCCTGCCAGATGTTCGGCCAGCGGCGGAATGGTCTGCCGTGCGCCCAGCCAGATCAGCACCGTGAGCGCTGTCAGCAGGAAGAACGGCGCCGACCAGCCGAAGTGCGCGCCAATGGCAATGCCCACGGGCACGCCCGCCATGGCCGCCAGCGCAAACGACGACATCACCACACCAGTGGCGGCGCCGCGCCGTGCGGGTGGCACCACGTCTGACAGCACGGCCATGATGATCGACCCGAGCACGCCGCCCGTGACGCCCGCAAAGGCGCGGGCAAACAGCAGCATGCCGTAGCTGCCCGACAGCGCGCAGGCCAGGTTGGCCAGCGTGAAGAGGCCGTAGACGGTCAGCAGCAGGCGGCGCCGGTCAAAGCGGTCGACATAGGTGGCGGCCAGCAGGCCGGAAGCACCCGAGCACAGCGAATACACCGACACCGCCGTGGCGAACGCCGCCGGACCGATGCCAAACGTATGCATGATCTGCGGACCAAGCGGCATCATCACCATGAAATCCATGATGACGGTGAACTGCGTGAGCGCGAGCAGCCAGAGCAACCAGCGCTCGCGCGAAGAATCAAGTAAGGGCATGAGGGCGAGCGAAGAAAGGGAGGAGGCGGCGCGCGCAGGCTGGAGCCGGAACCGGCCGGCTGGCACACCGCAGTGTGTCAAAAAACATATCTTACGATAGTTGTCGCGACACAAGAAGTCAAACTTTATTCAAGCGGGATTCTGCGCCTCGTCACGATTTCGAGGCGTGCAATGCGCTATTTCGCCCGGAGCATCCAAAGCACGTCGAGCACGTGCTGTGTCGATCGCTCTACATGACCGGCCCGGTGGGCGATACCAAGCTCTCGCCACAAGGCCGGCCGCAGCGGGCGCATGGTGATGCGCGTATCCGATGGCGCGTCCGATGCCTCATGCGGCAGCAGCGTTGCACCATAACCGGCCGCGACCAGGCTCTTGATGGCGTCGTTGTAGTTGAGCTGGATGCGCGGTACGGGATGATGGCCGCCCGCCGCGAACCATTCGGTCGTCTGGCGCGAGAGTCGTGTGGTGGCGTCGTTCAGAATCAGCGATTGTGCAGACAGCCACGCGGGCGTGATGCGCGCCGGGCTCGTCCAGTGCGCCGGCAGGAACGCCATGACTGGGTCGCGCCGCCACGGTTTGATGGCGAGGCCGGCCACCTGCGATTGCGGCAGCGCCACCAGGCCAATATCCAAGGCCCCATCGGCGAGCCCCACCAGCGTTTCCTGCGAGGTGAGCACCGCCACCTGCACGTCGATGGCGGGGTGGTCTTGCCGCAGCACCTCCAACGCCTGTGGCAGCAGATGTGCGATCGCCCCGGTGGAAGCGCCCAGCCGCACGCGCCCGCTCAGGCCCTGCACTTGCCGTTGGATATCGTCCAGCGCCTGTTCGGCATCGGCGAGCAGCTTGCGGGCGCGGTCCACCATCACCTCGCCAATGGCGGTGGGCTGCACCTGCCCGCGCTTGCGTGAGAGAAGTTGCGCGCCCACGCGGTCTTCCAGCTCGGCGATGTGCAGGCTGACCGTGGGCGCCGCGAGATGCAGGGCCCGAGCCGCGTCGGCAAACGAGCCGCGGCCGGCCACTTCCACGAGGGTGCGCAGGCGGTCCAGACTGATTTCTCGCATGATTCAGAAAAGCTGAATGTGATGGTTGGGAAATTCAACTTTTCATATTCTAGGTGCCGCTCGAAGATGGGGGTTCGCATTTGCCACTACTCTCTTTCCACTGGAGCGCCCCGTCATGTCCACTCCCCTCGTCTTCATTGATGGCGACCAAGGCACCACCGGCCTGCAGATTCACGAGCGGCTGCGCGGCCGTGTGGAGCGGCAAGACCTGAAACTGCTGACGCTACCCGCCGCCGCGCGCAAAGATGCGCAACGCCGCGCCGAGGCCATCAACGCCTGCGATATCGCCATCCTGTGCCTGCCCGATGCGGCTGCGCGCGAGGCGGTGGCGACCATCGTCAACCCGGGCGTGCGTGTGATCGACGCCAGCTCCGCGCATCGCACCACGCCGGGCTGGGTGTATGGCTTTCCGGAGATGAACGAAGCGCAAGCCGATCGCGTTGCCGCAGCGTCGCGCGTGACCAACCCGGGCTGCTATCCGACCGGCGCGATTGGGCTGTTGCGCCCGCTCGTGCAGGCGGGCCTCGTGCCGGCGGATTACCCGATCAGCATTCATGCCGTGTCCGGCTATTCGGGTGGTGGCCGCGCCGCGGTGGAAACCTACGAAGGGCCGGAAGCAGCGCATGCATTGCCGTTCCAGGTGTATGGGCTGGGCCTGGCACACAAGCACACGCCGGAGATCCAGTTGCATGCGGGGCTCACGCAGCGGCCGATGTTCGTCCCGGCCTACGGCGCATATCGCCAGGGCATCGTGTTGACGGTGCCGCTGGAACTGCGCCTGCTCAACACCGGCGTTGATGCGGCCGCGCTGCACGCGTGTCTGACCGACCACTACGCTGGTGCGCGGCATGTGGAGGTGATGCCGCAGCAGGTGTCGTCCGCCTTGCCGCATCTGGATCCCCAGGCGCTCAACGGCACCAACGACATGCGTCTGGGTGTGTTCGCCAATGGCCACGGTCAGGTCTTGCTCACGGCGGTGTTCGACAACCTCGGCAAGGGCGCCTCAGGCGCGGCGGTACAGAACCTCGATCTGATGCTGGCGCGCTGATCTGCGCACCGCAGGGGCCAGTGGGTAGTGGCAAATCGAATGGAAGTCATCGCAACATTTAATTGGTCGATTGTGAGTGACTTCGCTATCGTCAACGCCGCCCGTGTACGAACCGCCCGATGCTGTTTGCGCCCGGGGCCGGACCAACCCATTGCCTGAATGCAATATGTCTAAGACCACGTATTACGCGCCGCATGGCGGCCATCCGCCGCAGACGGATCTGCTGACCGATCGCGCGATGTTCACCGAGGCGTACGCGGTGATCCCCAAAGGGGTGATGCGCGACATCGTCACGAGCTGGCTGCCGTTCTGGACCAACACGCGCCTGTGGGTGATCGCCCGCCCGCTCTCGGGCTTTGCCGAGACCTTCTCGCAGTACATCGTTGAAGTGAACCCGGGCGGCGGCAGCGACAAGCCCGAGCAGGACAAGAACGCCGAAGCCGTGCTGTTCGTTGTTGAAGGCGAGGCCGAGCTGACGCTGCAGGGCAAGAAGCACACGCTCACGCCGGGCGGCTACGCGTTCATTCCCCCGGGCGCCGATTGGACGCTGCACAACCTCAGCGATGCCGCGGTGCGCTTCCACTGGATCCGCAAGCACTACCAGGTCGTGGATGGCATTCCCTTGCCGGAAGCCTTCGTCACCAACGAACAGGACATCGAGCCGATCCCGATGCCGGGCACCAACGGCGCCTGGGTGACGACGCGCTTTGTCGACATGAGCGACATGCGCCACGACATGCACGTGAACATCGTGACGTTCGAGCCGGGCGGCGTGATTCCGTTTGCCGAAACGCACGTGATGGAGCACGGCCTGTATGTGCTCGAAGGCAAGGCTGTCTATCGCCTGAACCAGGACTGGGTCGAGGTGGAGGCTGGCGACTTCATGTGGCTGCGCGCGTTCTGCCCGCAGGCCTGCTATTCGGGTGGCCCGGGCCGCTTCCGTTACCTGCTGTACAAGGATGTGAACCGTCACATGAACCTGACCCTGAACCCGGCGCGCTAAGCGTCGCAGCGGTCGGACAAAAAAAGCCCGCGGCAGCATCAGCGGGCTTTTTTCGTGGCTGGCGTTTCTGTTTCTGAAACTCCAGCTACTTGCGTGTGGCCACGATGAACAGGCGCGGGAACGGCAGCAGCACCGTGCCATCATCGAATGCCGGATAGGCCTGGGCGATCGCGTCTCGATAGCGCGCGAGGAACGCGGGGCGCTCGTCCTCGCTCAACGCTGCCAGGAACGGCCGCAACGCGCTGCCCTTGAACCATTCGACCACCGCATCCGCGCCGCCTTGCAGCGGGTGCATGTACGTGGTGCGCCATACGTCGACGCGCGCGCACAGCGGCGACAGCAGCGCGTAATAGCGGCGCGCATCGAAGCGCTCCGTGCGCTCCACCCCCTTGAGCTTGCCGGCCCACGGCCCCGTGGCGGCCACTTCGCGCATCAGGCGGTGCGCCGGCTCATCGAGGTTGTCCGGCATCTGCACGGCCAGGTGTCCACCCGCCGCCAGCTTGCCGATGAGCTTCGGAAACAGCGTTTCATGCGACGGCAGCCATTGCAGCACCGCATTGGCGAGGATCAGGTCGTACGCGCCGGGCTCATTCCACGCGGCAATGTCGGCGACATCGAAGCGCACGTCGGGCAGGCGCTTGCGTGCGGCCTGGATCATGTCGGGCGAGGCGTCGGTGCCGCGAATGGCTGCGGCGGGCGCACGCGCCATCAGCGCTTCCGTTGAATTGCCCGGACCGCAGCCGATGTCGATGGCGACATGGATGGGCGTAGGTGGCACTGCGGCCAGCAGGTCCCGGACGGGTCGCGTGCGCTCGTCCTCAAATTGCACGTACTGTTTCGCGTACCAATCGTGTGGGGTCGTCACGATGCGCTCCTTCGTTTGCCGATGCGCGAAGTGTCCGGTTTCCTGATCGATCAGTAAAATGAATTCAATTTCTGGATTGATTCACGAAGCTGATGAAAATCGATACGCTGGGCGTGCAGGCATTTGTGGCGATTGCGGAGTGCGGCAGCTTCACGCAAGCTGCTGACACGCTGCACGTGACGCAGACTGCGATCACGCAGCGCCTGCGCAAGTTGGAGGCGTTCCTGGGCGTCGCGCTGGTGGAGCGCACCACGCGCCGGACCGAGCTGACGGAAATCGGTGAACGCTTCCTGCCGCAGGCGCGGCGTCTGCTCAACGAGCTGTCCGATGCGCTCACGGAGATTCGCGAGACCGGCCTGAGCCAGCGCGGCGACATCACGATCGCCTGCGTGCCGACGGTGGGTGTGCAATATCTGCCGCGCATCTTGCGCGCGTTCTCCGAGCACCGCCCGCACGATCGCGTGAAGATTCTCGACCATGCATCGGCGTCTGTGCTGCAAGCGGTGCTGCGGCGTGAGGCCGAGTTCGGCATCAGCATTGCGGGCGACCAGCATCCGGAGTTGGTGAGCGTGCCGCTGACGAGCGATCCGTATGTCCTTATCTGCCGCGACGATCATCCGTTGGCCAAGCGCCGCCGCATCCGGTGGCAAGCCTTGCAGCCCCACCCGCTCATCTTTGCCGGCGAGGTCAGCGGCAACCGCAGCCTGCTCGACGGCGCGCTCAAGGCGAGTGGCGTGATGCTGCATTCGTTCTACGAAGTGCAGCGCAGTTCAACAGCACTCGGCTTGGTGGCGGAAGGGTTGGGCGCGGCGGTGGTGCCGCGGCTCGCCATTCAGAAGAATGCGTATCCGATGATCCGCACGGTGGAACTGGTCGAGCCGGAGGTGTCGCGCACGCTGGTGCTCGTCACGCGCAAGGCGGCGCAGTTGTCGCCAGCGGCACGTGCCCTGTACGACCGGATCGTCGAGGGGGCAACGCCGTCGACGTGATGCCGGCGTAGAGGGGGCCGTGTCTCTTAGCGGCCCCTCTCATGCCATACGCAGCCGATCATGCGCTTGCGCCGTCCGTGCCGCCGGGGTAGCGCGTATCGCCGCGCCATGCGAGCGCATCATGTGCGCTGGCTTGCCGATCCGCGCCTTGCGCATACGGATCGAAGCGATCGTACTTCCACGACAGATAGCCGTAGGTATCAGCCTGACGGTCTGCACCTTGCGTGAACGGGTCCGTCTTGTCGACGGCGCCTTGCGTGTACGGATCGTACTTGGCCTGCGCGGCCGAAGCCGGTTGCGCGATGAACAGTGCGGCAGAAGCGGAAAGCGTGGCAAGCAAGGCCAGGGTAATGCGGCGGGTATGCATGGTGAACTCCTCGAGCGGTGAACGTGCCGCCGGAGGCGGCATCCCATCGGATCGCTGGCGGAGCGTGGCCGCCCGGATCCCACAGGTTGGTCGCGGTGCGCATGCAAACCTGACACTGCATCGACGAAAAACATGCCGCACCAACCTGTACCTGCAGATACGCAGGCCGCGCGGCAATGGATGCAGCCTTGCAGAAAAAAACGTGGACGTTGCTACGGCAGTTGCATCAGCCCGTGCACGCCCTGCCAGCCCACGTACAGCCCCACCAGGGCAATCAGCGCGCCCGAGAGGTACGGCGCCTTGCGCGCAAACTCACCAAAGCCACCCCAGCGGCGGGAGACGTGTTTCACGCTCAGTGCCGCCAGCGCGCCAGACGCCACCAGCGTGAGCGCCAGCCCGATGCTGAAGCACAGCACCAGCGCTGCGCCCAAGGTGATCTTCTTGAGTTGCAGGCACAACAGCAGCACGGTGATCGACGCCGGGCACGGAATCAGCCCGCCGGTGAGCCCGAACACGATGATCTGGCCCGTGGTCACTTCACGGTTGGCAAAGCGGTGGCGGATGTCGTTGGCGTGCGCGCGTTCGTGGGCGTCCTGGTATTCGGCAGAGGACACATCGAGCCCGCCATGGTCATGGTTGTGGTCATGCTCGGTGAACGTGACGTCATAGTCATGCCGATGGTGTTCGTGCCCGAGCGACAGGCGCGCCGCAAACGCGTGCGGCTCGGGAATGGATTGCTCCGATTCCAGAAAGCCATCGCGCTGGACGAAGCGGAAGGTCTGCCGGCTTCCGTCGGGCCGCTCGGTCACAACCTGCACCTGCTCGGCCGACCAAGCGGTGCCGCGCGTGCCCTCGCGCGTCAGCCGGAAGCGCGGCGGAACGCCGTCTTCAAAGATCGCCAACTGCACGACGCCATGGCCGGTGTCGATGCGCTGAACCTCGTCATGGCCGTGATCGTGATCATGGTGATGATGGTCGTGGTCGTGGTCGTGCGCCGCGTGGGTACTGCGCCAGGTGCGCCACATCATCCACGCTGCCACGGCCACGATCAGCACGGCAGACACCACCTGAAAATACGGTTCGGTGGTTTCGGCGTTCCAGTTGCGGCCGAAGTACAGGCCTGCCATGGCTACTGCCCACACCACCGCCGTGTGCGACACCGTGGCCGACAGCCCCAGCAACACCGCCTGCGTGAGCGTGCCGCGGATAGCAACAATGAACGCCGCCATCATCGTCTTGGAATGCCCAGGCTCCAGGCCATGAAGCGCACCCAGCAGGATCGCACTGGGAACGAACAGCCAGGCGTTGCCTTGCTGCAGCAGGGTGGTGAAGGCGGTCATGGATGGCAGTCAATAAATTCGGGTAGGCGAAATATACTCCCCCCTAGTATAGTGATGCTACCCTCCCGCATCATTTACACCACCTCGATACCTGATCCATGGCCCATACCATCCGCGATAAAGCCAAGCTGCTGGCGCGCGTGCGGCGTATCCAGGGGCAAGCCGCAGCGTTGGAAAAACAACTCGCTGAAGAGGGCGATTGCACGGCCATCCTGCAGCAGATTGCGGCCATTCGCGGCGCGGTCAACGGGCTGATGGCGGCGGTCATCGAGGGCCACCTGACGGATCACGTCGTGAAGGAACCCGCCGAGGCGCAGCGCCAGGAAGATCTCGACACGGTGATGCAAGTGATCAAGTCGTACCTGAAGTAGCGCCAACCTTGCGCTATGCGCGCGACCCCGATAGGCTGCTCCAACGCCATCGGCCAATTCTGATTCTTCGATTCTCCGAATCTTCGTCTTCATGTCCCGACTTCACGCCACCCTCCTCGCCGCCGGCCCTCGCGCCCGCGTGGATGACGTGTGCGTGCGGCCCGGCCCCTTCCCTCCTCCTGTCGTCTGTTCGGGCTACGACGTCGGCGCGCCGCCGCCGCCACATCTGCCCGCACTCGGCTGACTCTCAGCCGCTTCGTTTCCGGTTGATCTGAACCAGGCTCGGGCACACGCCCGAGGCAGGCGCTCGCCTGCGCGCCGGAACCCGACATCCTTTTTCGACAGGTGAGTGGTATGCGTTCCATGCAAGCCGCGCTGGCAGGGTCCGGCGCGACGGTTCTATTCGTGCTGCTGTGGAGCAGCGGCGCAATCTTTGCGGAGATCGGGGTGCAGCATGTCCCGGCGTTCGCGTTTCTGGTTGGGCGCTTTGCGCTCGCGTCTTTGGTGCTGGCGGGGCTCAGGTTCCGGCGGGGGCAATGGTGGCCGGCACGGGGGTCACGCCTGAAGGTGGCCGCCACCGGTGCGTTGCTCACCGGCGGCTATTCGATCTGCTATCTGCTCGCGCTGGACCGCGGCCTCACGCCCGGGCTGCTGGCAACGGTGCTCGGCGTGCAGCCGCTGCTCACGCTGCTGGTGACCGAGCGCACGTGGTCTGCGCGGCGGATGGCCGGGCTCGTGCTGGCACTGGGCGGCCTATCGCTCGTGGTGGGCGGAGCCGATGCGCACCAGGTGCCGATGGCCGGTCTCGGCTATGCGCTGGCCGCCCTCCTCAGCATGACGGTGGGCGCCATCTGCCAGAAGCGGCTGAACCAGTCGCCCATCGATACGCTGCCGCTGCAGAACGCGGTGAGCCTCGTTCTGTGTGCGGGGTTTGCATTGGCGCTGCCCGCGCAAACACCGACTTTCACGCTCAGCCTGCCCGGCATCACCGCCTTGCTGTGGATGGGCGTGGTGATGTCGGTGGGGGCGCAGTTGCTCTTCTACCGGCTCATGCAGCGCGGCAACCTCGTCAACGTGACGAGCCTGTTCTACCTTGTGCCGGTGGTCACGGCGCTGCTGGATGATTTGGTGCTGGGGCATCGCCTTGCGCCGGTTGCAATGGCGGGCATGGCGATGATTCTGCTGGGGTTGGCGGTGGCGTTTCGGGCGGCCCGCTGATTGAAGCCGGGGGCGAGCCATCCGGTCTTGGTGGCTCGCTCAACCATCGCCGCGCGGTGGCCGATGCCTTACTGCGCCAGCGGCCGCAACTTCCATTCCCCGCTTGGCTGCTTGCACAGCCATGCCGTCCACTGTTCCTTGCTGCTGCCGCGTGCCAGCTCGCTCTGCAGGCGGCGGCACGATTGCCCTGCGTCTGTCTTGGATTCCAGCGGCGTGATGGTCGCGTCGATGGCGGGTTGCTTGCCTCTGGCCGGCGCGGTCCATTGCGCGGGCGTGTTGTCGGCGGTGCTCTTCAGCACATCGCCGATGGCCTTGGTGAACGACTTCTGCTCCGTCGGGCTCATCGAGCCGATGATGGTGCTGGCCAGCACGTTACGGAAATAGGCGAACGAAGGCGTGGCGGCAGCAAACAGCGCGGCGCCCGCGAAGGCGAGCGCAAGACGGCGGCGATGCGACATGGGGTCCCCCAGGATGTGACGAAAAGGTGCCTTCATCCTAAACCATACCGCATCGGCCTGCGGTGCCAATGCGCGCTCAGCCGCGCCCATCGTCGGCAGCAACGGACCGCCGCTGGGGTAGCGCGGCGCGCAGCGGAGTTGAGCTGCTCCGCGCTCCCCGCCCCCTTCAAGCCTTGGGCGCCTTCACCAGCACCACCGGGCATTCGGCATGGGCAAGCACCCGGCCTGCCACCGAGCCCATCAGGGCTTCGACGAACACGCCGCGCCCATGTGAGCCCATGACGATGGCCGCGGCCCCCGCGCTTTGCGCGTGATGCACGATGCGGTCGGGCGGAAAACCCACCAGTGCATGCTGCTCGAACGGCACGCCAGCCGCACCCAGGACCGCGCAGACCGATGCCATGGCGCCGGTGCTTTCCTCCGCGTACCAAGCGTCGACCTCTGCCTTGCCGACGAGCGACTTGATATCGCCAGAAAGGTCCGGCATGCAGTGCACGACGTGCACCGTCACATCGCTGCCGAAGAGGGTCTTGTCGGCAATGCAGCGCGCTGCCGCATCGGAATAGGCCGATCCGTCCGTCGCCAGTACCAGGGTTTTCATGTGGCCTCCTTGCCATGTCCGCGGCCGCGCCCGTGCGCGGTCGGTGTCTGCTTCCAACTTAAGCGCTGCTGAAAGCAACGCGTTGATACGAGTCAACGGAAGCGCTGCGGTGCAGTCACCCGGTCAGCGTTTGCACAGGAAGGCAGGCAGAATGAGCAGGTTGCCCCAGACTTCGCGCCCCCCCCCACATGACGACCACGCCATCCCTTTCCGATTACCCGCTGCATTCGACCGACAAGCTCCGCTACGGCGACACCGACCGCCAGGGCCACGTCAACAATGCCGTCTTCGCCACGTACCTGGAGACGGGTCGCGTTGAGATGCTCTTCTCGCCCGACAACCCGCTGGCCGCGCCCGGCTGCGAGTTCGTCATCGCGCAGCTCGTGCTCGATTTCCGTAGTGAAATTCTCTGGCCCGGCTCCGTGCAGATCGGCACGCGCGTGGCAAGCGTCGGCCGCAGCTCGGTCAAGCTGGAACAGGCCATCTTTCAGAATGGCCGCTGCGCCGCCACCTCGCAATCGGTGATTGTGCAGATCGACGTTGCCACGCGCCAATCGAGCCCGATTACCGATAGCGCCCGTCAGCGCCTTGCCGCGCTCACCGCTACCCCTGCCGGCGCAGAAGCGGAGTGACGCGCGCTGTACGCAAACGAACGCCCGCCGAAAATTTTTAACTTTGCTTGCACTTCCGCCGCTTGCCGGTGGGAAGATGGCTCTCCCGTTCAATCACGCGGAGGTGACCATGGGACTGTTGGATGAAGTGGGCAAGATCGCCGGCGCCGTCGCCGCCGTTGAAGCCGCCGAGAAAGTCGATCCGGATGCCGGCCTGCTGACCAAGGCGGTCGCCGCCGTCGCCGGTTTCAAGGGCGCGGGCGCGCTGGAAGAGATGATCGAAAAGAAGGACGAAGCCAAGGCCGAAGGCGCTGAGGCAGCTCCGGAAGATGGGGCCGCGCCGCAAGCCTGATTTGCTTGCAGGCTCAAAAGGATTTGGGGGACCCCGCCGGTTGGCGGGGTTTTTGTTTTATCGAACCGATGAGTCCGCTGCAGCCTTATGGTTCAACCCAATTGTCTGGAGCGCATATCTTCAGGGTTGGAGCGCATATCCAGCCACGAAGAACACGCCTGTCGCAATGACCAGCCCCAATAGTCGGAGCCATACTCGCAGCGCACTGGTGCCGGGACGGGCGCTAATCCAACCCGTTATGGCAAATAGCAGCGTGGGGCCAAGCAAGTAACCAAGCAGGGGAACAATCGCCCACCACGGCAGCCAGCAAGGGCCAATTTCATAGCAACCTCTTCCTGCGCGAGGTACAAGTTTGAAAGGCAGCCTGTATGACATCTGGCTGCTGACCTTTAGCGCCATCCACGTTGTGAGCAGTCCAACGGCAAGAAACAGCAACGCGAAACCAACGCGCCTCACTTTAAGCCTTCCTCACTTTGGTCATAGCGCAAGCGAGGATCACGAACGAAGGCGAATTTTTTGAGCATCACAGCACGATCCACCCAGCCATACCCCGATCTGCAGTGGATTTGGGTTCGTCCGACCGTTGGTCCTCCGGCTGTACAGCGTTCCCATTGCTTAATGAGAATCGACTGCTCCCGATTCGCGGGGGCATGGAACGCATATGCCTGCACATCTTCTTTGGCGACGACAGTTAGGTAGAAATCCGACTCCGGTTGTATCTCACGGATGCTGTAGAGGTATGCGTTCTCTTCTCGCAACTGATAGATGTAAGCGCTCATCGCCACCACGAGAGTGATGATGAGTTCAGCGCCAAGGACGAAGGTCCAGATGGCAGTACGGCTTCGCTTGAGTCGCAACGTAAGGCAAGTCGCGCACAGCAAGATGGCACCCACTAACGCACAGGAAAGTAGCAACCCTAGCCGCCTTTCGGCGCAGTCCTCTCCGCACACGGGAATGAAGTGCATGAAGGGCAGCGATAAGACGATGCCAATTGCGGCCCCAAAAAAAGAACCAAGTACTGCAGTTATGAGAGCCTTCACTTGATCTCCCAGAAGAGAATTTTCTTGGAGTTCCGCAAGTCCGAATACCAAAGACTATTGAAGCCAAGCCTGAATCGAAAAAAGGACGTCGAGGAAGGCGTCAACGTGTCTTTATTCCAGAGATCGATGTGACCACCACTAGCGCGATCCGATGATTCGCCATCGCGAGTCCAATATTCCCCGAAGAAGATGATGCCGGTACGTCCCTTCACCTTCATCTCCCAGTCCTTGCTCGTCACGTCCTGCGGTCTTTTAGGCAAGCCACAGAACGGTTGCAGATTCAGCCATATGGCCATTTCATCAGCCCGCGTTGCCGTGGCTTTTCCTTTTAGCAAGATACGCCCGATGGTGTCTTTGCCGGGTGGGGGTTTTATCACCTTCTCTGAGAACGATTTCATCTCTATACCAATGCGATGCAAGGTTGCGCTCATGCGGATTGCGCACTGATTTTTGTAGGCTCCAGTGGGGTCAGCATAGGGATCGCCCGTGACGTAGTTGTCCCATAAGTCCGCAAACGTCACCGCCGGCGCGTCTATTCGGCACACTGAGCCCCGCGTTGTATTGGTCCGAACCTGCGCCTTTTGTTTGAGCGGTTTGCGTTGCGCTGCCGTCATGCCGATTCCCCCGCTTGCATTGCCAGTGCCTCGTCGCCCCAGAGCACTGTGTATGGCTCGTCACCTTGCGTATCAATTCGCGGCAGCAATCCATTTGCGGGTATGCACCCAGAAAAAGCGCGGCCGTCTGCGGTTTCGATGTAGTACGGGATGCCCTCAACGCCCGGGGACACGAGATGCGTCTGTTCGTCGTACGAAGAACAGGCATTGAAGTGCCTTGTAGCCGACAGCGCAGTACGCAAAGGGTTGCTGCTTTCACCGAATCCCAGTGCAGCAAGCTCATGGTGCTCAAAACTCTGGAAGCTGTCGTTTTGAAACGCAATCATGACGGGTGGGGGCTGGCACTTGCAGATGCAGATATCCCCTTCAAGTGCCTGCTCTTTCTCCATCATGAAATCGGGCCATCGCGGCCCTTGTGCAGCGATCAAGCCAACGGTCTTGCATGCGTAGCAATAGACCTTGGCCCCAATGAATGTCAGCGCGGTACCGTTGTGCGTGCAGGTTTCCTCGCCTTCAAGCACTTCAGCTCCGGCGGTTGATCCATCGCCCTTCTTCAGAAAGTTGCGCCTCAAGTCAGCCTCCTCGTGGGTGTTAGTCCTCAAGGATTCTCTTGGCCGAACGAAGCGCCATGCGGGATTTGGCGAAATATTACGAATAGGATGGATGTATCCGATCGCTATAATCCCCACCGTCACCGCACCAACGGTGACCGGGTTTCGCAGCCCATTTCCTCCCTTTTTTCCCAGACGGACAGCCGCCTCCGCGCGGCGTTTTCGTGTCCGGTGCTTGTGCACGCCTATGCTTTTCATGGCGGGCCGGGCAGGGAGACCTTCGGGTCTGCCGGCAATGCTGGGATAGGAGGCCGGTCTGCGAACCCTGTCGTCAGGCCCGCCACCCTCGTTTCGCAGCGAATGGCGGGTCTCCTGCAATCACCACAGGAGGCCCCATGGCTACCGCACTCAGCGGGCATCGCCCCGCGTCTTACCCCTCTCCTCCCCCTTGGCGCTGCGTGCACCCCACGCAACCGGGAGGTGCCGCATGTCTCTGACCCAAAACCGCATCTACCTTGACGGTGCGGTCTCGGCACGCGCGTTTCTGTGCCGCACGCACAGCGTCATGCGCGACCCCGGTCATTGCCGGCCCGGCAGGCTGCGCGAGCAGCTCACGTACTTCTCGGAACACGCGTATCCGCAGGCATTCGTGAAAGGCTTTATCGATGCCATCGACGCGTATCTGTCGATGTCGCTCGGGGGGAGCGACGTGGACCCGCACACGTGGGAGGTGTTGGCCGCCATTGAGCGCCGGCGGGTCTCCGCCGCATAAGAACAGATAGACACGTCCCCGAGACGGGCGGGGATGCCGGCACGAGGCTGCAACGCCCTGAAAGGCGCTGTGGCATGCTGGGCTCTCCGGTTTCAGACCGATACAGCGGGAGCCATTTTGAAGCTCGATCACATTGCGTTCGTCGCGCAATCCCTCGACCAGGCGCAGGCGTATGCCTCGCAGTTGTTTGGCGTCGCGCTGCCTGCAGGCGGCAAGCATCCCTTGATGGGCACGCACAACTTGGTCACACGCGTCGCGCCCGGCGTCTTTCTGGAGTTCATCGCCATCGACCCCGAGGCGCCGCCGCCCAACAGGACGCGCTGGTTTGCGCTCGACCGCCTGACGCGGGAAGGCACGTTGGAAGAGGCGCCCCGGCTGTTCGGATGGGTCGCGAGCGTTCCGGATCTGGCGCGCAACGTAAGCGAATTACCGCAGCACGAATTGCTAGAAGTGACGCGTGGCGATTTGCGCTGGCATTTCTTCCACCGCAAGGACGGTGAAGCGGAAGCGGGCGGTTGCTGGCCCGCGCTGATCGACTGGTCAGGTGGCCAAAGCCCGGTCGACCGGATGCAGGACGTTGGGCTGCGCCTGAACCAATTCCAACTCGCACATCCGGAGATGCCGGCCATCCGCGCAAAGCTTCAGGGGCTGGGTTGGAATGCTTCCGAACCGGAGAACCGATACGTCGAATTGACCGAGGCGGCGCGACCGGCATTGACGCTTGTGCTCGATACGCCGAATGGGCGCGTGCAGATCGAAGGCGGCGGGCTGTAACTGCCGGCCACGGGTCAGGCGGCGCGCCGCTCCCCCACCCGCTGCCGCGTAGAGAACCCGTCGCGCACGCACTGGGCCAACGCCAGCGCAGCCGCGCTCGCACCTTGCGCGGGCAACAGCAGGCTGATCGCAAACATCGGCAGTTCAGGCAGGCCAGCTTCAGGCCCGAGGATGTCCAGGTCCGCCGGCACCGTCGGCGTCAGCCATGCCGTGACGGCCAGCCCGGTGCGCACCGTGGCGGTGGTCGCTTCAATGTTGCCGCTCTCGAACACCGTGCGCCATTCGATGCCGTGCTCGCCCAGGGCTTTCAGCACGCGGGCGCGGAAGGCGCAGCTCTCATCCACCATCGACAGGGGCAGCGGCCGTTTCGCATGCACGTTGCCGCCGCGCGGGCCAACCCACACCAGGCGTTCCACGCACAGGCATTCGCCCGTGGCTTCGTCCACCGGGGCCTCGACCACGGCGACGTCCAGCTCGCCGCGCGCAATGCCTTCCGCAAGCTCCGGCGAGGTGCCGCACACGATGGTCAACTCCACCGACGGCCACGCCTCGGTAAACGCCTTGAAGATCGGCGGGAAGATGGTGCCCACGAGGTCGTAAGGCACGCCCAGGCGCACCGGGCCCTGCAGCGGGCGGGCGGCCATGTCGGCCCAGATCTCGTCGTTGAGCGCGAGCAGGCGTTTGGCGCGGCCGAGGAAGCGCTCACCCGCGTGGGTGAGTTCCAGCCGCCGGCCGTCGCGCTCGAACAGGCGGCATTCGAAGGCGTCTTCGAGGCGCTTGATCTGTTGGCTGACGGCGCCCTGCGTGAGGTGCAGCGCGTTGGCGGCCACCGTCATGCTGGCGTTTTCGGCCACGGCAATGAAGGTGCGCACGAGGGTGATGTCGAGGTTCTTGGCCATCGAAGCATTCTAGATGCTAATGGGCTGCATCAAAAACCTTCGATTTGCTAATGGTTTTGCGCGCTCTACAGTGGGCCATCCGTCACCACCCAAGAGTGCCGACTATGGCCGTCGAAGCGTTTTCCTCCATCGCGCCGCTGGTGTTGTTTGCCGTGGTGTCTACCGTGTCGCCGGGCGGGGCCACGACGCTGGCGACAGCCTCCGGGTCGCAATTCCGGTTTCGGCGCTCGATTCCGCTCATGGTGGGCATTGCCGTCGGGCTGGCTTCGTTGGCCGCGGGTGCGGCAGCGGGCTTGGCCGGGTTACTGATGGCTGCGCCGGGGCTGCTGCTGGTGATGAAGGGGACGGGTTCGGCCTATCTGCTGTGGCTGGCGTGGAAAGTGGCGCGCAGCGGTCCGCCCAATCTCAATGCCGCCGCCACGGTGCCGACCACGCTGTTTGGCGGCGCCTGCCTGCTGTGGCTGAACCCCAAGGGCTGGGCGATGGCGCTGGGCGCGGCGGCTTCGTTTGCGATGCTGGTCAGCGGCCCGCTGCAGCTGGCGGCGCTGCTGGGCGCGACCTTTGGGTTGGCCGCGCTGGCGTCGCTGTCGCTGTGGTGCGCGGCCGGGATCGTGCTGGCGCGGCTGTTGAAGACGCCGCGCCAGTGGCGTGTGCTCAATGCGGTGCTGGGCATGCTGCTGGCCGTCTCGATCGTGCCGATGTGGCAGCCGTGATCGGGTGCCCGTCGATCAGCGCACCAAGAGCTTCATCATCGCCTCGAACGTCCTGCCGTACGGCGCACGGAAAAGACCGAGCCCGTTGATGGCCGATTGCCGGAACACCGGCTTCATCTTCGAGAACCGCTCGAACCCGTGGATGCCGTGGTACGCGCCCATGCCGCTGGCGCCCACGCCGCCAAAGGGCAGGTCGTCCTGCGCCACGTGCAGCAGCGTCTCGTTGATGCACACGCCGCCGGCAATCGTGCCGGCCATCACGCGGTCGACCGTGGCGCCGTTGCGCTCGAAGAGGTACAGCGCGAGGGGCCGTGGGCGGGCGTTGATGTAGTCCAGCGCTTCGTCCAGCGTGCGATACGGCACCAGCGGCAGCAGCGGGCCGAAGATTTCTTCCTGCATCACACGCATTGCCTCGGTGCCGCCCGTGATGAGCGCGGGCGGAAACTGGCGCGTGCCTTCGTCGGGCATGGCGTTGGTCAGCGGCAGGATCTGCGCGCCCTGCTCGCGAGCCTCGTCGGCCAGGCTGGCCATGCGCTGGAAGTGGCGTGGGCTGATGAGCGTGGTGTAGTCGCGGTTGCGCGCCATGTCGGGGTACATCTTGCCGACCAGCTTGCGTGCCGCATCGATAAAACGCTGCTCGGTGCCGGCGGGCAGCAATACGTAGTCGGGCGCCACGCAGGTCTGCCCGGCGTTGAGCAGCTTGCCCACCAGCGTGCGCTCTACCGCGCGGTCGAAATCCGCATCGGGCCCGATGATCGTGGGTGATTTGCCGCTCAGCTCCAGCGTGACCGGCGTGAGGTTGTCTGCCGCGGCGCGCATGACGTGGTGGCCGACGTTGGTCGAGCCCGTGAACAACAGGTGGTCGAACGGCAGTCGCGAGAACGCCTCGGCCACGGTGGCATCGCCATTGACGACGCCCACTTCATCAGCGGCAAAGGTGCGCTCGACCAGATCGGCAAACAGGGCGGAAAAGCGCGGCGTGTATTCCGACAGCTTGACCATGGCGCGGTTGCCCGCCGCCAGCGCAGACACCAGCGGCCCGATGGTCAGGTAGATCGGGTAGTTCCACGGCACGACGATGCCGGCCACGCCCAGCGGTTGCGGAATCAGCCGCGTGCTGGCGGGCCGGAACCACAGGCTCACGCCCCGGCGCTGCACGCGCATCCAGCGCTTGCCGTGCGAGAGCGCATGCTTGATGCCGTCCACGCTCGGGAAGATCTCCAGCAGGTCCGTCTCCTGCCGCGAGCGGTTGCCGAAGTCTGCGCTGACGGCCTGCGCGATGGCGTCGCGGTTGTCCATGACGACGCGCTTCAGACGCATCAGGCGGTCGCGGCGCACAGGCCAGGCAGGCAGCATGTCGGCCTGGTGGGCAGCGCGCATGGCTTCAAAGGTCTGCTGCACGCGAAGCAGGTGCGGGGCGGGCAGATCGGCAGGTTGCATGGGGGGCTCCTGGCAAGGTTGGCGGATCGGCGCAATTGCAAAGCAGTATGGTCGGCAGACGCCTTGGCGACGGTCTGATACAGCCGCCCGGTGTGCGGCATGCCCGGCCCGCGTGAGCGCGCGCAACCGTGTGCCAGCCCTGAATTGCTGCAATGCAATATCCTGCCGTTGGCGTCAGCTCAAGGGTTTGGGTGCTGCCTCCCGTCGCTTTGTTGCATGACATCGAACGATGCCTCTAATGCGGGTAAGCCCGGTCGTTTGAAACAACCCGGCGCGCCTAGGATGTGAACTCGTGACCGGCAATAAGCCGGCGGCGTCGCTCGCCCATTAGAAAACCATCCGGAGACACCCATGGCCACCGAATCGCAGACATCCGCGCTCACTTTCGACTACGTCATCGTCGGCGCAGGCTCAGCCGGTTGCGCGCTTGCCAGCCGGCTGACCGAAGACCCCGACGTGACCGTCGCGCTGCTGGAGGCCGGGCCGCACGACCATCACCTCTCGGTATGGGTGCCAGCCGGATGCGCGGCGTCGCTGCCGTTCAAGAACAAACGCAACTATGGATTTCAGACCGTGCCGCAAGCGGGGCTGGGCGGGCGTCAGGGCTATCAGCCGCGCGGGCGGGGGCTGGGCGGCAGCTCGTCGCTCAACGCGATGATCTACATCCGTGGCACGCCCAGCGACTACAACCACTGGGCGACGCTTGGCTGCACCGGCTGGAGTTGGAGCGATGTGCTGCCCTACTTCAAGCGCTCCGAAGGCAACGAACGCTTTGCTGGCCGCGATGACGACGCGCTGCACGGCGGCACCGGCCCGCTGCACGTAAGCGACCTGCGCACCGGCAACCCCATCGCACAACGCTTTGTCGATGCCGGCGTGGCAGCAGGCTACCGCCGCAACAACGATTTCAACGGTCCCGACCAGGAAGGCGTCGGCTCATACCAGGTCACGCAATACAACGGCGAGCGCTGGAACGCCGCGCGCGCCTATCTGCATGGCGGGGACAAGACAGACGCCACCTTCAGCCGCAACCGCCGCCAACTCACGGTGATGCCCGACACACAGGCACTGCGCATCGTCTTTGAGGGCAAGCGCGCGGCAGGCGTGACGGTGGAGCGCGGCGGGCGCACTGAAACGCTGCGCGCACGTCGCGAGGTGATCGTCTCATCAGGGGCGTTCGGGTCGCCGCAGTTGCTGATGGCCTCGGGCGTGGGCCCAGCGGAGCATCTGCGCTCGCTTGGCATTCCTGTCGTGCACGACCTGCCCGGCGTCGGCCAGAACCTGCAGGATCACCTCGACATCATCCTGCACAAGAAAGTCTTCAACCTGGATTTGATCGGCTATTCCGCGCGCGGCAGCGCCCACATGCTGGGCCAGATCCTGCGCTACCGGCGCGAGCGTCGCGGCATGCTGACGACCAACTTTGCCGAAGCCGGCGGCTTCATCAAGAGCCGGCCCGATCTGGCCGATCCCGATCTGCAACTGCACTTCGTGGTGGCCATGGCCGACAACCATAACCGCACGTTCAACTACGGCCACGGCTATTCATGCCACGTGTGCGTGCTGCGCCCAAAGAGCCGTGGTGAAGTGCGCCTGGCCACCGCCGACACGCGCGACGCACCGCTGATCGATCCGCGTTTCCTATCCGACCCCGACGACATGAACGGCATGCTTGCCGGCTTCCGCGCCGTGAAGAGCATCTTCGCGCAACGGCCGCTGGCCGATCTAGGCGGGCGTGAGTTGTATTCCGGGAACATCCGCGGCGATGGCTCCGACGACGAAGCCGTGCGTGCGCTGATCCGCCAGCACGCCGACACCATTTACCACCCCGTCGGCACCTGCAAGATGGGCAGTGCGGACGACGCCATGGCCGTGGTCGACCCGGAACTGCGCGTGCGCGGCCTCACGGGCCTGCGCGTGATCGACGGCTCGGTCATGCCCACGCTGATCGGCGGCAACACCAACGCCCCCATCATCATGATCGCCGAGCGCGCTGCCGACCTCATGCGCCAAGGCGGACGCCCGACGCTGAATGTGGTGAGCAGCATCCCGGCGCAAGCAGCACCGGCCGAGGTGCACTAAAAACGACCAGGGCGATGAACCGTAGCGTCGCCCTCCGCACACCGACGGTGTGGCCGTTGGAGCCCTAGATGGCGCCTTGAATTTCTGTTGCAGAGAGGAAAAGGAAGGGAAACTGTCTGAGCGAAGCGAGTTTTTCCCTTCCCCTCTCTGCGACATAAATTCAAGGGGAAGTCGCCATCTCGGGCGCGCCTTTCTATGCTTACTTTCTTTGGCAAGACAAAGAAAGTGAGTCAGCCCCGGCAGGGGATGAAACAAGGGATGCACCAACACCATCCATAGCCACCCCGCGTAAGCAAGACATTAGTTCCCCGCACTATCCGTAGGCGTATTAAACGAATCCCGCAGCAAATAACTCATCGGCACCTCCAGATTCACCCCATTCGGCGGAATCGGCTGCTGAAACCACTTCTTGTAGAGCTTCGGCACCTCGCCATCGACAATCAGCCGCGTCATCGACTGGTCGATCAGCTTCTTGAACTCCGGGTCCTGCTTGCTCAGCATGATCGCGTACGACGACACAAGCTGCGTCTTGCCCGTCAGGCGGTAGTCAGCCGGGTTCTTCGCGGTGGCGCGCATGCCCGAGAGCAGGATGTCGTCACCGGCAAATGCATTGGCGCGGCCATCGGCCAGCATGGCGAAGGCGCTGCGCAGGTCGTTGGCGTCCACCACGTGCATCGTCATGCCCGTCTCGTTGAGCTTGCGTGCGAGGTCGGCATTGGTCGATCCGCGCGCGGCCACCACCGTCTTGCCGTTCAGATCTTCCCATTGCTGGATCGGCGAGCCAGCCTTTACCAGCATGCGGCCCTTGGTGATGTAGTGCGGAATGGTGAAGGCGACCTTCTCACGGCGCTCGCGCGAGTTGTTGGTCGAGCCGCATTCCAGGTCGGCCTTGCCCGAAGCGACCACGTCCATACGCGTGGCGGCGGTCACCGGCACGTATTGCACCTTCAGGTCCGGGCGCTTGAGCGAGGTCTTGATCGTATCGATCAGGCGCGAGCAGATATCGATCGTGTAGCCGACAGGCTTGGTGCCATCGAGGTACGAAAACGGAATCGAGTCTTCCCGATACGCCACGTGCACCGTGCCCGAATCGCGGATGCGATCGAGCGTCGGGGTGGCGGCAACGGCGTTGGACGGGAAGACAGCGGTGGAAACAGCAGCAGGAATGGCAAGCGCGGCCAGCAGCCACGTGCGCGCAGCGAACGGCATCGTCAAAGGTCCTAGGAGAGGTTCGGGCTTCTAGTGGCCAGCCGACCGCATCGGGGCCCTATCGACGCGGCCGTGCGCGCAATCGATTGCCGGGCGATATCCGCCCGGCTGCGCAGCATTGGCTGGGGCGCGCCGTCACTCCCCCCGGGAATGCCAAAACGTGAAGCAATGTCACGCGCCGCCATGGGCGCGCATTATGCGCTGAATACGGGTATACCCTCAAGCACCTTCTCGGTGCATGGTTGATAAGCGTTGCGCTAGTCCGCCACCTTGTCGGTGGGGAACTTGAACGAGTCGCGCAGCAGGAAGCTCATCGGGATCTCCAGCTTCACGCCATTTGGCGGAATGGGCTGCTGGAACCACTTCTTGTAGAGCTTTTCCGCCTCGCCATCGAGGATCGTGCGTGACATCGCCAGGTCGATCACCTTCTTGAACTCGGCGTCGTCCTTGCCGAGCATGATCGCGTACGGCGCCACAGCCAGGTTGCTGCCGACGACCGCGTAGTCCGCCGGGTTGGGCGACGTCGCCCGGAAGCCATAGAGCAGCACATCGTCCATCGCAAACGCATCGGCCTTGCCGGCCGCCACCATGCCGAAGGCTTCAGCGTGGTCGCGGGCCTCCACCACGTTGACCTTGAGCACGCGCGCGTCGGCCATCGCGCGGATCTGCCCGCCGTTCGTGCTGCCGCGCGTGGAGACCACCGTTTTGTTGTTGAGATCTTCCCAGCGGTGGATGCCCGAACTGGTCTTCACCAGCATGCGGCTGCTGGCAATGTAATGCGGGATAGTGAACGCTACCTTCTCGCGGCGCTCGCGCGTGTTGTTGGTCGAACCGCATTCGAGGTCTGCGCGGCCCTCGGTGATGGCGGCGATGCGCGTGGCTGGCGTCACGGGCACGTACTGCACCTTCAGGTCCGGCCGCTTGACCGCCACCTTGATCGCGTCGACCAGCCGCGCGCAGAGGTCGATCGAATACCCCACCGGCTTGCCGCCATCGACATAGGAGAACGGTACGGAGTTCTCGCGATACGCCAGCCGGACGGCGCCGGTATCGCGGATGCGGTCAAGCACGGGGGATGCAGCCAACGCCTGGAAAGTGCACAACGCCAGGCCGGCCGCGAGCAATGCGCGGGTCGGGTGCGGCACGGAATGTCTCCTGTCTGGTTATTTTTCTGGTGCCGGCGCGCTCGCGCGGCTCCCCTACCCTAGGCGATGTGGTCTTTCATCCCGCTTTCACGCCGGACTTCCCGCGTTTCTCTTCACAGAATCTTCATACGGGCCACGCGCGTTGCAGCACCGCACCCAACTCCTGCGCATGTCCGTCGAGCGTGCCGAACACGCGGCCATGCTGATGATGGAAGCGGCTGGCGATGAAGCGCTCGGCGTCGTCGGGGTGGGCATGGGCCAGCATCAGCGCGGCCTGTGCGGTGAGCGCCAGCCCCTGCGCGATGCGGCGGGCAGACGTCTCCTGAATGTCGCCGGGCTGGTGCAGCATCGCCTGCAGCGCCGCCAGCTCCGCGCGCACGGCACGGTGGCCCTGCGCGCGCTCGCCAATGTCGTGCATCAGGCGCAGTGCGTCGTCCGGCGTGCGGGCGATGGCGCGCAGCACGTCCAGGCACATCACGTTGCCCGAGCCCTCCCAGATGGAATTGACCGGCGCTTCACGGTACAGGCGCGCCATCGGGCCTTCTTCCACATAGCCGTTGCCGCCCCAGACTTCCATCGCCTCGCCGGTCGCCTCAATGGCGCGCTTGCAGACCCAGAACTTGGCGGCGGGCGTGACGATGCGCTTCCATGCCGCGGCCAGCGGATCGACGTCTGCGCGCTCGAACGCGCTGCCCAGTTCCATCATCAGCAAGGTCGCGGCTTGCGATTCGAGCGCGAGGTCGGCCAGCACGTTGCGCATGAGCGGTTGATCAGCCAGCAGGCGGCCGAAGGCCATGCGATGCCCTGCGTGGTGCAGCGCCTGCATCAGCGCGTGGCGCAGGATGGCCGCGCTGCCGATCACGCAATCCAGCCGCGTATGCGTGGCCATCTCGATGATGGTTGGAATGCCGCGCCCTTCCTCGCCAATGAGGATGCCCTCTGCGCCGCGGAACTCCACTTCGCAGCTGGCGTTGGAACGGTTGCCGAGCTTGTCTTTCAGGCGCTGGATCTGGATTGGGTTCTTGCTGCCATCGTCGCGAAAGCGCGGCACGAAGAAGCACGACAGCGGCCCGTCTTCCGCGCCCATGCGCGCGACCACCAGGTGTGCATCGCACATCGGCGCAGAGAAGAACCACTTGTGCCCCGTGATCGCGTATGTGGCGCCACGGCCCTCGCCGCGCAGGGGCGTTGCCACCGTGGTGTTGCTGCGCACATCGGAGCCGCCCTGCTTTTCGGTCATCCCCATGCCGACGAGGATGGCGGTCTTCTGGCGCCACGGCAGATCGCGTGCATCGTGTTCGCGGGCGTAGAGGCGGGGGCCCAGTTCGGCAAACAGCGCGGTCTCTTTCTGCAGCACGGGAATGCTCGCGAACGTCATCGTCGCCGGGCACAGCGTGCCGGATTCGATCTGCGCCTGCATGTAATAGCCCGCCGTGCGGGCGGCCCATGCGCCCGCGCGCGGCTCGGCAAAGGGCAACGCCTGCAGCCCCTGGCTGCGCATCAAACCGAGCAGCGCATGCCAGGCGGGGTCGAAGCGGATGGCGTCGATGCGCTCGCCGGTGCGGCTGTGGGTGTGGAGTTCGGGGTGGTATGTGTTGGCCTCGGCAGCCCACCGCAGCGTCTCGGGGGCGCCGAGCTGATCACCGAAGGCTTGCAGCGCGCTGGCGTTCCAGCCGCCGCCCAGGCGTTCGAGTGCGCTTTGCAACGTGGTGTCGGACGTCAAGGGGTTGAAGCCGGTCAGGTCCGTGACCTGGTTGAAGACGCGGTGGGTGGCCTCGGTGGGCATTGGGAGTCTCCTGGCGTGGTGCTTTTGGTTGTGTGGGCCATGGTAGACCACTGGTGCTGGGGGTGGGTGGAGGGTGATTTCTATACGGTTGCCGCTTGCCTGGCGGCGCCATCCCACTCGAGAAACAGATACACGCCCTTGTTCTCCACCAGCCGAAACCCCATTCGCTGATACAAACGCTGAGCGGGGTTGAAGCGCTCCACATGAATCTGCACGCGTTTTCCTGAAGCGCAGGCCTGCGCAAACACAGCAGAGATCACCGCGCTGCCGATGCCCGAACCGCACTGCTCCGGCACCAGCGAGATATCGATGATCAGCAGGGCTTCCCGGCGGTGCTGCAGATAGATCCGCCCGGCGGGTATGCCGTCCTGCTCGATCACGAAGAACTCCGCGTCGGGATAGGCAAAGTACGCCCGTTGCTGCGCATCGAACTGCATCCGGACGAACTGCGCTTTCTGTTCATCGGTCCAGCCGGTCGCCTGAAGTTCGGCCTCGCGGGTGGTGCCGTAGAGGTGCAGGAGGAAGGGCTGGTCTGCGTCGGTCAGGGGGCGCAGCGTGGTGCCGGGCCGGTCAATGCGGAAGACGGGCATGCGGTGCCTCAGCTGAGGTTGAAGCAGGCTTGGTACCGGAAGCCGTCGGCACTGCGTTCGACCGGTACCAGAAAGATCGCCTGTTCGGGCAGCGTGTCGTGCTGCAGGAAGTACGTGCCCTGCCGCAGCGTGAACGAGGTATCGCCTGTAAAGAACAGCGAGAACGCCTGCTGGCCCGGGCGTGCCGCGGGTGTGGTCACTTCGTTCAGTCGCAGAGTGAACTGCGGATTGGGGATCTGGCCAGGCTCCTGGAGCACAGAGAAGGCGGTGCCGACATGCGGCTGGAACAGTTCGGCGGAAAGGGTCATGGGGGCAACGAAAAGACGGATGCGGAAATCGAGGAGCCGAAAGGCGGACCGGTGCGACATGCGCGACCGGTCCGCCACGAGGGCTCGGCTTACGGACGCGTCGGCCAAGCACCCTGCAGGGCGATGCAGTAGTTCATCACCAGGTATGGCTGCATGTTTTCGTGCGGCTGACTGCCGCCGGCTATGCCGACCGCCTGCGGGGACAGGGTCGTGAGGGCCGGGGACGAATCCGTCGCGATGAACGCCTGGTTGAATGTCACCTGGAAGCGCGACGGCAGACGGCCTGCTGCAGTTTGTGAAGCTGCACGGCTGTTGTCACCGTATGCGGTGTGGGTGTGAGCGGGCATCTCCGCGCTCAACAGCGTGACCGTCGACGAGCCTTGCAACTCGTTCGGCACGCCGTTCTGCTCCGTGCCCATTACTGCGCGCCCCCGCAGGTCGGGCAAGCCGAACGTGCTGGTGCCGTTGCCGCCATACATGGTGCCCAGGATCGAGAACAGCGGGGTGTTCTGTGAGATCGGCATGATCGCGCCGTCGCAGGCTGCCCAATCCACCGGGGCAAAGTTGAAGCCGAAGACCCGGATCTCTCCGAGGAATTGATCAGACATGGGGTTCCCTTTTTCGACTCAGCCTTGCGACGGGTAGATGCCCGCGGTGGCAATGATGTAGTTGATGGAGGCCGTCGGCATTTGATTGGTATGTGGCTGATTGCCACCGGTCTGCCCGATCGTCTGGGGGGCCAGTGCGGCCTTGCCCGGCGGATTTGCCGTGCCGGCGTCGTAGAAGCCCTGTGCGTTCGGTACGGTCGCCAGCAGTGTGCTGGGGCCGGGCGTAATGGTGGTGGCCGCCGCACTGGTGCAGTTGATGGCGTGGTTGTGGCCCGGAATCTGATCAGTCGTCAACGTCACGCTGTCGACGCCGAACTGCTGACCGATCAGGCGGTTGGTGAGCCCTGGGCCCTGCCCTTGTCCCACGGGAAGCTTCCCTTGCAGGTCCGGCAAGCCGAAGTTGCTCTGGCCAGAACTTCAACTCCACCTCGGGTGCCGTTACTACGCCGACCACGCAAGGCGGCACGTTCTATATCTTCGCGAACGTTCCCGGCGGCGGCGGTGCCGCCAACGGTTTTGTCTACACGCCACCAAGCCCCTCTTTCAGCGGCACTGATACGGCGACGTTCTTCATCACGGATAACGGTGGGGCTTGGACTGCGACAGGTTTCTTGACGATTACCGTCATCCCGACCTCGCCCACGGTAACCAGCATTTCCCCCACCGCAGGCACAACAGCCGGCGGCACCTCCGTCACCATTACCGGCACCAATTTCACCGGCGCTACGGCCGTCAAATTTGGTGCAACCAACGCAACCGGCTTCACTGTTGATAGCGCCACGCAGATCACGGCCACCTCGCCCGCAGGGGCGGCCGGCATTGTTGACGTCACCGTAACCAACGCTAATGGAACCAGCGCGATCAGCGCCGCCGACCAATACACCTTTGTGGCGCCTCCTGTTGCGAACGCGGTCAGCACCACCGTTGCGCACGGCAGTACAAGCAACCCCGTCACGCTGAACATTACCGGCGGCGCGCCGACCGGCGTGGCCGTTGCAACGCAGGCAGCGCACGGCACAGCCACCGCGTCGGGCACGTCGATCACCTACACGCCCAGCGCGTCCTACTCAGGCTCGGACTCATTCACGTACACGGCGACCAACGCGGGTGGCACGTCCGCGCCGGCCACCGTGACTGTCACCGTGTCGAATCCGACCGTCACGTATGGGCCCTCCTCGCCTGCAGCCGGCACGGTGGGTACGGCTTATAGCCAAACACTGGCTTCCGCCAGCGGCGGTACGGCGCCCTATACCTACACGATCGCGTCGGGCGCGCTGCCCACCGGCATCTCGCTGGCCAGCGACGGCACGCTGTCGGGCACGCCCACGGCGGGCGGTACGTTCAACTTCACCGTCACGGCCACCGACAGCAGCACAGGCACCGGTCCGTTTACCGCGACCAGCGGCACGCTCACGCTGACCGTCGCCGCACCGACGATTACGCTTTCGCCGTCCGCGCTGACCAATGCCACCGTTGCCACGGCATATAGCCAGACGATAACGGCCAGCGGCGGTACGGCGGCCTACACCTACGCCATCACTTCCGGAGCATTGCCGACTGGCCTCACGCTCAGTTCTGGCGGCGTGCTGTCGGGGACGCCCACGGCGGGCGGCACGTTCAACTTCACCGTGACCACCACCGACAGCAGTACCGGCAGCGGCCCGTATACCGGCAGCCGTGCCTATTCGCTGCTCGTCAATGCGCCCACGTTGGCGATCACACCGGCATCGGGCAGTCTCAGCGCTTCGGCCGGCGTGGCCTACAGCCAGACCTTCACAGGCAGTGGCGGCCTGGCGCCATACACGTATAGCCTTGCCGTCAATAGCGGCACGATGCCGACCGGTCTCTCGTTCAACACCGGCACCGGCGTGTTGTCCGGTACGCCCACCACCACGGGCGTGGTCAATTTCACGGTGACTGCCACCGACCACGCAACGGGCACGGGGCCGTACAGCACGTCTGGCACCTACACGCTGACTACCTCGGCACCCACCATTACTGTGTCGCCCACCACACTGAGTGCGGCAACTGTCGGCGCCGCCTACAGCCAGACTGCCACGGCCAGCGGGGGTGCCGCGCCTTATAGCTACGCGCTGACGGCCGGTGCCCTGCCAGCGGGCCTGAGCATGAACAGCAGCACCGGGGCGATCATTGGTACGCCCACGGCGGGCGGCACCTTCAACTTCACCGTCACGGCCACCGATGCCAACAGCTATACCGGCTCGCGTGCGTACAGCCTGACGGTCAACGCTGCCACCGTCACGGTGAGCCCGAGCACGTTGCCGGGCGCTACCGTCGCTACGGCTTACAGCCAGACCATCTTGGCCAGCGGCGGCACAGGTTCCTACACATATGCCGTCACGGCGGGTTCGCTGCCGGCGGGGCTGACGCTGTCCAGTAACGGCACGCTGTCGGGTACGTCCACGTCGGGCGGGGTGTTCAACTTCACCGTCACCGCGACTGACAGCAGTACCGGAACCGGCCCCTACACGGGTAGCCGTGCCTACTCGCTGACGATTGGGTCGCCCACCTTGACCATCACGCCGGCCTCGGGTTCTCTCAGCGGTGTGGCAGGCACTGCGTACAGCCGCAACTTCACGGCAAGTGGTGGTACGAGCCCATACACCTATGGCCTCGTAGTCAACAGCGGCACCATGCCCGCGGGCCTGACGTGGAACGGCGCCACCGGCACGCTGGCAGGGACCCCAACAACGGCCGGCACGGTCAGCTTCACCGTCACCGCTACCGACAGTTCGACGGGGACGGGCGCTCCGTTTGCGGTAGGCGGTGTCTATACGCTCACCATCGCCGCGCCTAGCGTGACGGTATCGCCGGCCACGCTGCCCAACCCGGCGATTGCATCGGCGTACAGCCAAACCATCACGGCAGCCAACGGCACCGCGCCGTACACCTATGCTGTGACGGCAGGCGCCTTACCGGCTGGCCTGAGCCTGAGCACCACCGGCGTCCTGTCGGGTACGCCCACCGCTGGCGGAACGTTCAACTTCACCGTCACGGCGACGGATGCCAATAGCTTCACGGCCAGCCGTGCATACAGCGTCACCATCGGTGCGCCCACGGTAACAGTGAATCCGGCGGCCGCCACGTCGGCCCAGGTCACCACGGCCTACAGCCAGACCTTCAGCGCTACCGGCGGCACCGCGCCCTACACGTACGCCGTCACCACGGGTACGTTGCCTGCGGGCCTGAGTCTGAACGCCAGCACAGGCGTTCTGTCAGGCACGCCCACTACGCTGGGCAGCAGCACATTCACTGTGAGGGCAACTGACAGCAGTACCGGCACCGGCGCTCCGTACAGCGGTACACGCAGCTATACGATCACGGTGGGCCAGGTGATTGGCACCGCGCCGGCAATCACGGCCACCACCATGTCAACGGCACCGATTACGCTGCATGCAACGGCCAATGCAACGGGTGGTCCGTTCTCGTCCATCGCGATTGTCAGTCCGCCTGCCAGCGGCACTGCCGTCGTCAACGGTCTGGACATCGTCTACACGCCGACCCCGACCACCTCCGGCGCAGTCAATTTCACTTATGCGCTGATCAACACGGCCGGCACGTCGGCGCCGATTCCCGTGACGGTCAACGTGAACGCGGTGCCGATTGCCGTGGCGCAGAAGCAGGCCACCACGTCGTCGGGCCAGGCGGTGAGTGTGGATTTGACCGAAGGCGCCACGGGTGGCCCCTTCACGGCGGCGACGCTGGTGTCGGTAGTGCCGGCCAACGCCGGCACGGCCACTATCGTGCAGAAGGCTGTGCAGACGCCGGCGGGCGTGAGGAGCCCGGCTGCGGCGGCATCGACCTATGTGCTGAACTTCACCCCGTCGGGCACCTACAGCGGCCAGGCCGTGCTGACGTACACGCTGTCCAATGCGTTTGCCACCTCGACGCCGGCAACGGTGCAGGTGAGCGTGGCGCCGCGCAAGGACCCCTCGGCCGACCCGGATGTGGCAGGTCTGATCAACGCGCAAGTGCAGGCCGCGCGTCGCTTTGCCACCACGCAGATCGACAACTACAACCGTCGCCTGGAAGCGCTGCATGGCACTGGCCGGGCACCGTCAGGCAACGGTTTGACTGTCGCCATGCCGGGCCAGCGCGTGGACATGCAAGCGCGTTGCCAGGATGTGGCCGGCATTGCCGCGCACGATGCCTGCATGCGCGGTGACGGTCAGGGCGTGCGGCCATTCGCGCGCGGCAAGCGCAACACCGATGCGACGAACGGCAACACCGATAAGTCGAACGCCGATGCGGGTCCCGATCTGCCCGGTGCTGATGCAGCCGGCGCGGGCCCGGACAACACCGATCCGAATCTCGCATTCTGGAGCGCCGGTACGCTGGACTTTGGTTTCGCCAACGCGGGCACGCAACGCTCCGGTTTCCGCTTCACCACAGGCGGCGTGACGGCCGGCGCGGATTACCGTGTGTCCGATCAGCTCTCGATCGGGGGCGGCTTCGGCTATGGGCGTGACTCCACCGACATCGGCAACGCGGGCACCAAGAGCACGGGCGACAGCTATAGCCTTGCGCTCTACGGCAGCTATCGCCCGCTGCCTTCGTTGTTCGTCGATGGTGTGGCCGGCTTTGGCACGCTCAGTTTCGACTCGCGCCGCTGGGTGACGGACTCCAACGACTTCGCCACCGGCAAGCGCAACGGCAAGCAAGTGTTCGCCTCCGTGTCGGCCGGCTATGAGCATCGCGATCGCACCTGGCTGATCTCGCCTTACGGGCGCCTGTCGGTCTCGCAATCGACGCTGGATCAGTTCACCGAATCGGGCGCCGGCATCAATGCGCTGACGTATTTCGACCAGACGGTGACAACGGTATCCGGCACGCTCGGCCTGCGTGCGGAATACACGCAGAAGACCAAGTGGGGCACGTTCCTGCCGTTCGCACGGGTGGAATACCAGCACGACTTCAACGGGCAGAGCAATGCAGGGTTGGCGTATGCCGATCTGGCATCGGCGGGCCCGGCTTACTACGTGCCGGGTACGCCGTTTGGGCGCGATCGCATGCAGATCGGGTTGGGAACGAAGTTCCGCACCGGGCCGCTCACGTTTGGGCTGGACTACAGCGTGATGGCGGGGATGGGCGGTTTGCAGCAGGGGATTCGGTTGACGTTTGCTGCGCCGTTCTGAGCCAATCGGTAGTAAGCGCCCAACAAAAAGCCAGCCTTCGGGCTGGCTTTTTTTTCGGACGAGATGTCAGCGCATCAGGTAGCCGTCGAAGATTCCACCGGCTTTTCCCCAGTCAGCAGGTAATGCATCAACTCCCGCACCGGTCGAATCGCTTGCCCAAACGGGAGCTTGCCCGCACCGCGGAAAAACAGCCCGCGCTCCACATCCCCACGCAGCGCCTGCGCAAGCTTCAGGTCAATGCAGAACTGCCCGACCTTCCCAATCCCGTCCCGCAGCCCGCATGTCTGCAAACAATCGAACCCTTGCAGGCAATCGCGCACCTTGGCTTTGGCTTGCAGCGCGCTTTCACGCGACAGATAACGAGACAACCACGGCGTCATCACTGCCCGCGCCGGCAACCCAGCCACGCTGACAAACTCGCCGATATCGCCTTGCTCCGCGCCCGTCAGCACCCGCTTGAAGCGCACGTGCGCATCGCCCTCTTCCGTCACGGCAAACGCAGTGCCCAACTGCACCGCAGCGGCACCCTTGTCGAGCCAGTGCTTTACCTTGACGTGTGAATCAATACCGCCCGCGAGGATGATCGGAATCTGTTCCGCAGCCAGCCCCAGCTTGATGAACAGTTCGCGGCATTCGTCCAGCACGCGCGCAAACGAAAAGCGCTCGTCGCGCAGGTCTTCGATGCGGGCCGCACCCAAGTGGCCACCGGCGTGCGTCGGATGCTCGATGACCACCGCATCGGGCAAGCGCGACTTCTTCATCCACCGCTTGAGCACCACGCCCACGCCGCGCGAGTCGGAAAGAATCGGGATCAGCGCGACCTTCGGGTGCTCGGCGGTCATCTCGGGCAGGTCGAGCGGAAGCCCCGCGCCCATGACGATGGCATCCGCGCCGCTCTCGCACGCCTGGCGCACGAGCGCCTGATGCGATTCCACCGCCTTCATCACATTCACGGCGATCATGCCGTTGCCCTGGCTGCCTTCACGCGCGGCGCGAATTTCGCGGTCCAGCGCGACGAGGTTGGCGGCGTTGATGGCGTCCTTGTCGCGCGATTTCTCGGTCGCGGCGATGAGGTCCGGATGGTGATGCCGCAAGTCGATGCTGGCGATGGTGCCGACGCCGCCTTCGCGCGCCACGGCGCCGGCCAGCCGGTGCGCCGAAATACCCACGCCCATCCCGCCCTGCACGATGGGTACGAGGCTGCGCCCCGCGAGTGTGAACCGACGCTCCAGCATGACAACTCCCAGCGGCAGTGCCGCAATGCAATAGAAAAGGGATTGAGCGTCGCATAGGTGAAACGCAGCGGGGTTGCGCAAGATCAAGGCGGGATGCGCCGGTGCGCGCCGCCGCACATTGCGTGGCGGTTTGGACTGAAATGACCCGTCGACTGTCACCTCATTGGTTTTCGTGCTGGCAACGCCGGCAGCCCTGTGCTTAAATTCAGCCTCGTTGGATGAAACAGGGGTGCCGTACGGATGGGCCGTGCGGCTGAGAGAGTCCCTTCGCACCCGATCCGGTTCGTACCGGCGTGGGAAGTTTCAGAACACCGCGTAGTCTCTGGCAGCCACCCCCTCAGTTCTTCGGGTCACGCCACCTCTCCCGGTTTCGTCCACTGCCTGCTCCACCAGGCCACAGAATCTAGGACGAGACCATGCCCCAAGCCAAAAACGCCCCCGCCGCATCGTTCGACTCGCTGCAGTCCGAGCTCGATCAGAAGTTCGCCTATCCGGCCTCCAGCAAGACCTACATCGTCGGCAGCCGCCCGGATGTCCGCGTGCCGATGCGCACCATCAAGCAGACCGCCACGCGCACCGACAAGGGCGAGATGCTGAACCCGCCGGTGCCGGTGTACGACACCTCGGGCCCGTACTCCGATCCGGACGTGCACATTGATCTGAAGGCCGGTCTGGCCCCGCTGCGTGCCAAGTGGATCGAGGAGCGCGGTGATACGGAAATCCTCTCGGGGCTGTCGTCCGAATACGGTCAGACGCGTGCCAACGACCCGACCACGGCGCACCTGCGCTTCTCGCACATCTCCAAGCCGCGCCGCGCCAAGGCCGGCGCCAACGTGAGCCAGATGCACTATGCGCGTCGCGGCATCATCACGCCCGAGATGGAATACGTCGCGCTGCGTGAGTCGCTGAACCTGCAAGCGCTGCAAGACAAGCCCGAGTACCGCCAACTGCTCAAGCAACATCCGGGCTTCTCGTACGGCGCCAACCTGCCGCAGCGCCCGGAAGACATCACGCCGGAATTCGTGCGCGCAGAAATCGCTGCAGGCCGCGCGATCATCCCCGCCAACATCAACCACACCGAGCTGGAGCCGATGGCCATTGGCCGCAACTTCCGCGTGAAGATCAACGGCAACCTCGGCAACTCGGCAGTGACGTCGTCGCTGGCCGAGGAAGTGGAAAAGATGGTGTGGGCGATCCGCTGGGGTGCCGACACGATCATGGACTTGTCCACCGGCAAGCACATTCATGAGACGCGCGAATGGATCCTGCGCAACTCGCCGGTGCCCATCGGCACGGTGCCGATCTACCAGGCGCTGGACAAGACCGGCGGCGTGGCTGAAGACCTGACGTGGGAGATGTTCCGCGACACGTTGATCGAACAGGCCGAGCAAGGCGTGGACTACTTCACCATCCACGCGGGCGTGCTGCTGCGCTATGTGCCGCTGACGGCCGACCGCATCACGGGCATCGTCTCGCGTGGCGGTTCGATCATGGCCAAGTGGTGCCTGGCGCATCACAAGGAAAACTTCCTGTACACGCACTTCGACGAGATCTGCGAAATCATGAAGGCGTACGACGTGTCGTTCAGCCTGGGCGATGGTCTGCGCCCCGGTTGCATTGCTGACTCGAACGACGCCGCGCAGTTCGGCGAGCTGCACACGCTGGGCGAACTCACCAAGAAGGCGTGGGAGCACGACGTGCAAGTCATGATCGAGGGCCCGGGCCACGTGCCGCTGCAACGCGTGCAGGCCAACATGGACGAAGAGCTGAAGCACTGCTTCGAAGCCCCGTTCTACACGCTGGGCCCGTTGGTGACCGACATCGCCCCGGGCTATGACCACATCACCAGCGGCATCGGCGCAGCCAACATCGGCTGGTACGGCACCGCCATGCTCTGCTACGTCACGCCCAAGGAGCACCTGGGCCTGCCGGACAAGGAAGACGTGCGCGAAGGCATCATCACCTACAAGATCGCCGCGCACGCGGCTGACCTTGCCAAGGGCTGGCCGGGCGCGCAGCTGCGTGACAACGCGCTGTCAAAGGCACGCTTCGAATTCCGCTGGGAAGACCAGTTCAACCTCGGCCTCGATCCGGAGAAGGCACGCGCCTTCCACGATGAAACGCTGCCGGCCGAGGGCGCCAAGATCGCGCATTTCTGTTCGATGTGCGGTCCGAAGTTCTGCTCGATGAAGATCACGCAGGAAGTGCGCGACTACGCGGCAACGCTCGACGCCAACGCCACTGCCGCAGCAGTTAACCCAACTGCGGGCATGGAAGAGAAGTCGATCGAGTTCCGCAAGAGCGGCAGCAAGATCTACAGCTAACCAACCGGTGCAATGCCAACCTCGACTTCATTCGACGTAACGATCCTCGGTGGCGGCCTCGCTGGCCGCCTGTGTGCCTGGCAACTCGCGCAAACGGGGG
This sequence comes from Ralstonia sp. GX3-BWBA, assembly GCF_003290055.1. Lineage (NCBI taxonomy): Bacteria > Pseudomonadati > Pseudomonadota > Betaproteobacteria > Burkholderiales > Burkholderiaceae > Ralstonia > Ralstonia sp. GX3-BWBA. The sequence goes on along the minus strand of NZ_QMKS01000012.1, from coordinate 228,570 downwards.
TGCCCCCCGCGCGCATTGCCGTGGTGGAGCGCGGCCCGCGTGACGGCAGCGGTGCCGCGGCGTATGTTGCTGCCGCCATGCTGGCGCCACTGGCCGAGGCCGCCGTGGCCGATCGTTTTGTCGTCGATTTGGGGTTGGCGAGCCTGGCGCTGTGGCGCGATTGGTTGCCCAAGCTGCGCACGCCGGTCTTCTTCCAGGAGGCGGGCACGCTGGTGGTTTGGCATGCGGCAGACCGTGGAGAGGCATCGCTGTTTGCCAACCACGTGCGCAATGCCGCGCCGCCCGAGCGCGTGGCCGCCGATCTGCGTGCCGTAGACGCAGCAGGCATTGCCCAGCTCGAGCCGCTTCTTGCGCAACGCTTTACGCAAGGGCTGTATCTCGCGGGCGAAGGTCAGCTTGACCCGCGCGGCGTGTTGGATGCGCTGGCGACCGAGCTCGAAGCGCTGGGCGTGCAACTGCGCTGGAACACGGAAGTTGCTGATCCGAGCCCCGACGCGCTGGCCGCTGCAGGGCTTGGCGCGCGCCTCGTGCTCGATTGCCGTGGCCTGGGTGCCAAGCCGCAATGGCCGCGTTTGCGTGGCCTGCGCGGCGAGGTGGCGCGCATCCATGCGCCCGACGTGTCGCTCACGCGGCCGGTGCGCATGCTGCATCCGCGCTATCCGCTGTACATCGCGCCCAAGCCGGGGAATGTCTACGTGATCGGTGCGACCGAGCTTGAATCCGACGACATGTCGCCGGCAAGCGTGCGCTCTACGCTGGAATTGCTGTCTGCGGCCTACGCCGTGCACCCCGCGTTTGGCGAGGCGCGCGTGCTGGAACTGAACACGCAGTGCCGTCCGACGCTGCCGGACCACCGCCCCGCGCTGCGCTGGGACGGCGCTGGCACGCTCTCGGTCAACGGCCTGTACCGGCACGGCTACATGATCGCGCCCGCCGTCACCCAAGCCGCGGTGGCAGCGGCGTGCGACGTGCTGGACGGCTGTGCCTTCGATACGGACGACTGCGAATGGCCTGCGCTGTTCGCTGGCGCCGCATCCCCCGAACCTGTTTTGTCATGACGCTGAACGTCACCCTCAACGATCTGTCGCTCGCGCTGCCTGCGGGCAGCACGCTGGCCGACGCCATTGGTGCGGCCACGCCGCAATTGCAGATCGCCCCGCCGTTTGCCGCATCGGTGAATGGCGACTTCGTGCCCAAGGCGCGCCATGCGCAGCACGCGCTCAACTCGGGCGACCGCATTGCGCTCGTGCAGCCCGTCGTGGGCGGCTAGGAGTCTTTGATGACCACTACGAATCTTTCCACCGTGGCTGACCCGCTGCGCCTGTACGACGAAACCTTCGCCTCGCGCCTGCTGCTCGGCACGGCGCGGTATCCCTCGCCGCAAGCGCTGGAAGACGCGGTGCGCGTGTCCAACCCGGCCATGCTGACGGTGGCGCTGCGCCGCCAGAGCGCCGGCTCGCCCGAAGGGGGCGCCGGCTTCTGGAAGATGTTGCGTGAACTCGGCGTGCCCGTGCTGCCGAACACCGCCGGCTGCTATTCCGCCGACGAGGCTTACACGCTCGCGCAGATGTCGCGCGAAGTGTTCGAGACCGACTGGATCAAGCTCGAAGTCATCGGGGATGACTACACGCTGCAGCCCGATACGCTCGCCCTGCCCGCCGCGGCCGAACGCCTCATCCGCGATGGCTTCAAGGTGCTGCCGTATTGCACCGAAGACCTCGTGCTGTGCCGCCGCCTGCTCGACGTTGGCTGCCAAGCACTGATGCCGTGGGCCGCGCCCATCGGCACCGGCCGCGGGCCCACCAACCCGTACGGCTTGCGCCTGCTGCGCGAGCGCCTGACCAACGTGCCGCTCATCGTCGATGCGGGCCTGGGTGTACCGTCGCACGCCACGCAAGTCATGGAATGGGGCTATGACGCCGTGCTGCTGAACACCGCTGTCGCGCAAGCGGGCGACCCCGTGGCGATGGCGCAGGCGTTTGCGATGGCCACGCAGGCCGGTCGGCTCGCGCGCCTGTCTGGCCCGATGCCTGAGCGTGATGTTGCGCAGGCCAGCACGCCGGTTGTCGGGTTGCCGTTCTGGCATGCGGAAGAGAAGCAGGCATGAGTGCATCCGCTTTGCGTTTTTCGGCCGCGTGGCCGGAGGCGGCCGCACTGGCTGCGCAGATCATCGATCGCCATGTGGAAGCCTTTGGTCGCGCGCCGCATGCCTGGAGCGTGACCGACCGTGCTGAAGAGGCGACGACCGCCGCAACGGTTCTGCTGACCACCAACGCCGCACAGGCCGAACGCGCCCGCGCTGCCGGCGCAGCTGTCGTACTCAGCGAGACGGACGGCGCGGAGCGCATCGACACCGTGCACGACCGCCTCGGTATGTACCGCTTCGCATCGGCGGCACAAGGCGATGCATTCGATACGCGCTTTGCCGCCATCTTCGGCGCGGCACTCGCGCTGGCATTCGAGCCGCGCGATGCGCTGTGCGTGGCGCGCGCGTGGATCGCCGAAGGCAACGCCGACGCGCTGGCTTGGCCGACTCGCTTCAACGCCCTGCCCCGCGTGCTCGAACCGGCGTTGCCATGCCCGACTGCGGCGGACCTCGCGTTTGCGCCATGTCCTACACAGCTCGGCGTCTACGTTGTCGTGCCGGACGCTGAGTGGGTCGAGCGCCTCGTCGCGCTCAAGGTGCCGACGGTGCAACTGCGCTTCAAGTCGGACGATGCGCAGGCGGTGGTTGACCAAGTGCGCCGCGCGGAAGCAGCGGCGCGCGGCAGCGCCACGCGCTTGTTCATCAACGACCACTGGCAAGTCTCGCTGGATGTTCACGCTGAGGTGCCCAACAGTGGCATCTACGGCATCCACCTCGGCCAGGAAGACATCGACGATGCTGACCTGGTGACGATCCGCTCGGCCGGTTTGCGTCTTGGCATCAGCACGCACGGCTTTGCCGAGATGCTACGCGTCGCACCGCTGAACCCCAGCTACCTTGCGCTCGGTGCCGTGTTTGCCACGCCCACCAAGAGCATGCCGACCGTGCCGCAGGGCCTCGGCCGCTTGTTCGCGTACGCGGCCGCCATGCGCACGTGCGTGCCGGCCCCGCCGCTGGTGGCCATCGGCGGCATCGATCTGTCAGCGATGCCGCGCGTGCTGGAATCCGGCGTGGGCAGCGTGGCGGTGGTACGTGCCATCACCCAGGCGGCCGATGTGCCGGCTGCGGTCGACGCGCTGCAAGCGACGTTCGCGGCGCACGTGCGCCCCTGAGCATCGCGGGCAGCACGTCCTACGGGTTTCGACACGCAAGCGCTTTTCCGCTGACCTATCCTGTTCGTGCGCCGCTGCGGTCGTTGCCGCAGCGGCTTTCCAAAACACGCTGCAGGAGACAAGACATGGCGGTCCAGCCCATCCCCGAGGGTTACCACAGCGTCACCCCGTACCTGAGCATCAAAGGCGCCGCAAAGGCGATCGATTTCTACAAGCAGGCCTTCGGCGCCACCGAAATCATGCGTATGAACGGCCCCAACGGCACCATCGCGCACGCTGAGATTCGCATCGGCAATTCCCCCATCATGATGGCCGATGAATTCCCCAACATGGCCTGCGCCAGCCCCGACACGCTGCAGAGCACGTCGGTCGGAATGATGATCTACGTGCCCAACGTCGACGCCGTATTTGCCAATGCCCTGAAGGCCGGCGGCACGGAAGTGCGCCCGGTGGTGGACCAGTTCTACGGCGACCGCTCCGGCACGCTCAAAGACCCGTTCGGCCACGTGTGGACGGTCTCAACGCATGTGGAAGACGTGGCGCCCGATGAGATGGCCAAGCGCATGGAGAAGTGGACGAAGGAGCAGGCAGCGGCATCGGCGTGACATCGGTGTGGCCAAGAAAAAAGCGCGGACGAGAGCCGCGCTTTTTTTCTCCTGCGTTCTCGACTAATTACCGCGTTGGACATATCCCGTCGTTGTTCATTGCGGGCAGGCCTCGGAGGCGATGAAGTCAAAGAGTGTTGAGTCTCGTCGATCTCGTGCGCGACGCTCCGACACTGGTGGATCTGTGTGCGTTTGCATCTTCCACCCTGAGGTCCTGCACGATGACTATCCCTGAACAGGCTCTGCCCGAAACTACCGTCACCGCCCGCCGCCGCTCTTTCTACGGCATCAAGGTGACGGACATCACCCTACCCGGCGGCCCATGCCGCAAGGTCGTCTACCCCGCCCCGCTGCCCGGCGTCATCATCTTCGTGCATGGCGTCAATTCCACCGGCGAATGGTTCGACGCCGCAGAGGAAGGCCTTTGCAAGGGGCTCAATGCCCGCCTGCAACGCAACGACGAACAGGTCGCCTACCCTAAGGAGAGCGGCAAGCTGCGCCCCATGCGCTATACAGCCGAACTAACTGAAGACGGCTATATATCGGACGACCTCAAAGCAAATACCTTCGTTCAACCTGGCACCGGCACCAGCCCCGTCATCCGTTTTCGCTGGGGCTACAAAGCCAGCAGCGAAGACGTGGTCCAGGAAGACGGCACCATCCGCAACGAGCTTGCCAGTGTGGGCGGCAGTATTCTGCTCGACGAGAAAAACGCTTGGGGCGGCGGTCCGTTCGTCAATGGCGCCTCCGCTCTGCCGGATCTGTTCGGTAAGGGCACCGACAGCGAAGTGTTGGGCGGTCTGTTTGAACTCCAGCACCTGCAAACCAGCGACCGCCAAATCTACAGCGCTCCCACGCGCCACTACCAGGCCTTTGCCGCCTGGCGGCTGGCCAAGCTTATCTCCCGCATCCGAGAGCTGCACCGCGACATCTTCGAGCGCGATTGCCCCATCACAGTCGTCTGCCACAGCCAAGGCAACATGGTGGGCTTGGCCTCCGCCTACTTCGGCGCCAACCACCGCGAGTTCCAATCATTGGGCGTAGCCGACACCTACGTTCTGGCCAACCCGCCTTACAGCCTGCGGGGTAGTCGCCTGGATAACTTCAGCCAATTTGACGGCGCAGGCCGCGTCACCTACGACGCGCGCGTTGCCGGCCTCAAGGGCTTCTTTGACATCGCGCGCCACTTCCAGGACCGAGCCCAGCACTACAGCCACCACGCCGTGGATCAGCTCGGATTCAACGTCTGCCCCAAAAATGGCGACGCCCCGCGTACTGCCGCCCAGGACAGCGCAGACCACCAGACCCGCGGGCGCGTCTTCCTCTATTGCTGTCCGCACGACCGCGTCATCTCCGTCTCACCCGTCCAAGGCATGGGCTGGCTTGGCTTGAACGACGAGGATGTGCGAGCCACCGGGGCTCAGGACATTCTGTTCCAACGCGTCTGGGCGCAAACCAAGCCGGGCACCCCGTACGAGGTGGGCGCAGAACCGGGCTACCGTTACCGCTATTGGCACGACACCATCGGCGCCACGCCCGCCGATGTGGGCAGCGGCTGGGATGACGCCGCCGGCACCTTCAAACCGCAGAACACCAAGCCCACCTTCTGGACGCCGCCCCCCGACACCGCGGGTGTTTCCTTCGCCCGAATCTGGGGAGATTCGCGCAAGAGCATTTTCGGCAAGCTTTTCGCCAGCGCTGCAGGTGTTCCGATCCAAGCCCTCATGTGGGGTGGCCAAGCAGTCAAGGGCGCCACCAACGTCAATGCCGACCCAGCGGATGGCTGGACCGTGCTCGTCAATGCCCCCAAGGTGCCCAGTGGTGGCATCGTTCCCCGGGCCGTCTACTTGCCGCACGGCAAGCCCCGACCCGGCGAGACCTCACATCCGGATGGCGTTCGCACCATCGGCCCCTTCAACCAGTACAAGGAATCCGCCAGCGATGCGCTGAACCGCAAGCGGAGCATCCCCGCAGGGCAGTTCGACCCCTACGCCGAGCAACGCAAGACCGGCTACGGCAATGCCGCCACCGAAGCCGCCATGCGCTACGACCAGAACGCCGGGGTGCGCCAGCGCGCGCGGCGCGAACTCTACAACGACGACGGCACCGTCAGGAAGGGCGTGCCCTTTGCGGAAGGCGATGTCGAGAAGATGAACGCTGCACAACACCACACCTTGCGTGGCACGAAGTTTGGCGCTTTCGAACAGCAAGAGCGCACGACCTTGATGAAGGACGGCGAAGACGCACAGGCTACCAACCACTCCACCATCCTCACCAACGCCATGCATGCCGAACATGTGCTCGCCTATGACGTGGACGTGGGCCTGTGCCACTTCGATGAACTGTTGATGAACCAGTTACGGCGGATGGCGGATTGGCGGTGGTGCAAGCCAGAGAAAACGGATGAATGCCCGAAGGGGCGAAACATCGACCTGGACGATGAATTCACTTACTACAACACCAAAGAGGCGATCTATCGGGGGAGCGCACTGGCCAAACACGAGCTGCTGGATGCCAATCAAGGGGCAGTTAAGGCCATCGGCATTGCTGACGCGCGCAACCCGGGGCGCTTTGATGCCCTCCACATGCCGCCAGGCGGACCACGCTACGCCTGAGGAACCCACATGCGCGATTCATTTCATCTCATCGCTTACAGGCGTGCTGCCACCCATGCGCTAGCCGTCGCCTGCCTGTTGCTTACCGCCTGTCAATCCGGAGTCCAGATGCCGACCAATAAAACCTACTACCGCCAACCCATCGCCTGGCCTCGCATGCAAACGCAAGCGCAACAGGTTGATTCGGGCCAGGCCCCCGCCGCCGTCCTGCTTGGGGTGCAATGGCTCAACCCGCTGATGCGCCGAAGCTACCCCACTCAATGGAATCTGCTGTGGGCACAAGGGCTCGCACAGCCCAATGACGACGATTTGCAAGCGAAGCGCTTCAAGCTGGGCGACGCGGTGGGCCAGGTGACCAGTGGCGTGCCTCGCCGCCTGCGGCTAGAAGACTTGCCGCACGTGGAGCGAGATGAATTCGCGACGGCGTTAAGCGATTTGATTACTGCTCCGCTGAACACCTTTAACGACTACCTTGAGAACCCGAACTACTTCTATTCCCTCAAGCGGGGCACCGGCCGCCCCAATTACTTCGACCCGAACGTGTTCTTTGGGTTGCCGCGCGAGTGGTTGAACACACCCACGTACATCAACGGCAATGCGAAGGACACCGGCTTGGATGCCATGCTCCGCGAGCAACGGGAGATGGGGGTTCCGGCGCCAAGCTACCTTGCCTACGATGCCGCCCACGCTGAAGAGCGCATGCGCGACTACTGGGTCACCCTGCACAAAGACCGGGAGGGCAAGACTGTGCGTGGTACGCGCGTCCTTCCCTCAATGATCATCGGCGAACGCACCTTGTCACTGCTGGCCGTGCGGCGGCTTGTGTTTCATGAAATTGCACGGGACTCACAAGCCAGGAGCATGCTGCTCAACCCTGACGGCAGGTTGCCTAACGTAACGGTGTCGGCGGGCGATACCAACGTGGGTTTCTACAACCTGCAAGACGCCCTGAAGTTCCTGGCACAACACCCCGACAAGCTGGTGTGGGTGTGGAACGTAGACGCCCCGAACTACCCCATGGGCGAGCAGACCAACGAAAACACCGCCCTGCTGATCCTCGGCCACCCGAGTGCGGATTGGGGCTACACAGCGCTGGCTTCGATCTACACCCCGCATCGGCACCAAGGCGCCATTGGCAACAAGGCGGCCAACCCCGGTGGGGCGTGGACGGGGCTCATGCAAGCCGTGCAAGCACAGGCCTCAGAACAGCACCCGGTCGAACGCGTCTACTACGACGTGCCCAAGCATGCCGGCAATGTCACATCCTTGATGGGGCCATTGCGCGCCGCTATCCACCAGCAATGGCCTGACCTGGACCAGATCGCCAACGTGTACAGCGTCGCTGAACACATGGAGGGCCCGGCCCGGGCTGCAAGCTTTGCCGTCAATGCTGGATTTGCGGCGGCGTATGCCAACCAGAGCGGCAAGAGTGCCGTCGTCACCAGCGTGGCCGACGCGACCGATAGCTGGGCAGTGCTGATCGGTCCGCCGCCGGGCTGGCAGCCCAAGCCGCCGGTGACGTACTGGCCCCGCGCACGAGGCGAGAACCGGGCGTACTGGGCTTGGTTTGGGGAGCGGACTGACGGCAACAAGGCTAACGTTCCATGAGGCCGTTATCAGACGGGTTCAACGCGGCTGGCACGTCACCTGAACGTTGTTCACATCGCCATTGACCGTGCCGCTGCCATTGGTCACCACGCAGTTGGCCGATGCGGGCTGCACACTGATCGTCACCACGTAGCTGCCGTCGAACGGTATCAGTCCGCCAAACACGAACGGGCCGTTGGCGGCCAGCGTGAGCGAATCGCGGCCGTTGTTGAGCAATACGATCGACTGGCCACCGGGCAACCCGCTCAACGTGCCGCCGATCGAGAAGGCGCTGCCGATGCCCGAGCCCAGGCTGATGTAGCCATTGCAGGCACCAAGCAGTGCGCACAGTGCAGCCACCGGAAGGTGGCGAACCAGCATGATCGGCAGGCGTTTCATGGCAGCTCCCCTGATCAGTCTTCCTCGACATCCACTTCAAGCGAACGCGGTGCGGCGAGCGGCCGCGGCGCGAACCCGTGGTTCAACGGACCCGCGCCGCGCCCGAGCGCCAGATGCCGGCCCGCGCCGATGGCATGCAGCAGGTAGTCGAGTGACGCTTCGATGGCCACTTCCAGCGCGTCGCCGCGCGCCAGGTGCGCGGCAATGGCGGCGGACAGCGTGCAGCCCGTGCCGTGCGTGTGCGGCGTGTCGATGTAGGTGTGGGCGTAGATGCGCTCGGTGCCGTCGGCGGTAACGAGCACGTCTTGCAGCACGCCGTCTTCGCCGGCGGTTGATGCGCCGGCCAGATGCCCGCCCTTGAGCAGCACGGCGCGGGGCCCAAGCGCCAGCAGATCGCGCGCGGCGGGCAGCATGTCGTCGGCGGTGCGCACCTCGCGGCCGAGCAGTGCGCTGGCCTCGGGCAGGTTCGGCGTGACGAGCAGCGCGCGGGGGAACAGCCATTTCGCCATCGCCTGCGCCGTGGCATCGCTGCCGAGCTGCGCGCCGCTGGTGCTGACCATGACCGGATCGACGACGAGGTTGGCGATCGGGTGACGGTCCAACGCGGAGAGGATGGCCTCCACCACCTGTGGCGTGCCCAGCATGCCGGTCTTGGCGGCGTCCACGCCGATGTCGGTTGTCACGGCATCGATCTGTGCGGCGACGATGTCGGGTGTGAGCGATTCCACCGCCGTCACACCCAGCGTGTTCTGCGCGGTGATGGCCGTGATGGCCGACATGCCGTAGCAACCGAGCGCGGCAAATGTCTTCAGGTCAGCCTGGATGCCCGCACCGCCGCCACTGTCCGAACCGGCGATGGTGAGCACGCGCGGCACGTGCGAGGCGGGAGCGGCAAACGCAGCGAGGGTCGGGTCGGTGATCGTCATGTCGTGCGAATGTTTGGGGGGTGTTTCGCACTATAGCGCTATCGAGACCGGACCGACGTGGGGAGGCCGGGCCGGCATTTCGGGCTGCCGGGCCCGGTGGGTCATCAGTCCGATGCCGCTGGCACATGCACGCCGCGTGGCGAGTGCCGGGTGTCAGTCCATCAGGTCGGTGTAATCGGCGGCAGCGTAGCGCTGGGCGCGTTCCCACGGCGCTGCGGCCGGCGCCGGTAATGCCGTCACGCGTGTGAGCTTGCGTTGCGTGCCGGTGGCGTTGCGCGATTCCACGCGGCGCGGATATTGGCCGGCCACGTCCCAATCGACGGTGACAGTGCGCTCACCCTGCGTTGAGCGGTAAGTCTGCACGCCATTGCGCGCGGGGCCGTCGGCGCGCATGCCTTTGAGCGCGGCGGGGTCGAGCAGGTGATAGGCCGTCGCCCATGAGCCGTCGAAGCCGATGTTGGAATATTCGGCCGGTTCCACGGCGTAGTTCTTCTGCTGCGATTCGCTTACCACGCGCACGGTCAACGCGCCCTTGGCGTCGCGTTCGATCCAGCGCGGGGCGGTGTCGGTGTCGGCGTGTTTGTGGCCGGCGTGGGTGTTGGCGTGGTCATGTTCGGCGTGCGCCGATGCGGGCGGCAGTTCTCGCGCGATCCAGACGCGGTCGCCCTGACGATAGACGCGCTCGGCAAAGCGGACGTCGCGCTGGATGCCGTCGGTGCCGAGCGACGACATCTGGTGTTCGACGCGCAGGGCGGTGAGCGAGTTGGACGAAGCGGGGCCGGCAGCCTGTGCCGTGCCGGCAAGCGCGGCGAGCGCGAACGAAAGTAGGAAACGAGCGGATCGGTTCATGCGGATTCGGGATCGGAAAAGCGGGAAAGCGGAAACGAAAAAAGCGCATGCCGATTGCCTCGGCATGCGCATCAATGGAAACGCAGGAATCAGAGGCCCATGGCCGTCTTGACCACGCCGAACACTTTCGTGTTGTCCAGCGTGCCCTTCAGCGGTGTGCTGCCCGGACCAGAGGAGAACAGCATCACATCCCCGCCGCCGTGCGTTTCCGAACCAGGCGTGCCGAGCTGCACGCCCACTTCCTGCAGGTAATCGTCTGCAGCCGTGTCGACCGAGGCCACGTTGTCGCGTGTCGCCTTGCGCGTCGTGCCGCCGTTGCCGAACACCAGCGTGGTGTACGGCAGGCCGTCCGCAGCCAATTGCGGCTGGCCGGTCTTGATGTCGTTCGACACGCCCAGGATCGGGTTGCCCTTGCGGGGGTAGCCGTTGATCGTCATCGTGTGGTCGTGGTCGGCCGTGACGACGATCAGCGTGTTGGACAGATCCGCAATCGACAGCGCGCGCTTGATGGCTTCGTCAAATGCACCGGCGTCTTCCAATGCGCGCTTGGCGTTGGTGCCGTGCAGCGCGTGGTCGATGCGGCCGCCTTCCACCATCAGGAAATAGCCCTTGCCGTTCTTCTGCAGCACGCGCATGGCCTTCTCGGTCATGTCGGCCAGGCTGGGCTCGTCCACATTGTTCTTCTTGCGGTCCAGCTCGTAGTTCATGTGGTCCAGGTTGAACAGGCCGAGCAGCTTGGTCGTCGTGGCCGGGTTGACGGCGGTGAGTGCCGTGCCGGTGGTCACATAGGTGTAGCCGGCGGTCTGGAACTGCGCGGTCAGGTCGGTCGTGTCGGTGCGCTTGCTGCCAGTCGTGCCTTGCGGCAGGTAGTGGCGGCGGCCGCCGCCCAGCAGCACGTCCAGGCCATCCTTGAGCGCGGCGTTGTAGAGCGTGTTGCCCGGTGCACCTTGCGCGGCGATCTGGTTTTCGCCGTCGCGGTGGCAGATGTGCGAGTACGTGGCGGCCGGCGTGGCATGCGTCACGCGCGTGGTCGTGACCGCGCCCACCGACTTGCCGGCAGCCTTGGCAAGTTCCAGCAGCGTCACGGCCGGCGTGCCGTTGTTGGCGGGGCACGTGCTGTCTGCACCGCTCACGTAGCCCTTGCCCGTGGCATCGCTGGCCTTGGTGTCGGCCGACATGGAGATGACCTCGTTGTTCATCTTCACGCCGGTCATGTACGCCGACATCGACGGTGCGCTGTCGGTGGTCTGCGCATCGTTCGAGTACGTCTTGATGCGCGCCGTGCGCTTGAGCGATTCCATCGTCAGGCGGCCGGCCTCGCCCACCTTGTAGATGCGCGTGGCGGTGACGGTGGTCGGGCCCATGCCGTCGCCCAGGAAGAAGATCACGTTCTTGGCTTCACCGGCGGCGTGTGCTTGGACACAGGCACCGGCTGCCAGCGCCAGCAGGCCGGCTTGAATGACGCGATTCGGGATGCGGTTCGATTGTTTGTTCATGATTGCCCTCTCCCTCTTACAGACCCACGGCCTGCTTGATGAGGCCGAAGACCTCGGTGTTGTCCATCGTGCCGGTAAAGCGCTCGGCACCCAGGCCGCGTGCGCCGATGAAGACATCGGTGCCGCCGTGCGTTTCGCCGCCCGGCGCAACCGGAATCACGGCTTCCTGGTGATACGTCTTGTCGTACACGGCCGCATCCGTCAGCGCACCGCGCGTGGCCGGGCGGTTCTCGCCGGTGCCGAAGCCGATGATGGTGAAAGGGTTGCCGCCCGTGTCGGTAGCGTTGGCGCCCGTCACGTAGTTCTTCAGCAGGCCCAGCACGCCGGGGTTGCTGTCGCTGGTCGGGCCCGTGCGCTTGGCGTAGCCGTTGAGCACCAGCGTGTGGTCGTGGTCGGCCGTCACGACAATCAGCGTGTTCTTCAGGCCCGGGTCGATCGTGTTGAGTTTGTCGATCGCACCGCGAATGGCGGAGTCGAACGCCACCGTGTCCTGCAGTGCCTTGCGGGCGGTGGTCTCGTGCAGCGCGTGGTCGATACGGCCGCCTTCCACCATCAGGAAGAAGCCCTTCTTCTTGGCGGCGAGTACGTCGATGGCCTTGTTGGTCATCTCGCCCAGGCTCGGTTCCTTGCTCGGATCACGATCCAGGTCGTAGGACATGTGGCTGCTGGTGAACAGGCCCACGACCTTCTTGTCGGTGGCTTGCAGCGTGTCGAACTCGGCCTTGTTGCTGGCATAGCGATAGCCGCCTGCCTTGAGTTCGGCGATCAGGTCGCGGCCGTCGGTGCGCGCGCCGCCAGCGGTGCTCGGCAGGAAGTGCTTGCGGCCGCCGCCGAAGACGACGTCCACGCCATCGCCCAGCGTGGCGTTGAAACCCTTGCCGGCCGGCGTGAGTTGCGCGGCGATGGTGTTCTCGCCGTCGCGGTGGCAGATGTGCGAATACGTGGCGGCCGGCGTGGCGTGCGTGATGCGCGTGGTGGTGACCACGCCCGTGCCATAGCCTGCCGCCTTCATCAGTTCGAGCAGCGTCGTGACGGGCTTGCCGTTGCCGCTCGGGCAGGTGCTGTCGGCGCCCGAGAGGTAATCCTTGCCGCCCGCGTCATAGGCCATCGTGTCCGCAGACATGGAGATGACCTCGTTGTTCATCTTTACGCCGGTCATGTAGGCCGACATCGACGGCGCCGAGTCGGTCACCTGCGCGTTGTTCGAGAAGGTGCGCACGAAGCCGGTTTCCGGCAGCGTGTCCATGGTCAGTTCGCCGTCTTCGCCCACCTTGTAGATGCGCGCGGCGGTCATGGTGGTCATGCCCATGCCGTCGCCGAGGAAGAACACGACGTTCTTGGTTGGTCCGGTTGACGGTGTGTTGGCGTCCGGTGCGGCGCTGCCGGCGTTGCTGGACGTGCCGTCGCTGCCGCACGCAGCCATGGCCAGTGCAGCGGCCGCAGCGGCGGCGTACTTCGTGAATTTATGGTTGTGCATCGTTGGCTCCCTGAACGATGCCCGGCACTTTGGTGGCCGCGTGTTGCATGTCCGTGATTCGGGTGCGCCACTTCCTAACCGGATCGCAAGGTTTGCCTGTGACAGCGCATTGACACTGCGGCGTGATGCGCGCTACGGAGGCTCGGTTGCCTGAGCAGGCAACGGGTCCCGAGCCAGCATGCGGCGCGATACGATGCGGCATCTGCGATTTGCTCCACGCCCCCCATGCTCACCCGCCAATTCGTCAGCCACGTCACGCTGCGGCGCGACACCGTTGCCGCGTTCGACGCGTATCCGTTCAGCCTGCCCGCCGTGCGCGCGCTCGATACGCTGGAGCTGCATCCCAAGGTCACGTTCCTCGTCGGAGAGAACGGTTCAGGCAAATCCACGCTCATGGAGGCGATTGCCGTGGCGCTTGGCTTCAACGCCGAGGGTGGGTCGCGCAACTTCAATTTCAGCACCCACGCGTCGCACTCCGAGTTGCACGCGCATCTGCGTATTGCCAGGGGCTTTCGCAAGCCGCGCACCGAGTTCTTCCTGCGCGCCGAGAGTTTCTTCAACGTGGCCACGAATATCCAGCAGATGGATGGGGAGCCGGGCCTTGGCGGGCGCGTGATCGATTCCTACGGCGGCCGATCGCTGCATGCGCAATCGCATGGGGAATCGTTTCTCGCGCTGCTGATGAACCGGTTCGGCCCGAATGGCCTGTATCTGCTCGATGAACCAGAGGCGGCGCTGTCGCCCCAACGGCAACTGGCCGTGCTCACGCGCCTGCACGATCTGGTGCAAGCGGAAAGCCAGTTCGTGATCGCCACGCACTCGCCCATCCTGATGGCGTATCCGGACGCGTGGATCTACCAGTGTGACGGAGACGGCATTCGGCGCGTCGCCTATGAAGAGACCGAGCACTTTCAGGTCACGCGTGACTTTCTGGCCAATCCGCAGCGGATGCTGAACGTGCTGCTGGAGCAATGAACGGCCGTGGTGGCGGACGGCCGAATCCGCTACAATCCAGCCCATTCCGAGGAGCGTTGCAACGACCGGCCCAAGTTCAGACGGGGCGGCCGCCAGGCTCGGAAGTTCAAACGGCGCTCGCAGTATCGTGGCTGACACGATGGCGAGAACGCATCTATCCGGGGCCCCCGCGCGGGCCTCGTCTCAGTGGTTATCTCCCTGCGTGCGGTCACCCATCTTTTCCGGAGTGATCCAATGAACGCTGTCACCGAACTGAAACACGATTACCTCGTCGCCGACATCAAGCTGGCTGACTGGGGCCGCAAGGAAATCGCCATCGCCGAGACCGAAATGCCCGGTCTGATGGCGATTCGCGACGAGTTTGCCGCGAGCCAGCCGCTTAAGGGCGCGCGCATTGCCGGCTCGCTGCACATGACCATCCAGACCGCCGTGCTGATCGAGACGCTCAAGGCGCTGGGCGCCGACGTGCGCTGGGCCTCTTGCAACATCTTCTCCACGCAGGACCACGCTGCCGCGGCGATCGCCGTATCGGGCACGCCGGTGTTTGCGTTCAAGGGCGAGTCGCTCAAGGAATACTGGGACTTCACCCACCGCATCTTCGAATGGGCCGACGGCGGCACGCCGAACATGATTCTGGACGACGGCGGCGACGCAACGATCCTGCTGCACCTGGGCGCCAAGGCTGAAAAGGACGCTTCCGTCATTTCGAAGCCCACCAGCGAAGAAGAAACCTTCCTGTTCGCGGCCATCAAGGAAAAGCTGGCCAAGGACGCGACCTTCTACAGCCGCAACCTCGACGCCATCAAGGGCGTGACCGAAGAAACCACCACGGGCGTGCACCGCCTGTACCAGATGGCCCAGCGCGGCGAACTGCGCTTCCCGGCCATCAACGTGAACGACTCGGTCACCAAGAGCAAGTTCGACAACCTGTACGGCTGCCGTGAGTCGTTGGTCGACGGCATCAAGCGCGCGACCGACGTGATGATCGCCGGCAAGGTGGCGATCGTGGCCGGCTACGGCGACGTGGGCAAGGGCTCGGCACAGGCACTGCGCGCGCTGTCGGCGCAGGTGTGGGTGACCGAGATCGACCCGATCTGCGCACTGCAGGCCGCCATGGAAGGCTATCGCGTGGTCACGATGGCCTACGCCGCCGAGCACGGCGACATTTTCGTCACCTGCACGGGCAACTACCACGTCATCACGCACGACCACATGGCCAAGATGAAGGACCAGGCCATCGTCTGCAACATCGGCCACTTCGACAACGAGATCGACATCGCCTCCGTTGAGAAGTACCAGTGGGAAGAGATCAAGCCGCAGGTCGATCACGTGATCTTCCCCGACGGCAAGAAGATCATCATCCTGGCCAAGGGCCGCCTGGTGAACCTGGGCTGCGCCACGGGCCACCCGTCGTACGTGATGAGCAGCTCGTTCGCCAACCAGACCATCGCGCAGATCGAGCTGTGGACGGAAGCGCAGAAGGGCTCGAACAAGTATCCGGTGGGCGTCTACACGTTGCCCAAGCATCTGGACGAGAAGGTCGCGCGCCTGCAGCTCAAGAAGCTGAATGCGCAACTGACCCAACTGACCGACCAGCAAGCCGCATACATTGGCGTGAGCAAGGAAGGCCCGTACAAGGCTGACCACTACCGCTACTAAGCCGTACCTGCCGGCGGCATTCCCAGCCGCCGGCTCTCCAACCGAGGACTCCTCCATGAGACTGCTCGCTGTCTGGGTCATCAACGCGCTGGCGTTGCTTCTTGTCGCCTATCTGCTCAAAGGCATCCATGTCAACGGCTTCGGCTCCGCGCTGATCGCGGCGCTCGTGCTGGGTCTGGTCAACACGCTGATCCGCCCGATCCTGGTGATCCTCACCCTGCCGGTGACGCTGCTCACGCTCGGGCTGTTCATCTTCATCATCAACGCGCTGCTGTTCCTGTTTGTCGGCAACCTGCTGGCAGGCTTCCAGGTGGCAAGCTTTGGCGCGGCGCTGCTGGGCTCCATCCTGTACAGCGTGATCTCGTGGCTGCTCTCGAGCCTGCTGCTGCGCGAGGCTTAAGGTTTCTGTCATGCAAGATCGTCAATTCAGTTTCGAATTCTTCCCGCCCAAGACGGCGGAAGGCGCCGAGAAGCTGCGCAACACACGCGCGCAGCTTTCGCCGCTCAAGCCCCGCTTCATCTCCGTGACGTTCGGTGCGGGTGGCACCACGCAGCAGGGCACGCTCGACGCCGTGGTGGAAATCCAGCGCGAAGGCATCGAAGCGGCGCCGCACCTGTCGTGTGTCGGCTCGTCACGCGAGAGCATTCGCGGCATCCTCAACACGTATCGCGAGCACGGCATCCGCCGCATCGTTGCGCTGCGCGGTGACATGCCCTCGGGCATGGGCGAGATCGGTGAATTCCGCTTCGCCAACGAGCTGGTCGAATTCATCCGCCAGGAAACCGGCGCGGCATTCCACATCGAAGTGGCGGCCTATCCGGAATACCACCCGCAGTCGCGCTCGGCGCGGCACGATCTGGAGAACTTCGCCCGCAAGGTGAAGGCCGGTGCCGACTCCGCCATCACGCAGTACTTCTTCAACGCGGACGCGTACTTCCAGTTCGTGGACGACGCACGCAAGCTCGGCGTAGAAGTGCCCATCGTGCCCGGCATCATGCCGATCACGAACTCGTCGCAGCTCATGCGTTTTTCCGAGATGTGCGGCGCGGAAGTGCCGCGCTGGATCGCCAAGCGCCTCGAGGGCTTCGGCGACGACCGTGAATCGATCCGCGCCTTCGGCCTGGACGTGGTGACGGCCATGTGCGACCGCCTGCTGCAAGGCGGCGCGCCGGGCCTGCACTTCTACACGCTCAACGCCGCCGGTTCCACGCGCGCCATCTGGCAGCGTCTGGGCCTGTAAGCAGAAAGCAGCAAAGCAAAGGAGATCGTCATGGCAGCCGCACCCGATCCGCTGATCGCCTGGTTGCTTGACGAACTCCGGCCGCTCGCCGCGCAAATCGGCGAGATCCGCGCGCGCCGGATGTTCAGCGGTGCGGCGCTGTATTACGACGACATCGTCTTTGCGCTGGTGCTGCGCGGCACGTCTTACCTGCGCGTGGACGATCTCACGCGCGAACGTTTTCTCGCTGAAAAATGCACACCGTTCAGTTACGAGCGCAACGGCCGCGCCATCAGCATGACCGGCTATCTGAGCACGCCGGCAGAGGCGCTCGACGGCGGGCAGCCGTTGCGCGACTGGGCACGGCTGGCGATTGAAGCCGCGTTGCGTGACGCGAATGCGAAGGCGGCGAAGCCGAAGCGCGCCGCAGCAAAGACTGCCAAGGCCCAGAAGATCACAAAGACAACGGCGGCCAAAAAGGTCGCAGTCAAGAAAGTGCCTGCCAAAAAGGTTGCCGCAAAAAAGACAGCCAAGCGCTGAACGCTCAGTACAGCGTTGTCTTCAGGCGCTCGGGCAATTCCCGATCGTAGGCGTCGCCATCAAATGCGCCACCGCTGATGTGCTGCAGGATCTTGCCTGCGGTGGGCACGGCGAGCTTGGTGTCGCGCGCGCCGCGCTCCCAAAGCTTTGAGCGCACCAGCGCCTTCGAACAGTGGAAATACACCGTCTGCACCTGCACGAGGATTACGCTGCGCGGCAGCTTGCCCTGCACGACAAATAATGCAAGCAATTCCGGGTCAGCCGAAATAGTGGCCGTGCCATTGACGCGCAACGTTTCACCCACGCCCGGCACGATAAAGAGCACCGACACGCGCCCGTCTTCGACGATGTTGCGCAGGTTGTCGATGCGGTTGTTGCCGGGCCGATCGGGAATCGCCAGCAGGCGTTCGTTGAGGATGCGCACGAAGCCCGGCGCATCGCCCTTCGGCGAAGCATCCGTGCCTTGCGCGCCCACCGACGACAGCACGATGAACGGCGACGCCTCTACGAACGCGCGGTAGTCGGCGTTCAGGTGGTCGATCTCCTTGAGCAGCGAGCGTGGGTTCGGGGCGCCATACACGGCTTCAAGGTCGGCAACGGTTTTCAGCGTGTGGGACATGGGCTTCCTGTGCAGGGTTAAAACGCGCCGCGCTCGGTGACGATGCAGTCCAGCGCGATGTCGTGCGGTTGCGGTGCGATGGAATCCACGCGGTTGACCTCATACGCCACGCCAATCGTGCGCGGACGGTGCCCGGCGGCATGCAGCGCAGCCAGTGTGCGGTCATAGAAGCCGCCGCCGTAGCCGATGCGATAGCGTTGCCCATCAAAGCCCACGCACGGAATCAGCAAGGCATCGGGCGTTTCCATCTCGCCCGAGCGGGGGATGGGGATGTTGTAAGCGCCCGGGATCATTTCACAATCGGGCGTCCATCGCCGAAACTGCAGGGGAGAAAACTTGTCAGTCACCACAGGCAGCAGTGCATGGCGCGTAGCGTCGGCCGCCAGCCAATGGCCCAGCACGGTCAACGCATCGAACTCTCCCTGCGTTGGCCAGTAGGCGGCCAGGCGTTTGACGGGCAGTGCGTTTAGCAACCCAGCCAGGTGATGCGCCAGCGCGGCATCGTGTGCGACGTGGTCTGGCAGTGCAGCGCGTGCATCGAGCAACATGGTGCGCAGCGTGCGGCGCGATTCGATTGGCGTGGTGGGATTGGCCGGATCGTGCGTACTCATTGGATGTGGCCTCTCGCCGGTTCACGATCCGTAGCGAGCGGCCCGAGGTTGGTGCGAGAAGCGCAGTCGTACACGTGTACGGCGAGCATCGCAGTGCCAAGATCGGGCCGCGCAGTCGGATCGTGAATTGGCGCTAAGGCTGACATGGGATAATTCGGCGGACCTAACAGTGATTGGATGGGGCAGGAGATGACATTGAAGGCCAAGGCAGTATATCGCGCGGTAGCGCTGGCTTTTGCAGGCATGGTCGGCATGAGCGTGGTCGGCACGACGCCGCTGGCGATGGCCGCCAAGCGCCAGGCGCCGCAAGGCATTCCGGCCAATCCGGACGATGCGTTTGTCGAGTTGCGCAACGCTGCGCGTCGCAACGATGTGTCGCGCAGCTGGGAGCTGGCCGACAGCCTCTCCGATTACCCGATCCAGTCGTACGTGCAGTATTTCCGCATCAAGCCGCAATTGTTCGATGCCAGCGGCTATGCCCGCACCGATGCGCCGGAAGACGAAATCCGTTCGTTCCTGCAGCGCTACAAGGGCGAGGCGATTGCCGACCGGCTGCGCAACGACTGGCTGCTCGTGCTCGGCAAGAAGCGCGACTGGGCGACCTTCGATGCCGAGTACCCCAATTTCGTGCTGAAGGACGATACGCAGGTCGAGTGCTATGCGCTGCTCTCGCGCGCCATGAAGGGCCAGAACGTGGCCGCCGATGCGCGCAGCACGCTGTCGGATCCCAAAGGCTATGGCGAAGGCTGTGTCGACCTGATCGGCTATCTGGCGCAGTCCAAGCAGTTCACCCGTGCAGATGTGGCGTTTGCGGCGCGGCTGTCGCTGGAGCAGAACCTCGTCACGCAGGCATCGCGCATTGCGGCGGTGCTGGCCGAGGGCGATCGCGTGGACAACGACACGCTGGCCAACGTGACGCGCATGGCACGCAATGATCCGTCCCAGGCGACGGCGTATCTGCTGGCGCAAAGCGGCGGCCTGTCGCGTGAAGAGCAAGGCGCGGGCTGGGGCGTGATCGGCCAGTACGCCGCCAAGAAGCAGACACCCGATGCGCTGGATGCCTACCGCCGCCAGATGACGCTCGGCGGCGATGCCTACCTGTCGGACGATTCGCAGGAGTGGCGTGTGCGCACTGCCCTGCGCGCGGGTGACTGGAAGATGGTGCGCCAGGCCATTGAAAAAATGCGCCCCAGCCTGCGCGATCGTGATCCCGCCTGGACGTATTGGTACGGCCGTGCACTCAAGGCCGACAACCGCAACGATGAGGCCCGCCAGCAGTTCCAGGCGATCGCAGGCCAGTTCAATTTCTATGGCCAGCTGGCGCAGGAAGAACTCGGCCAGCGCATCACCGTGCCGCCGCGCACGACCGTGACCGACGCCGAGATCGACGTGATGGGCCGCAACCACCCGGGCTTTGGGCGGGCCAAGAAGCTGTACGACCTGAATCTGCGCTTCGAGGGCAACCGTGAGTGGAACTGGGAGCTGCGCAACATGAGCGACCGCGAGTTGCTCGCCGCAGCCGAATATGGCCGCAAGCTGGGCTTGCTCGATCGCACCGTCAACTCGGCGGACAAGACCAAGACCGAGCACGACTTCTCGCTGCGCTTCCCGACGCCGTACCTCAGCGTGGTGCAGCGCAACGCCGATGCCGTGGGCTTGGACATTGCCTGGGCCTACGGCCTGATCCGCCAGGAGTCGCGCTTCATCATGGATGCGCGGTCGTCGGTGGGCGCCTCGGGCCTGATGCAGGTGATGCCGGAAACCGCCAAGCACATCGCCAAGAAGATCGGCCTGCCGGGGTTCCGCGTTTCGCAGATGAGCGACATCGATACCAACGTGCTGCTGGGTACGGCCTACCTGTCGATGATCCTGACCAACCTGGACAGTTCGATCACCCTGGCTACCGCCGGCTACAACGCGGGCCCCGGCCGCCCGAAACGCTGGCGCTCGACGCTCGCGCGGCCGGTGGAAGGTGCGATCTTCGCCGAGACGATTCCATTCAACGAGACCCGCACGTATGTGAAAAACGTGCTGTCGAACGCGACGTACTACGGCGCGTTGCTGACGGGCCGCCCGCAGTCGCTGAAGGATCGCCTTGGCAAGGTGGCGCCCGAATCCGTGACGCCGGACGACCTGCCATAAGCGCCCCGATCGTCATCCCGCCGTCACATCAAACGCCCGCCGCAACGCGGGCGTTTTTTCTTGGGTGTGTGCGCTGGCTGGCGCACAGAAGTGTGGCTCGCAGCACGCCGCATCGACATATCTTGGAGGCGATCGCCTTCGGGATGTATTGTGGTGTTGCCCCCTCCCGTCTTGGAGACGCCTCCATGCAGCCCTCCAATCTGCTCGTCTTTGGCGGTACCGGTTTTATCGGTTCGCAGTTGCTCTCACGGCTGGTGACGGAGACGTTTTCCGCGCCCGGCCTACCCGAGGGCCGGATCATCGTGCCCACGCGCGATCCTGAGTCTGCCCGCGCACACAACCTCACGCTGCTGCCGCGTGTGGACGTGATGGACGCCGACATCTACGCCGACGATGCCCTCGACGCGCTGTTTCTGGCGCTGACCGAGCGCGGCGGCGAGCACTGTGCCGTCATCAACCTCGTCGGGGTGCTGCAGGATGCGCGCGAGATGCCGTACGGGCCGAATTTCCAGCGCGTGCATGTCGATCTGCCTCGCCGCATCGTCGCCGCATGCCGACGCCATGGCGTGAACCGGCTGCTGCACATGAGCGCGCTGGGCGCCGACCCCGCCGGCCCGTCGATGTACCTGCGCAGCAAGGGCGACGGCGAACGCGTGGTCATGAACAGCGAGCTTGACTGGACGGTGTTCCGTCCGTCGGTGGTGTTCGGCCCGCGAGATCATTTCCTGAATCTGTTCGCGAGCATGCAGCGCATGGCGCCGTTTGTGCCGCTGGCTTGTGCCGACGCGCGCTTCCAGCCTGTATACGTGGATGACGTGGCCGCCGCGTTCATCAATGCGCTCAAGAAGCCCGCGACGATCCGGCATGCTTATCCGCTGGTCGGGCCGCGCGTCTACACCCTGGCGGAGCTGATGCGCTTTGCCGGACGTGCCAGCGGCCACCCGCGCTGGATCGTGCCACTTCCCGAAGGCTTGGGCCGTATGCAGGCCGCGTTGCTTGAGCATCTGCCAGGCGCGCCCATCTCGCGGGACAACCTCGACTCCATGCGCGTGGACAATGTCAGCATGGAACCGGTCGCCCCGGAACTCGGCATCCACCCGCTCGGCATGGAAGCGGTAATGCTGCCTGCGCTGGCCGGTTTTGGGCCGGACCGCGGATTGCGTGCGGCACGCACAAGGGTCCATCGCTAGGCGCTACGGAAACCCGGAGTATTGGCGCGTTTGTGAATCCGCTTCACAACCGTGGCCAATCCGTTTCATTTTGTGGCGGTGCAGCGCAAGGCTAGAATGGTTTGTTCGCCTTCGCGCTGCCGCTCGCCGCTTCCGATACAACAAGACTAGAGCGCCCCGGCATTCCCGCGCGATGCTGGCGGGCTCCCACAACAATTGCTGTGCACTCTCCAAGGACGGGAATCATGAAACTGGTCATCGGCAACAAGAACTATTCGTCGTGGTCGCTACGCCCGTGGCTGCTCGCCAAGCAGGCCGGCATTCCGTTCGAAGAGATCCGCGTGCGCCTGCTGAGCGAGACCTTTGCCGCCGACGTGGCACGTCATTCGCCGGCCGGCCGCGTGCCGGTGCTGGTGGACGGCGACATGAACGTGTGGGATTCGCTCGCCATCTGCGAGACGCTGGCCGAGCGCTTTCCGCGCGCGCAACTGTGGCCGCAAGACCCGAAAGCCCGCGCGCACGCCCGCTCGATCTGCGCTGAAATGCACAGCGGCTTCACCAACCTGCGCAACAACATGCCGATGAACGTGACGGCCGTGCTGCCCGGCATGGGCTGGAACGTGGCCGTGCAGCGCGACATCGACCGCATTGCAGCCATGTGGACCGAGCTGCGCCAGAAGTACGCAGCGGAAGGTCCGTTCCTGTTCGGACACTTCACGGTGGCCGATGCGTTCTACGCGCCGGTGGTCAGCCGCTTCGCCACGTACGGCGTGCGTCTGCCGGAGGCCGCAAAGACCTACGCCGATTACATCCTCAACCTGCCCGCCATGCAGGAGTGGATTGATGGCGCACGCGCCGAGCATGACTTCCTCGCCGACGACGAGCCGTATCGCACCGCACCGGACGAAGACACGCTGGTTGCCGCCAATCAATGACGGAACGCGCAGCACAGACCGAGGCCATCGTCGATCCGGCCACGCACGGACTGGATGTCTATGCCGTGGGCGGCGCCATTCGTGACGCGCTGCTCGGGCTGCCGGTGCAGGACCGGGACTACGTTGTGGTCGGGGCCACGCCCGAAGACATGGAAGCGCGTGGCTTTCGTGCCGTCGGCAAGGATTTCCCGGTGTTCCTGCACCCGGCCACGCATGCCGAATATGCGCTCGCCCGCACCGAGCGCAAGACGGCTGCCGGCTACAAAGGTTTCTCGGTCTACTACGCGCCGGACGTCACGCTCGAAGACGACCTCATCCGCCGCGACCTGACCATCAACGCGATGGCGCAGCGCGTGGCGGAAGACGGCGCGCTGGTCGGCCCCGTCGTCGATCCGTATGGAGGACAGGCTGACCTGGCCTCGCGCACGTTCCGGCATGTATCCGATGCGTTCATGGAAGACCCGGTGCGCATCCTGCGCCTGGCGCGGTTTGCTGCGCGCTTTGCCGACTTTCATGTCGCGCCCGAAACCAACGCGCTCATGCAGCGCATGGTGCAGGCCGGCGAAGTCGATGCGCTGGTGCCTGAGCGTGTGTGGCAGGAAATTGCCCGCGGCCTGATGGAGGCTCATCCGCAGCGCATGTTTGCCGTGCTGCGGGATTGCGGTGCGCTGGTGCGCCTGCTGCCAGAGCTTGACCGGCTGTGGGGCGTGCCGCAGCGCGCCGACTATCACCCCGAAGTCGATACCGGCGTGCACACCATGATGGTGATCGAAACGGCCGCAGCGATGGCGACGTCGCTGCCGGTACGCTTTGCCGCGCTGGTGCACGACCTCGGCAAGGGCACGACGCCTGAGGACATCCTGCCGCGCCACATCGGCCACGAAGAGCGCAGCGTGCCCCTTATCGACGCGGTGTGCCAGCGCCTGCGCGTGCCCACCGAGTGCCGCGAACTGGCGCTGGTGGTTGCGCGCGAGCACGGCAACATCCATCGTTGTGACGGCTTTGATGCAGCGGCGCTGGTACGCCTGCTGGAACGCTGCGATGCGCTGCGCAAGCCCGATCGTTTCCGTCAGGCCCTGCAGGCGTGCGAGGCAGATGCACGCGGCCGTCTCGGGTTTGAAGGCCGCAGCTATCCGCAGACAGCGCGTCTGCTGCGCGCGCTCCAAGCCGCGGCATCCATCGACGCGGGCGCCGTCGCCAAGCGCTATGCCGACAACCCGGCGCACATCAAACAAGCCGTGCATCAGGCCCGCATCGAGGCCGTTGCGCAGGCCGGCGTCTGAGCTGCCACCCAGAGCCGGCCGTGCGGCCGCTTACTCGAACGGCGTGTCGCTCGGATTGGCGTACAGCGCCTTCAACTGATCGTTCATCGGGAAGTTGAAGTTCAGGTTCTTGGGCGGCACCGGCTTTTCGAACCACTTGGCGTAGAGCGTCTTGATCTCGCCGCTCTTCATCACGCCGATCATCGTGTCGTCCACGAGTTTTTTGAACTGCGGATCGTCCTTGCGCAGCATGAAGCCGTAGGCCTCGAACGATTGCGGCGTGCCGGTCACGACCCAGTCGTCAGGCTTTTGTGCCAGCGTGCGTGCGCCGGCCAGCAGCACGTCATCCATCATGAACGCCGCCACGCGGCCGCTTTGCAGCGTGAGGAACGATTCACCGTAATCCTTGCCGCTGATCACGTTCATGTTCATCTTCTTCTCGTCGTTCATCTTGCGCAGGATGCGTTCCGACGTCGTGCCCGCGTTGGTGATGACCGACTTGCCCGCCAGGTCAGGGAAGTCCTTCACGCCCGATTTCACGTTGGTCAGCAGGCGCGTGCCGGCGATGAAAAAGGTGGTCGAGAACGCCGTCTGCTGCTCGCGCGATTTCAGGTGCGTAGTCACGCCGCACTCCAGATCCACCGAGCCGTTCTGCACCAGCGATGTCCGGTTCTGCGACGTCACCGGAATCTGCTTGATGTCCAGATTGGGCTTGCCCGTCTTCTTCTTGACGGCGTCGATCACGCGCGAGCAGAGGTCAGCCGAGAAACCGACGATCTCGTTCTTGCTGTCGCGGTAGGAGAACGGAATCGACGACTCGCGCACGCCGATCAGGATCGTGTTGCTGTCCTGGATCTTCTTGAGCGTGCCGTCCAGGGCCTGCGCGTGCGCGCTGATCGCGAGCAGGCTGGCCAGCGCTAGCGGGATGGATCGGATACAGCGGGTGGTCAAACGCATACTTCCTCCAATGGTTGTGGTGCGCGGCCTGTTGTGTTGCGGCCGTCTGTGCTTTGGCTTCGTGGTGATGAGTGCGGAGCGTCTAGCGGCCGAACCAGCTGCGCAGCTCTGCGGCGCTGGCCACCGGCCGATGCAGCGCGTCGAGATGCCGTCGCAGGTTGGTGACGAGTGCCGCGTTGTCGGGCGCCGTGCTGCCGTCGGGCAGCGCCATGTTGTTTTCGAACCCCAGGCGCGCGTGGCCGCCGAGCAGCGCCGCGCTGAGCGCGCATTCGGCTTCGCGCGGGCCGAATGCACACATCGCCCACGGTACGTTGGCGGTGATGTCACCGCCGTCAGCCCACGCCTGCAGGAAGGGCAGCAGATCCGACGGATCGGAGCGCTGGCCTGCGCTGTAGCGGCCGAGTACGAACAGCACCCAATGCGGTGTGTCGGGCAGCACGCCGCGCGCACGCAGGTCGCGGTAGCGCACCACGTCGTCGGCGGAATAGAGGATGTACTGGATGGCCGTGCGCGTGGCAGCAAGCTCACCAAAGAAGCGCGCCGCTTCCGCCTCGTGCGCCGCATCGGGCGCCAGCTCGCGCAGCGCGGCGGATATCGCCTCCGGCTGCAGCGCACGTACCGAGGCCATTTGCTGTTCGGGCGTGTAGATGCCAACGGCCTCGGTGGTGATCTGAATCACCAGCGCATCGCCCACGGCGCGTTGCACGGCGGCGATGGCCGGGCGGTAGTCGTCAGGCGCCAGGCTATGCGTGCCGTCTGGGCGGCGCACATGCAGATGCAGCATCGCGGCGCCGGCATCCACACATTGGCGCGCGCAGGCGGCCAGTTCGTCGGGCGTGATCGGCAGCGCGGGGTGATCGGCGTGCGTCTTGCGCGCCCCGTTGGGCGCCACGGCGATGGCGATGGGTTTGGTCACCATGCGGCCTCCTGCGCCTTGACGGTGGCGGCGTCAACCGCATCGCCCAGCCGCTCGACGATGGCGTCGATGTCCTGCGCGCTGGCAATGAACGGCGGTGCCAGCAGGATGTGGTCGCCGCGCCGGCCGTCAATCGTCCCGCCCATCGGATACACCATCAGGCCGCGCTGCATGGCTTCAGCCTTCACGCGTGCGTGCGTCTTGCATGCTGGCGCCAGCGGCGCCTTGGTCGCGCGATCCGCCACCAGCTCCACGCCGACGAACAGCCCTCGCCCGCGTATGTCGCCCACATGTGCGTGGTCGGCAAAGCGCGCGCGCAGCGCCGCACGCAGTTGTTCGCCACGCGCCTGCACGTTGGCGAGGAGGTTGTCTTCCTCGATCACCTTCTGCACTTCCAGTGCCGCCGCGCACGCCGTGGCGTGGCCAATGTAAGTGTGGCCGTGCTGGAAGAAGCCGCTGCCGTTCGTGATCGCGTCGTAAATGCGGCGATTCACCAGCGTCGCGCCGATCGGCTGATACCCGCCGCCCAGCCCCTTGGCAATGGCGACCATGTCTGGCACCACGCCATCTTCCTCGTATGCGAACAGATAGCCCGTGCGGCCCATACCGGACATCACTTCATCGAGCAACAGCAGCACACCGTGACGGTCGCACACCGTGCGGATCTTGCGGAAGTAGTCGGCCACGGGCGGCACCGCGCCGGCCGTGGCGCCCACCACCGTCTCGGCGACGAAGGCCGCGACATTTTCCGTGCCGAGTTCGACGATCTTCGCGTCCAGTTCATCGGCTAGACGCTGCACGTATTGCGCGTCGCTTTCGCCATCCAGGCGCTCGCGATACGCATAGCACGGCGAGACATGGTGTGCCGGCACCAGCAGGGGCAGGAACGGTTCGCGGCGCCACGCGTTGCCGCCGATCGCCAGCGCGCCCAGCGTGTTGCCGTGATAGCTCTGACGCCGCGCGATGAAGTACTGGCGCTGCGGTTGTCCAATCTCGACAAAGTACTGGCGTGCCAGCTTGAGCGCCGCCTCGATCGCTTCGGAACCGCCAGAGACGAAGTACACGTGATCCAGATCACCCGGCGCAGCCGCGGTCAGGCGCGCAGCCAGTTCTTCGGCCACGTCTGTCGTGAAGAACGAAGTGTGCGCATAGGCCAGCGCGCGCACCTGCTTGCAGATGGCGTCCACCACGCGCGGATGGCCGTGGCCCAGACACGAGACGGCGGCACCGCCGCAGGCGTCGAGGTAGCGCTTGCCGTCGGAGTCGATGAGGGTCATGCCCTCGCCGCCGACAGCGATGGGCAGCGTCTTGCGCGGGTCGCGGTGGAAGACGGAGGTGGTGGACGGTGTCATGGACGGTCGGGATGGTTCAACGTTGGGTGGGCGGCACGGCGACTGCCGCTTCACTGCGGCGGGCGCTGCGCACGTAGGCGGCTTGTTGCTTGAGCTGGGCGTCGCTGTCGGCAAGGTGCGTGAGCGCGGTTGGGCCGGCGTGGCGGAACCACGTCATCAGCAGCGCATCGAGCAGCGCCATGGGCGCGGCCAGCGAATGGAAGAACGACGGAATGGCGACGGGCGCGACGAGCTGTTGCCACGCCAACTCGGCACCGGGGGCAATGGCGCTGTCGGTCACATACACGAGGCGCGCACCGCGCGCATGCGCGTACTGCATCGCCTCGATGACTTCGCGCGTGTACGGATCAAAGGTGACGGCCACGACGATGTCGCCGTCGCCGCAAAAGCGCAGCGGGTCGGCCAGCGTGTTGCCGCTGCCGGCGCACAGCGTGACCTTGTCGTCGAACAGTTGAGCGGCGTAACCGAACGCATGCGTTAGCGCCAGGCAACTGCGCGCGCCCAGCAGATAGACCCGGCGCGCCTTGCAGAGAGCAGCGGCCACGGTATCCAGCGCCGCCAGGTTGGCTGGTGAAAACGCCGACTGCACATGCGCGCCGATGGCCATGCCGATGCGTTCGGCCTCCGAAGCGCCTGCCGCATCGTCGCCCTGCAGCGCGTTGGCGCGGCCGGCAAAGCCGTCGGCCTGCTGGCGCAGGTGGTTCACGCAGATATCGCGCAGCGCGGCAAAGTCATCAAAGCCCAGCGCGCGCGCCAGACGCGAGAACGTGGCCGGCGGCAGGTCGCAGCGGCGCGCCAGGTCCCGCATCGAAAGCAGGGCGATGTCGTGCTGGTGCGTCTCAAGCAACATGGCGGCACGCTGCAGTTGCGGAGAGAGATCGCCGGCGCGGTCGCGCAGCGTTTGCATGAGCCCATCGAACGTCATAAGGTGATCGCATTGATTCAATTGTTTCGTAAACTACGCAACTGAAACAGTTGAGTCAATATCGGATTCACCCTTGGGGCCGCGCACGAAAACAAAACGGCCGCACCTCAAGGCGTGCGGCCGTAATGGGCAAACAAAAACGGAGGCCGAAGCCTCCGTCAGGGATGTGTGATGCGCGCGGCTCAGGTTGCCGGGGCGTCGAGCTGTTCCATGCGGAACTGGAAGAAGCCTGCGCCGATCAGTCCAAGCAAGCTCAGCGCCATGCACGTGCAGGCCAGAATCATTACCGCGCCCAGCGACGAAACCCCGCTCATGAGCGGCGTATGCATCAACGCCGACAGATTGCCGCCAACCCACATGGCCGCGACGAGGGCCATCAAACACGTCAGCGCTGCGGCATTGCGCAACCACGTCAACCGCGTCTTGCGGCTGATGCCGTCGAAAGCGTGGAAATGGAAGTGGTGGTGACCGGTGCCAACGAGTGCCATGGAGAATCTCCTTGTGCTTGCCGTTTGATAGCGTTGAGTCACTATACCGAGACCTGCGACAGTTTGGCGCAGTTTACGCTGCTAGGTATACCCTGAGCTGCGCTGCGTCAAGAGGTGCGGGTACATTTTTTGTGGGTGCGACACTGCGCCGCAGATCGGCGACTGGCGCGGCAAATCGGGAGATGGCGGGTGCGGGCGAATTGCACCGCAGAAATGAAAAAAGACCTCGCGAGGAGGTCTTTTTTGTTGCCCTGCAAAATCGATCGATCTTGAAGTGCGAAGAATTTTGGTGGCCTGGGGCGGAATCGAACCACCGACACGCGGATTTTCAATCCGCTGCTCTACCAACTGAGCTACCGGGCCAAGCAAAGAAAGGCAAGTATGACAGGGTTGGTGCCCAGTCGTCAAGCATCTCTGGGCACTTTGATGATCAGGCGGCGGGCTCGCCCTTGCTGCGAGAGAGTTCGACGCCCAGTTGTTTGAGCTTGCGGTACAGGTGGGTCCGCTCCAGGCCGGTTTTTTCGGCCACGCGGGTCATGCTGCCGCCTTCGCGCTGCAGGTGGTATTCGAAGTAGGCGCGCTCAAACAGGTCGCGCGCTTCGCGCAGCGGCATGTCGAACGAGAACTGCATGCCGCCGCCCTCGGCTGCGCGGGTCGGTACGCCATTGATATCGGTGCGATCGAGCGCGGCAGGCGTACCTCCTGCTGCGGCGTTGGGCATGGCACCTGCGAGTCCCGCCGCGGGTGTGGCAGCCGGCGTTGCCGAGCGCGGCTTTTCCTTGCTGCGCGACAAGCCCTGCTCCACCGCCGTCAGCAGCTTCTGCAGTGCGATGGGCTTCTCCAGGAAATTCAGCGCGCCGATCTTGGTCGCCTCGACGGCGGTGTCGATGGTGGCGTGGCCCGACATCATGATGACGGGCATGGTCAGCAGACCTTGTGACGCCCATTCCTTGAGCAACGTCACGCCGTCGGTATCCGGCATCCAGATATCGAGCAGGACGAGGTCGGGCGTTGCGTTCGCGCGGTATTCGCGCGCGCGCTGAGCGTTCTCGGCGACTTCAACAACGTGCCCTTCGTCTCCGAGGATTTCGGAGAGCAACTCCCGGATACCCATTTCGTCGTCGACAACGAGGATGGTGGCCATGCTTTTCCTCTATGTGCGGCGGGATTGCCGTCCGCGCTACGCGAGTTTTACGAACAGTATGGAAACCTGGGCGCCGACGATGTCGGTACCCGATGTGCCCGATGTTGTGCTGGATTGGCGGTTGCGCAATTCGATACGCGCTCCGTGCTCGTCCATGATTTTCTTCACCATGGCCAAGCCCAATCCTGTGCCCTTGGCTTTGGTCGTGACGTACGGCTCGAAGGCGCGGTTGAGGATGCGGGAAGAGAACCCGCCGCCATTGTCCGCGATCGCAAGCCGCACGGCTTGCCGCCGCGCGCCCGAGGCGTCGTCGTATTCTACCGTGTCAGTTTGCAACATGACATGCGGAGCGGGTCGCCCGGCCGCTTCATTCTCGGCCACGGCGTCCTGCGCATTCTGCAGCAGGTTGTGGATGACCTGGCGCAGTTGCGTCGGGTCACCTTTGATGAGCGGCAGATTGGCGCCCAGCTTGGCCTCGATGATGGGATGATCGCGGCGGTCAGGGTGATCGATGCCGTACAGGTGCAGCACTTCGGCGGCAAGCGCGTTGAGGTCCAACTCCTGCAGCATGGCCGGCGGCGTGCGGGCGTAGTCTCGGAAGTCATCGACCATGCGCTTCATCGCCGACACTTGGTTGACGATGGTGGTGGCGCCGCGTCGCAACACCTCGGCGTCGGCATCCGACAGCTTGGGTGAGAGCTTCATCTCCAGGCGCTCGGCCGAGAGCTGGATGGGCGTGAGCGGATTCTTGATTTCGTGTGCGAGGCGCCGCGCAACCTCGCCCCACGCCACCGAGCGCTGCGCCGAGATCACGTCGGAAATATCGTCGAACACCACCACATAGCCGCGTTCGGTGCCGTGCGAGCCCACCGACGGGCCGGGCAGGCGCGTGCCACGCACCAGCAGTGTGAGGGGTTCGTCTTCGTCTTCGAGCGGAATTTCGACCTGCTTCTGCCAGTGGGCCACTGCGCCGCCGGCGGCTGTGCTTGCGTCTTGTTCAGCGAAGGCCTGTTCGACGACCGGCGCGAAGGCTGCCACCGGCGTGATGCTGGTCAGCGCCTGGCCGACCCACGCGCCGAAGGGCTGTTTGAAGATGCGTTCGGCACCCGGGTTGGCAGTCAGCAGTACAAAGCGATGGTCGAACACGAAGACGCCCGCGGTCAGGTTGGTCAGTACGCTCTCAAGATAGGCTTTCGACTGCTCGAGTGCCGCGCGATTCTGCTCCACGGCGCGGCGCGCGTCGGCAAGCTGCCGGGTCATCTGGTTGAACTGTTGGGTGAGTACACCCAGTTCGTCACGCGTATGCAGTTCCCGCTTGGGCGAGAGATCGCCTTCGGCCACTTCGCGCGTGCCCTGGAGCAGCATTAGCAGCGGTCGTGCCAACTGCGCGCCCAGCAGCAGCGCCAACATCACCGCGATGAACACCGCCAGGAACAGCGTGAGCGTGAGCGTGCCGATGTACATCTTGCGCAGACCCGTGCGGCCGAGCGCTTTCTCCTGGTATTCCTGATAGGCGCGCTGGACGGCGTCAGCATTGCGGGCGAGCGCCTGCGGCACCGGCTGCACGAGCTGCAGGAAGCGTTCGTCGCGGCCGCTTTCGCCGATGAGGCCGAAGCCGCGCGACGTGCTGCTGCCATCTTCCGGCCGGCGATCTGCCAGCAAACCGGTGCCGGCCCATTTGCGCGCCGGCGTGTTCAGCCCCAGGGCGGGCTCGTCGCGGGACGACGTGCCCAGTGCCACCACCACATGCAACTGATACAGATCGCTGCGGCGGCTGTTGTTGCGTGCCGCAGGTGCCGAGGCGGCCTGCGCGGAGGCGCTATCGGTTTCGCTATCGCTGCCGCCTTCCAGGCTGGCATAGCCGCCCGGCGCGCGAGCCTGTTCGAGCACCGCCTGATCGGGCAGGTTCGGGACGAGCGTGTCGTAGGTGTTCGACGCGGTGGCGATCACGCGACCACTGGCGGTGAAGATGGTCGCCTCCTGCACGCCGAACTGCTCGCGCAATCGATTGAGCGTGATGGCCGTGGCCGAGGCGGACCCATCGCCCACTTGCTCCGCGATCAGGCGCCCCTTGTTCTGCAGATCGGCCAGCGCCGTGTCCATGGTCGAGCGGCCGAGGTTGAGGCCCGCCTCCAGCGCCGATTCGACCTTCACGTCGAACCACGACTCGATACTGCGCGACACGAACTGCAGCGACACCAGATAGATCAGCACCCCCGGCAGCACGCCCACCACGCCGAAGAACACCGCCAGCTTGGTCATCAGCCGCGTGCCGAACTTGCCGCGCCGCGCGCGCAGTGCCAGCGCCAGCATCAGCCCGCCGATAATCACCACCAGCAGCACCCCGATGACGAGGTTGACCTTGTAGAGCAGCGTGAAATACCGGTCGAAGAACTCGGTGTTGGCCGATGCGGCAGCCAGCAGGCCCACCAACACGATCGCAAGGAAGACGATGGTGCCCGCCACCACCTGATAGAGCAGCCGCTTGTAGCTGCGATCGAAGATCATTTGGCGGGCGCCAGCAGCGGGCCTGCGCTGGACGGGCCGGCGCTCATGCCCCAGCCCGGATTGGGCGACAGGCCCGCCGAGCCGGAAGCCGGCGGGGAAGATGCCGGTGCGCTGGCCGGTGGCGCCGCAGGTGCGGGCGCGGGGGCTGGCGGCGGCTCATTCGGCACCAGCAGGCTGAAGCGCTTCCATTCGGAGCTGAGATTCCAGTCGCGCGTGTTGACGGCGTTGATCTGGAACGGCTTGGGCAACTGCGTCACGTCCAGGCGCATGCGCACTTCGGCCTGCACGGTCTCGCCGGACTTGACGGCGCGTTGCTCGAACACGCGCCAGCCGCGCACGTGCTGCATGAAGTCGACGGCGTCTTTCAGACGCGAGAACGGCACCTGCAGGCCGCCGGTCGACACGCGGTACTGGCGCGTAAGCGGGTGATACGACAGCCGCACCACGCGCGTGGCGCTGATGGCGTGGTCATCGAACCAATACCAGCGCGGGCGGATCAGCTCGAATTCGACGAGGAAGTAGAGCGCGATGCCCTTGTTCACCGCATCTTCGAGGTTGCTGGGCAGATCGAAATCGAAATCGGCGGAGAGGTTCCAGCCGCCGTCGGCGTATTCGAGCTGGGCCCGGTTGATTTCGATGGATTGTGCGGATGCCGTGACCGGGCACCACAGGAACAGCATGCCCAATGCGACTAGCGTGACCAGTCGTTGCAGAATCTGCCGGAACCGGGATTGCAGCAGCCGGATCGATGGGCGAAGGATGACAGTCACAACGGTCGGTGCATCAGGGCCGTTTCTGGAAAACCGCGTAAAAGAAGCCGTCGTGATCGAGCGGCAAGGGCGCCGCGCCGGGGGCGAACCTGCTGGCCTGCGCCGCATCGGACGAGACCGGCAGCAACTGGCCGGGCGCGTGCAATCGTATCGCATCTTCCAGATGGCGTTCAAACCATTGGGCCTGGTCTTCGCCTTCCGTCGGAAAAATCGAACACGTGACATAAACCAACTTGCCACCCGGCTTCAGGCATGCCCAGAGGGCGCGCACGATGTCTCGCTGCAGGCCGGCCAGCGCCTTGAGGTCGGCCGGACGACGCAGCCAGCGGATGTCCGGATGGCGCCGCACGATGCCGGCGGCCGAGCACGGCACATCGGCCAGGATACGGTCGAATGGTCGGCCGTCCCACCAAGTGGAGGGCTTGGCCGCATCGCCGATGCAGAGGGTGGCGGTCTGGTCCAAGCGCGCGAGGTTTTCGCTGATGCGCACGGCGCGCGCGGCATCCGACTCAAGCGCCGTCACGTCCAGGCGGTCAGCCAGCTCAAGCAGATGGCCCGTCTTGCCACCGGGTGCGGCGCAGGCATCGAGCACGCGCTGGCCGGGTGCCACGTCGAGCAGCGTTGCCGCCAGTTGCGCACCGGCGTCCTGCACGGAGACATCGCCGTCTGCGAAACCCGGCAGTTCGGAAACGGGGACGGCGCGCGCAAGGCGTACGGCCTGTTCGCCGATGCGCTCGGCCTCGATGCCAGCTTCGGCCAGGCGTGCGAGATACGCGTCGATGGCAACGCGGCGCGGGTTCACGCGCAGCACCATCGGCGGCCGGCGATTGCCGGCGGCCAGGATGGCTCGCCACGCGTCGGGATACGCGCTGCGCACGGCGTCGATCCACCACATCGGGTAGTTGGTGGCGGCCGACGGGTCTGCCTGCATGTCTGCGACCAGCGTATTTTGCTCGCGCAAAAAGCGGCGCAGCACGCCGTTGACCATGCCCTTGCCGTGCGAAAGCTTCGGGTCGGCCGATGCGGCCGTGACGGTCTGGTCCACCACAGTGAACGGCGCGTACGGCAGCGGATCGTCCAGTAATTGCGCGAGCGCCACGTGCAGCAGGTTGGCGGCGCCTTCGGCAGGTGGGCGCGGGATCAGCGTGCGGATCAGCCAGTCGGTGCTGCCGAGCCAGCGCGTGGCGCGGTATGCGAGATCCTGGACGGCACCCCGCACCGGTGCGGGCTGGCCCTGGCACACGGCGTCAATGGCCTGGGGCAATGCCATGCCCTGCCGCAGCTTGCCCAGTGCAACAGCGGCAAGCGACAAGGCGTGGGCGAGGGAATCGGGCGGCAGGCGCATCGGGCAGCAGGAAATCAGGCGAACAAAAATGCAACGAGCCCGCGATGGGCGGGCTCGTGCGGACTGCGGAAGTATAAAGGAAGCGCCCGGCCGGGCAGCCGCTTTTACGCCGGATATTGCCCCGTCTGCGCCATCTGCATTAGGCGCGCGATGCGCTCTTCCGTGGCCGGGTGCGTGCTGAACAGGTTGGCCAGGCCGCCGCCGTGCAGGGGGTTCATGATCATCATCTGCGCGGTGGCGGGGTGGGCTTGAGCGGCGGCAAACGGAATGCCGGCGGCATAGCGGTGGATCTTGTCCAGCGCCGAAGCCAGCGCCTGCGGGTCGCCGCTGATGGTGGCGCCCCCACGGTCGGCTTCGAACTCACGGGCGCGGGAAATCGCCATCTGGATCATCGCTGCCGCCAGCGGCGCCAGGATCGCCACCGCAATCCCGGCGATCGGGTTGGTCGGGCGGCCTTCGCTGTCGCGGCCGCCGAAGAACATGGCAAAGTTGGCCAGCGCCGAGATCGCACCGGCCATCGTGGCCGAGATGGTCGAGATCAGGATGTCGCGGTGCTGCACGTGCGCCAACTCGTGCGCCATCACGCCGCGCAGCTCCCGTTCCGACAGGATATTGAGGATGCCGGTGGTCGCGGCCACGGCGGCGTGCTCCGGGTTGCGGCCGGTGGCGAAGGCGTTGGGCTGGGCCTCGTCGATGAGATAGACGCGCGGCATGGGCAGGCCGGCGCGGCCGGCAAGCTCCTGCACCAGCCGATAGAACTGCGGCGCGCTGGTCTCGTTGACTTCCTGCGCGTTGTACATGCGCAGGACCATCTTGTCGGAGAACCAGTACGAGAAGAAATTCATGCCCAGCGCGAACAGCAGCGCCAGCATCATCCCGCTGCGTCCGCCGATCATGCCGCCGATGACGATGAACAGCGCGGTGATCGCTGCCATCAGCATGAAGGTCTTGATCCAGTTGAACATGGGGGCGTGGCTCCTGTGGGTCTCGGATTTTACGACTTTGTTAGATCGCGATAATCGCTGAAAATTCAAGGGTTTGCGCGGGATTTGCGCGATATTTGCGCGATATTTCGCCGCAGATGACGCTTGACCCATCAACGGGTGGTGAACGCCAGCCGTGCGCCAAGCCCAATGAATGCCGTGCCGACAACGCGATCGAGCCAGCGCTTGATGCCCGGCTTGCCCGCCACGCGGCGCGTGACGCTGGCGGCCACCCACGCCACCAGGCTATTCCAGATCGTCGACATGACAATAAACACCGCACCCAACGCCAGGAACGCCAGCGCCTTGTGCGCGGCGTGTGGGTCGACGAATTGTGGGAAGAACGACAGGAAGAACAGCACGACCTTCGGATTCAGCACATTGGTGAGAAAACCCTGCATGAACAGAGACTTGAGCGGACGCGGGCGCTTGGCGGCGGAAGCTTCCCCTTCTTCGACGGGGGCGTCGTCGCGCTCGGGCGGCGCCAGCAGCATGCGGCCGCCCAGGTAGATCAGGTACGCCGCGCCCACCACCTTGATGACCGTGAAGGCCACGGTGGATGCCGCCAGCAGCGCCGTCAGCCCGAACGCCACTGCCAGCACGTGCACGCAGCAGCCCGCCGATACGCCTAGCGCCGACAGCAGCCCCGCTGCCCGTCCTTGCGAAACGCTGCGCCCGACGATGTAGGCCGTGTCGGGCCCAGGCGTCACATTCAGCAGAAACACGGCCAGCATGAAGAGCGGCAGATTGACGATGCCCAGCGCGGTCATGGCGAAATCCTCTTCTCTATATACATAGATGGGTCGGTTAACCGCGCGATGCGAAGCGTTGGCCAGGCTCGATTGCCAGGCCTTGCAGGAATTCGCGTGTGGGCAGGCGTTTGCCGCCAGGCTTCTGCAACTGGGTCACGCGGAGCGCGCCGGCGCCGCAGGCGATGGTGATGCCCTCGGCGTTGGCGGCCAGGACCGTGCCGGGTTCGGCATCAGCCGGTCGGTCGGCCAGCGCTTGCGCTTGCCAGAACTTGATCGTCACGCCATCGAGCGCGGCCGATGCGCCGGGAAACGGATTGAACGCATGCACCTGGCGCAGCAGCGCGGCGGCATGGCGCGACCAGTCCAGCGTGGCTTCGTCCTTGGCGATTTTTTCCGCGTAGGTGATGCCTTCGGCGGGCTGCGGCGTGGCGTCCAGCTTGCCGTCTTGCGCCAGTCTGGCGAGCGCCTCCACCACCATGCGTCCGCCGAGCGCGGCCAGCGTGTCGTGCAGCGTGGCCGTCGTGTCGGTCAGGCCGATGGGCACGCGTTCCATGGCGATCATGTCACCGGTGTCCAGGCCCGCATCCATCTGCATGAGGGTGATGCCCGATTCGGCGTCGCCCGCTTCGATCGCGCGATGGATGGGCGCGGCGCCACGCCAGCGCGGCAGCAGCGACGCATGGATATTGATGCAGCCAAAGCGCGGCAGGTCGAGCACTTCCTGCGGCAGGATCAGCCCGTAAGCGGCAACGACCATCACGTCAGGACGCTGGGCGGCCAGGGCGTCGATGGCTTCGGTGGCTTCCTGTGGATACTTGCCCGTGCGACGCAGCGACGGCGGCTGGAGGATCGGCGCGAACCCATGCGTCACGGCGTACTGCTTGACGGGACTTGCCTGCAATTGCATGCCGCGCCCGGCCGGGCGATCCGGCTGGCTCAGCACGGCAACGACGGGAAAGCCGGCCTGATGGATCGCCGCCAGGGCAATCTGCGCAAATTCAGGCGTGCCGGCAAACGCTACACGAAGGGTGGACGTCATGGATGGAAAACCGAAAACGAGAGGGAAGCGCGCTACACGACAGCGTAGCGCATTGGGCTTAGCGACGGCCGCGATGCGGCGTGTCGGTCAGCGGCACGATGGGCTCGGGCGACGGCAGCGCCTCGGACACGCCATTACTGCGCCGCTGGAACAGCGAGAAGGTTTCGTTGGTGTCGCCCGGGCGGCTGCCGCGCCACACCATTTCCCAGTTATTGCCGTGGGGGCGGCGGCGGGCATGTTCCGGGCGTTTTTCGAGCACGAGGATCAGGTCGCAGGTGCGTGCGGTCGGGTTGGGGTGGTGAGCGTCGCCGGCACCGCTGTGACCCAGGAGCCATTTGACGGGTCGCACGCCGGTTTCGTAGTGCATCAGGGCGCGTTCGCTTTCGCCCATGCCGCGCGTGGCCACGCAGATCTGCGCAGATTCGAGCACCGGTTTGATCGCCTGGAACAGCGGGCGGTAGCTGCGGGCATCGTCCACCCACGGCATCAGCAGGGTGCCGAGCAGGCCCCACACCATGCCCAGGCCCGCCGCCCACGCCACCACGCCGGAGCGCGCCGGCCGCAGCCACACGCAGGCAGCCCACAGCGCCGTAATGCCCCCCGCCGCCAATACGGCGACCGGATGGATCAGCATGTCATACGGCAACGGCAGCACGCGGCCCAGCATTTTGGCCAGCCAGCTCGGCAACAGTTGCCCGCCGCTGGTCACGAGGGCGCCCCACACGGCCCAGACTACCAGCCCGAGCGCGCCAAACAACGTCACCGCCGCACCCCATGCACGCGCGCGCCACGCGGGCGCAATCAGGAGAAGCATCGGCGCACCTAACAAAGCCAAGGCGGGTTGCAGCGGCATCAGGTACACATCGCGCAGTACGGCCGAGCGCAGCACCACGGCAATCGTGGCCAGCACGAACAACGCAACGACCAAGTGCCCCTGGTACGGCAGTAGCCACGCCGTGCGCGCGCCGTGCCCACGTTGCCGCACGAGCTTGTACAGCGACACGCCCAACACGGCCACCGCTGGCCACACCGCGGGCGTGCCGGTCAGGAAGATCGATCGGACGGTCGTCGCTAGCGACCCTTTCTCGCCACCCAGATGCGAGAAGCCGAAGAAGCGGCCGAGGTTGTTGACCCAGAACCATTCAATGAACAAGTCCGGCGATTCGCGCCAGAAGATGGCCGGCCAGATCACCAGCCACGGCAACGCCACCAGCAGCGAGAGGCCATAGAAGCGCCATGCCTGGCGGTTGCGGAAATCCGGCAGCAGTGCGATCGCCGCCAGCAGGGTGATGGCGAACAGCCCAGGCACGAGCACGCCCTTGCCCAGGAACGCCACACCGATGCCCGTGCCGAACCACAATGCCGGATGCAGCACGTCGACGCCCTTTGCGCCCCCGGCTTCGCTCTCTTTGACGAAGCGCACGAGGCCATACAGGGCGATCGCGGTGCCGGCCAGTTGCGGGACATCGGCAATGAACTTGTGGACGTGCTCAACCAACCCGACGCAGCCGGCAAATAGCAGCAGCGCGCCCAACGCATAGTCGCGCAGCGCAGCGCCGCCGGCGTCGAGCCCGGCTTCGCGGCGTGCGGCCAGGGTCAGCCCCGGCCGTCCGCGTGCGAGGTCTGCGCCGACGCGCAAGCGCCAGTCGCGCGCTTCGCTTCGCAGCAGGCGCGCCGTGCGCCAGACCGCCCAGCATGTCAGCGCCATCCAGAACAGCACCGCCACGCGCACCGCTTCGTGCGGCGGCATGTCGGGCAGCGCCAGCGCGGCCAGCGCGCCCGTCCAGTACATCAGCGGGGGCTTCTCGACGAACGGCTCGAAGGCGACGTTGGGAACGACCCAGTCGCCACGCTCGATGATGTTGATGACGATGCCGAAGGAATACGGCTCGTCGGCCTTCCAGGGTGCGCGCCAGAACGTGCCCGCAACGAAATACGCGCACAACATCAGCAGGACGACAGCACGCCAATGCCGCACCAGCAGTGCCGACAGGCGGCGCGGGCTGGCGTGCGTGCCTGCGTCAGCGGGAGCGATCGGCATCAGCGGGAGGGAGGGTGCGCGCCGACGTCGGCAGGCATGGGAAGGCGTTCAACGCTGCGGTACCGCGTCGCGTTGATGCTTCTTGAGCTTGGAGCGGATGCGCGTCTGCTTGAGCGGCGAGAGGTATTCGACGAATACCTTGCCCATCAGGTGATCCATCTCGTGCTGAATGCACACCGCCAGCAGGTCGTCTGCCTCCAGCTCGAAGGTTTCGCCCTTCTCGTTCAGTGCGCGCACGCGCACGCGGGCCGGGCGGTCGACCTTGTCATAGATATCGGGCACCGACAGGCAGCCTTCGTCCCAGACCTTGTGCTCATCACTTACCCAGATGATCTCGGGGTTGATGAACACGCGCAGTTCGTCGCGCGATTCCGACACGTCGATGGTGATCACGCGCTCATGCACGTCGACCTGCGTGGCGGCCAGGCCAACGCCGGGCGCCTCGTACATGGTCTCGGCCATGTCCGCCACGAGTTTGCGGATGCGGTCATCGACAACGGCAACCGGCTTGGCGACTTTGTGCAGCCGCGGATCAGGGTATTGCAGGATATTCAGTAGGGCCATGATGCTTGGCAACAACGGTTGCAGAAGGCCACGCTAACGAGGGGTTGCCTTCAATTGCGATCGCTTGGAATGTCATGCAGAATCGGGGGCGCTATCCGCCACATGGCTTAGGAAAAAGCCTGACGAATGTTGGATGCCATACCCCTCTTGCTGCGACGCAGAACTGCGTACAGCTGCGGCGGTGAGGCGTCGAACAGGCACGCGGACCACTCGCCGATTCTTCATAGAATAATGCGCCATCGTAACACACCGATGCTCTCTCAGCCCGCCATGCAAACCGCCACGAAAGCGCGCCAGCCTTACGTTTGCGCCCTCTCGGCGGTTGCCGCGGCAGCGCTTTTCTGCATGGGCGCCGCCCACGCCGCCGAGCGCACTGTGACGCCGGCGCAACAGGCGCAGGCCGCGACGGCTGCCCAAGCGGGCATCCCGGAATCCGAACTGTCCGCCACCGCGCCCGCGCAGTACACCGTGCGCCGTGGCGACACGCTGTGGGCAATCTCGGGTAAATACCTCAAGCGGCCCTATCGCTGGCCCGAGCTGTGGGGCATGAACCGCGAGCAGATCCGCAATCCGCATCTGATCTATCCGGGCCAGATCCTGTATCTGCATCACGCCAATGGCCGTGCTTGGCTGTCGAGTTCGCCGGCATCGGCGGATGGCAGCACGGTGCGCCTGTCGCCGCATACCCGCGTGTCGGGACAAGATGGCGACGCCATCTCCAGCATTCCCTCCGCCGCCATCGAGCCCTTCCTGACCCAGCCGATCGTGGTGGATGAAGAAACGCTGGCCACGCCGGCGCGCATCTTCTCGCTGCCCGAGGGCCGCGTTTATCTGGGCAAGGGCGAAAACGCCTACGCCCGCGGTTTGCCCACAGGTGAAGGCGGCCAGGCCGGCGCCGAATGGCAGGCGTATCGCCCGGTCCGGCCGCTCAAGGACCCCGTGACGGGCAACGTGCTCGGCTACGAAGCCGACTTCCTCGGTACGCTGCGCGTGGTGCGTGCGGCGACCGGCCCGCAGGCCGTGACCAAGATGGAGGTGCTGTCGTCCAAGGAAGAAATGGGCGTCGGCTCGCAACTGATGCCACTGCCGCCGCGCGTGCCGGTGCGCTATGTGCCGCATGCGCCGGAAGGCGACGTGCACGGCGCGGTCGCCAAGGTAACGGGTGGTGTGCGCTTTGGCGGCACCGACCAGGTGGTTGTGCTGAACATCGGCAGCCAGCAGGGGCTTGAGCCGGGCCACGTGCTGTCGCTGGCGCGCGCTGGCGCCGTCGTGAAGGACGCGACGGCCGGCAATGAGGCCGTGCAATTGCCCGCAGAGCGCTACGGCCTGGCCTTCGTGTTCCGCGTGTTCCCGCACGTAGCCTATGCGCTGGTGACGGACGCATCGAACGCCGTGGAAGTGGGCGACAGCGTCAGCAACCCGATGTCGCCGCAACCTTGAACTACGCGCTAACGCAGTCCTTGATTTGACCGATGCATCCCAGGTCGCGGCGCCCGCCGCGGCCGATTCCACAGCTTCCCTTTCCTGTACGCGCGATCCGGCTGAACTGGCCGCGTGGCTGCGTCTGACTGAAACCCCCGGCGTTGGGCCCGTCGCCGCGCGGCAGTTGCTGGCGGCCTTCGGGTTGCCGCAAGACATCTTTGCCCAGCCGTATGCCACGCTCGCCAAGGTGCTGCCCGAGCGGCAAGCGCGCGCGGTGCTCGCCGAGCCCGACGACACGCTTGCGGCGCTGATCGAGCGCACCGTCGCCTGGGTGAATGAGCCCGGCAATGCCATCTACACGCTGGCCGATCGCGGCTATCCGCCCCGCTTGCTCGAACTGCCGGACCCGCCGACCTTGCTTTACACCAAGGGCGATGCCTCGCTGCT
This sequence comes from Ralstonia sp. GX3-BWBA, assembly GCF_003290055.1. Taxonomy (NCBI): domain Bacteria; kingdom Pseudomonadati; phylum Pseudomonadota; class Betaproteobacteria; order Burkholderiales; family Burkholderiaceae; genus Ralstonia; species Ralstonia sp. GX3-BWBA. Next base: position 186,573 of record NZ_QMKS01000012.1, on the reverse strand, counting down.
GCGTGCAGCGGCGGTGGGCGTGGTGGGCGCGCGCAGCGCCACGGCAGCCGGCATCGACAACGCGCGCGCGTTTTCCCAGGCGCTGTCGATGGCGAGCGTGACGGTTGTGTCAGGCCTGGCGCTCGGCATCGATGCGGCAGCGCATGAGGGCGCGCTCGCAGGCCCAGGGAGCACCATCGCAGTCGTGGGTACGGGGCTCGATATTGTTTACCCGGCCCGTAACCGGGCGCTGGCGCATCGCATTGCCGAGGCTGGCGTGATCATCTCTGAATACCCGCTGGGGATGGGCGCACGTGCCGAGAACTTCCCGCGCCGCAATCGCCTGATCTCGGGTTTGGCGCGGGGGCTTCTGGTTGTAGAAGCCGCGGCGCAGTCTGGCTCGCTCATCACCGCGCGGCTGGCGGCCGAGCAGGGGCGCGATGTGTTTGCGATTCCGGGGTCGATCCATTCGCCGCTGGCCAAGGGCTGCCACCTGCTGATCAAGCAAGGTGCCAAGCTTGTGGAAACCGCTGCCGATATCCTCGATGAACTTGGCTGGGGGCGTGCTGCTGCGCCGGCCAAACGTGCGACGCGCGCGGCCTCGGCCGAGGCGTCCCCGGCCGCGCCGGGCGCAGCCGCGCGCCCGGCGCCAAGTGCTTTCGAAACTGCATTGCTCGACGCGCTCGGTTTTGATCCCGTCGATCTGGATACCTTGTGTGAGCGCACCGGCCAAGCTGCTGCTGCGCTCTCTGCACAGCTTCTGGCGCTGGAGCTGGATGGCCGCGTGGAGCGTCAGCCCGGCGGGCGCTTCCTGCGGCTTCCGTGAAAGCGTGCCTACAATAAGCGCGACCCCACCGTCACTCCGCTGGTCGCCTAGCGCCTTTTTTCATGCCACTGCTCTCGCCTGACACCGACGCCGCCACGCTACACGCGCGCATTCGCTCGGGGCAACTGCTGGTGGCGTGCCTGTGCGCCGAGTGGTGCGGCACGTGCCGCAGCTATCGCAAGACCTTCACCGAGATGGCGGAACGGCATCCGGAGTACTGCTTCGTCTGGGTCGATGTCGAAGACCATGCCGACGCGCTGGGCGATTACGACGTTGAAAACTTCCCAACCCTGCTAGTGCAGCGTGGGAGCGATGTGTTGTTTTTCGGCCCAGTCTTGCCTCACCCGGGAGTTGTTGAGGGATTGCTTTCGCGTGATCTGGGCGTTGCTCCCGTAGTGCCATCGGCCCCGGACTTGCGAGGCTGGCTGCTGGAATCGGCGTGATCGCCGGTCTTGACAACACTAAGCGATGCATGCGCCACTCTATTGCGCCTGAAAAGGAACCGCGCTTATGATTGGCGGCCAAATTTGCGACCGACCGGTGATTGATGGCGTCCCACCGAGCGCGCTGACAAGCGCCCGGGGCACTTGAAGTCGGCAGGCGTTGCCATAAGACTCTAAAAAAAACACGCGAACGGTCGCTATAGAAAAGCGACTTCTTCTTTACCCGATTACTTGCGATCGCCAGGATCCGCTCACATGTCCAAGGCTCTCATCATTGCCGAAAAACCGTCGGTCGCCGCTGATATCGCGCGCGCGCTGGGTGGCTTCACCAAGCACGACGAGTACTTTGAGAGCGACGACTACGTCCTCTCCTCGGCGGTTGGCCACCTGGTCGAGATTGCTGCCCCCGACGAATACGAAGTCAAGCGCGGGAAATGGAGCTTCGCCCATCTGCCGGTGATCCCGCCGCACTTTGACCTGCGCCCGATCGCCAAGTCGGAATCGCGCCTGAAGGTGCTGACGCGGCTGATCAAGCGCAAGGACGTGACCGGCCTGATCAATGCCTGTGACGCGGGGCGCGAAGGTGAGTTGATCTTCCGCCTGATCGCGCAACACGCGAACACCAAGCTGCCGGTGAAACGGCTGTGGCTGCAGTCGATGACGCCGCAATCCATCCGTGATGGCTTTGGCAAGCTGCGCAGCAACGAAGACATGATGCCGCTGGCCGATGCTGCCCGCTGCCGTTCCGAGGCCGACTGGCTGGTCGGTATCAACGGCACGCGCGCCATGACTGCGTTCAACAGCAAGGGTGGCGGCTTCTTCCTGACCACCGTGGGCCGCGTGCAAACGCCCACGCTGTCGATCGTGGTAGAGCGCGAAGAGAAGATCAAACGCTTCGTCCCGCGCGATTACTGGGAAGTGCGCGCTGAATTCATCGCCGCGGCCGGCTTGTACGAAGGCCGTTGGTTCGACCCGAAGTTCAAGAGGAACGAGTTCGACCCCGAGCAGCGCGATTCGCGCCTCTGGAGCGAGGCCGAGGCCAAAAGCATCGTGGCTGCGTGCCGCGACAAGCCGGGCACCGTGACGGAAGAATCGAAGCCGTCGACGCAGATGTCGCCGGCGCTGTTCGACCTGACGAGCCTGCAGCGCGAGGCCAACGGCCGCTTCGGCTTCTCGGCCAAAAACACGCTGGGCCTGGCGCAGGCGCTGTACGAAAAGCACAAGGTGCTGACCTATCCGCGTACCGATTCGCGCGCGCTGCCCGAAGACTACTTGGGCACGGTCAAGCAGACGCTGGACATGCTGGGCGAAAGCTCGCCCAACTATCTGACGCACGCGAAGAAGATCCTCGCCAACCAGTGGGTCAAGCCGAACAAGCGGATCTTCGACAACAGCAAGATCAGCGATCACTTCGCCATCATCCCGACGCTGCAGGCACCGAAGAATTTGTCGGAGCCGGAGCAGAAGCTGTACGACCTGGTGGTGCGCCGCTTCCTGGCGGTGTTCTTCCCGGCGGCCGAATACCAGGTCACCACGCGCGTGACCGAGGTGGCCGGGCATCACTTCAAGACCGAAGGCAAGGTGCTGGTGAACCCGGGTTGGCTGGTCGTGTACGGCCGCGAGGCGCAGGGCGAAGATGCGAACCTCGTGCCGGTCGCCAAGGACGAGAAGGTCAAGACGGACAAGATCGAGCCGGTTGGCCTCACCACCAAGCCGCCCGCACGCTATAACGAAGCGACGCTGCTCTCCGCCATGGAAGGCGCCGGCAAGCTCGTCGACGACGATGCGTTGCGCGAAGCCATGGCAGGCAAGGGCCTGGGCACGCCAGCCACCCGCGCGGCCATCATCGAAGGATTGCTGACGGAAAAGTACCTTGTGCGCGAAGGCCGCGAACTGATCCCGACCGCCAAGGCGTTCCAGCTGATGACGCTGCTGCGTGGCCTGGGCGTGGAGGAACTGACGCAAGCGGAGTTGACCGGCGGCTGGGAGCACAAGCTTTCCCTCATCGAGCGTGGTCAGCTGGAGCGCGACGAATTCATGCGCGAGATCGCGCAGATGACGCAGCAGATCGTCAAACGCGCCAAGGAATACGACAGCGACACCATCCCCGGCGACTACGCAACGCTTTCCACGCCGTGCCCGCAATGCGGCCACGTGGTCAAGGAAAACTACCGCCGCTTCGCCTGCAGCCACTGCGACTTCTCGATCAGCAAGATTCCGGGTGGCCGCCAGTTCGAGCTGGACGAGGTGGAGGAGTTGCTGACCAACAAGACCATCGGCCCGCTGCAGGGCTTCCGCAGCAAGATGGGCCGTCCGTTTGCGGCCATCCTCAAGCTGGCGCAGGAAGATGGTCATTGGAAGATGGAGTTCGACTTCGGCCAGAACGACGAAGACGATGGCGAGCCGGTCGATTTCTCGGGTCAGGAAAGCGTCGGCCACTGCCCCAAGTGCAACGGCAACGTCTACGAGCACGGCCTGAAGTACGTGTGCGAAAACGCTGTGGCGCAGCCCAAGACCTGCGACTTCACCACCGGCAAGATCATCCTGCAGCAGGAGATCAGCCGCGAGCAGCTGGCCAAGCTGCTGGCCGAGGGCAAGACCGACTTGCTGACCGGCTTCAAGTCGGCGCGCACGGGCCGCAACTTCAAGGCGTTCCTGGTCAAGCAACCGGACGGCAAGATCGGCTTCGAATTCGAGCCGCGCGGCGAAGGCAAGGGCAAGCCCGGCGCCAAGACCGCGGCGAAGAAGACGACCGCTGCGGCTAAAACGCCTGCCGCCAAGAAGGCGCCGGCCAAGACCGCAGGCAAGACGGCAGCCAAGAAGGCGCCGGCACGCAAGAAAGCCGCTGAAACCGAGGCCGACGAGGAAAGCACCAGCGAGACCTGAACGCGGTTTCGCAGGGACCAACGCAAACGGGAGGACGCTGTCCTCCCGTTTTGCTTTGGCGATAGGGCGTGGCTTATGCGGCTTCGCTCAGGCCTCGGCCGGCGCGCGCCTCGCTGTGCTTGACCTCCATCGCCTGGGCCAGCATGTAATCGATGAACGTGCGTACCTTTGTCGGCAGGAACTTGCGGCTCGGATACACCAGCGACAGCGACCGATGCGGCAGCTTGTATTGCGGCAGCACGCGCACCAGGCGTCCAGACTCCAGGTCCGGCCGGGCCATGTACGACGACAGAATCGCGATGCCCATGTCGGCGAGCACCGCGCGGTGCATGAGTTCGGCGTTGCTGGTGACGAGCGAGGGCTGCACCGGCACCGAAATCGACTGGCCGTCGGCGGTGCTCATCTCCCACTCGTGGCGCAATTGCGGGTGCCACATCGCAATGACTCGGTGCTCGGCAATGTCTTCGGCGCGCTGCGGCGTGGAATGCTGGCGGAGATAAGCGGGAGTGGCTGCCATGACCATCTCGGCGGAAATCATGCGGCGCGCCACCAGGTGCGAGCCGAGGCCGAGTTCCGAGACCATGATGCCGACGTCGCGGCCGTCCTCGACGATGTCGATCGGGCGGTCGGACAGCGCCACGTCAAACGTCACCTCGGGATAAAGCTGTTGGAAGCGCGCGAGCAACATCGGGAGCACATGCAGCCCGAACATGACAGGGGCAACGATGCGCAGGCCACCGACCAGTGCCTGGCTGCGCGACGTGGCGAGCGATTCCGCCTCGTCAATGTCGAGCAGGATCTGCGCACAGCGCTGCAGGTAGGTTTCGCCCACGTCGGTCAGCGACAGGCTGCGCGTGGTGCGGTTGAGCAGGCGCGTGCCGAGATGCGCCTCAAGGTCGGCCACGTAACGTGTGACCACGGCATTGCTCATCGACAGATGCTGGGCCGCCCGGGCGAAGCTGCCAAGCTCCACCACCTTGGAAAACACCCGCATCGACTGCAAACGATCCATTCCAGCCTCTCACATAATTTGTTGTCAAAAATAGAACAAATCTGTCGTGACAGCAAATGTTTAATATTGACACAAGCAATTCACTGCCTAGGGACGTTCCTTGAATGTGAGTGCACGCTCATGTGAGAATGCCGCCCCAGTTACGTTTGCGATGTTTTGTTGCCAGGGCTGCGTATCCGACTTCTCACCGATTGACGCAACAGCAGATTTGCGCAGAGACTCTATACCGAGCGGTAGATTTTTTGGGATTCGTCTTGCGCGAGGTCATGTTTGACCCGAATCGTGGGTGGAACGCGGTCTTGCGCAAATCGGTGCGGCGGTGGCCATATGGCTTCGCCATACTCGACCAATGGATGCCGCGAACCCTGACCCGCATGAGCGCCCCGCAACGAGGGCAGCCATCACGGCCGATGTGTCGCCCCGCGATGCCGGCGGCCGAGGAGACACCACATGACCATCCAGAACCGCGAACCGGTCAATTATCTGGCGGGCGAGATGCCCCTGCACCGGTATTGCGCCCATCATGCGCAGCAGACGCCCGAGCGCATCGCGCTGCTGTGGTACGGCCGCACGATCTGCTGGCGGGAGCTGGACCAGGCCTCGACGCGGCTGGCGGTGCAGTTGCAGCGGTTGGGCGTGACACGCGGCGATCGCGTTGCGCTGTTTCTGCACAACTGTCCGCAAGCCATCGTGGCCCATCTGGCCACGGCCAAGCTGGGCGGCATCGTCGTGCCCTGCGGGCCGCTGTCGCGTCAGCACGAACTGCGCGACCAACTGGCCGATTGCGGCGCCAAGATTCTGGTGGCGGCGGCCGACCTGATGCCGATTGTCGAGGCCGCGCGACCGGGTACGTCTGTCACGACTGTCATTACCACGCGCTATGCCGATCTGCAGCCTTCGCAGCCCGCGTGCCGCAAGGCGCTGGCCGTGCCGCCCGAGTTGATTGCCGCCGATGCCTCGTCTGCTCCGCCGCTCAGGAACAAGCCGGGCGCCGCGCAGCTCGACCTGATGCAACTCATGGCTGAACCCGTGGATGTGGCCGAGCGCGATGCCGTGGCTGCCATCACCGTTGACCTCGACGAAGTGGCGCTGATGGTCTACACCTCGGGCACCACAGGCCGCCCGAAGGGCGCCATGCTTACGCACCGCAACGCGCTGTACAAGACCGCTGTCACGGTGCAGGTCAGCGGCATCCATGCTTCGGACGTGATGCTGGCGGTGGCGCCGCTGTCCCATATCGCCGGCATGCTGATGGGCATGAACGTGATGCTGTATTCCGGTGCGACGACCATCCTGCTCTATCGGTTCGATCCCCTGGCCGTGCTGCAGGCCATCGACCGCTACCGCGTGACACGCTGGTACAGCATGACGCCAATGAACCTGGCCGTCATGGCGCATCCGGACGCCGCGCAGTACCGCATGGAATCCTTGGTGGCCAACCCATGCACCAGCTTCGGCGTCACGCTGACCGAAGCCATTGCCGAGCAGTGGCGTGCTTTTGCCGGCCCGCAGTGCCGCATCTATGAAGCCGCCTATGGCCTGTCGGAAACCCACACCTGCGATGCCATCACGCCTGCCGATGCGCCACGCTGGGGGTGGCACGGCAAGATCGTCCCGCAGACCGAGGTACGCATCGTCGACCCGCATACCGGCGCCGAACTGCCCCCCGGCCAGGCGGGCGAAATCACCATCCGCAGCCCGGGCGTGTTCCGTGGCTACTGGCAGCGCGACGAGGCCACGCGCGCCGTCCTGCACAACGGCTTTCTGCGCACTGGGGATATCGGCCAGGTCTCGCCCGACGGTTACCTGCAATGGCAGGGCCGCATCAAGGAGATGATCAAGGTGTCGGGCTACAGCGTGTTTCCGGAAGAGGTCGAGGCGCTCCTCTCGCGCCACCCGGGCATCCGCCAAGTGGCCGTGACGCCCATCCCCGATCCGGACAAAGGTGAAGTCGTCTGCGCGCACGTGGTGCCGATGAACGGCGTGACGCTCTCGGAAGCCGAGCTGATTGCCTGGTCGCGCGACAACATGGCGCCGTACAAGGTGCCGCGGCGCGTGAAGTTCCATGATGCGCTGCCCGCTACCGCAACGGGCAAGGTGCTGCGAAGGTTGCTGCGCGAAGAAGCCATCGCCGCCTGAAAACGAAACGGCCGCCAAATTCTGGCGGCCGTTTTGTCAGGTCTGCACGAAGCGTTTCTGCCGGGCGATGCTCATCAGGATGCCGATGCCCATGCCCAGCGTGACAAGCGCCGTCCCCCCGTAACTGATGAGCGGCAGCGGCACACCCACGACAGGCAGGATGCCGCTCACCATGCCCATGTTGACGAAGGCGTAAGTAAAGAAGATCAGCGTGATCGACCCAGCCAGCAGGCGCCCGAACAGCGTCCCGGCATTGGCTGCAATAAAGAGCCCACGCAAGATCAGCAGCAGATACAGGAACAGCAGCACGCCGTTGCCCACCAGCCCGAACTCCTCCGAATACACCGCGAAGATGAAGTCGGTGTGCTTCTCGGGGATGAACTCCAGGTGGGTTTGCGTACCCTTCAGCCATCCCTTGCCTGTCACGCCGCCCGAGCCGATGGCAATGATCGACTGGATGGTGTGGAAGCCCTTGCCGAGCGGGTCGGTGGTCGGGTCGAGCAGCGTACACACGCGGTGTTGCTGGTAGTCGTGCAGGATCGGCCAGTTCACGCCAGGAGCGCAGATGCGCGATTCGAACGACACCACCAGCGTGATCGCCGTGACAGCAATCACCAGTACCGGCACGATCAGCCGCCACGACAGCCCGGCAAAGTAGATCACGTAGATGCCTGCCGCCAGCACCAGAAGCGCGGTGCCCAGGTCCGGCTGCTTGGCGATCAGTCCCACGGGAATCAGAAGCAGCAAGGCTGCCGCCAGATAGTCATACCAGTGGATCACGCCCTCGCGCTTCTGGAAGTACCACGCCAGCATGAGCGGCATGGCGATCTTCATGATCTCGGAAGGCTGTACCACCACGCCGATATTGAGCCACCGCCGCGCGCCCTTGCGGATCAGCCCGAACGCCGCCACGCCGATCAACAGCGCCACGCCGACGGTGTAGAGCGGCACCGCAAAGCGCATCAGCGTTTGCTGCGGCAGGTTGGCGATGATCCACATCAGCACGAACGACAGCAGGATGTTGCGGACCTGGTCTTCCACCCGGCCCGGCATGTCGATGGCGGCCGAATACAGCGCGACCAATCCCGTGCCGAGCAGCAGGAAGACGATCAGCGCCAGCGGGCCATCGAAGCCGGTGAAGAGCGACTTGATGATGTTGAATATGCGGCGCTTGTCCAGTTTGTCCATGGCGAGATCCTCAAGCGCAAATATCAGGGTGCGGCCGGCTTGGAGGCCGGTTTCTGCGCGGGCTTCGGCGCCGGCTTGTTACCCGGCTTGGCGTCCTTCGCGCCCTTTGGCGTGGTCGCCGGGGCCGCCGCCGGTGCGGCAGCGTTGCCACGTCCGCGCGGTGGCAGTTCGGGTGCCGGTTGTGCATGCGACAGCGCTTGCAGCACCTGGGCGTCCAGCGTGGCCGGGGCGATAGCTTCGGTGCTGGTGCCGGCTTCGCGCAGGGCCGGTGCCACCAGGTCGGGCGACAGCGGCGGCGCGCTGCGGGTGGCGCCTGATGCCACCGACGATGCGGCCGGCGCCGAAGCGGCGACCACGGCACTGGCGGCGGGGGCTGACACGCCTGAAGCGGCAGCCACCCCGGACGCCGCCTCTGCAGCCACTTGGGGCGCAGCCGTCGCGCTGGCAATGGTGGCCGTCTTGCCGGTCGAGAACACGCTGGGCGTATCCACCGGCGGTTGCTGCTGGGGCTTCGGCGCGGTGGCAGCCAGTTCTGCAGGCCACTTGCCGGTCAGGTAATAGTCCATGACCGCACGTGCAATTGGCGCGGCCGACGCGGCACCAAAGCCGGCGTTTTCCACGATGAGTGCCAGCGCGATCTTCGGATGGTCCGCCGGCGCGAACGCCTCGAACAGCGCGTGGTCGCGCTTGTTTTCGGGAATGGCGTGGTGGTTGTACTTCTCGTTCTTGCCCAGCGAGTACACCTGCGCCGTCCCCGTCTTGCCCGCCGACACGTATTGCGCACCGATGAACGCCTTGGCTGCCGTACCGGCCTGGTTCACGCCCACCATGGCTCGCTTGATCACGTCGATGTTCGCCTGCTTGAGCGGGATCCGGTAGCTCTCTGTCGGCACCGTCAGCGCGCGCGACTTGGACAGCGAATCTTCGACCGCCTTCACCAGGTGAGGCTTCATCACCACGCCGTTGTTTGCCAGCGTCGATATCGCATGCGCGAGCTGCAGGATGGTGAAGTTGTTGTAGCCCTGGCCAATGCCCAGCGAGATGGTTTCGCCGTCGTACCACTTCTGCTGTTCGGGCCGCTTGTAGGCTTTGCGCTTCCAGTCGGTGGACGGCAGGATGCCGGTGCGCTCGCCCTCGATGTCGATGCCCGTGACCTGCCCGAAGCCGAAGGGCTTCATGAAATCGTGGATGGCATTGACGCCCATGTCGTTGGCGAGCCGGTAGTAATACGTGTCGCACGACATCACGATGGACCGGTACATGTCGACCCAGCCGTGGCCGCCCGGAACGTCGTCGCGGAACGTGTGGTTACCCAGCGTGAACGAGCCGGGATCGGCCATGCCCCACTGCGGCGTGCGCTTGCCAAGCTCGAGCGCGCCCAGCGCCATGAACGGCTTGTACGTCGAGCCGGGCGGATACGTGCCGCGCAGCGGGCGGTTCAGCAGCGGCTTGTCCGGCGAGTTGTTCAGCTCGCCCCAGGTCGCGCTGTCGATGCCTTCAATGAACAGGTTCGGATCGAATGTCGGCTTGGAGACGAAGGCGAGGATGTCACCCGTTTCGGGTTCGATCGCCACCAGTGCGCCGCGGCGGTTGCCGAAGAGCTGCTCGGCCAGCCGCTGCAGGTTGATATCGAGCGACAGGATCAGGTTGTTGCCCGGCGTTGCCTGCGAGGTCGATAGCGTGCGGATCGGCCGGCCGCCCGCGCTCACTTCCACCTCTTCGTAGCCAGTCAGGCCGTGCAGCTCGGTCTCGTAGCTCTGTTCGATGCCGACTTTGCCGATGTATTCCGTGCCGCTGTAGTTGTTGGAATCCTTGCGCGGGTCATACGCCACGCCGGGCTGGCTGTTGGCATCGCTCATGTTGTCGATGCGGTCCAGGTCGCGCTCGGAAATCCGGCCGATGTAGCCGATCACGTGCGATGCCGAGTCGCCCAGCGGGTATTGGCGGAATAGCCGCGCATGCACGTCCACGCCCGGAAAGCGGAAGCGCTGCGCAGAGAAGCGTGCCACTTCCTGATCGGTCAGCTGACTGCGGATCGGCAGGCTTTCGAAGCTGCGCGCATCTTCCATCAGGCGCTTGAAGCGGCGGCGGTCGCGCGGCTGGATATCGACCACCTGGGCAAGCTGGTCGATGGTGTTGTCCAGCGTGTCCTGCAGCTTGGACGGCGTGATCTCCAGCGTGTACGCCGAATAGTTGCGCGCCAGCACCACGCCGTTGCGGTCCATGATGATGCCGCGATTGGGCTCGATCGGCGCCACCGAGATGCGGTTGTCCTCCGCCTTGGCCGAATACTGCTCGTGCTTGACCTCCTGCAGCCAGAAGAAACGCGCCAGCAGCAGCCCGAAGCAGACGAGCACGAACAGGGCGGCTGCCGCCAGCCGCAGGCGGAAGCGCGACAGCTCCTGCTCGACGTTGCGGATTTCGGTCATGCCAGGTGAGGGCGAATAGCGGGGTGCATCAGATCGGCCGCCTTAGATGGGCCGAGTTTCATCGACGCTCTCCGGGCGCCGCTGCGGCGCCAGCAGGAACGCGTTTGCGAACGGCCACAAGGCGGCTTCGATCAGCGGTGGCAGGATGACCTGCCAGTCCGGCAGGTGCGCGCCCATCAGCAGGCGGATGACGATCGGTACGGCGTGCGCCAGCACCAGCAGCGGCAGCACATGCAGCGCCTGCGACAGCACCGAGAACCACAGCACGCGCCGGTGAATCGTGATCGCGAAGTACGACAGCATCGTGTACGCCATCGCGTGTTCGCCAAGCAGGCGCGCTTCGTGCACGTCCATCAACAGACCCAGCAGGAAGGCCACCACCATGCCCACGCGGCGCGGCTGATGGATGTTCCAGAACACCAGCACGAGTGCCACCAGATCGGGAATCCACTGCATGTGGCCCCACGGCATCAGGTTGAACAGGAACGCCAGCACGAAGCTGAAAGCGATGAAGCCCGGGTTGACCGGGCGCAGCAGATATTGGGGCGAGTTCATGATCGATGGCCTCGCTTCAGCGTTTTTGCGCTGAATCGGTGTCCAGCGGATTGCCGTCGGCGTCGGTCGGGCGCGGCGGCGGAGCGTTTTCTTCAGCTGCGGGCGCGGGGCCCGGGACATTGGCCTCGGCGGCGGCGCGTGCAGCGCGGTCCTTCTCTTCGCGCGCGTTGCGTGCAGCGTTCTTGCCCTTGGGCACTGGCGCCGGCGACAGATCCGTCGGCGGCGGGAAGCCCGATTCGTACTTCACGATCAGCAGGTGCCGGTTGCTGCGGATGCCGGCCACCGGTTCGCAGACCACCCGCGAGAAAGCGGTGTCGGCCTTGCGCTCGATTTGCGAAATACGAGCCACCGGCAGGCCCGCAGGATAGACGCCATCCAGCCCGGACGTGACCAGCAGGTCGCCCTGCTGCAGATCGGCCGAGGCAGCCATGAAGCGCAGGTCCAGCGCACCCGGTCGGGCACCGCCAAAGGCTACGCTGCGCAGGCCGTTGCGCACGACCTCCACGGGAATCGCCTGGTCCTTGTCGGTCAGCAGCGTGACTTGCGATTCAAACAGCGACACGCGCGTCACCTGACCAACCACGCCGCGATCATCGATGACCGGGTAGCCCGCGCGCACACCGTCCTTGGAGCCGCGATCGATCACGATGCGCTGCGTATAAGGGTCACGCGCCTCGTAGAGGACTTCCGCCGCCACCGTGGGCACCGCCGCGTGCTGTTTCAGATTGAGCAGCGTACGCAGATTGCGGTTTTCGGCTTCGAGCTGCGAGGCGCGCAGCGATTGCTGCGCCTGGGCAACGGCCGATTCGCGCAGGCTGCGGTTATCAACAGCCAGCTTGGTGGACGATTGCGTGTATTCGAGTGCGGCGCGTGCCGTATCGCGCGGGATCAGAACCAGGCGCTCGACGGGGTACAGGATGACCGACACGACTTGCCGGACCACGCCCAGCACGGACATGCGGGCATCGATCACCAGCAGCGCAAGCGCGAGCGCGAGCAAAGCGACCAGCCGCGCGGTGGCGGACGGGCCCTGCTTGAAGAGGGGCGGCGGGGAGTAATCCATGACCCGGACGCTTCAAATGGGCACGGCAGACGCGTGACGGTCAACGTCAAGGTCAACGGCCTGCCGGCAACAGATTGGGTGTGGCGCTGGTGCGGTGCCCAAGCCCTTGGCGGGCGGAGCACGGCGCACCGGCGCAAGACGCATCTCAGCGGTCCGCGAAGGCGGCTGGCGTGACCACAATCGTAGTCACGAAATCGGTCACAACAGCGGAACGCGGATCGGCGCGGCGCATGGTCCCGTTATTCGTACGAGAAGATGCTGCCGAGCTTGTCCATGCGTTCGAGCGCCATGCCCGAGCCACGCACCACGCAGGTCAGCGGGTCTTCGGCCACGAGCACGGGCAGGCCGGTTTCTTCGGCCAGAAGGCGGTCGAGGTCGCGCAGCAGCGCGCCGCCGCCGGTGAGCATCATGCCGCGCTCGGCAATGTCGGCGCCCAGTTCAGGCGGGGTTTGTTCCAGGGCGATCTTCACCGAGGAGACGATCTGGTTCAGCGGGTCTGTCAGTGCTTCCAGGATTTCGTTGGACGACACCGTGAAGGCGCGCGGAATGCCTTCCGACAGGTTGCGGCCCTTCACTTCCATTTCGCGCACTTCCGAACCCGGGAAGGCCGAGCCGATTTCCTTCTTGATGGCTTCGGCGGTCTGTTCGCCGATCAGCATGCCGTAGTTGCGGCGGATGTAGTTGACGATGGCCTCGTCGAACTTGTCGCCGCCCACGCGCACGCTGCCCTTGTAGACCATGCCGCCCAGCGAGATGATGCCCACCTCGGTGGTGCCGCCGCCAATGTCCACCACCATCGAACCCGACGGCTCCGACACCGGCAGGCCGGCGCCAATGGCAGCGGCCATCGGCTCTTCAATCAGGTACACCTGCGACGCCCCGGCGCCGAGCGCCGATTCACGGATGGCGCGGCGCTCGACCTGGGTCGACCCGCACGGCACGCAGATGATGATGCGCGGGCTCGGGCGCAGCAGCTTGGTGTCGTGCACCATCTTGATGAACTGCTTGAGCATCTGCTCGGTGACGGTGAAGTCGGCGATCACGCCGTCTTTCATCGGGCGGATCGCCTCGATATTGCCCGGCACCTTGCCCAGCATCTGCTTGGCTTCCTTACCGACGGCCTGGATGGTTTTCTTGGCGTTCGGGCCACCTTCCTGGCGAATGGCCACCACCGACGGCTCGTCAAGGACGATGCCCTTGTCGCGGACGTAGATCAGGGTGTTGGCGGTGCCGAGGTCGATCGCGAGATCGTTGGAGAAATAGCTGCGCAAAAAGCCGAACATCGAATGAATCCTGTTTTTCGAGTCATGGGCGGCCCAGCAGCAGGACTGCGGCGCAACGGCTGCACCAACGCGCAGACCTCGCACGGGCATGCCATGCGGTCCGATCCTGCTACTGCGCTCCCGGGAATGTCGCGGGCTCCGTGGTGATCGACGGTGGGGTGCCGTGGCACTGGCCATCCTGCCGAGGCTGGGCTGCCCGGAGAGGGGGCCCCCAAGGAACCTTTGATTAAGTGTCGCCTGATGCTGACGGTGCGACTGCCGGGAGGTTCCCGGGGTACTTAATCAGAGGGTCCGTGACTGCACGAAGTCGCCTGCTGACTTAGAAATTTAGTCGGCAATCATACCTTATAATTCGGGCACTCTGCGGGTATTCGGCGGGCGTTTGGCGCCAAAATTGCGGCAAATCGGCGCTGCCAGGGCCCAACCTGGGCGCCCCTTGCGCGCAGTAGCCGTCGCTTGTCGTACGTTGCCCGCCCGCCGCTGCACTCACTGACCCATTCCGATGGCACTCGAACTCTCCGACGTCAAACGCATCGCCCACCTCGCCCGTATCGAAGTCTCCGAAGGCGAGGCCGCGCAGACCCTCACCCAGCTCAACCAGTTTTTCTCGCTGGTCGAGCAGATGCAGGCCGTGGACACCACCGGCATTGAGCCGATGGCCCACCCGATCGAGCAAGTTCAGGCGCAAGCACAGCGCTTGCGCGACGATGCCGTCACCGAGGCCGACCGCCGCGCGGACTACCAGCAATGCGCGCCGGCCACCGAAGCAGGCCTGTACCTCGTGCCCAAGGTGATCGAGTAATCCGCGTAAACGGCGCTCCCGCGCCTGCCTTGAACCCACTCCATTCGACGTCGCCGGCGCTTGCCGGCAGCCCATCCGAACGTATTCGATGACCGCATCCACGATCAAAGCCCTGTCCGCCCAACTCGCCGCCAAGGAGGTTTCGGCGGAGGAACTGGCGCGCCATTACCTGTCGCGCATCGAGGCCGGGGCGCACCTCAACGCCTTTACCCACGTCGACGCCGAGGCAACGCTTGCCCAGGCCCGGGCCGCCGACGCGCGCATCGCAGCCGGTAACGGGGCGCCGCTGACCGGCGTGCCGATTGCGCACAAGGACGTGTTCGTCACGCGCGGCTGGCGCGCCACGGCGGGCTCCAAGATGCTCGGCAATTACACCAGCCCGTTTGACGCCACCGTCGTCGAGCGCCTGGGCGCGGCCGGCATGGTGACGTTGGGCAAGACCAACATGGACGAGTTTGCGATGGGCTCGTCCAATGAGAACTCGGCCTTCGGCGCGGTCAAAAACCCCTGGAACGTCGAGCACGTGCCGGGCGGCTCGTCGGGTGGCTCGGCGGCGGCGGTGGCGGCCGATCTGGCGCCCGCTGCAACGGGAACGGACACGGGCGGCTCGATCCGCCAGCCGGCATCGTTCTCGGGCATCACGGGCATCAAGCCGACGTACGGCCGTGTGTCGCGCTACGGCATGATCGCCTTTGCCTCGTCGCTGGATCAGGGAGGCCCGATGGCGCGCACGGCCGAAGATTGTGCGCTGCTGCTGTCTGCCATGGCTGGCTTCGACCCGCGCGATTCCACCAGTCTGGAACCCGGCCGCGGTGGCGACGTGGAAGACTTCGGCCGCCTGCTCGGCCAGCCGCTGCAAGGCGCCGATGCTGCGCGCCCGCTGGCCGGCCTGCGCATTGGTCTGCCCAAGGAGTATTTTGGCGAAGGCTTGGCCGAGGACGTGCGCACCACGGTGCGCGCCGCGCTGGCCGAGCTGGAAAAGCTCGGCGCCACGCTGGTCGACATCAGCCTGCCGAAGACCGAACTGTCGATCCCGACGTACTACGTGATCGCCCCGGCCGAGGCGTCGTCCAACTTGTCGCGCTTTGACGGTGTGCGTTACGGCCACCGCGCGGCGGAATACCGCGATCTGGCCGACATGTATCGCAAGTCCCGCGCCGAAGGGTTTGGCTGGGAGGTCAAGCGCCGCATCCTGGTGGGCGCCTATGTGCTGTCCCACGGGTATTACGACGCCTATTACCTCCAGGCGCAGAAGATCCGCCGCATCATCGCGCAGGATTTCCAGAACGTGCTGGCCGGTGCCAATCGCCAATGCGACGTGATCATGGGGCCGGTTGCCCCGACTGTCGCCTGGAAACTGGGCGAGAAGACGAGCGACCCCGTGCAGATGTACCTGGCCGACATCTTCACGCTGTCGACCAGCCTGGCTGGCCTGCCGGGCATGAGCGTGCCGGCCGGTTTCGGCGCCAACGGTTTGCCGGTTGGCTTGCAGATCATCGGCAACTATTTTGAAGAGGCACGCATGCTGCAGATTGCGCATGCGTTCCAGCAGGCGACCGACTGGCACAACCGCCAGCCGGCGGCCTGAGGCCCGTTCCGACGTACCCGCTCCGCGCAGGAGGCACGCATGAACCACCGCATCCGCACTGCACTCGGGCTGGCGCTTGCTGCCGGCCTGCTGGCGGCGTGCGTGCCGATTCCGCTGCCGTCCATTCCGGGCATCAGCCGCCCGTCGAAGCCGCCGCCGATCTCCGACCGCCGCATCGACATCAACGGCTACTGCAACCAGACCGAGGAAGACGGCTTCCGCGAGCAGGCGACGCTCACCGTGGCCGACAACAACGTCAGCGCCATGCAATGGCAGTTGTGGGTCGGCCGGCGCGGTTCGTGTCAGTTCGACCTGTCGACGTTCCAGCAGACCAAGCGCCGCCCCAGCATCGAGCTGCGCGAGCGCTACGGCAAGTGCACGCTGATGGTTTGGCAGGACCCACGCCGCGTCACGCTGGCACACGCCAACTGCGAAGCGCATTGCACGCCCGGCATCTATGACGAAGCCTGGCCGGTGATGTTCGATCCGCAAACGGGCCAATGCGCCCGGAATGCCCGGTGATGCGTACATCGCTCCGTGTGCTGGCGGCGCTAGCAAGCGCCCTGGCGCTGCACGCCGCTGCACAACCGACGCCGGACGCCGAAGGCGCCTTGCCTGACATGCCGGCTGCGCGTGCGCCATCATCAGCAGAATTGGGCGTGCAGACGGTGGAGATTCCGCGCGCGTCGATGAAGGACGCCGAGGATGCACCGCAAACGCTGACCGCCTACTGGGTCGCATCGCCCGTCAAGGCACCTGCGACCGGCGCGCCGGTGGTGATCGCGCTGCACGGCTGCAGCGGCCTCTATACGCAGGCCGGGGCGGATGCCAAGGCGCTGGGCTCGCGGTATCGCGGGTATGCGCAGTGGCTGGGCGCGCGGGGCTATGCGGTGGTGTTTCCCGACAGCTTCGGCCCGCGCGGTAAGCCGCATGGCATCTGCACCGAACGTACTGCCACGCGCGATATCAATGGCGCGGTGCGCCGCGCCGACGTGCTGGCGACGATCCGCTGGGTAGCCGGGCAGCCGGGCGTGGATGCGCGCCGCATTGTTCTGCTGGGTTGGTCCAACGGCGCGCAGGCCGTGCTGGAGGCCGTGGATGCCAGCCGTCCCTGGCCCGTCGATACGCCTGGGGTCAATCGCGCGGTGGCGTTTTATCCGGGCTGTGCGTCGGCGCAGAAACGGCCCGACTATCGGCTGAATGCGCCGTTGCTGCTGCTGGCCGGCGGCAACGACGACTGGACGCCGGCCGATCATTGCCAGGCGTTGCAGACTGCCGTACTGGCGCGACAGCCGCAGGCCCGTTTCGAGCTGGACATGTTTGGCGGCGCGTACCACGGCTTTGATGGCACGGCGCCGGTCAAGGAGCGCAACGGCATCCCGAAGGGGCGTCGCTATGGAACGGTCACGGTCGGTGGCGATCCGGCGGCGCGCGAAGCGGCGTTTGGGAAGCTCGCGGCGTGGCTCGATGCGCCGCACCCCTGATCGCAGCAACGCAAGAACACCTGAATACTGAGTACCTAGACATTCACACCACAACAATCGACAGGACACACGCAACATGCAATGGGAAGTGGTGATCGGCCTCGAGACGCACACGCAGCTCTCGACGGTCTCGAAGATTTTCTCCGGCGCCTCCACCGCCTTCGGCGCGGCGCCCAACACGCAGGCGGCGCCGGTTGACCTGGCGCTGCCGGGCGTGCTGCCGGTGCTGAATAAGGGCGCCGTCGAGCGTGCCATCGTGTTCGGTCTGGCCATCGGCGCCAAGATCGCGCCCAAGAGCATCTTTGCGCGCAAGAATTACTTCTACCCCGATCTGCCCAAGGGCTACCAGATCAGCCAGTACGAGATTCCGGTGGTGCAGGGCGGCACGCTGACCATCCAGGTGGAAGGCAAGAACGGTCAGCCCGGCTATGAGAAGACCGTGCAACTCACGCGTGCGCACCTGGAAGAAGATGCGGGCAAATCGCTGCACGAAGACTTTGCCGGCATGACTGGCATCGACTTGAACCGTGCCGGCACGCCGCTGCTGGAAATCGTGACCGAGCCCGACATGCGCAGCGCCGCCGAGGCCGTGGCCTATGCCAAGGCACTGCACGCGCTGGTGATGTGGCTGGGCATCTGCGACGGCAACATGCAGGAAGGCAGCTTCCGCTGCGACGCGAACGTGTCGGTGCGCCGGGGCCCGGACGCACCGT
Organism: Ralstonia sp. GX3-BWBA; assembly: GCF_003290055.1. Taxonomy (NCBI): domain Bacteria; kingdom Pseudomonadati; phylum Pseudomonadota; class Betaproteobacteria; order Burkholderiales; family Burkholderiaceae; genus Ralstonia; species Ralstonia sp. GX3-BWBA. The sequence continues at coordinate 168,183 of NZ_QMKS01000012.1, read as the reverse complement.
TCGGCACGCGCTGCGAAATCAAGAACCTCAACTCGTTCCGCTTCCTGGAAGAGGCGATCAACTACGAAGTGCGCCGCCAGATCGAGCTGATCGAAGACGGCGGCACCGTGGTGCAGGAAACGCGCCTGTACGATCCGGACCGCAAGGAAACGCGCTCGATGCGCAGCAAGGAAGACGCGCAGGATTACCGCTACTTCCCCGATCCCGACCTGCTGCCGCTCGTGATCGGCGACGACTGGGTCGAGCGCGTGCGCGCCACGTTGCCCGAACTGCCGGCCGCCATGGCTGCGCGCTTTGAATCCGCCTACGGCCTGCCGAAGTACGACGCCAGCATCCTGACCGCCACCAAGTCGACCGCTGCTTACTTCGAAGCCGTGGTGACTGATGCCGGTGCCGCGAACGCCAAGGCTGCCGCCAACTGGATCATGGGCGAGGTCGCCTCGAACCTGAACCGCGCCGATCTGGACATCGATGCTGCGCCGGTGTCGCCTGCGCAACTGGCCAAGCTGCTTGCGCGCATTGCCGACGGCACGATCAGCAACAACACCGCCAAGAAAGACGTCTTCCCCGCCATGTGGGCCGGCGAACACGGTGGCGATGCCGACGCGATCATCGCCGAGAAGGGCCTGAAGCAGATGTCGGACTCGGGCGAGCTGGAGAAGATCATCGACGACGTGCTGGCGGCCAACGCCAAGTCGGTCGAGGAATTCCGCGCCGGCAAGGAGAAGGCATTCAACGCGCTGGTCGGCCAGGCCATGAAGGCCACGCGCGGCAAGGCCAACCCTGCACAAGTCAACGAACTGCTGAAGAAGAAACTGGGCGCAGCCTGATGAGCACCTCCACGATGAACGCACAAGACGTCGCCAACTACCTGCAGGCGCATCCGGCCTTCTTTGAAGAGCACGCCGAGCTGCTGGCCGCCATCCAGCTCACCAGCCCGCACAGCCACCGTGCCGTGTCGCTGCAGGAGCGCCAGATGGAAATCCTGCGCGACAAGAACAAGCACCTCGAGCTCAAGCTGTCGGACCTGATGCGCCACGGCAACGAGAACGACCGCACGCAGCAGCGCGTGCATGCGTGGACGACGCGCCTGCTGGGCGAGGCCGACACGCATGCGTTGCCGTATGCCGTGCAGGATGGCCTGCGTGAGATTTTCGACGTGCCGGCCGTGGCGCTGCGCGTGTGGCAGGTGGGCGAAGAATTCGCGCACCTGGAAGTCGCGCAGGGCGTCAGCGAGGAAGTGCGCCTGTTTGCGGCCGGCCTGCGTGCGCCGTATTGCGGCGCCAACGCGGGCTTTGAGGCAGCCGGCTGGCTCGATACGTCGGACACTGGCGAGCCCATCGAGTCGCTCGCGATTGTGACGCTGCGCGTGCCTGTGCGTGGGGACGCCGATGCCAGCGCTGCGCCGGCATTCGGACTGCTGGTGCTCGGCTCGCCGGACGCCCGCCGCTTCCATGACGGCATGGGCACGACCTACCTCGCGCAGATCGGCGAACTGGCCGCTGCCACGCTCAACCGCCTGCGTGACTGAGCGCAGCCCGCCGCATGCCGCAATCTGCCTCCGCCGATGATCATGGTGCCCAGGCGCCGCATCCGCAGATTGCGGCGTACCTCGACGCACTGAAGTTCGAGCGGCAGCTCTCGCCGCACACGCTGGAGAGCTATACCCGCGAGCTGGCCGTGCTGCAGCGCCTGGGTGCGCAGCACGCTGCCAACGTCGATCTCACGCAGCTGCAGTCGCACCATATTCGCCGCATGATGGCGCAGCTGCACGGGAGTGGCTTGTCCGGCCGCAGCATTGCGCGGGCGCTGTCGGCGTGGCGTGGCTGGTTCAAGTGGATGGCGTTGCGCGATGCCGCCGTCACCGCCAACCCGGTCGACGGCGTGCGCGCGCCCAAGAGCCCGAAGCGCTTGCCGAAAGCGCTGTCCGTCGAGCAAGCCGTCGCGCTGATGGAGCAACTGCCCGGCGACGATGCCGAGACGGTTCGCGACCGCGCTGTCAACGAGCTGTTCTATTCGTGCGGGCTGCGGCTCTCCGAGCTGGTCAGCCTGGATATGCGGCACGTGAAGGCCGGCGAGTATGAATCTTCGAGCTGGCTCGACCTGGAAGCGCGCGAGGTGCAGGTGCTTGGCAAGGGCAGCAAGCGGCGCACCGTGCCGGTGGGCACCAAGGCGGCGGAGGCCCTGACCGCATGGCTGGCGGTGCGCGAGCAACTGGCCAAGCCGGACGCGGTGCCTGAAGACGCGCACGCGCTGTTTCTCTCGCCGCGCGGCAAGCGGTTGGCGCAGCGGCAGATTCAATTGCGCATGAAGCGCAACGCCATCGCGGCAGGTGTGCCGGCGGATGTGCACCCGCACGTGCTGCGGCATTCGTTTGCCACGCACATGCTGCAGTCGTCGGGCGATTTGCGTGCGGTGCAGGAACTGCTCGGCCACGCCAGCATCGCCAGCACGCAGGTTTATACTTCGCTCGATTTTCAGCACCTGGCCAAGATCTACGATCAGGCGCATCCCCGCGCGAAGAAGAAGTAGCGCTGCCCGCTTTGCCGGGCGAACCATCCCAGTCGTATGCAAACCCTGATTCTCAAGTCCGGCAAGGAGCGCTCGCTGCTGCGCCGGCACCCGTGGATTTTCGCCAACGCCATCGATCGCGTGGAGGGCAAGCCTGTCTCCGGCGCGACCGTCATCGTGCGGGCGCATAACGGCCAGTTTCTGGCGCGTGCGGCGTTCAGCCCCGTCTCGCAGATCCGCGCGCGCGCGTGGTCGTTCGACGAAGCCGAGCCCGTCGACCATGCCTTCTTCAAGCGCCGCATTGCCGCGGCAGTGGCGTACCGCCGCGCGTGGGTGCACGACACCGACGCCGTGCGCCTCGTCATGGGCGAAGCCGACGGCCTGCCCGGCTTGATCGTCGACCAGTACGGCACCGGTGAGACTGGCCAGCTCGTCTGCCAGTTCAGCGCCGCTGGCGTGGAGCACTGGAAGCAGGCGATCGTCGCCGCGCTCATCAAAGAGACGGGTTGCCCCAACGTCTACGAACGCTCCGATGTGAGCGTGCGCGAGCGCGAAGGCCTGGAGCAGATGACCGGCGTGCTGGCTGGCGCCGAGCCTGCCGCAGATCTGTCTGCCACCGAGCACGGCGTGCGCTACTACGTGGATGTGCGCGAAGGTCATAAGACCGGGTTCTACGTCGACCAGCGTGACAACCGCGCACTGGTCGGCGCGCTGGCCAAGGATCGCGACGTCCTCAACTGCTTTTGCTACACCGGCGGCTTCTCGCTGGCGGCGCTCAAGGGCGGGGCGCGCTCGGTGGTGTCGATCGACTCGTCGGGCGAGGCATTGGCGGTGGCCGAGCGCAACGTTGCGCTCAACGGTTTCGATCCGGCGCGCGCCGAGTGGTTGGATGCGGACGTCTTCAAGTCACTGCGCAACTTCCGCGCAGAAGGTCGTCAATTCGACCTGATCGTGCTGGACCCGCCCAAATTTGCGGCGTCGGCGCAGCAAGTCGATCGCGCGGCACGGGCGTACAAAGAGATCAACCTGGTCGGCATGCAGTTGCTGCGCCCGGGCGGTCTGCTGTTTACGTATTCGTGCTCGGGTGCAATCGACGCAGACCTGTTTCAAAAGATCGTCGCGGGCGCCGCGGCCGATGCCAAGGTGACGGCGCGCATCCAGCGCCGGCTTGCTGGCGGTGTGGACCACCCGCTGCTGACGAGCTTCCCGGAAGGCGAATACCTGAAGGGGCTGCTGCTCCAGATCGGCTAGCAATTTGTCGCAATTTTTGGCTTGTCCCGGCAAGCCTCCATTGCGAAGATGCGGTCCTTCGTCTTCCGCATCACGTGCATGGCTTCCAATGCTGCCCATCACGCAACGGGCTGGGCGGCAGGTCTGATTGCCGCCACCGCCGTCGCACAGGCTTCCCATACGTCTCTCGAACATCTCGGCAGCATCCTGGCGTTTTGCGCGGCGGTTGCCGGCAGCACTGCGCCTGACTGGATGGAGGTCGCCTGGTGGACGCGTGCACGCCGCCTCTGGATCACACACCGCACCGCCACCCACTGGGGCATTGGCTGGGTGGCCGTGCTTGTTCTGTCGTACCAGGCGCTGGGCCACGGCCATCTGTGGGCACCGCTGCTGTTCGGCTTCGCCTGCGGCGGGCTGATGCACCTGCTGGCGGACTGGCCCAATCCGTTGGGCGTGCCCTGGATCTGGGGGCGCCATTCCCTGAACTTGTGGAAGAGCGGCCGCTGCGATCTGATCGTGGTGATCCTGGCGTGGGCCGCGGCATGCTGGCTAGTGCGGCCGCTATGGGCCGCGACGGCAACCCGGGTGGTTGAATGGCTCGCCCACCAGGCGCGATGAGCCGGTCGACCGGCATTGTCTGATGGAAGCCGGGCCCGCGAACGACTAAGTTGGAACCGCCGGACGCCGTGCGTCCGAACCCAACTTCGTTTGCGCAACGCTTGCGCAAACGCCCTCACCGGGAGTCGTCGATGACACTGGATGTGACGCGCCAAGACCCTCGCTACAACACGCTCAAACATGGCTTCAACCTGCGCTGGCCGGCGACGGATGCGCAGGCCGCCAGCCGCATCGACCTCATTGAAAAGGCCGACGATGTGGTGCCCGCCGTGCAGCGCATCATCAACGCGGGTCAGCGCCCGACGGTGCGCAGTGGCGGGCATTGCTATGAGGATTTCGTCTCCAACAACCCGGACGGCACGATCGTCGATTTGAGCTTGCTCGCCACGCCCGAGGTGCACGCCGATGGCACAGTGCGCATTCCGGCCGGCACGCAGAACTGGAACGGTTACCTGGAGCTGTACAAGCGCCACAACGTGACGCTGCCTGGTGGCTCGTGCTATTCGGTGGGTGCTGGCGGGCATATCTGCGGCGGCGGCTATGGGTTGCTCTCACGGCTGCAAGGGCTGACGGTGGATTGGCTCTCGGCCGTTGACATCGTCACGGTGGACAAGACCGGCAAGGCGGCTGCCCGCACGGTGGATGCAGCGCACGATCCCGATCTGTTCCGTGCCTGCCGTGGCGCTGGCGGCGGCAACTTCGGCGTCATCACCGGCTACACGTTCGCCAAGCTGCCCGCGGCACCGCAGGAAGTTGCGCTCGCAACCGTGGCCTTCGACTGGGCCACCATGACGCCGCAGCGCTTTGCAGAACTGCTGCGCATCTACGGCGAATACTGGGAGACGCGCGGCAAGGATCCGGACACGTGGGGCATGTTTTCGCTGCTCAAGCTCACGCACAAATCGTCGGGGCAGATCGTCCTGCTCACGCAGTTCTGCAACCCCGACGGCACGTGCCGCGATCTCTCTGTCCTCAATGATTTTCTGAACCGCTTCCAGGCCTGCGCGCCCACGCCGGTCAAAGGGCGGCCGCCCGGCTACGGCCCCGCGCACAAGCAGGGCGTGGGGCAGCTGCTCTGCTCCAAGCCGCACACCATCGTGCAGTACGACTGGCTGACGGCCACGCAGTATCTGAACGGCTCGGGCGCCAATCAGCGCGGCAAGTACAAGTCGGCTTATATGAAACGCGGCTTCACGGCGCGCGAGGCGCAGCGCATCTATACGCACCTCACGCGGACGATGCCGGGCGTCGATCTGAGCCAGTCTCTGCTGCAAGTCGATTCGTACGGGGGCGCCGTCAACAAGGCCGAGCGCATTGGCGATACGGCTGTGCCGCAGCGGGCGTCGATCATGAAGCTGCAGTACCAGACGTATTGGACGTCTGCCGCCGATGACGCCGGTCACCTGCGCTGGATCAGCGATTTCTACCGCGACGTCTACGGCGCGCCCGATGTGCCCGCGCCGCACAGCGGCACGCCGTACCCCGGCGACCGGTACGAGGGCTGCTACATCAACTACCCCGACGTCGACATGCTGGCCTACCCGTTTTGGCCGCAGCTCTACTACGGCAGCGGCGACCTGTACGCGTTTCTGCAGGATGTGAAGCACCGGTATGATCCGAACAACATCTTCCACCACGCGATGTCCGTGCGTGTTTGATGGAGCCATCCCATGACCAATCGTCTTCGTCGAACTTTCATGCAGTGGACTGGTAGCTTGCCTTTGCTGGGCGCTCTTCCCAAAACCGTCATGGCCCAGGCGGGCGAGCAACCGGCTGCGTCAGGTGTGCAGCCTGTGGGCAATGCGCGCCCTCCCCGTTTCGCCTATGTCGGCACCTACACGTTCAACGCACCGGGCGGCACTGCCGGCGGCCCGGCTGCTCGCGGCATCTACGTGCTGGCGCCGCGCGGCGATGCGTGGACGCAGGTGCAGGTGGTCGAAAGTGCCAATCCGTCGTTCCTGGCCGTGCACCCGAATCAGCGGTTCCTGTACGCCATCAATGAACTGGAGGTCTACGAGGGCCGCCCAAACGGCAGCGCCGAGGCCTATGCAATTGACCCGCACGACGGCAAGCTGACGCTGTTGAATCGTCAGCCGCTGTCGCTATCGGGCACCAACCCCGCGCATGTGGTCGTGTCGCCGGACGGGAAGCACCTGTGCGTGTCGATCTACAGCGGTGGCGCGTACAACCTCCTGCCGATCGGCGAGGACGGCAAGCTTGGCGCCGTATCGGGCATCTTCAAGGACACCGGCTCCGGCCCCCGCCCCGAACAGGAAGCACCGCATGCGCACATGATGTTGTTCGACACCACCGGCCAGCACGTGATCGGCACCGACCTGGGCACCGATCGCATCAACGTGTTCGCCATCGAGGGCGGCAAGCTTGCTCCACGGGATCGTGCACAGCTCAAGCCCGGCAGCGGCCCGCGGCACTTGGCGCTGCATCCGCAAGGCAAGCTGCTCTACGTCATCAACGAACTTGAGGGCTCGGTCGCCTGCCACGGTTACGACCCCGCCACCGGCCACGTGCAGGAAGAGCGCCAACGCATCTCGACCACCCCTGCCGACTACACCGGTCAGAAGAGCGGCGCCGAGCTGCTGATGCATCCGTCGGGGCGCTTCCTCTACGCCAGCAACCGGAAGCTGAAGTCCGACCACCCGCTGGCCGACAGCGTGGCCGCATTCAGCATTGACGCCTCCGGCAAGCTCGCGCCGCTTCAGTACTGGAGCGAAGGTGTGCACTTCCCGCGCGCGATGACGATGGCGCCCGACGGCAGCTATGTCTACGTGCTCAACCAGAAGGGCGACACCATCCTGCGGCTGCGCATCGACGGTCAGACCGGCAAGCTGGACCAGCCCGTGGTGGTGGCGAAGGTGCCGACGCCCGTGTGTCTGATGTTTGCGGCGTAAGCGGCAACGAAGCGCGAAAAGAAACCCTGGGCGGCGCAAGGCCGCCCAATTGCAACTCAATTGCAGCAACCCGCGCCCCGTGGGACAATCCCGCGCATGAACAGCCGGACCCCGCGCGACGATCTCGTCACTCCGCAATCCCATTCGCCTGAAGAGGCTGCCCGCGCACGCCTGCGCGGCCTGGGTAGCCGTGTGACCGAGCCCCGCGTGCGCGTGCTGGCCGTGCTGATGCAGGGCGCCGATCCGCTCTCGCACCAGGCCGTGTGCGACGCGCTGCCGGACGATTCCGGCATCGACCGTGTGACGGTCTACCGCGTGCTCGACTGGCTCGTGGCCGGCGGCATCGTCCACAAGACGGCGGGGGCGGATCGTGTCTTCCGCTTCAGCCTGGCCGAGCACGACGCCGCGCGCGAAGCGGCGCACCGCTCGCACAGCCACTTCCACTGCACGCAATGCGGGCGCGACTTCTGCCTGGAGGGCGCCGAACCGCCGGCCATGCCGAAGGCTGGCCTGCCCGCCGGCTTCGCGGCCGACCATGCTGAACTCACCATCAAGGGCGCTTGCGCGGATTGCGCGCATCTGGCGGCCCATCACAAGACAGGAAACGCACCATGTCCAAAATGATCCCGGTCACCATCCTGACGGGCTTTCTCGGCAGCGGTAAGACCACGCTGCTCAAGCGCATCCTGACCGAACAGCACGGCATGAAGATCGCCGTGATCGAAAACGAGTTCGGCGAAGAAAACATCGACAACGACATCCTCGTGCAGGAGGGCAACGAGCAGATCGTGCAGATGAGCAACGGCTGCATTTGCTGCACGATCCGTGGTGACCTGGTGAAGGGGTTGTCCGACCTGCTCACGCGCCGCGACAACGGCCAGATCCAGTTTGACCGCGTGGTCATCGAGACCACCGGTGTTGCCAACCCCGGCCCCGTCGCGCAGACGTTCTTCATGGACGATGAGATCGCCAGCCGCTATCTGCTGGACGCGGTCATCACGCTGGTCGACGCCAAGCACGGCAACATGCAGCTCGACAAGCAGGAAGAAGCGCAGCGCCAGGTGGGCTTTGCCGACGCCATCTTCATCACCAAGAGCGATCTGGTTTCCGCCGACGATGTGGACGCACTGCGCCACCGCCTGCTGCACATGAACCCGCGCGCCCCGATCCGCACCGCCAATTTTGGTGAGACGCCGATCGACACCATTTTCGACCTGCGCGGCTTCAACCTGAACGCCAAGCTGGAGATCGATCCCGATTTCCTGCGCGAAGACGATCATGACCACCAGCACGATCATGATCACGACCACGCTTGCTCGGCAGACTGCGATCACGATCATGGCCATCACCATGGCCACGGTCATCACCATCACCACGGCCATGCTCACCACACGGACCGCATCGCCTCGTTCGTCTTCCGCAGCGAACGGCCGTTCAATTACACCAAGCTGGAGGAATTCCTCTCGGGCGTGCTGAATATCTACGGCGAGAAGCTGCTGCGCTACAAGGGCGTGCTGTATATGGAAGGCGTCGACCGCAAGGTCGTGTTTCAGGGCGTGCACCAGCTCATGGGCAGCGACGTGGGGGGCAAATGGGACGGCGAGACCCCTTCCAACCGGATGGTGTTCATCGGCGTAGACCTGCCGCGCGAAACGATTCTGAAAGGATTGGAGAACTGCCTGGCCTGATTTGGGCGCTTTTCGCCTCCATTTGGGTGGCCCCGCCGCGCGCTTTCAGGCAGAATCCGGGCCGGATTTCCTGTCCGTGTTTCTCCGATAGTTCAGTTAATATCGTTCAGCTACAATAGGTCGATTTAGAAGCACGTCGTCCGAAGCACGTCCGGTAGGAGAGCAGGCGATGGTGACTAAGACCAAGGAAGGACACGGCGCCAACGGTGGTGCCGGGCGGTCCGTAATGGAGTCGGCAGCAGCCCAGGCTGCGCCAGCCACCCGTAGAAAAGCGGCAGGGGGCGCCGCTGCGGGAGAGGCAAAAGGAGGCGCGCGGGGCGGCAAGTCCGCCGCCAGCCAGAACAAGTCCGGTGCATCCCCGCGCAAGGACGACGCGATAGCCGAGACGGCGCGCGATTTACCAGGATCATCTGCAGCAACCATGAGCAGCAAGAAACTACTCACCGAAGCCGAAATCCTGAAGATGAGCGACAAGGATTACATGAACGAGGCGCAGCTCGCCTTCTTCAAGGACCGGCTTGTAAAAATGCGCGATGAAATTCTCGCGAACGCCAACCAGACCACCGAGCACCTGCGCGAGACTGTGATCGTGCCGGACCCGGCTGACCGTGCCACCATCGAGGAAGAGCACGCGCTGGAGCTGCGCACGCGCGATCGTGAGCGCAAGCTGCTCAAGAAGGTCGAACAGTCGATTGCGCGCATCGATGCCAACGACTACGGCTACTGCGACGAAACCGGCGAGCCGATCGGCATTCCGCGCTTGCTTGCTCGCCCGACGGCCACCCTGACGCTGGAGGCGCAAGAGCGCCGCGAAAAGCGCCAGAAGCTGATGGGTGACTGACGCGCGCGTCGCATTCGGTTGAATTTGCAGCCCGGTAACTCACCGGGCTGTTTGCTTTGTTGGGCCACAAACTGAGGCCACTGATCATGTCCCGTCCGCTTCCCGTTACCGTGCTGTCTGGCTTCCTGGGCGCCGGCAAGACCACGCTGCTCAATCACGTGCTCGCCAACCGCGAGGGCAAGCGTGTGGCCGTGATCGTCAACGACCTGTCGGACGTCAACATCGACGCGCAGCTCGTGGGCGATGGCACGGCCACCAGTGCGCAGCTCTCTCGCACCGACGAGCGCATGGTGGAGCTGTCCAACGGCTGCATCTGCTGCACGCTGCGCGAAGACCTGCTCGACGAGATCGCGCGCCTGGCCCGTGAAGGCCGCTTCGACTACCTGCTGATCGAGTCGACCGGCGTGGCCGAGCCGCTGCCGATTGCCGAGACCTTTACGTTTGAAGACGAGCAAGGCGACGTGCTGTCCGACCTCGCGCGTCTGGACACCATGGTCACCGTGGTCGATGCCCAGCACTTCCTGGCCGATTACGATGCCGCCGATTTCCTGTCAGACCGCGGCCAGGCACGTGACGAAGACGACGACCGCACCGTCGTCGACTTGCTGATCGAACAGGTCGAGTTCTGCGACGTGATCGTGCTCAACAAGATCGACCTCGTGAGCGATGCCGAGCGCGCGCGCCTGGCCGGCATCCTGCACTCGCTGAACCCGCGCGCGCGCATCGTGCCGGCATCGTTCGGCAAGGTGCCGCTGGACGAGATCCTCAACACCCATCGTTTCGATTTCGATGCCGCATCTGCCGCGCCGGCGTGGCTGGCGGAGCTGCGCGGTGAACACGTTCCGGAGACTGAAGCGCTCGGCATCCGCAGCTTCGTTTATCGGCGCCGCGTGCCATTCCACCCGCAGCGCCTGTGGGATCTGATGCATACCGAATGGCTGCGCGAACACGGCCGCGTGCTGCGCTCGAAGGGTTATTTCTGGCTGGCCTCGCGCATGGACACGGCGGGCAGCTGGGGTCAGGCTGGCGGCGTGATGCGTCATGGCGGTGCCGGCGCGTGGTGGGCTGCGGTGGATGAAGCCGAATGGCCCGACGAGGAAGAGGCCCGCGCAGACATTTCCGACAAGATGCACGACAACGGTGCGCCAGCGCGCTGGGGCGACCGTCGCCAGGAACTGGTCTTCATCGGCACGGATCTGGATGAAGCCGCGCTCATTGCGCAGCTCGATGCCTGCCTGCTGACCGACGCGGAGATGGCTGCCGGGCCAGAAGCCTGGGTCGCGCTGGCCGATCCCTTCCCCGCCTGGGCCTACGACGATCACGACGATGCCGGCTGGGACGAGGACCACGATCACCAACACGGTGACGACTGCGACTGCGGGCACCATCACTGAGCACGCAGACCCCCTGCTTCATCGACGTTGACACCGGCGTCGTCCGGTCCCGACAATCCCCGAACGTTTCGTTTTCGTCATGAACCATCGGGGAGTCGTCATGCCGGTCCTGCGTCTGCTGCGCGCCGCGAACCTGGTCGCTGCGCTGTCTTTTGCCACGGCGCTCTCGGCGCTCACACCGATTGGGGCGCATGCCCAGCCGGCCTCCACGCTGGTGATTGGGCTGTCGAGCGACATCACTTCGCTCGATCCGCACTTCCACAACGTCACGCCCAATTCGAACGTTGCCGAGCATATGTTCGAAGCGCTGATCGCCAAGGACGAGAAGATGCGCCTGAAGCCGGGCCTCGCCACGTCGTGGAAGGCCCTGAGCGATACGGTATGGGAGATCAAGCTGCGCCCTGGCGTGCATTTCCATGACGGCAGCGAATTCACCTCGGCCGATGTCGTCTATTCGCTGGCGCGCCCGGCCACCATCAAGAACAGCCCATCGCCGTTCACGATCTACACGCGTGGTTTCAAGGACGTGACGGCGGTCGACAAGCTGACCGTACGCATCACCACGAACGGCCCGTACCCGCTGGTGCCGAACGACTTGTCGACCATCTACATGGTGTCGAAGAAGGCCGTCGAAAAAGCGGGCGCGGACGACTTCAACAACGGCCGCGCCATGATCGGCACCGGGCCGTACAAGTTCGTCTCCTTCAACCGCGGCGATCGCGTGGAACTCACGCGCTTTGACGGCTACTGGGGCAAGAAGCCGCAATGGCAGCACGTGACGCTGCGCATCCTGACGGCCGACGCGCCGCGCGTGGCGGCGCTGCTGGCGGGCGACGTGCAGGTCATCGAGAACGTGCCGAGCTCAGACATCAAGAAGCTGTCGACCAACCCGGCTGTGACTGTGTTCAAGATGCCGGTGTTCCGCATGATGTATCTGCACATGGATTCGAACCGCGATGTGTCGCCGTTCGTGACCGACAAGGCCGGCAAGCCGCTGCCGAAGAACCCGCTCAAGGATGCACGCGTGCGTGAGGCGATCTCGCTGGCGATCTCGCGCCAAGCCATCGTTGATCGCGTGATGGAAGGCGCTGCCGAGCCGACCGGCCAACTCGTCAACAGCGCGCTGTTCGGCCACGTACCAGGCCTGAAGGCACCTGTGGCGGACCCGGCCGCAGCGAAGAAACTGCTCGCCCAGGCCGGCTACCCCGATGGTTTTGCCATCACGCTGCACGCCACCAACAACCGTTACCCGAACGATGACCGCGTCGCACAGGTGATCGCTTCGATGCTTTCGCGGGTGGGCATTGCCACCAAGGTCGAGACGCTGCCATCAGCGTCGTTCTTCACGCGGGCGAACAAGTTGGACTTTTCGTTTCTGCAAGCCGGCTGGGGTGCGGATACCGGCGAAGTCAGTTCGAGCCTGAAGGCGCTGCTGGCGACTTACGACCCGGCGCGCGGCTGGGGGGCGTCCAATCGCGGACGCTATTCGAACCCGGCGCTTGATGCCAAGCTGGCTGAAGCCCTGCAGACCTTGGATGACAGCAAGCGCGAGAGGCTGCTGCAGGAAGCCACGGAAATCGGCATACGCGATTACGGTGTGATTCCGCTCTACTTCAACATCAACGTGTGGGCTGCGCGCAAGGGTTACACGGTGGTGCCGCGTCTGGATGAGCGCACCTACGCGTTCGATGTGACCCACTGAAACGGTAAGAAGCCCAGCAAGAAGCGATTTTCGGCGCACAAAAAGTGTGCGCTGTGGCGGAAATCAGGCTTGAAATCCTCGGGGCTGGCGTCAAGTATGAAGTTCTTTGGCCGGCCCGCTGGGGGTCGCGCCAAGCCGGACCCCTAGGAACAAGCGCATGGAACAGTATCACGGCACCACCATCGTCAGCGTGCGGCGCGGCAACCACGTCGCGCTCGGCGGCGACGGCCAGGTCACGCTGGGCAATATCGTGATGAAAGGCTCGGCTCGCAAAGTGCGCGCCATCCACGATGGCAAGGTGCTGGTCGGCTTTGCCGGCGCCACCGCCGACGCCTTCTCCCTGCTCGACCGTTTTGAAGCCAAGTTGCAGAAGCACCAGGGCAACCTGCTGCGCTCCGCCGTCGACCTGGCCAAGGACTGGCGCACCGATCGCGCCCTGCGCCACCTTGAAGCGATGCTGATCGTCGCCGACCGAGAAGCCACGCTCGTCATCACCGGCAACGGCGATGTGCTCGACCCGGAAGGCGGTATCGCTGCCATCGGCTCGGGCGGCTCGTATGCACAATCGGCCGCCAAGGCGCTCATGGAGAACACCGACCTCGCTCCGCGCGATGTGGTGGAAAAATCGCTGCGCATCGCTGGCGAACTCTGCATCTACACCAACACCAATTTCGTGATCGAGACGCTCGAATAATCGAACGCCTTCATCGACAGGATTCCCATGTCTGAAACCATGACGCCGTCAGAAATCGTCTCCGAACTCGACAAGCACATCATCGGCCAGCACAAGGCCAAGAAGGCCGTCGCCGTGGCGCTGCGCAACCGTTGGCGCCGCCAACAGGTGGGAGACCCGCTGCGCCAGGAAATCACGCCCAAGAACATCCTGATGATCGGACCGACCGGCGTGGGCAAGACCGAGATCGCCCGCCGCCTGGCCAAGCTGGCCGACGCACCGTTCATCAAGATCGAGGCGACCAAGTTCACCGAGGTGGGCTACGTCGGCCGCGATGTCGACACCATCGTGCGCGATCTGGCCGAGATGGCCGTCAAGCAGACGCGCGAATCCGAGATGAAGAAGGTGCGCGCCAAGGCCGAAGATGCGGCCGAGGATCGCATTCTCGACGTCCTGATCCCGCCGCCGCGCGACATCGGTTTTGCGCAGCCAGAAGAGAAGGACTCGACCGCGCGCCAGACCTTCCGCAAGAAGCTGCGCGAAGGCCAGCTCGACGACAAGGAAATCGAACTGGAAGTGTCGGCCGGCACGCCGAGCATGGACATCATGGGCCCGCCCGGCATGGAAGACATGACCGAGCAGATCCGCTCGATGTTCGCCGGCCTGGGCCAGGGCAAGAAGAACCGTCGCAAGATGAAGGTGAAGGAAGCCTTCAAGCTGCTGATCGACGAAGAGGCCGCGAAGCTCGTGAACGAGGATGAGCTCAAGCAGAAGGCGGTGGCCAACGTCGAGCAGAACGGCATCGTGTTCCTGGACGAGATCGACAAGATCGCCAGCCGCAGCGAATACGGCGGCGGCGAGGTGTCGCGCCAGGGCGTGCAGCGCGACTTGCTGCCGCTGGTGGAAGGCACGACCGTGAACACCAAGTACGGGATGATCAAGACCGATCACATCCTGTTCATTGCGTCGGGCGCGTTCCATCTGTCCAAGCCGAGCGACCTGATTCCCGAACTGCAGGGCCGATTCCCGATTCGCGTGGAGCTGGATTCGCTGTCGGTGGAGGATTTTCGCGCGATTCTCACGCAGACCGACGCGAGCCTCACCAAGCAATATCAGGCGCTGCTGAAGACCGAAGGTGTCGACCTCGTGTTTGCCGAAGATGGTATTCGCCGCCTGGCCGAGATCGCATGTTCGGTCAACGAGAAGGTCGAGAACATTGGCGCACGCCGTTTGTACACGGTGATGGAGCGACTGCTTGAAGACCTGTCCTTCCACGCACACAAATCGTCGGGCGAGACCGTGACCATCGACGCCGCGTACGTCGACGAGCGTTTGAACGAGCTGTCGGGTAACGAAGACCTGTCCCGCTACGTGCTGTAAGCGTATAAGCAACGCATTCAATATGCCCTGCGGGCCGCATCGGAGACGATGCGGCCCGTTTTGTTTGGGCGCCCGCCAAGCCAAGCCTGGCAAGGGTTTCATCAGGGTCGTGCGTGGTCAGGTCCGTTATCTGCTGAAGAAGGTGGTGCCGCACAGACAATGCGCGCCGCGCACCTGGCGTGCGCGATTCCCACCACGACAAGGAGAGAAGCGTATGAAACCGATCCAACGCCTGGCCCTGTGTTGCGTGCTTGCCTGCGCCCCGTTGGGCATCGCCCACGCCCAGCTCACGCCCGCGCCAACCGGCCCCGCCGGCGCCTCGGCACCGAACGATGCCAAGCGCGCCGCTTACGACAGTGCCGTCAAGCAAGCCGATGCCAATTACAAAGCCAACAAGGACAAGTGCGATGCGATGAAGGGCAATGACCGCGACGTCTGCCGTGCGCAGGCCAAGGGCGATTACAACGTCGCCAAGGCCAATGCGATGGTGGAGCGCGACGGCACTGAAGCGGCCCGCAACCGCGCCGCCAAGGAAAAGGCCGAGGCCGACTACGACGTCGCCAAGACTAAGTGCGATGCCATGAAGGGCAACGATAAAGACACCTGCGTGAAGGATGCCAAGGCCGCCTACACGCGTGCCAAGGGCGGTGACGAGGTGAGCCATGCCAAGGCCACGGGCACCGCCAAGGACGTCAGCGAAGCGCGTCGCGATGCCGTCAAGGACACCAACGACGCCAACTACAAGGCCGCCAAGGAACGCTGCGATGCGATGTCGGGCGACGCCAAGACGAAGTGTCAGAACGACGTGGCCGCCAAGTTCAAGAAGTAAGCCGTACGGAAGTGTGTACACGGGCGGCCTGCGGGTCGCCCCTGCATTTGTCTCAATCTCAATCGCAACGGAGGACGTATGAACTGGGACCAGATCGAAGGTAAATGGGATCAGGCCAAGGGCAAGGTCAAGGAAAAGTGGGGCCAGCTCACCGACGATGACCTCACCGTGATCCGCGGCAAGCGCGACCAGCTTGCCGGCAAGATCCAGGAACGTTACGGCTATACGAAGGAACGCGCCGAAGACGAGCTCAAGGCGTGGGAGCGCGATACCCGCTGATGATGCAGCGCTGAGGTAGCCTCATGCGGCCGGCGTTTATTTGGCGACCGGCCGTTTGCCCAGCTTGCGTTGCAGCGTGCGCCGATGCATGTTGAGCGCCCGCGCGGTGGCGGAGATATTGCCGCCGTGCTCGGCCAGCACGCGCTGGATGTGTTCCCACTCCAGTCGCGCGACAGACAGCGGCGCCGGGTTCTCCATCGTCTGCTCCGCCACGGCTTCAGACACGCCAACCTGCAACGCCAGCAGAATCGAATCGACGTTGGCCGGTTTGGCCAAGTATTCGTCGGCCCCCAGTTTGACCGCCTGCACAGCGGTGGCAATGCTCGCGTAGCCCGTGAGGATCAGCATGCGCGCGTCGGGCAGGGCTTGGCGCAATGGGGCAATCCAGTGCAGACCGGAATCCGTCCCGCCATGGGGCATCAGGCCCTTGTCGCTCGCGGCCAAGTGCAGATCGACAGTGACATACGAAAAGCGTGTCTGGCGTGCCAGTGCCAGCGCTTCGCCGCCGGTGTGCGCGATCTGCGGAGCAAAGCCGCGACGCGTGAGCGCGCGCGCCAGCGTCTGCGCAAAGACGTCGTCGTCATCGAGGATCAAAAAGGGGGCGGGCTGCTGCATGGTGTTCTCCGGGGCCGTACGTGCGCGGGGGCTGTGTCAGGCCGTCTCGTTATGTGAAGAGGGTGGGCGCGCCAATGATGGGGGCGGCCGCGTGTTCCATCGGACCGCCAACCGGCAGTCGGAGTTCGGCAATGGCGCCTTGGGGCGGGTTCGGACGTAGCACCACGGTACCACCCAAGCGACGAGCCGTGGTGGAGGCCAGATACAGCCCGATCCCGTGGCCGCCGTGCCGGCTCGGTACCGGCGTACGGCCCAGGGACGTGCGCAAGTCTTCCGGCAAGCCCAACCCCGTATCGACGATGGAGAGTACGATCTGCGGCGGCATATCGCGGAGCACATCCGGATTGGCGTCGATCTTGGCCGTCAGCAGCAGCGGCACCAGATCGCGCCCGGCGTGCTGCTGGCTGCGGGCGGCGTTGTCCAGCAGGATGGTGAGGATCTGGCCGACGTTCACTGCATCCAATTCCACCGCTTGCGCTGCGGGCGATGTCTCCGTGTGGAGGCGGATGTCCCGATGCCGCAGCTGCCACGTCTGCGTGAAATCGGGCAACCATTGGCCGAGCGGCTCGGGCGCGCCGTCGTTGGGTTTGCGCTGCAGGCGCGCCAGGGCGGCGCGGCACAGTTCGAGTTGCTGCTCGATGGCGCGCAGGTCTTCGCGGTACGGGCCGAGCGGGGAATCGGGCTGCTTCGCGTCGTGCTGCAGCTCGCCGGTGATGACGGCCACGGTAGACAGCGGTGTGCCCATTTCGTGCGCTACGCTCGCGCCTTGCGACATCAGGGCTTCGATGCGTTGCTCGCGCAGCAGTCGCTCGCGCGCTTCGGTCAGTTGCGCATCGCTCTCGCGCAGCGCGGCGGACAGGCGCGCCGTAAAACCGGCGATCATCGCGCTGCTGGCCACGAAATCGATCCACATGCCCGCCAGGTGATACGCCACCGCATCGGCCTGGTTCGCCAGCTTCAGCGGGATGTAGTTGCCCAGCATCATGCTGTAGGCGGCCAGCGCGTAGAGCGTCAGGCCCACCACGTGTGCGATCGGCAGCATGGCCGCCGCAATTGCCAGCGCCGGCAGGTAGAACGAGACGAACGGATTGGTCGCGCCACCTGTGAAATACAGCAGAGCAGACAGCGCGGTCAGGTCCACCAGAAGTTGAACGGTGATCTCAATATGCTGCACGGGCCGGTTGCGCCGCACGCGCCATCCGGTGAGCAGGTTGAACAGCGCATGCAGGCCCATCACGCTCAGCAGCGGCACCACCGGCAGTTGCACGCCAAATACCAGCGGCGCGAGCAGCATCAGGACCAGTTGAGTGGCCAGCAGACTCCATCGCAGCCAGAAGAGGCGGCGTAGACTGGACGCGTCCAGCAGTGGCGCGGCAAGAGACAGGGTGAAAAGCATGGTGGACAAGTGTAAACGTGCGCACCGCGCGGTTATCCGCGCGGCGATGCGTCAATCAGCCGCACAATTGTGCACCCAACCTATCTCCCCACAGACGCTGTGCTTTAATGCGCAGCACGTTTGTCCCCGACAGGAGCCCTTGATGATGACGTCCCGATCGATCCGTTCTTCCGCTTGCCTGGCTGTGCTCACGGCTGGCTTGCTCGCCAGCGCCGCCGCTTTCGCACAGGTCACGGTGCAGGACGCCTGGGTGCGCGGCACCGTGCCGGGTCAGACGTCCAGCGGCGCGTTCATGACGCTGCAATCGGCCGACGGTGCCAAGGTGGTTGGCGTATCGACGCCCGTGGCCGGCACGGCTGAGATCCACGAGATGAAGATGGAAGGCGACGTAATGCGCATGCGCGCGATGCCCTCGCTGGATCTGCCGAAGGGCCAGACCGTGCAGCTCAAGCCGGGCGGCTACCACGTGATGTTGATGAACCTGAAACAGCCGCTGGTGAAGGACACCACCGTGCCGATCACGCTCAAGGTGGAGCTGGCCGACAAGCGCGTTGTCGAGCAGAAGGTGGATGCCCGCGTACGCGACCTGACCGCCGGCAACATGCCCGCCATGAACCACGGCGGCGAACACAAACATTGATGGCTTGCGGCGAGTGTCGCTTCAAGCCACGTAAGGGAGCATTCCCATGGCTAACAAGACACTGGGCACTCGCCAGAAACTGACGTTCCGCATCGAACCTTCAACGAAGGCCGGCACTGCGCGCCCGCGCAACGTTCTCGTGCCGCTCGCTCGCGGCCGCAAGGCCGGTGCCCATACCGAAGGCGGCCACGCTGAGCGTCAGCGCGGCCGAGCCGACGTCCGCCGTGCTCTGCGCACGCTGGACGACGACAGCAAAGACAAGGACTGATCGCTCAGTCGGATTCAGACGCTGCCCTTGCCTGCGCAATCGCTTCGCGCAGGCAACGCTGGCAGCGGCAGCCCTGTCCCGGGCGCCGCGCGTTGGCAGGCAGCGTTTTTTCGGACATGCACCAGCATGTCGCGTCGGGCTGCTTGCCGTCGCCGATGGCTCCGCAGTGCAATTCCGCGCCGCAGATCGCACATACGGTGTTGGCGACCGACGAGGTCACGCTTGGCTGCTCCCGTCGTCGTCTTGTCCGAGCTTGTGCATCGCCTGACGCAGAAACCCCATCTGGTGCGAGAACCGCGTACACGCATCGCAGGCAAACAGATGCACGCGCAGCCGTAGCCGCTCGCCTGTGGACAGGTCGCGGTCCATCTTCGACACCAGCATGCGGTGGGCTTCCTTGCAGGTGGGCAGTCCCCAACGGTTCGGCATGGTTGTTCTCTGTGATGCGGCTCAGGTGCGCCTATGGGCGATTCAGGCGGCGGCGGGCTGATTGCCAAACCAGTGCAGGTCAAGGCACTCGCGCAGGCGCATGCGGGCACGGTAGAGCAGTGCCCATGCATTGGTCGCCGTGATCTGCAATTCCTGACAGATTTCCTCGGTTTCCAACTCCAGCCATTCGCGCATCATGAAGACGCGGCCCACGCGCGGCGGCAGGCGATCGACGCACATTTGCAGCACGTCGAAGAACTCGCGCCGTGACAGCGCGGCATCGGGGTCTCCCCAGTCGGACGGCGGGCTGGTGTAGTGGCCGTCGGCGGCGAACAAGCTGTCGAAGACGGCCTCGTCGGAACGCATGCCTGCCTCGTCGGATTCACCACCCGAAAGCAGTGAGACGCGCACTTCGCGCCGCCCCGAGCGGATCGCATCGACGATCTTGTGCTTGAGGATGCCGATCACGTACGTCTTGAGCGAGGCATTGCCGGCAAAGCGCTCAGGGTGTTCGAGCACCGCCAGGATGGTGTCAGCCACCGTGTCTTCAGCCAAGGCCGTGTCACGCAATTGCAGTTGCGCAAAGCGCAGCAGGTGAGGGCGTAGCGCGTCGAGTTGGTCGGGTGCGATGGCCATGTTTCCCCAGGGTGTTCTTTCGTGGCAACGGTATGGCAGGCACGCAAGGTGCGCCGTCAGACCGTAGCGCCTTTTCTTGTAAAATCGCGCCTGCCGAAAATGGGCTGCTTCGTTTTTGTAGCACGCGACATTCGGCGTTCCATCATACCCGCCCAACCGGATGTCACCGTCATGACCGCTTCTGCTGCCCCCGACCCTGCTGGCCTCGCGCACGTTGCGCCGGCGTTGAAGGCTGAAATTCTCGCGCAGGCCCTGCCTTACATTCGCAAGTTTCACGGCAAAACCATCGTCGTCAAGTACGGCGGCAACGCCATGACGGAGGAAAAGCTCAAGCACGGCTTCGCGCGCGACGTGATCCTGCTCAAGCTGGTCGGCATGAACCCGGTGGTGGTGCACGGCGGCGGTCCGCAAATCGACGAAGCCCTGAAGAAGGTCGGCAAGCAAGGCACCTTCATCCAGGGCATGCGTGTGACCGATGAAGAGACCATGGAAGTGGTCGAGTGGGTGCTCGGCGGCGAAGTTCAGCAGGACATCGTCATGCTGATCAACCAGTACGGCGGCCAAGCGGTCGGCCTGACCGGCAAGGACGGTGGCCTGATCCGCGCCAAGAAGCTGAAGATGCCGGACCGCGAGCATCCGGGCGAGTTCATCGACATCGGTTTCGTGGGCGACATCGAAGCGATCAACCCGGCGGTGGTCAAGGCGCTGCAGGACGACGCGTTCATTCCTGTCATCTCGCCCATCGGCTTCTCCGATGACGGTCAGGCCTACAACATCAACGCCGACGTCGTGGCCGGCAAGATGGCCGAGATCCTGAAGGCTGAGAAGCTGGTCATGATGACCAACATTCCCGGCGTGATGGACAAGCAGGGCAATCTGCTGACCGACCTGTCGGCGCGCGAGATCGACGAGCTGTTTGCCGACGGCACGATCTCGGGCGGCATGCTGCCGAAGATTTCGTCGGCGCTGGATGCCGCCAAGAGCGGCGTGAACTCGGTGCACATCGTCGATGGCCGTATCGAGCACTCGCTGCTGCTGGAAATCCTGACCGAACAGGCGTTCGGCACGATGATCCGCTCGCACTGATGCGAACCACTCGGGCGGTGCGGGTGCGCCATGCTGCGCGCGCCTTCCCGCGCGAGGTGCCGGCGGGCTCTCCGCCCGCCCGGCAGCCGGTCTGGCTGTTCGACCTCGACAACACACTTCACCACGCATCGCACGCGATCTTTCCGCAGATCAACCGGCTGATGACGGCGTACGTGGCGCGCGTGCTCGGCACGGACGACGCCACCGCCAGCCAGGTGCGCGTGGATTACTGGCGCCGCTATGGCGCCACGATTCTGGGCATGGTCCGCCATCACGGCGTCGACCCCGCTGATTTCCTTGCTGAGGCCCACCGCTTTGAAGACCTGCGCGCCATGGTGCGCGCGGAGCGCGGCCTCGCCCAGTTGCTGCGCGCCCTGCCGGGGCGCAAGATTCTGCTGACCAACGCGCCGGCCGCCTACGCGCGCGAGGTGCTGCGGCTCATTGGCCTGAAGCGCGCGTTCCTACGCGAAATCGCCGTCGAGCACATGTGGGTGCACCGGCGCCTGCGTCCGAAACCTGACCCGCTGATGCTGCGCCGGTTGCTCGCACGCGAACGTATTGCGCCATCGCGCGCCATCCTCGTCGAAGACACGCTTTCTCACCTCAAACGCTATCGGCGCCTGGGGATTCGCACGGTATGGGTGACGGGTTATCTGCGGCGCGTGCCGCCCGGCGTGCAGCCGACTTCCGCTGCCGATGCATTGCATCCAATGCAAGCGACGGCAGTTGGCGCGCGTGCAAATTCACCACATCAACCGGCCGCCACACCGATTTTGTTCGCCAACCGGCCCGGCTATGTGAGCGTGAAAGTAAAATCGGTGCTTCAACTAAAACGAAGGCTTGTTCGACGCGGCTAGGCAGTGGTAACTCCGCGCTCGGAACGGGAGAGGGGCCAGGAAGTCATGAGCAACGCGCAAACGGAGTTTCCGACCGCCGAGCCGGTCGCGGACGTCGCCATAGCCGCACCGCCGGTACGCAAACGCCCCCGACCGGGCGAGCGCCGCGTGCAGATTCTGCAGACGCTTGCCGGCATGCTCGAGCATCCGCGCGGTGAAAAGATCACAACCGCAGGCTTGGCTGCACGGCTGGATGTCTCCGAAGCGGCGTTGTACCGCCACTTCGCCAGCAAGGCGCAGATGTTCGAAGGGCTGATCGAATTCATCGAGCAGACCGTCTTCGGCCTCATCAACCAGATCACCTTGCGTGAAGAACACGGCTTGCGCCAGGCGCATGCCATCGCGCACATGCTCCTGTCGTTTGCCGACAAGAATCCGGGCATGACGCGCGTGCTGGTGGGCGACGCGCTGGTCGGCGAAGACGAGCGCCTGCCCGAGCGCATGGCGCAGTGCCTGGATCGCATCGAGGCGTCGCTCAAGCAGAGTCTGCGCATGGCGGTTACGCAGGGTGCCTGGCCGGCGGATGCCGACATCGCTTCGCGCGCCAACTTGGTTGTGTGTGCGGTGCTGGGGCGCTGGCATCGGTACGCCAAGAGCGGCTTCCGGAAGTCTCCGGTGGAAGGTGCGGATGCGCAGTTGCGGGTGCTGTTGGCCTGAGCGTGCTTCGCCCCAAGTAAAAGCCCCGCGATGCGGGGCTTTTTTGTTGCGTGCAGCGTTGGTCAGCCGACGGTGCGCACTGCCTCCGCCAACGTATGAAACCGCGCCCCAATCTGTTCTGTTTCCACATGGCCATAGCCGAGCAGCAGTCCGGGCAAGCGGCGCGCGTCGTCCTGGTAATAACGTGAGAGCGGGCGCGTGACGACGTCATTGGCGAGTGCAAGATCAGCAACGGCCACATCGTTGGTGCCGGTCGGCAAGCCCAGCACGAGATGCAGGCCCGACGCACCGTCATGCACGGGCAGCGCGTCGCCGAACTCGTGGGCGATGGACGCCAGCAGCGTTTCGCGCCGTTCCGCATACACGCCACGCATGCGCCGGATGTGGGAGACGAAATGGCCCTCCGCAATGAAGTCCGCCAGCACGGCCTGCGTGAGAATCTGGCCGCCGCGGAACATCTCCGACAGCCCCGTCGTAAACGCATCGGCCAGCGCGGGCGGCACGACCAGATAGCCAATCCGCAAGCTGGGGAACAGCACTTTCGAGAACGTGCCCATGTAGAGCACGCGCCCGCCATCATCCAGCCCTTGCAAAGAAGGCAGCGGGCGGCTGCCGTAGCGGAATTCGCTGTCGTAGTCGTCTTCGACGATCCATGCATCGGTTGCGTGGGCGGTGGCCAGCAGCGCCCGGCGTCGCGCGAGGCTCATCACCGAACCGAGCGGATATTGGTGCGAGGGCGAGACCACCATGAGCTTCGGCGGCTTGCTGCGCTGACGCCCGCGCGTGGGGATGTCGAAGCGCATGCCTTCATCGTCCACCGGCAGTGGCACGGTGCGCACGCCCGCAGCGGTGAGTACGCTGCGCACGCCCCAGTAGCCGGGGTCTTCGATCCATGCACTGTCGCCGGCATCGCACAGCAGCTGCGCGATGAGTTGGAGCGACGGGTGGATGCCTGCAGTGACGATGATCTGCTCGGGCTCGCAGCGCACGCCACGCGCGGTGCGCAGGTAATCGGCCAGCGCGGTGCGCAGCGGCAGGTAGCCCGCGCCAACGGGATACGTCAGCAGCGCGGGTGAAGGCTTGCGCAGCAGCCGGTTGTGCAAGCGCGACCAGATGCGCGCCGGAAACATCCGCACCTCCGGTACGCCCGGCATGAAGGCGCCCCACTGGCGCGAACTGGCGCCCGCATCGCGCACCAGCGCACGGCCGCGCGTTGAGAGTATCGGCGCGGACGGCATGGCCGCTTCAGTGATCGGCGCGGGTGCCACTGCGGCAACCGCTGCGACCGGTGCGGGGGCTGCGTCCAGCCGGTCTGGCGCGGTATCGGCGACGAAGGTGCCGCTGCCCACGCCTGCCGACACATAGCCTTCCACGCTGAGCTGCTCATAGACGTGGATGACCGTGTTGCGCGCGATGCCCAGTTCGGTGGCCAACTGCCGCGACGACGGCAGGCGCGTGCCCGGCTGCAGCTCGTCGCGCAGGATGCCCTCCTGCAACACGCGGTACAGGCGGCGGTGGTCGGGCTCGCCGCCCGGCTCTGCACGGTCGAAGCGGCGTTGCAGGTAGTCGACCAGCATGCTGGCGCGGTGGGTGGGGGAATGGTCGGCCATGGTGCGCGATGGAACCAAAGTGGTTCCAAAAGAAAAACCTGATTGGGTCTTATTGTACAGAGCCAATGGGGCCACACTGGGCCGCATCGTCTCTTTCTTGACCCAACGCACAAGACCGCCATGAACGCCCGAGACCCGCAACAGAACGCCCAATGGAATGCCCGCCGCCTGGCCGCTACGCCGCGCGGCGTTGGTGTGATGACCGACCGCTACGCCGAGCGCGCCGAGAACGCCCTGTTCTGGGACGTGGAAGGCCGCCGCTACATTGACTTCGCGGCCGGCATTGCCGTGGTCAACACGGGCCATCGCCACCCGCGTCTGGTGCAGGCCGTGCGCGAGCAGCTGGATCACTTCACGCACACCGCTTTCCAGATCGTGCCGTACGGTTCGTACGTCGAGTTGGCCGAGCGCCTGAACGCGATCACGCCAGGCTCGCACGCCAAAAAGACCGCGTTCTTCACCACGGGCGCCGAGGCCGTGGAAAACGCCATCAAGATCGCACGGGCGCACACGGGCCGCCCGGGTGTGATCGCACTCACGGGCGCGTTCCACGGCCGTACGTTCATGGGCATGTCGCTGACGGGCAAGGTGGTGCCGTACAAGACGGGCTTCGGACCGTTCCCGGGCAGCATCTATCACGTGCCGGCGCCCGTGGCGCTGCATGGCGTGAGCACGCAGGATGCGCTTGACGCCATTCAGCGCCTGTTCAAGGCCGATATCGATCCGCGCCAGGTGGCAGCCATCATCTTCGAGCCGGTGCAGGGCGAGGGCGGCTTCTACCAGATGCCCGCCGATTTCGTACGCGCCGTGCGTGCGCTGTGCGATGAACACGGCATCGTGATGATCGCCGACGAAGTGCAAACCGGCTTTGCCCGCACCGGCAAGCTGTTTGCCATGGAGCACACGGGCGTGCTGCCGGACATCACGACGATGGCCAAGGGCCTGGCGGGCGGCCTGCCGTTGTCCGCCGTCACGGGCCGCGCAGAAATCATGGACGCGCCGGCTCCGGGCGGGCTCGGCGGCACCTACGCCGGCAACCCGCTGGCGGTGGCGTCGGCGCATGCGGTGCTCGACATCATTGCCGACGAGAAACTGTGCGAGCGCTCCGCCGCGCTGGGCGCACGTCTGGTTGACGCACTGAATGCTGCCAAGGCCAAGCAGTCGCGCATTGCCGAAGTGCGTGGCGTGGGCGCGATGGTTGCTGTCGAATTCAATACGCCGGACGGCAAGCCGGACGCCGATTTCACCAAGCTCGTGCAGCAGCGCGCGCTCGAAGCCGGCCTGCTCCTCCTGTCGTGCGGCGTGTACGGCAACGTGATCCGCTTCCTGTTCCCGCTCACGATTGAAGACGCGGTGTTCGAAGAGGGCCTTGCCATCCTGCAACGCGCACTGGAGAGCTGACACCATGACCCGCACCGATCTGCCGAGCGCGCCGGTTACGCCACCGATCGCACTGAAAGACCCCGGCCTGTGGCGCACGCAAGCGTTCCTCGCCGGCACCTGGGCCGATGCCGATGACGGCGCCACGCGCGACGTGACCGATCCCGCCACCGGCCGCAAGATCGGCACCGTGCCCGGCATGGGCGCCGCCGAAACACGCCGCGCCATCGATGCCGCACAGGTTGCGCAACGCGCCTGGCGCAAGGTGAGCGCACGCGATCGCGCCAGGATCCTGCGCAAGCTGGCCGATTTGATGATGGAACATCAGCAGGATCTCGCTGCCATCCTCACGGCCGAGCAAGGCAAGCCGCTGCCGGAAGCTGCCGGCGAAATCGCCTACGCCGCGTCGTTCATCGAATGGTTTGCGGAAGAAGCACGCCGGATTTACGGCGACACGATTCCCTCGCCGCAGGGCGATCGCCGTATCGTCGTGCAGAAGGAGCCGATCGGCGTGAGCGCGGCCATCACGCCATGGAATTTCCCCATCGCGATGATGACGCGCAAGGTCGGCCCGGCGCTGGCGGCCGGTTGCTCGATGGTCGTGAAGCCCGCGCTGGAAACGCCCTACTCTGCGCTCGCATTTGCCGAGCTGGCCGTGCGCGCTGGCGTGCCGGCGGGCCTGCTGTCCATCGTCACGGGCGATTCGCAGGCGATTGGCGGCGAGCTGACGTCCAACCCGATCGTGCGCAAGCTCAGCTTCACGGGCTCCACGGCGGTCGGTCGCTTGCTGATGCGCCAGTGCGCCGACGACATCAAGAAGCTGTCGCTCGAACTGGGCGGCAACGCGCCGTTCATCGTGTTTGACGATGCCGACGTCGATGCGGCGGTGGAAGGCGCGATGATCGCCAAGTACCGCAACGCAGGCCAAACCTGCGTGTGCGCGAATCGCTTTTACGTGCAACGCGGCATCTACGACACGTTTGCGGCCAAGCTCGCCGACGCCGTGCGTGCGCTGCGCGTCGGCAACGGCACGGAGCCCGGCGTGCAGCAGGGCCCGCTGATCCACATGCGCGCGATGGACAAGGTGCAGCAGCATCTGGACGACGCCGTGCGCCAAGGTGCGCGCGTCCTGGTGGGCGGCAAGCCGCATGCGCTGTCCGCGCAGGGCGGTGCGTTCTTCGAGCCGACCGTCGTGGTCGATGCGAAGCCGGGCATGCTGCTCGCGCATGAAGAAACGTTCGGCCCGCTGGCTGCGCTCATTCCCTTCGACACGGAAGACGAGGCCGTGGCCGCCGCCAACGACACCGAGTTCGGGCTGGCCGCGTATTTCTACACCCGCGATCTGGGCCGAGCGTGGCGCGTTTCGGACGCGCTGGAGTCTGGAATGGTTGGCGTCAATACGGGGCTGATCTCGACGGCCGAAGCGCCGTTTGGCGGCGTCAAGCAATCGGGGCTCGGCCGCGAAGGCTCCAAATACGGCATCGACGAGTACCTGGAGATCAAGTACATCAATATGGCAGGCCTTTGACCCGGCATATGGCGGGGAATCGGACGCATCACGATGCGGTGATGCGTCCGCCGCCGCTTGCTCTATAATCACTCTCCTCTGGCGCGCCGATTTGACGACTGGCTTGCGGGCGCGCGGGAGTTCAGGCATCCACGGATGTGGCTCTGGGCTCTCATTACAAATGCGGCTAAAGAGGTTCGGTCAGAGCGGGGGTGGTGAAAGCAAGCGCCCCACGTGCGCCACATGAGAACCCGATTGGTTGCGTGATCAGCGTTGCCGGTCGGGTTTTTTCTTTGGTGCCATGACAGACATCCAGGCTGACACCGCGGTCACCGCAGTCGATGCGGCGCAGGCCGACACATCCTCTCCGAAGGCACATCAGGGCAAGCCGGCCAACGCCATCGGCCTGGTTGTGCCCGAGCGCATGCATTTTGCCGAGCCGCTGCAACTGCGCAACGGCTCGCAGATCAGCGGCTACGACCTGATGGTCGAAACCTACGGCACGCTCAATGCCGACCGCTCCAACGCCGTGCTCATCTGCCACGCACTCAACGCCTCGCACCACGTGGCGGGCGTGCACGCCGAGGGCGAAGTCGGCTGGTGGGACAACATGGTCGGCCCTGGCAAGCCGGTCGATACCAACCGCTTCTTTGTCATCGGGGTGAACAACCTGGGCTCGTGTTTCGGCTCGACCGGCCCCATGAGCCCGCACCCGGAAACCGGCCTGCCCTACGGCGCGCGCTTTCCCGTGGTGACGGTGGAAGACTGGGTGAATGCCCAGGCACGTGTGGCCGATCGCTTCGGCATCCAGCAATTTGCGGCAGTGATGGGCGGCAGCCTCGGCGGCATGCAGGCGCTGGCCTGGAGCCTGATGTATCCGGACCGGTTGCGGCACTGCGTGGTGGTGGCGTCCACGCCCAAGTTGTCGGCGCAGAACATCGCCTTCAACGAGGTGGCGCGCAGCGCGATCCTGTCCGACCCCGATTTCCACGGCGGCGATTACTACGCGCACAACGTCAAGCCCAAGCGCGGTCTGCGTGTGGCCCGGATGATCGGGCACATCACCTATCTGTCGGATGAAGACATGGCCGCGAAATTCGGCCGCGAGCTGAAGGCGGACGACATCCGTTTCTCGTTCGACGTCGAGTTCCAGGTCGAGAGCTATCTGCGCTACCAGGGCGACAAGTTTGCCGAGTACTTCGATGCGAACACGTATCTGCTGATCACGCGCGCGCTCGATTACTTCGACCCCGCACTGGCCTACGGCGGGAGCCTCACCAAGGCCGTCGCGCATACCAAGGCGAGCTACCTCGTCGTCAGCTTCATGACCGATTGGCGATTCGCCCCCGCGCGCAGCCGCGAGCTGGTCAAGGCGCTGCTCGACAACAAGCATCCCGTCACCTACGGCGAGATCGACGCGCCCCACGGTCACGACGCTTTCCTTCTGGAAGACGCGCGCTACCACGCGCTGGTCCGCGCCTATTACGAACGCATCGCGCAGGAGATCGGCGCATGACAACGCAAACGCTGAACCCCGCTGCGCCGTCCGCAGTGCCGAACATCCTGACCGACCGCGCGGACTTTCGCGCCATCGCCCGCTGGATCGAGCCGCACTCCACCGTGCTCGACCTTGGTTGCGGCGACGGCAGCCTGTTGCGCGTGCTGCAGGACGAGCTCGACGTGCTGGCCTACGGCATCGAGATCGACGACGCAGGCGTGCTGGCCTCCGCGAAAAAGGGCGTGCACGTGATCCAGCAGAACATGGAAGGTGGGCTGGCGCTGTTCGAGGACAAGAGCTTCGATACGGTCATCCTTTCGCAAACGCTGCAGACCATCCACAACACGGCGCAGGTGCTGCGCGAGATGCTGCGCGTGGGTCGCGAGTGCATCGTGTCGTTCCCGAATTTCGGCTACTGGCCGCATCGGCTGTCGATCTTCCGCGGGCGCATGCCGGTGTCCAAGTCGCTGCCGTACGAGTGGTACAACACGCCCAACGTGCGCGTGCTGACCATCCGCGACTTTGAAGCGCTGGCGCCCAAGGTGGGACTGGTAATCCTCGACCGCGTTGTGCTGCACGACGGCAGTGTGGTGCGCTGGGGGGCCAACTGGCGTGGCAGCGTAGCGGTGTACCGGGTGCGCGCGGGCTGATTGCCCCGGCAACCGTGTACGCCCCAGGTGTGCTGGTTTGTGCGCACCCGCACGTAGCAGGTGGGCGCGTTACACTGGATCCTCTTCCGTTGAGGAGCGCGCGATGAGCAGACAGGTCCGGCACAGAAGTCCGCGCATGCTACAGGCGCTGTTGGTGCTGGCGATGGGCGTGGCGATGTCGTTGGCAGCCGCTGCAACGTCGCCTGCCGACACACAGGGCGATGCCGCCGCCCTCACCCAGATCGCCATCGCGCATTACGAGAAGAACGATTTCGGCCACGCCTTCGACGAATTTGCCGAGGCTGCACAGCGCGGCAACCGGCTCGCGCAATTCAACTACGCCATGATGCTGATGCGTGGCGAAGGCACCGTCGCCCGCCCTGAAGAGGCGGTCAAATGGCTGCGCCGTGCCGCCGACAACCAGATGACCCACGCGCAGTTTGCCTACGGCGAATTGTTTGAGCGCGGCGAGCTGGTACCGCGCTCCCTGGAAGAAGCGAACAAGTGGTACGAACGCGCTGCGGCGGGCGGGCATGTCGAGGCGCAACGCGCGCTGGCCACCAACTACTTCACCGGGCGCGGTGTGCCGCGCGACTACGGGCGCGCGTTCAGTTGGTACAAGAAGGCGGCCGAAGGGGGCGATGGGCCTTCGCAGTACATCGTCGGCAGCTATTACGAGCGCGGGGAACCCGGCGTGGTGCCGCAGGATATCGAGCTGGCCAAGAAGTGGTACGGCAGGGCGGCTGCGCAAGGGGATGTGGGTGCGCTCGGCAAGCTGCGCGAGCTGGTGGAGAAGACCTATCGTGCCAAGCACGGCGACCCGCCCACAACGGCACGTCAGTCGATGTAGCGCACGCAAGCAAAAACCGCCGGGCATGGCAGCATGCACCGGCGGTTTTGCTTTGGAGCGTGTTCAATCCTTCATCAACAGCAACGGCCCACGCGTCCGGCGTAGCGCGCGTCCTGGCGTTCGCGGAAGAAGTCTTCGTACGTCATGACGGCCTGGCCCGGATGGGTCTCCTGCATGTGGCGCACGTAGGTGTCGTAGTCCGGCACGCCAACCATCAGGCGCAGCGTCTGGCCCAGGTATCGGCCGAAGTTTTCGAGTTCTTCGCGCATGCCCGTGCTCATGCGCCCAGCGCTTCGTACGGCGTTTCGTTGGCAGTCGGGCGGCTCGCGGCGCGCGCCTTGAGCACCGTGCGCAGGCCATACCAGGCAATGCTCACCACCACGAGAATGAACAGGCCGCACAGGAATGCATCGATGCGGTCGTTCAGCACCACCTGCTGCATCTGCGCCATCGACTTGGCCGGGGCCAGCAGCTTGCCCTCGGCAATTGCGCTGGCGTACTTGTTGGCGTGCGCCAGGAAGCCGATCTTCGGGTCCGGATCGAACAGCTTCTGCCAGCCGGCGGTGAGCGTGCAGATCAGCAACCAGATGGTCGGCAGCAGCGTCACCCACACGTAGCGGTCGCGCTTCATCTTGACCAGCACGCAGGTGCCCAGCGTCAGCGCAATCGCGGCGAGCATCTGGTTGGAGATGCCGAACAGCGGCCACAGCGTATTGATGCCGCCCAGCGGATCGATCACGCCCTGGTACAGGAAGTAACCCCACAGTGCGACGGTCGCGGCCGTGGCAATGAGGTTGGCGACGAGCGAATCCGTGCGCTTGAGTGCCGGCACAAAAGTGCCCAGCAGATCCTGCAGCATGAAGCGCCCGGCGCGCGTACCTGCATCCACGGCGGTGAGGATGAACAGCGCCTCGAAGAGAATCGCAAAGTGGTACCAGAAGGCCATCATGGCCTGGCCGCCCACCACTTGGTGCAGGATGTGCGCCATGCCAACGGCCAGCGTCGGTGCGCCGCCTGCGCGGGCAAGGATGGTGTTTTCGCCGACGTCCTTGGCGGTCTGGATCAGCACGTCAGGGGTGATGACGAAGCCCCAGGTGGAGAGCGTGTGTGCCACCGTATCCGGCGTCGCACCCACCAGCGCTGCCGGGCTGTTCATCGCGAAGTACACGCCCGGGTCGATGACCGAAGCGGCCACCAGCGCCATGATGGCGACGAACGATTCCATCAGCATCGCGCCATAGCCGATGAAGCGTGCCTGGCGTTCGTTCTCCAGCAACTTGGGTGTGGTGCCCGACGAGATGAGCGAGTGGAAGCCCGACACCGCACCGCACGCAATGGTGATGAACAGGAACGGGAACATGTTGCCCGACCACACCGGACCGCCGCCGCCCGCGAACTGCGTGAGCGAAGGCATCTGCATGTTGGGTGCAACGATCAGGATGCCGATGGCCAGCGCCATGATCGTTCCGATCTTCAGGAACGTCGACAGGTAATCTCGCGGTGCCAGCAGCAGCCACACCGGCAGGACCGAAGCGACAAAGCCGTAGCCGATCAGCATCCACGTCAGCGTCTTGCCGTCGAACGTGAACAGCGGCGCCAGCGTGGCGCTATCGTGCACGGCCTGGCCGCCCACGATGGCCAGCATCAGCAGCACGAAGCCGATGATGGAAATTTCGCCGATGCGGCCCGGACGGATGTAGCGCACATACACGCCCATGAATAGCGCGATGGGAATCGTCGCGGCCACCGTGAAGCTGCCCCATGGCGAGCCGACCAGCGCCTTCACCACGATCAGCGCCAGCACGGCCAGGATGATGATCATGATGAGGAACGCGCCAAACAGCGCGATCACGCCGGGCACCGTGCCCATCTCACTCTTGACCAGGTCGCCCAGCGAGCGGCCGTCGCGGCGCGTGGAGATGAACAGCACGACGAAATCCTGCACCGCCCCGGCAAACACCACGCCGGCCAGAATCCAGAGCATGCCGGGCAGATAGCCCATCTGCGCGGCCAGCACGGGGCCGACCAGCGGGCCCGCGCCAGCAATGGCCGCAAAGTGGTGGCCGAACAGCACGTGCTTGTTGGTGGGAACGTAGTCGAGCCCGTCGTTGTAGCGCCAGGCGGGTGTCTTGCGGGTGCCGTCCAGGCCGAGCACCTTGTCGGCAATGAAGCGGCTGTAATAGCGATACGCGATCAGATAGATGCATACGGCGGCCACCACCACCCATAGCGCGCTGACTGCCTCGCCGCGCGCAAGCGCAACGGTGGCAAAGGCAGACGCGCCAAGAATGGCAACGACCAGCCAGATCAGGTGTTGCCTGACGAAGCTCATGTCGGTCTCCTCGAACCTTGGTCGAAGTTATTTGCTGAACGCGGGATGTGGGTTCATCCCTGCAGTAAGTCCTACCCCGTGACAGGGGCGTGTAGTATTTGCCAGCCTTACCCCGCGCCACAAGCGGAGGACTACGCAGCACACGTCCGTAGTTCTACGCAGCCCCACACCTGACCGGGGCTGCTCCGTCACCTTGCAATGCCGCAACGCACGCCGCGTTTTGCCATGAAGCTCCGCCAGAAGATCCTGCTCCTCGCCGTCGCACCGCTGACCATCGCCATGCTGGCGATCATGCTGACCGTGCGGCATCAGTCGATTGCGCTGGCGCGACATGAGCGGCAGTTGGTGGAATCGGCGTACCTGCAGGCCAAGGAGACCGAGCTGCGGTCTTACGTCAAGCTTGCGCAGAGTGCCATCGCGCCGTTGCTTGCGTCCGGCCAAAGTGGCGACCCGGCCCGGGACGAAGCCACGCGTGACGAAGCCATGCGCACCCTCGCCCGCCTCGACTTCGGCACCGATGGCTACTTTTTCCTCTACGACTTGCGCGGCCGCAACCTGATGCACCCGCGCCAGCCCGAACTTGTCGGGCGCGATCTGTGGGACCTGACGGACTCGGGCGGCCAGCCGACCATCCAGAAACTGGTGGCTGCCGCGCAGGCCGGTGGCGGTTTCGTGCGCTACATGTGGGACAAGCCATCGACGCACCAGAGCGTGCCCAAGCTTGGTTATGTCGAGCCAATTCCACAGTGGGGCTGGATGGTGGGCACTGGTCTGTACCTGGATGACATCGAGCAGACCCTGCGAGAGATTGACCAGCGCGCGCAGGCCAACATCGACCAGACGTTGGCATGGGTGGTCGGAATTGCTGCGATCAGCATCCTGCTGGTGGCGGGCAGCGGTCTAGCGCTGAACGTGAGCGACCACCGCCAGGCCGATGCCAAGCTGCGCCAGCTCGCGCAGCAGGTGGTGAAGTCTCAGGAAGACGAGCGCGCGCGTGTCTCGCGTGAACTGCACGACGGCATCAGCCAAGTGTTGGTCTCGACCAAGCTGCTGCTCGAAACCGCGCATGGTCATCTCGAAGCGTCACCAGCATCGCCGCCGTGGATCGAACGGGCGGACAGCATGTTGCGTCGCGCGCTTGATCGGTTGAACAGCGCGCTGGGCGAGGTGCGGCGCGTGTCGCACAACCTGCGTCCGGCGCTGCTGGATGATCTCGGTTTGGCGGCTGCGCTGGAGCTGCTTGTGCGCGAAACGCGCGAAGCGCACGAAGACAGCCAGCCGGGGTTTGCGATTGCGCTCGAAGTGGTCGGCCCGCCCGTGCAGCTACCGGACGCGTGCAACACCGCGCTGTTCCGTATCGCGCAGGAGGCTGTCTCGAACATCGAGCGCCATGCCACGCAAGCCACGCGCATCGGCGTATTGCTTGAAAACGATCTCGATGCCGTGCGCTTGTCCATTCGCGACAACGGCCCCGGCTTTGATGTGGAATCCGTCCAGGTGGACCCGGAACGCGGCATCGGCTTGCGCAACATGCGCGAACGCATGGCCGCGCTGGGCGGCACCTGTACCATCGCCTCGGGCCCGCACGGCACCGAGGTGTGTGCTGCGCTCCCGCATGTCGTCATCGCTCAACTGGCTTCTGTTCCCTCTTCTCCCATCGTATGAATATGCGACCAGCCGCGCCCGTCAAACTGCTCCTCGTCGACGATCACCCGCTCGTGCGCGATGGTGTGCGCATGCGGCTGGAAGCCGTGCCGCATTTCGAGGTGGTGGGTGAAGCCGGTGACGCCGATGCCGCCCTGCGGGCCGCACGCACCTTGTCACCCGATCTGGCGCTGATGGACATCGGCATGCGCGGCATGAACGGCATTGCGCTGACCGAAAAGTTTGCCGAGGAATTTCCCGAGATTGCCGTGCTCGTGCTATCGATGCACGACAACCTGGAGTACGTGCGGCAGGTGATCCGTGCGGGCGCGCGTGGCTATGTGCTCAAGGACGCGCCCGCCAGCGAGCTGGTCGAGGCCATCGACGCCGTGCTGGCCGGCCGGCCGTTCTACAGTGCGCAACTGGCGATGCGCATGGCCGAGCAGGCTGTCATGCCCACGCCGGTCGAGGCGCTCACGCCGCGTGAGCGCGACATTCTTGACGGCATCGCCAAGGGCTATGCCAACAAACGCATCGCCGACGAGCTGGGCCTGTCCGTGCGTACGGTGGAATCGCACCGCCTGAATCTCAAGCGCAAACTCGGCATCGAGGGCCAGGCGGAACTGGTGAAGTTTGCGGTGGAGCTGGGAAAGGGCCGTTAGGCGCCCTTCGTGGCCTCCACGTAATCGCGCACCATCGCCTCGAACGACGTGTCGCGCCCAAAGCCCATCGCATCGGCGCGGGCGGTGTTGAAGCGCGCCGGCCAGCTTTGCACGATGGCCTTGATGCGTGCGTCCGGCTCCCAGCGGATGCGCGATACCGGCGCATCGCCCGCCACCTTGCGCAGCGCTTCCACCATCTCGCCCACCCGCACCGTAATGCCCGGCAGGTTCAATGAGCGGCGATTGCCCCATGCCGACGCCGGCAGCGTGTACGCGTGCAGCAGCGAGGCCACCACCTGGCGCGGCGAGGCGAGCCACAGTTCGGTCTCGGCTTCCACCGGGCAGATGGCGTCTTCGCCGGACAGCGGCTCGCGGATGATGCCGCTGGCAAAGCTCGATGCCGCGCCATTTGGCTTGCCCGGGCGTACCGACACAGTCGGGATGCGCACCGCGCGGCCGTCGACGTAGCCCTTGCGCGAATACTCGCCCACCAGGAATTCGCCCATCAGCTTCTGCACGCCGTACGAGGCCTGCGGCGTGGCCGCCGTGTCGTCGGTGACGATGGCAGGCAGTTGACCGCCGAACACCGCGACCGAACTGGCAAACAGCACGCGCGGCGCACGGCCGGTCTTGGCGTGCTGCGCGCGTAGCGCATCAAGCAATGCGCGCGTGCCGTCCAGGTTCACGCGCATGCCGAGGTCGAAATCAGCCTCGGCGGTACCGCTCACCACGGCGGCCAGATGAAACACGCCGCCCACGTTTTCGTCGATCACCTGGGCGATGAGGGCCGAGTCGGAAGCATCGCCCGTCACATAGCGCACGCGCGCATCGGCAATCTGGCCCGGCACCTGGTCCAGCACGATGAAAGTCGCAACCGGCTGCACCGCGCCGTCCGCGCCGGGCAGACCGGGTTGCTGGAGCAGTGCCGCCAGCACGCGCTGGCCCAGGAAACCGGCGCCGCCGGTGATGACGATGTTCATGGTGTCTCCTTGTTGCCTGACGTATGCGGCCGGGCGTTTTGATCGATGCCTAGGGTAAACAGGGATGAAGCTCTGCGACTCAACTTGTATGATGACACGACGAATTTACCCTTGCCAAGACCTCCCAGCCACCATGTTTGAACGACTCGACGCCGCGCCTTCCCTGTCCGACCGCGTGGCCCAGACCCTGATGGACAAGATCGACGCGGGCGAACTGCGCCGCGGCGAACGCATGCCGTCCGAAACCGTGCTCGGCCAGGAATTCGGTGTGAGCCGCACCGTGATCCGCGAAGCCATCTCGCGTCTGCGCCACGAAGGCGTGGTCGAAGCGCGCCAGGGCAGTGGCGTGTACGTCACGCAGCAGGCTGGCCTCAAGCCGCTGCGTATCGACGCGGCGCAGGCCGGCTCGATCGATGCCGTGCTCCACATCATCGAGCTGCGCCGCGCGCTGGAGGCGGAAGGCGCCGCCCTGGCCGCTCAGCGCCGAACGGATGCCGAGATGATCGAGATCGACGCCGCACTCGACAGCATCGACGCTGCAGTGGCGGCAGGCGGTGACGGCGTGGCCGAAGACCTACGCTTTCACCACGCCATCGCCGCCGCCAGCGGCAATCCGTTTCTGGTGCAGGCACTTGGCTTCTTCAGCCAATACCTGGAAGAAGCGATTGGCGTGACGCGCAGCAACGAAGCACGCCGCGAAGACTTCGCGCGCCAAGTCCGCGACGAACACCGCGCGATGGTCGACGCCATCCGCCACCGCGACACACTTGCCGCACGCAACGCCGCGCAGACCCACATGTTCAATGCCGCACGTCGCCTGGCCGAGGGCCGCGATACGGCGCAAGACTGATTTCAGGAGCCATTCATGACGCAATCGGCGGCTGACCGGAAGGTCGGCGTGATCGGACTCGGCGCCATGGGTTTGGGCATTGCCAAAACCCTGCGCAATCACGGCTACACCGTGCATGCCTGCGACGCGCGCCCGGGTGCCGCAGCGGATTTCGCCAAGGAAGGCGGCGTGGCCCGCGCAACGCCGGCGGAGGTTGCCGCTGGTGTGGATGTGGTGGTCTCGGTGGTGGTCAACGCCGCGCAGACCGAGGCCGTGCTGTTCGGCGAGAGCGGTGCAGCGGGCGCCATGCGGCCGGGCAGCACCTTCGTCATGTGCTCGACGGTGGATCCGAACTGGTCCATCGCACTTGAGGCACGCCTTGCGCAGCAGGGCATCCTGTATGTGGATGGCCCGATCTCGGGCGGCGCTGCCAAGGCCGCGTCGGGCCAGATGACCATGATGACCTCGGCCAAGCCCGAGGCGTATGCGGCGGCGGGCCATGTGCTCGACGCCATGGCCGGCAAGGTCTATCGCCTGGGCGACAAGGCTGGCGCGGGCAGCAAGGTGAAGATCATCAACCAGCTGCTGGCCGGCGT
Source organism: Ralstonia sp. GX3-BWBA (assembly GCF_003290055.1). Classification (NCBI taxonomy): domain Bacteria; kingdom Pseudomonadati; phylum Pseudomonadota; class Betaproteobacteria; order Burkholderiales; family Burkholderiaceae; genus Ralstonia; species Ralstonia sp. GX3-BWBA. Next base: position 130,968 of record NZ_QMKS01000012.1, on the reverse strand, counting down.
GCACATTGCAGCCGCCGCCGAAGCCATGGCCCTCGGCCTGCGCGAAGGCGTGGCGGCGGATGCGCTTTATGAAGTCATCACCCATAGCGCGGGCAACAGCTGGATGTTCGAAAACCGCATGGCCCACGTGCTGGCGGGCGACTACTCGCCGCTGTCGGCAGTCGACATCTTCGTCAAGGATCTGGGGCTCGTGCTCGATACCGCGCGCGCGACCAAGTTCCCGTTGCCGCTGGCGGCCACCGCGCATCAGATGTTCATGCAGGCGTCGACCGCCGGCTATGCCAGGGAAGACGATTCCGCCGTGATCAAGATCTTCCCGGGGATCACGCTGCCGGAGGGCCAGCCAAAATGAGCAACGCGCCCAAGTCCCGCCCGGTCCTCGGTTGCATCGCCGATGACTTCACCGGTGCGACCGACCTCGCCAACATGCTCGTGCGTGCCGGCATGCGCACCGTGCAGACCATCGGTGTGCCGCAGGCAGGCGAGGAAGCCATCGCTGCGGATGCCGATGCCATCGTCGTGGCGCTCAAGTCGCGCACGATTGCGGCGGCCGATGCCGTGGCGCAGTCATTGAGCGCACTGCACTGGCTGCGTGCGCAAGGTTGCTCGCGCTTCTTCTTCAAATACTGTTCGACCTTCGATTCCACCGACGACGGCAACATCGGCCCGGTTGCCGAGGCGTTGATGGCTGCGCTGGGCACCGATTTCACGTTGGCTTGCCCTGCATTTCCCGAGAACGGCCGCACGATCTTCCGCGGCCATCTGTTCGTGGGCGACGTGCTGCTCAACGCGTCGGGCATGGAGCACCATCCGCTGACGCCGATGCGCGATCCGAACCTCGTACCGGTGCTCGCGCGCCAGAGTGCGGGCAAGGTCGGCTTGCTGCGTTACGACGCAATCATGCGCGGCGCCCAGGCCGCTCGCGATCAGGCCCAGCAACTGCGCGCCGACGGCGTGAAGCTGGCGATTGCCGATGCCATTTCCAACGATGACCTGATCGTGCTGGGCGAGGCGTTTGCCGACCTGCCGCTGCTCACGGGCGGCTCGGGCTTGGCGCTTGGCTTGCCGGCGCAATACCGCCGCGCAGGGCTGATCACCGAACATGGCAACGCGGCCCAACTGCCAGCCGTGGCGGACTCGGCGATCGTGCTGTCGGGCAGTTGCTCGCGCGCGACGAACGCACAAGTGGCGCACTGGCGTGCATCGCGCCCCGCCTTCCAGATTGATCCGCTGGCGCTGGCCGAAGGCAAACCGGTGGTGGTCGACGCGCTCGATTTCGTGCACCGCCATGCCGGGCAGACGGTGCTGGTGTACGCCACCAGTGCGCCGGAGCAAGTGGCCCACGTGCAGCAAACGCTGGGTGTGGAACGCGCCGGCAAGCTGGTTGAAGATGCACTGGGACGCATCGCCCGAACGCTGCATGCCGATGGCGTGCGCCGCTTCGTGGTAGCCGGCGGTGAAACATCGGGCGCGGTGGTGCAGGCGCTCGACGTGCGCGCGCTGCGCATCGGCCCGCAGATCGACCCAGGCGTGCCCTGGACAGCCACCATCGACAACGATCCGGTTGCACTGGCATTGAAGTCCGGCAACTTCGGAACGGTGGATTTCTTCGAGAAGGCGCTTGCGCAACTGGCGCAGGCCACCGCGGAGGCAGCCGTATGAGCGCGTTCACCGAAACAGCGCTGCGTGAAGAGATCGCCCGCGTCGGGCAGAGCCTGTATGCGCGCGGTTACACCGTAGGCACGGCAGGCAACATCAGCGCACGCCTGCCTGACGGCTGGCTTATCACGCCCACCGATGCCTGCCTCGGCACGCTGGACCCGGCGCGTATTGCCAAGGTCCTGGCGACGGGCGAATGGGTCGGCGGCGACAAGCCGTCGAAGACGCTCGCCCTGCATCGCGGCATCTACGACCGCAATGCCGACGCGCATGCCGTGGTGCACACGCATTCGACGCATCTGGTGGCGCTCACGCTGGCCGGCGTCTGGAACGAAGCCGATGTGCTGCCACCCATCACGCCGTACTACGTGATGAAGGTCGGCCACGTGCCGCTCATCACGTACCAGCGTCCGGGGCATCCGGATGTGGCCTCGCAGATTGCTGCGCTGGCCAATGGGGTGCGCGCCGTGCTGCTCGATCGACTCGGGCCCGTGGTATGGCACGGCTCGGTGTCGAATGCAGCCTACGCGCTGGAAGAATTGGAAGAAACCGCACGGCTTTGGTTGATGACCGAACCCAAGCCTGCACCGCTGTCCGACGCGCAGATCGACGAACTGCGCCAGACGTTCGGGGCCCGTTGGTAGCAACCGATAGCAAATCGGTAGCGCCCGCTGCACGGCCCACATAAAACCTACACCGGAGACCACATGAACACCTCGACCGCCACCCCGGCGGCGTTGCCTTCGCACGCCGTTTCAAAAGAGGACAGCGTCTATGCGCGCGTGTCGCGCCGCATCGTCCCACTCATCATGCTGTGCTATGTGGTCGCGTACCTCGACCGTGTGAACGTCGGGTTTGCGAAGCTGCAGATGTCGCAGGCGCTGAATTTTTCCGAGACGGTCTACGGGCTGGGTGCCGGCATCTTCTTCATCGGGTACTTTCTCTTCGAGGTGCCGAGCAACCTGCTGATGAACAAGATCGGTGCGCGTATTTGGATCGCGCGGATCATGATCACGTGGGGTTTGATCTCGGGCGCGTTCGCATTCGTGCAGACGCCCACCCAGTTCTACGTGATGCGCTTTCTCCTGGGCTTGGCCGAAGCTGGTTTCTACCCCGGCATCATCCTGTACCTGACGTACTGGTATCCGTCGCATCGCCGCGCACGCATTGTGGCGATGTTCATGGCGGCCATCCCCATCTCGGGCATCTTCGGCAATCCGCTGTCGGGCTGGATCATGAGCGCCTTCCACGGGACGGGCGTAGGCGGCGGCTGGCAGGGCTGGCAGTGGATGTTCGTGATCGAAGCCGTCCCTGCCGTGCTGGTGGGCCTGCTGGTGCTGTGGAAGTTCGATGACAGCATCCGCAAAGCCAAGTGGTTGTCGGAAGACGAGAAGCAGATCCTCGAAACCAACATTGCCGCCGATAACAAAGGCAAGACCGAGCACCCCGGCATCGGCAAGGTGTTCTCCGATCCGCGCGTGTGGATGATGAGCCTGATTTACTTCACCTTCGTCATGGGCCAGTACGGGCTGACGTTCTGGATGCCGACGCTGGTGAAGAACGCCGGTGTGAAAGACACCTTTATGGTGGGCGTGCTCTCCGCCATCCCGTACCTATGTGCGGCGATCACCATGGTGCTGATCGGTCGCAGTGCCGATGCACGCCGCGAGCGTCGCTGGCACCTGGTTGTGCCGGCGCTGATGGGCGCAGTCGGTTTTGCCGTGGTGGCCACGGCTGGGCACAACGTGGCCCTGTCGATCGTGTTCCTGTCGTTGGCCGCTGCGGGTGTGCTGACGTGCGCGCCGCTGTTCTGGTCCCTGCCCACGGCCTTCCTGCAAGGCACGGCTGCCGCTGCCGGCATTGCCGCCATCAACTCGGTCGGCAACTTGGCCGGCTTTGTGAGCCCCTATATGATCGGTGCGCTCAAGGACATGACGGGCAGCACATCCGCCGGCATGTATGCGTTGGCGGGCGTGCTGGTGCTCGGCTGCATTGCCGTGTTGCGCACGCCGCCGAAGTTGGTCAATAAATAAGCAATCGTATTCAGAGGTCTGCCATGCCGCGCTTTGCCGCCAACCTGTCCATGATGTACCAGGAGCACGCGTTCCTCGACCGCTTTGCCGCCGCGGCAAAAGATGGCTTCGAGGGCGTGGAGTTCCTATTTCCCTACGACTTCGACAAGGCGGATATCCGCGCCCGTCTTGACGACGCTGGCCTCACGCAAGCACTGTTCAATGCTCCGCCGGGCGACTGGGCTGGCGGCGAGCGCGGCATCGCCTCGCTGCCCGGTCGCGAAGAGGAATTCAAGCGCGGCATTGCGACAGCGCTGGAGTATGCGCAGGTGCTCGGCAACACGCGCCTGCACGTGATGGCCGGCCTGCTACCCGCGGGTGCGGACCGCGCACGCCATCACGCTACCTACGTGAGCAACGTCGCCTACGCTGCGCGCGAGGCTGCCGGCGCGGCGGTCACCATCGTGCTGGAGCCGATCAACACGCGCGACATGCCGGGCTTTTTCCTCACGCACCAGGCGCAGGCACATGCGGTGTGCAAGGAAGTCGGCGCGACCAACGTCAAGGTGCAGTTCGACCTGTATCACGCGCAGATCATGGAGGGCGATCTGTCGGTCAAGCTCAAGCAGTACGTCGATGGTGTGGGCCACGTGCAGATTGCCGGCGTGCCCGATCGCCACGAACCGGACGAAGGCGAGCTGAACTATCCACACCTCTTCGCGTTGCTGGACGCGCTCGGCTATGACGGCTGGGTCGGTTGCGAATATCGGCCGCGTGCCGGTACGAGCGAGGGGCTCGGCTGGCTTAAACGCTGGCGCGAAAGCCAGCGTTGACGCAGCAGCACAAGAAGGAACTGGGCCAATCAGCCTGGGCTGCGAGGTGCATCGCCAGGCGCTGACGCAAAAGAAAACCGCCGCTGCGCGATGCGCAAGCGGCGGTCTGCTCTGGCGGACAGGCTCGTCAGGCGCCCAACTGAGCCGGGCCGAGCGAGCGCGTCGTGGGGACGCGGCCGTATGCCGGCAGTTCAGCCTTGCGGGTTGCTGTTTCCAGTTGCATGCCGATCGCGTCGGCAGCATGCGCGGCCGTTGCGCCGTTGGTGCCCACCACGAGGCGATAGCCGCCGCCGCGCACGGTCTGGATCAGGCCATCGCAGGGCGTGCCGGCCAGCGCCACGCGCAGCTTGCGCACGTGCACATCCACCGTGCGCTCACCTACGAATACATGGTTGCCCCACACGCGGTCCAGCAGTTGCGTGCGCGAGTGCACGCGTTGCGGATGCGCGACGAGAAAGTGCAGCAGGCGGAATTCCAGCGGGCTGAGCGGAATGGCGCGCGGGCCGGTGTCGGTTTGCGCAGTCACGCCCAGCGTGAGCGGATCGAGGCGCAGGCCGTTGACCTGCAGGATGTCGTCGCCGTGCTGATGCGGCGCACGGCGGCGCAGTACGGCGCGAATGCGGGCATGCAGTTCACCCGTGTCGCACGGTTTGACGACGTAGTCGTCGGCGCCGGCGTCGAGCGCGGCAATCTTGGCACGCGCATCGCCATGACGGGACAGCACGATAACCGGCAGGCCGCGCGTCTGCATGTTGGCGCGCAAGGCCAGCAGCATGTCGATCGACTCGCGCTCGGGCCATGTCCACTCCATCAGGAGCAACTCAGGCATGGCCACCAGGATGGCAGACTGCGCCTGGCCCGGATGGCTGACCCGTTGAACGTCGTGTCCACCATCACGCAGGGAAAACGACAGACGCTCCCCCTCTGCCTGGTCTTGTTCGACCAGCAAGATCTGAATACCCACTTTGTGATACCTCCCGTCTAACCAGCCGACACACTCCGGCGAGCAGCCTCGCGGCTGCGCTCTGCTGTCTGCGGTGCGCGTTGTTATGAGTGCCATGCGGGCAATTGCGCGTGTGCTCGCATGTCGTTTCTTGCGGGCGCTGTTGCCCGGCCGTTGGCCTTGCGCGGATCGTCATGCTGCTGTTCCCGTCGACGATCGCCAGCGGAGCCTCCTGGGTGGTGTCCAGGGTGGTCCTGAGAAAGGTCTGCAAACCCCTCGGTGCCTGCCGCAGCGTGCCGAGCTATGCAATCGTTTGCACAGTTTGCGGCATTGCTTGCGCACAATCCGAGCCGGCGCCCCCCCGAGCGCCGGTGAAGTAGGGATCCCCCACCTCCGTTGGCATAAGGCTTGTTAGCCCTTTCCCGTTTCCTCTAGTCATGAACCCCCTCTGGCTCAGAGAGAAGGGATTCCGTTTTGCCGGATTATAAGAATCCCGTAGGGATTCGTCACGCAGGAATTTTAAAATTTGGAAATTCATTCAATTCGACACGCATTGGGGTGGCGCGGTTGACATGCATTCTTCATAAAGCTACGCCAGGCAACGTTCTTGGCCGATACCATGCGTGCAACGATTCAAGTCCGGCATAAATGCATGACGATTATGCTCGCGCCGGCATAATGATTGCGCTTATGTGTGCGGCGGTATTTTTTACAAAGCGATTCGATTTCCTAAAAATCAATTGATCTGTTTTGTTGGCAGGGGTAATTCGCGCGATTTAAAACTTTAGGATTACTGCTCGTTGTTTGGGCAACCTTCTGCGGGCAGGCGAAAAAAAAGCCCGCGCAAGGCGGGCTTTCTGTCCTGATGCCAAAGAGACGGCGGGTGTCAGCCCTCCAGGCGTTCTTCCAGGCGGGTCTTGGCGTCGGGCAGCGCTTGCGGCAGGCCGTGCGCCAGTTTCGTGAACAGCTCGTCGTGCAGCGCCAGTTCCTGCTTCCAGGCGTCCGCGTCCAGCGAGATCACCTTGGCGAACTGCTCGGTCGTGAAGTTCAGGCCGTCCCAGCTCAGTTCTTCGTAGCGCGGCGATACGCCAAAGGCGTGCTCGTCGCCCTGCGCGTGGCCCTCGATGCGATCGATCATCCACTTGAGCACGCGCATGTTTTCGCCAAAACCGGGCCACACGAACTTGCCGTTCTCGTCCTTGCGGAACCAGTTCACGCAGAAGATCTTCGGCAGCGTGGCGCCGCTTTCGGCCAGCTTCTCGCCTACCTTGAGCCAGTGCGCGAAGTAGTCGGCCATGTTGTAACCGCAGAACGGCAGCATGGCGAACGGGTCACGGCGCACCACGCCTTGCTGGCCGGCAGCGGCGGCGGTGGTTTCCGAGCCCATCGTGGCAGCCATGTACACGCCTTCGGTCCAGTCGCGCGCTTCGGTAACGAGCGGCACGGTGGTCGAGCGGCGGCCGCCGAAGATGAACGCATCAATGGGTACGCCTGCCGGGTTGTCCCATTCCGGATCGATCGAGGGACATTGGGCGGCCGGCGCCGTAAAACGCGCGTTCGGATGCGCTGCCTTGCGGCCGGTTTCCTTTGCGGTCGCGGGCGTCCAATCCTGGCCTTGCCAGTCGATCAGGTGGGCGGGCGGCGTGTCGGTCATGCCTTCCCACCACACATCGCCGTCGTCCGTGAGCGCTACGTTGGTGAAGATGACGTTCTCTTTGAGCGTGGCCATCGCGTTGAAGTTGGTCTTCTCGCTGGTGCCCGGGGCCACGCCAAAGTAGCCGGCTTCCGGGTTGATGGCGTACAGGCGGGTCTTGCCGGTTGCGTCCTTGCGGGGCTTGATCCAGGCGATGTCGTCGCCGATGGTCGTCACCTTCCAGCCGTTCAGGCCGGCCGGCGGAATCAGCATCGCAAAGTTGGTCTTGCCGCAGGCCGATGGGAAGGCCGCCGCCACGTGATACGTCTTGCCTTCCGGCGACGTCACGCCCAGGATCAGCATGTGCTCGGCCAGCCAGCCCTGGTCGCGGCCCATGGTGGAGGCGATCCGCAATGCGAAGCACTTCTTGCCCAGCAGCGCGTTGCCGCCGTAGCCCGAGCCGAACGACCAGATTTCGCGCGTTTCCGGGAAATGCACGATGTACTTGGTCGGGTTGCACGGCCACGGCACGTCCTTCTCGCCGGCGGCGAGCGGCTTGCCGACGGTGTGCACGCACGGCACGAAATCGCCGTCAGCGCCGAGCACCTCGTACACCGCGCGACCCATGCGGGTCATGATGCGCATGTTGACGGCCACGTACGGGCTGTCCGACAGCTCCACGCCGATGTGCGCGATTGGCGAGCCCAGCGGGCCCATCGAGAACGGCACGACGTACAGCGTGCGGCCGCGCATGCTGCCGTCAAACAGGCCATTCAGCGTCTGGCGCATCTCGGCCGGGGCCGTCCAGTTGTTGGTGGGGCCGGCATCTTCCTTCTTCTGCGAGCAGATGAAGGTGCGGTCTTCCACGCGCGCCACGTCCGACGGGTCCGACAGCGCCAGGTACGAGTTCTTGCGCTTGGCCGGGTTGAGCTGCTTCATCGTGCCGGCGGCCACCATTTCGGCGCACAGGCGGTCGTATTCCTCTTGCGAACCATCGCACCAGACAATGCGCTCCGGCTTGGTGAGCGCTGCCACCTCGCCCACCCACGCGATCAGGCGCGGGTGTTTCACGTAATCGGGCACGTTCAATGCAGGCACGCCCTGCATCACGGGTTGATTCATGACCAAAACTCCAATGGAAGTGAGAAAGAAATCGGTGGCGGATCAGCACGGTGGCCACGCCCAGCGGCGGGTTGGAAAGCGATCGACGGCGCATCATGAGCAGGCCGGATCAGCGATTTCCAGAGGGGGGAGTAACGCAGGCGGAGGGACGGTAGCCGTGCTGATTTCACATTCAGTTACAAAGCGGAGCGCTGACGGAACGTGGGTTTTTCCGGGCAGCGGGGGCCGCGTGCGCTAAAGTGGCGGGACCGAGGTCAATAGACCCTAGAACAAGGACTCGTCACCAGCGGGGCTGCGCAAATTGCGTGCCCGCGGCGGGCAATTCCAAACGTCGACACAGATTGTCGTGCGACGAGGGATGGGAAGAATACCACCGCGAGGGATCGCTGTTTTTTGCTGCGCACCATTGTTCGAAGTGAGATGTCGATGAAGATTGCCGTACTGGACGACTACCAAGACGCTGTTCGCAAGCTGGATTGCTTCAGCCTGATGCAGGATCACGAAGTCAAAGTGTTCAACAACACCGTCAAAGGTGTGGGGCAATTGGCCGCACGCGTGGCGGACGTTGAAGCCATTGTGCTGATCCGGGAGCGCACGCGCATAACGCGTCAGTTGCTGGATCGCCTGCCCAAACTCAAGATCATCAGCCAGACTGGCCGCGTATCGCGCGATTCGGGCAGCCATATCGACCTGGATGCCTGTACCGACAAGGGGGTGGTGGTGCTGGAGGGCAAGGGCTCGCCGGTGGCGCCGGCTGAGTTGACCTGGGCGCTGGTGATGGCCGCGCAGCGCCGCATTCCGCAATACGTTGCGAGCCTCAAGCACGGCGCGTGGCAGCAGTCGGGGCTGAAATCCACCACGATGCCGCCCAACTTTGGCATCGGCCGAGTCCTGAAGGGCCAGACGCTGGGCATCTTCGGCTACGGCAAGATCGGCCAGCTCGTAGCTGGCTACGGTCGCGCCTTCGGCATGAATGTGCTGGTGTGGGGCCGCGAGGGCTCACAGGAACGCGCGCGCGCCGACGGTTTTGCCGTAGCGGAATCGAAGGATGCGCTGTTCGAGCAGTCCGACGTGTTGTCGGTCCACCTGCGGCTGAACGACGAAACGCGTGGCATCGTGACGGTGGCCGACCTCACGCGCATGAAGCCGACCGCCCTCTTCGTCAACACGAGTCGCGCTGAACTGGTGGAAGAAAATGGCCTGGTGACGTCGCTCAATCGCGGGCGCCCGGGCATGGCCGCCATCGATGTGTTTGAAACGGAGCCCATCCTGCAGGGCCACACCCTGCTGCGCATGGAGAACTGCATCTGCACGCCGCACATCGGCTACGTCGAACGCGAAGGTTACGAGCTGTACTTCAGCATCGCGTTCCAGAACATCCTTGATGTCCTGCAGGGCAACGTCGATAGCGTGGTCAATCCGACGGCCCTGGCGCCAGCGCTGATCCGCGCATAACGCCAGTCGTTCCGCTCGTGGTTTCGGCCAATCAAGCCGCGGCGCGCAGCTGCGGCTGATTGGCGCCCGCGCCATCGAAGCGGAAACTGTCCATCGCCAGCGAGCCGTACGTCACCGTATCGACCACGTGCTGAGCCTGCACGCCGCCCGGCGTGGCTTGGCTCGGCTGGCCCATCGCGGCGCCCAGTGCCACGTAAAGCGGCATGAGGTGTTCGTCGGTCGGGTGGGCGTGCGCGGCGTTCGGGGCTTGCGCGCGGTAATCGCAGAACTGGGTGAAATCGCCGCTGCGGATGCCATCAGTCATCGTCTCGATCATCCATTCGCGGAACGCCGTCACCCAAGGCTCGACCGGCACGCCATGCTGCGCCATGCCGGGGCCGCGCATCAGCGCGCGCAGGTTGTGCGTGAAGCTGCCGGAACCCACGATCAGCACGCCTTCGTCGCGCAGCGGCGCGAGCGTACGCCCCATCGCCATCTGACAAGCCGGCGACAGGCCTGGCATCAACGACACCTGCACCACGGGAATCTTCGCCTCGGGAAACATCAGCATCAGTGGCACCCAGGCGCCGTGGTCCAGCGGCTGGCGCGGATCCAGCACCGTGGAAGCCTGTTCTTCCAGCCCGGGGACGATGTTGCCGTCGATCAGCGCACGGATGCGCTCAGCCAAGTCCGGCGCGCCGGGCGGGGCGTATTCCAAGGCGTAGAGCTGCGGCGGGAAGCCGCCGAAGTCGTGCCACGCTTCCTGCTGCGCGCGGGCAGTGACGGCCGGCCGACGCGTCATCCAGTGCGGTGAAACCACGACGATGGCACGCGGCTTGAGGGCGGCCATCTCTTGCCCGAGCGCCGCCAGCATTGTGCCGACAGGGCCCGGATCGGCCGCCAGCATGGGCGACCCATGGGACAGATAAAGCACGGGGAGCATGTCAAATTTCCTGAAGAATATAGTTACCATTCTGCGCCGGAACAGCACCAGTAACGTGCATGGATTTGCAGACCGGGGTCAGGAAAATTGAATGAGTGCGCTTACATGCTCAGCAATTCCTCTGCCACCGTCGGGTGCAGGCCCACGGTGGTATGCAGATGCTTGAGCCGGACGCCCATGCGTACGGCCACCGCCAGCGCCTGGATGATTTCCGGCGCAGCGTTGTCGACGATGTGCGCGCCGAGCACCCGTCCGCTGCGCGCATTGCACACCAGCTTGATCAGCGATTCCATGCCGGAGCCCGCAAAACGCTGCTCCAGCGAGACGAAGCGGCGGACCACCACGTCAATCCGGTCTGCCAGGGCGCGTTTGTCGGTGTCCGCTCCGCGTTTGCCCAACTCGGGCCAGCGCGTGCGTGCGTCGGCTTCGGTCAGGCCCACGCTCGCGATCGCCGGGTCGCAGAACACGGCCATCGGCACGGTGTTCATGTCGGGCAGCTTGATGCCTTTGCCGAATAGGCGTTCGGCCACGTAACGACCCTGTGCGGCGGCCACGGGTGTCAATTGCAGCGGGCTGCCGCCGCAGATATCGCCCACGGCATGCACGCCGCGGGCGCGCGTGCGGAAATGGCGGTCGACCGCGATGCGTCCGTGTGCGTCGAGCGTGACTCCGGCCGCGTCCAGGCCAAGACCCGCGATGTTCGGCGCGCGGCCGATGGCGCTCAACACACGCTGGGCGCGCAGCGCGCGGGGAGCGTCGCTGCCTTCGATGCTCGCGTAGACGGTCACGCCGCCGCCATTCACAGCATCGCGTTCGACGCGGACAACATCGGCGTTCAGGATCAGTTCGACGCCGCAGCCGGCCAGCGACTGCGCGGCGGCCTTGGCCACCGTGGCATCCAATTCGGGCAGCACGCGCGCATCGCGCGTCAGCACGGTAACCCGCACGCCAAAGCGCGCCAGCGTGGACGCCATCTCCACCGCGATGACCCCGCCGCCCGCGATGATGAGCGATGCGGGGAGCGTGTCCCAGCTGAACACGTCGTCGGAGGTGCAAGCCAGTTCCGCGCCGGCTATGGGAAGCGGCATGGGGCGGGCGCCGGTTGCCAGCACGATCTGGCGTGCCCGCAGCGTGGTCTTGCCGGTATCGGTTTGCAAGCGGACGATGCCGCGGCCGCGCAGCGAAGCCATGCCGCTCAGCCATTGCACGCCGGCATCGGCCAGGTGGGCGAAATGCGCTTCGTGCAGCCGCGCGACTTCGGCACGCGTGCGGGCGATGGCATCGGCCCAGGCATCGGCGGCGTTGGTGGTGCGCAAGCACCGCGCCATGGTCTGCGACCAGGCGGCGCCGTAGCCAAGCAGTTTCTTGGGCACACATCCGCGATTGACGCAGGTGCCGCCCACTTGCGCGCGGTCGATCAGCAGCGTTCGTGCCCCCAGTTGCGCAGATCGGCGCGCAGCCGCGAGCCCGGCCGAACCAGCGCCAATCACGATCAGGTCAAACGCATGTGCAGGGTTTGCGGGCATGAGGTGTCCGTCGAAGAAGCATCGGCCGGACGACCTTGGTGGCACGCCGGCGGGCGCGCCATGTGCAGCAAGCGGCGCGCCCGCCGCCGGTTTTTGGAGGAGGTGGTTACGCAGCCACCGCCGTGGCAAACCCGCGTGGAAGTTCGCGCAGGAAGGTTTCGCCGTCATGACGGCCGAGCGCATAGGCGTCGCGCATGGCGCCCGGGCGGGTGTAATCCCAGCTTGAAATGGGAACCTTGCGCGAGGGCTGCACGTAAAAGCGGCGCTGCACGCCGTCGGCCACTGGCACATCCATGCGGAAATATGTCGGGCGCGGGTATAGGCGCGTGACGAGCACCAGCGCGTCGCCGGGCGTGGCGTCCAGCGCGTGCACGGGCACGTTGTCGACCATGCCGCCGTCGAGTACCGGCCGCCCCGCGCGCCGCAACACCGGCGTGAACGGCGGCGTGGAGGCCGATTGCAGCAGAAGATCCGCCAGGTCCTCGGGCGTAGCGCAATCCTGCGCGCGCACGATTTCCGGCGTGAAGCCGAGGCGTTTGCCCAGCGTCGGGTGCAGCGTCTTGCGGACGTGCTTTTCGATGTTGTAGGCAATCAGTCCCGCCGCCACCGCCGACCGTGCGCCCAGCCAGCGCGGGATATGCGCCACGCCGATGCGGATCTCGGGCGCCTGCGCCAGCCGCCCGAAGCGGCCCTCGCTGAAAACCGTCAGCAGCGCCGTGCGGTACATGCCGTAATGCGGAAACACGCGCTCGCCGCGCAGCAGGTTGCCCCAATGGGCGTTGCGGGTGTTCTGGCGTAGGGCTTCGCCGTAGTAATCCATCAGCTCGGCGGAATTCCATGCATGCAGCATGCACGCCGTCGATGCGCCGGCCGAGATGCCGGCAATCACGCGCGGCGCCAAGCCCAGTTCGGGCTGCACGACGTCCCACCAGCCGGCCTGCCACCAGCAGCGGTTGCCGCCGCCGGCAAAGACCATCTGGTCGAACACGGGCGTGTTCATGCCGAGGCCCCGGTGAGGGCGGCCGTGGCCGCGGCCGGCTCCAGCCGCAGCGACGGCGCGTATTTGAGGGTGTCGATGCATGCATCCAGCAGGCGCTCGCGCTTGGTGGCGAGGCTGGAGGCGTCCGGGTAGAAAAGGTAATCGCCCATGATGCCGTTGAAGGTGGCATGGAAATGCGCCACGGCCAGGGGGATGTCGAGGTCGGCCGGCAACTGCCCGCGCCGCGTTGCCTGCTCGATGATGCTTGTCAGGTGGGTCATGCCTTCCTCAAACGATTCTTGTTGGCGCTTGAGAATGGGGCTCGTGTCTTCCACGAACTCGCACTTGTTGAACATGATCTCGAAGACCTTGCGCCAGTGCGCATCTTCCACGAGTTGCCGCAGCAGGAAGTTGCCCACGGTGCGCAGTTCGCCCAGCGGGTCATCAGCTTCCACCCCAAGCGGGGTGCACATGGTCTCCATGGGCAGCTTCACGCGCTCGCACATGGCGGCAAAAACGTCGGTCTTATTGCGGAAGTGCCAGTAGATGGCGCCGCGCGTCACGCCCGCGGCCTGCGCGATATCCGATAACGATGTGCGTGCCACGCCGCGCGCATAGAACACGTCTTCCGCCGCATCCAGGATGCGGTTACGTGTTTCCAGTGCTTCTTCCTTCGTTCGTCTAACCATGATCTTCCAGAGGAACGCCGTGTCACCTCAGCCGGCGTTCTTTCGATTGGCTTTTGTGCAATGCACAATTTCCGGCAACGCACCATTGCGCTTCGCACAACGCGGCAGCGGGTCCGTTGGCTGACAATGCTTGTCGGAGCGCGGTATCTGTTGCATGTTCGCTTGATCCCCGTCATTGCTACGAACTCCGGAAAGGTGTCAACGGAGTCCCTATTTCTCAATAGCGTGACTTACATACATACGCGAACGTATCTATAATAGCGCGCACTCCTTCACTTGCCCATGGCCGTATGCGCCACATCCATCCCGGGCACGTGGTCTGGGGCCGATTTTGCGTCTGTCGGCGGCCAGGTCGGAGATCGGCTGCCGATCGCTCCCGCGTCTTAGCATTCTGGTCCGAGTTGTTGCGAGTTCGTCGCAAAGGCCATATCGCATGCCGCCAGATGCAGCTAGCATCGGACGTTTTCGTTTTGTGTTTTTTTGGTTTCGCTGACGGTTTGCCGGCGTCGCACTCGTTTGCGCGGCGTGGCGGCACCCGGCATTCCGCTTATCGCCACATGGGGTCATCTATGACGAACACCCGCCGTTATCACCAACTCGCTGCCGCCGCATTCACGGTGGTGGCACTTGCAGCCTGCGGTAACAAGCAGGCACAAGGGCCGGGCGGCGCCGGCATGCCTCCGACCGAAGTCGGCGTTGTGACCGTGCAGCCGCACTCCGTTGGTCTGACCAGCGAGTTGCCGGGCCGCCTGGAGGCCACGCGTGTGGCACAGGTGCGCGCACGGGTCGCTGGCATCGTACTCAAGCGCACCTACGCTGAAGGCAGTGACGTGAAGGCCGGCCAACAGTTGTTCCAGATCGATCCGGCGCAGTATCAGGCGTCGCTCGACAGTGCCAAGGCACAGCTTGCGCGCTCGGAAGCCACGCAAACGCAGGCGCAACTGAAGGCTGAACGCTACAAGCCGCTGGTTGCCACCAACGCCATCAGCAAGCAGGACTACGACGACGCCACCGCCGCCGCCAAGCAAGCCACTGCTGACGTGGCCGCCGCCCGCGCTGCCGTGGAAACCGCCAAGCTGAACGTCGGCTACGCCAGCGTGACTTCGCCCATCTCCGGCCGTGCCGGTCTGGCGCAGGTCACCGAAGGCGCGCTGGTGGGCCAGGGCGAGGCGACGTTGCTGACGACCGTGCAGCAAATCGACCCGATCTACCTGACCTTCACCCAGTCGAGCACCGAAGTGATGCGTCTGCAGCAAGCGCTCAAGGACGGCAAACTGGCCAAGGCCGGTGGTGATGCAGCCAAGGTCACGCTCGTGACGGAAGACGGCCGTGCCTATGCCCAACCGGGCAAGCTGTACTTTTCCGACCTGACGGTGGACCCGGCCACGGGCACGATCACGCTGCGCGCGATTGTTCCGAACGCCGATCGCACGCTGCTGCCGGGCATGTACGTACGTGCCCGCCTGGAGCAGGCCGTGGACGAGCAGGCGATCACGGTGCCGCAACAAGCGGTGACGCGCAGCCCGGACGGCGCCTCGGTCATGGTGGTCGACGAGAAGGGCATGGCAGCCGTGCGCCAGGTTCAGGCCGATCGCTCGACCGGTACGGAATGGATCGTCTCCAGCGGCCTGAAGGCAGGCGACAAGGTGATCGTCGACGGTCTGCAGAAGGTCCATCCGGGCGCACCGGTCAAGGCTGTGCCGTGGCAGCCGATGTCGGCAGGCCAGGGCAAGGGCCCGCAAGGTCAGGGCGGCCAGGGTGGCGGCGCCGCACCCGCACCGGCGGCCAGCGCCCCTGCTGCAAGCACTCCCGCTGCCAGCGCACCTGCAGCCAAGCAGTAAACAAGGAGCCATCGCATGGCAAAGTTTTTTATCGATCGCCCGGTCTTCGCCTGGGTGCTCGCGCTGTTCATCATCCTTGCTGGGGCGATCTCGATCACCCAGCTGCCGATCTCGCAGTACCCGACCATCGCGCCGCCGTCCGTCATCATCACGGCAACGTATCCGGGCGCAAACGCGAAGACGCTGGACGAATCCGTCACCAGCATCATCGAGCAGGAAATGAACGGTGCGGACGGCCTGCTCTATATGGAGTCGGTCAGCCAGGGCGGTAACGGCCAGGCGCAGATTACCGTGACGTTCAAGGCCGGTACCGATCCGGCGCTGGCGCAGGTGGACGTGCAGAACCGCTTGAAGCGCGTGGAAGCGCGGTTGCCGTCTGCGGTGACGCAGCAGGGCGTGCAGGTCGACAAGGCCCGCGCGAACTTCCTGCTGTTCGCCACGCTGGCATCGACCGACGGCAAGATGGATCCGGTGGCGCTGGGCGACTACATCTCGCGCAACGTGCTGAACGAAATCAAGCGCGTGCCGGGCGTGGGTCAGGCGGTTCTGTTCGGTACGGAGCGCGCCATGCGCGTCTGGATCGATCCGGCCAAGCTGGTCGGCTACAAGCTGACACCGACGGACGTCTACAACGCCATTCGTGCACAAAACTCGCTGGTCTCGGCCGGTACGATCGGCGATCTGCCCTCTGTCTCCGACCAGCCGCTCGCGGCGACGGTCGTGGTGGAAGGCCAGCTTACGACTACCGAGCAGTTCGGCAACATCGTGCTGGTGGCCAAGCCGGACGGCTCGCTGGTGCGCGTGAAGGACGTTGCACGCCTGGAATTGGGCGGCCAGTCCTATTCGACGTCGGCGCGGATCAACGGCCAGCCGATCTCGGCCATTGGTGTGCAGCTCTCGCCCACGGGTAACGCCCTGGGCACCGCCAAGGCCGTGAAGGCCAAGCTGGAAGAGCTCTCGAAGTACTTCCCGGCCGGCGTGGAATACAAGGTGCCATACGACACCTCCAAGTTCGTCCAGATCTCGATCGAAGAAGTGGTCAAGACGCTGTTCGAGGCCATGGCGCTGGTGTTCCTGGTGATGCTGCTGTTCCTGCAGAACATCCGCTACACGCTGGTGCCGTCGATCGTGGTGCCGATCTCGCTCTTGGGCGCGTTCGCCACCATGAACGCGATGGGCTTCTCGATCAACGTGCTGACGATGTTCGGCCTCGTGCTGGCGATCGGTATTCTCGTTGACGATGCGATCGTGGTGGTTGAAAACGTCGAGCGGATCATGGCAGAAGAAGGCCTGCCCCCGCGCGAAGCCACCCGCAAGGCCATGGGCCAGATCACGGGCGCCATCATCGGTATTACGCTGGTGCTGATGGCCGTGTTCATCCCGATGGCGTTCTTCTCGGGCTCGGTGGGCGCGATCTATCGCCAGTTCTCACTGTCGATGGTGTCGTCGATTTTCTTCTCGGCACTCATGGCGCTGACGCTCACGCCGGCACTGTGCTCCACGCTGCTCAAGCCGATCGAGAAGGGTTCGCACCACGAGAAGAAGGGCTTCTTCGGTTGGTTCAACCGCATGTTCAGCACCACCACGAACCGCTACCAAAGCTTCGTGGAGCGCATGCTCAAGAAGACCTTCCGCTACATGGTCATCTACGTTGCGCTGATCGTTGCGGTGGTGTTCCTGTTCCTGCGTCTGCCGTCTTCGTTCCTGCCGACCGAAGACCAGGGCTACATCGTGACCAACATCCAGTTGCCGCCGGGTGCATCGGCCAACCGCACGCTGGAAGTGATCAAGCAGGTCGAGAACTACTACAAGCATGAAAAGGCGGTCGAGAACATCGTGGCCGTGCAGGGTTTCAGCTTCTCGGGCAACGGGCCGAACGCCGGTATCGTGTTCACGCCGTTCAAGGACTGGAGCGAGCGTAAGGGCAAGGATCAAACCGCCGATGCCGTGGTTGGCCGTGCCTTTGGTGCGCTGTTCGGTGGCATTCGCGATGCAATCGTGTTTCCGCTGAACCCGCCTCCGATTCCGGAGTTGGGCAACGCCACCGGCTTTACCTTCCGTCTGCAGGATCGTGCTGGCCTGGGCCACGACGCGCTGATCGCAGCCCGTAATCAACTGATGGGGATGGCGGCGAAGAGCAAGGTCATTACGGGCATGCGCCCGGAAGGTCTGGAGGATTCGCCGCAGTACCAGGTGGATATCGACCGCGAGAAGGCCAATGCGCTGGGTGTGTCGTTCACCGACATCAACGCGGTGCTGTCGACGGCGCTGGGCTCGGCGTACGCCAACGACTTCCCGAACTACGGTCGTCAGCAGCGTGTGATCGTGCAAGCGGACAAGATCAACCGCATGCAGCCCGAAGACATCATGAACCTGTACGTGCGCAACGGGCAGGGCAACATGGTGCCGATGTCGACGTTCGCCAAGGGCCATTGGATCGTCGGCCCGGTGCAGCTCGTGCGCTACAACGGCTACCCGGCAGTTCGCCTTTCGGGTGCGGCTGCGCCGGGTGCCAGCTCGGGTGACGCCATGGCCGAGATGGAACGTCTGGCCTCCAAGCTGCCGGCTGGCATCGGCTATGAGTGGACGGGCCAGTCGCTGCAGGAAAAGGCCTCGGGCTCGCAGGCGCCGGCGCTGTATGCGCTGTCGCTGCTGGCCGTGTTCCTGGTGCTGGCGGCGCTGTACGAAAGCTGGTCGATCCCGGCTGCTGTGATTCTGGTGGTGCCGCTGGGCGTGCTCGGCGCGCTGCTGGGCGTGACGCTGCGCGCGATGCCCGATGACGTGTACTTCAAGGTCGGCCTGATTGCGGTGGTGGGTCTGTCCGCCAAGAACGCGATTCTGATCATCGAGTTTGCGAAGGACTTGCAGGCGCAAGGCAAGAGCCTGATCGACGCGACGCTGGAAGCCGTGCACCTGCGGTTCCGCCCGATCATCATGACGTCGTTCGCCTTCATCCTGGGCGTGCTGCCGCTGGCGATTGCCACGGGCGCCAGCTCTGCCAGCCAACGCGCCATCGGTACCGGCGTGATGGGCGGGATGATCACCGCGACGGTGCTGGCCGTGGTGCTGGTGCCCGTGTTCTTCGTGGTGGTCCGCCGCATCTTCAAGGGCAGCGAGCGTCAACGCCGCCTGGATGCCGCGCACCGTCCGCTGGACGAGGAAATCTGAACATGCAGAAAACGATGACCTTTCGAACCCCTGCGCTGCTGCCGGCGCTCCTGCTGGCGGCCGGCGTGCTGTCCGGCTGCTCGCTGGCGCCGACGTATGAGCGCCCGGATGCTCCGGTAACGAGCACCTATCCGCAGGCACCGGCCGGCTACGCCGTGCCGGCAGACTCAGCCAAGCCCGGTGAGAACGCCCCGCGCGCGACCGACCTGGGCTGGCGTGAGTTCTTCCCCGATGCGCGCTTGCAAAAGCTGATTGGCCTTGCGCTTGAGAACAACCGCGACCTGCGCGTGGCCATGCTCAACGTCGAGGCGGCGCGTGCGCAGTACCGCCTGCAGATCGCCGACCTGCTGCCGCCGGTCAACGCGTCTGCCACGTACACGCGCAGCCATACGCCGCCGTCGATCTCGACGACCGGCGGCGACATCTACACCAAGCAGTACCAGCTTGGCGTGGGCATCAGCAACTACCAGGTGAACCTGTTCAGCGTGGGCGATGTGACGTCGTCTGCGCGTGCGAGCTATCTGGCGACGGATGAAGGCCGGCGTGCCGCGCAGATCAGCCTGATCTCGCAGGTGGCCAAGGCTTATCTGAACGAGCGCGCCTATGCCGAGCAGCTGGATCTGGCACAGCAAACCCTGAAGGGCCGCGAAGACTACTACAAGCTCGCCAAGCAGCGGTTTGATGTGGGTGCTTCGTCGGCGCTGGACCTGCGCCAGACCGAGACGCTGGTGGAGTCGGCGCGCGTGTCGGTGGCTCAGCTCACGCGCCAGTACGCCCAGGCGACCAACGCCCTGGTGGTGCTGGTCGGCGCTCCCTTGCCGGCCGACCTGCCCACGCCGACCACGGTGTCGTCGGAAAAGATCGTCGCCGACATTCCGCCGGGTGTGCCCTCGGAACTGCTGGAGCAACGCCCGGACATTCGTCAGGCGGAGCAGAAGCTGATTGCCGCCAACGCCAACATTGGCGTGGCGCGTGCGGCGTTTTTCCCGAGCATCGGGCTGACGTCCAACGTGGGGACGGCAAGCGGCGCGCTGCATGATCTCTTCAAGAGCGGAACGGGGCTGTGGTCGTTCGTGCCGAACCTGACGCTGCCGATCTTCAACTGGGGCACCAACATCTTCAACCTGGACTTGACCAAGACCAACCAGAAGATCGCGGTTGCCAACTACGAGAAGACGATCCAGACCGCCTTCCGCGAGGTGTCCGACGCCCTCGTGGCGCGCGGCACGCTGGAAGAGCAGGTGGCAGCGCAGAAGCGCTTCCGCGATGCCACGGCCGATCGCCTGACGCTGTCTGACCAGCGCTATCGCAACGGCGTGTCGAGCTTTCTCGATGTGCTCGACGCGCAGCGCGATCTGTTCAGCGCTGACCAGACGCTGGTGCAGACGCGCCTGGCTCGCCTGACCAACGCCATTGATCTTTACACGGCGCTGGGCGGCGGTCTGCAGGAACACAGCACCACCGTGGCCGCACAGCAGGCTCAGCCGACGGCTGCGCCGGGCGTTGCGCCCGCCACGCCGGACATGACGCCGCAGCAATCGAAGTAAATTCGCGTCTGTTCGCTCGAAAGCCCGCCTTGTTCAGGCGGGCTTTTTTTCGCCTGTGCCCTTTGCGCTGGCAGTGGATTCAAGAAAGCGAAGCAGGGCCACTTCTTCGCGTCGCAGGCCCTTGCGTGCGCGGGTCGGGGGCTGCGCTTCCAGCTCACCCGCCAGGAACGCGTCCACTACGGCCGGATGCACATAGCACTTGCGGCAGACGGCCGGCGTGTTTCCCAGGCGTTGGGCCACGGCAGCAACGGCTTGCACCACCTGCCGGCGCGCCTCGGTAGCGTTCGCCGACGTGCGTCCGCGCAACAGATCCAGCGCGAGCACGCTGCCGGCCCAGGTGCGATAGTCCTTCGCCGTGAAATCCGTGCCGGTAATCTCTTGTAAGTATGTATTCACATCTGCGGAGTCGATTACGCGGCGGTCGCCCGCTTCGTCGATGTACTGGAACAACTCCTGCCCCGGCAGATCGACACAGCGTCGAATGATGCGCGCCAGGCGCGGGTCCGATACCGACACATCATGCTCCACGCCGCTCTTGCCGCGAAACTGAAAACGCACCGTGTTGCCGTGCACCTCCACGTGGCGATTGCGCAGCGTTGTGAGCCCATAGGAGCGGTTGTCGCGCGCATACGCTACGTTACCCACGCGCACCAGCGTCACGTCCAGTAGAAAGACCACCGTCGCCAGCATCTTCTCGCGCGACAGGCCTGGCGCCGCCAGGTGGGCGGTGATCGCTTTACGCACGCGCGGCAGCGCTGCCCCGAAGGCCAGCAGCCGCCCGTATTTGTCGGCATCGCGAAAGGCGCGCCAGTCGGCGTGATAGCGATATTGTTTTCGCCCACGCGCGTCGCGCCCTGTTGCCTGCAAATGACCGCCCGCATGTGGGCAGATCCATACGTTGGTATAAGCAGGCGGAATCGCCAGTTTGTTGATGCGCGCAATGACCGCTGGATCGCGGATGCGCTCGCCGCGCGTATCGAAATAGACAAAGCGGCCGCGCAGGCGGCGCCGGGTGTAGCCCGGGCGCGTGTCGTCCACATAGCGCAGCCGTTCGGGCAGCGCTTCGGCAGAGGGCGGCGCGCTTGTGGCAGCTAACGCAGGCGCAGACTTGGGAGCGCGTTCCACGATAGAAGTCAGGAGAGATGCTCGCCCTGAGCAAGCGGCGTTCCTCTTCCTCGCTCCTTCGGCAGGCTGGCCGCTCATGGCGTAGCATCAAGGCCACGCATCTGCACAAAATTGCGGCAGGAAATGGCCTTTCCGCCACAATCGGAAGTGCCTTGCATCGGTAAACAGATTCAACTACACTGCACGCCCTCTGGGCGGTATATAATCTGCTGTTTCGCCGTCCACCCGAATATTGAGCAAGGGACCCGATGACCACCATCCGTCTGAAAGAAAACGAGCCGGTCGAAGTTGCGCTGCGCCGCTTCCGCCGTGAAATCGAGCGCACTGGCCTGATCAAGGAACTGCGCGCCCGCACCGCTTACGAAAAGCCGACGACCGAGCGCAAGCGCAAGAAGGCTGCTGCCGTGTCGCGTACGCGTAAACGCCTGCGTTCGCAAATGCTGCCGAAGAAGCTCTACTAAGATCGCGCGATTGTTTCGGTAGCACCAATCGGGTGCTGCCGCTGGCGGTGTGAAGTCAATCGACCTCCGTTCCGCCGAGCTTGGTTTGTAGCGCCTTGCGCGCACCGGAAGCCTTTCCGGATTCAACCAACGCTCCACTCCCCGATACAGAAGCTAGCAAGATGCGGTTGATGGCCTGTGTGCCATTGTCCGCCGCTTCGGTGTGCTCAGCGCGCGCCCTTCTCTGTTGCAAACGACATCCGCCAGCGGTATTGACCGGCTGGCTGTTGGCGTTTGTTGCGCCGATTCTGCGTGGGAGTACAGTGGCGTGTGTCCTTTGCATGCGCTCTCTCAGACAACGATGCCTACCAATTCCAACGGGTACTGGTTCCCCGCCAAGCGCTACGGTTGGGGATGGGGCTTGCCTTCGCGTTGGCAGGGCTGGGTGGTGCTCGCCATCTATGCCGTACTGCTGGTGGTGGGCATCGTCGGGCTTCCCCCAGGGCGCACACAGTCGAGCTTTGCGTTGTACGTGCTGGGTATGACGGCGTTGCTGGTGCTGGTTTGCTGGTGGAAAGGCGAGCCGCCGCGCTGGCGTTGGGGTAAGGATTGAACGGTTTGCTTACCAATCAACTGCGCAGATACAGACCGACCCGTTTCTCCAGCAAGGCGACGAGTTCTGGCTGCATGAACACGTAGTCGTCGGGAATACCCAGACACACCACGCGCTTGTCGCGTAACCGCGAACCAAATCGCTTTGACAAGCGTTGCTGGTGGCTGCGTTCCATGACGAAAATCACCTCAGCCCAGTCGAGCTGGTCGGCGTCGAGTTGCACGTCTGCGTCGGGAGCCAAGCCCGCTGAATCTGTCTCGACGTTGGGCCACTTGGCGAAGACCGCTTCCGCCGTTGGGCTGCGCAGCCGATTGCGGCTGCAGATGAAGAGCACACGCATCGGGCTAAACCGATGCCTCCAGCGTCGCCGAAATCGATGCCCGATAGCCCTTCGGCAAATTCACCGGCAACGCGTCGGGCGCAAACAGCCCAAGGCGCTTGTGCTCTTGACTGACGATGGGTTCAAACGGGCCCACCAGCGCGCACGCATACGTGGCAATGAACACATGCTTGCGGCTTTCTTGTGTGGCGATGAAGCGGGCAACAAGAGCTTGAGCGGGGTTTGTCGTGGCGACGTGGCGGGCGACAGCGTACTCATACATGCGCTTGAGCACGTTACGTGTGAAGAGCGCCATCTTGGGGGCGCCGCGAGCCTTGATCTTGTCGCAAAGCTCCAGCACTTCGCCAGGCGTGACTTCCGTGAGCGGCTTCGAGCCGATGACCGGCAGGATGTCCTTATCCAGTGCGCGCCGCACGCCTCGACGGTATTCCTCTGACTTGTCGGCAATCGTCGCCTCAAACCACTGTGCCGAGAACTCGCGAATGGTGGTCGGCGCGGTATCGGCGCCGCGATCCTTCTTGGATTGGGCAATGGGCGAGGAGCCAGCCGCAACGATCTCAGAATACCTGCGGGCTCGCTCACGCGCTGCAGTCAGGCTGACGGCAGGGTAGTCGCCGATCGTCACAAGGGGCTGCTGCTTGCCGTGCAGCGAGTAGCGGTACCGCCAGACCTTCGACCCCGACACCATGATCTCCAGCACCAAGCCGCCGCCATCCGCCACTTGATAACGGGCGGTCTTCGGCTTGAGGGCCTTGATGCGAGTGTCGGTGAGGGGAGGGACGGTCCGGGGCATCTTTAGTACACAGAGGTTCGTACACAAGGGGCTTGTGTACTTTACTGTGTACTATAGATCGCTGGGTGTCAATGGGAATCGTTGGGCAACGTCAGTCAACAATTCTTTGTAAAACAAGGGCTTGTTGGGGTGTTCTTGGCAACCTTGGGCATCCCTGGGCAGCCAATTATTTTCCAATACAAAACCGACTAAAAATCACCCCCAGCAAGTCATCACTCGAAAACGCCCCCGTAATGCTGTTCAACGCCTCCTGCGCAAGCCGCAGTTCTTCGGCAAACAGGTCCAGCGATTGCGCTTGCTGATCTGCGTGCTCTGCGGCCGTGGCCAGATGTTCGCGGGCCGTGCGGAGCGCGGCGAGATGGCGCTCCCGTGCGAGGTAAAGCCCCTCGCCGCCGCCCTGCCAGCCGGCAATCTCCAGTAACGCCGCGCGCAGCAATTCAACGCCCAGGCCATCGCGCGCCGAGAGCCACACCTCGGGCGTCTCTGAATCCACGCGGCCCGGTACGGCCACGCCCGAGAGGTCGATCTTGTTGACGACGCGCAGGGTTGGCACGCCGGCGGGCACGTGCTCGGCGATGCGAGCGTCGATGGCGGCATCTTCGGGCGAGAGGCCGTTGGCGCGATAGTCCGCTGCGTCCAGCAGATGCAGGACGACATCAGCGCGGGCGATGGCAGCCCAGGTGCGCTCGATACCGATGCGCTCGACTTCGTCTTCCGTAGCGCGCAGGCCCGCCGTGTCGACGATGTTCAGCGGGATGCCTTCGATCTGGATGGTCTGCTGCACCTTGTCGCGCGTGGTGCCGGCAATGGGCGTGACGATGGCCAGCTCCGCGCCGGCCAGCGCATTGAGTAGCGACGACTTGCCCACGTTCGGCTGCCCCGCCAGCACCACGTGCAGGCCTTCACGCAGCAGCGCACCCTGGCGCGCCTGCGCCAGCACGCCATCCACGGCCGCGCGAATGCCAGCGAGCTGACCGCGCGCGTCGGAGGCTTCCAGGAAGTCGATTTCCTCCTCAGGAAAATCCAGCGTTGCTTCCACCAGCATGCGCAGATGGATCACGCGCTCGACCAGCGCATGCACCGCCTGCGAGAACGCACCATCGAGCGACCGCGCCGCCGAACGTGCGGCAGCTTCGGTGCTGGCCTCGATCAGGTCGGCGACGGCCTCAGCCTGCGCCAGATCCATCTTGTCGTTGAGAAAGGCGCGGCGCGTGAACTCGCCGGGCTCCGCCACGCGCAGGCCGATCTCGCGACCGGCGGCCAGGCAACGCTGCAGCAGCAGCTGCATCACGACGGGGCCGCCGTGGCCCTGCAGCTCCAGCACGTCTTCGCCCGTGTACGAATGCGGCGCGGGAAACCACAGCGCGATGCCGCGGTCGATGGCGTTACCGTCGGCGTCGAGGAAGGGGAGGTAAGTTGCCTGGCGCGGCGTCAGCAGGCGTCCGCACACGGCTTGCATGACGGCGCGCACGTCGGGCCCCGATACGCGCACCACGCCAATGCCGCCCCGCCCAGGGGCGGTGGCAATCGCCGCGATGGGGATCGTGAGGATGGGGGCGCGCGGCGCGGCGGAGGCGGTGGGATGGTCAGCGGCGGTCATGGGCGGTATTGTGCGGCAGCCGCGCAGTTGCGCGCCAGTTTCCAACCCAGGAGATTCGGATGATCGATCACACCGGCGTCGTCGTCAGCGACTTCGAAGCCAGCAAGCGGTTCTACGAACAGGCGTTCAGCGCGATTGGCTTGGCCAAGGTGCTGGAGTTTCCAGCGGCCGTCACCGGCCACACCGATGTGGCCGGTTTTGGCCCACCCGGCAAGGCGGAGTTCTGGATTTCAGCGGCGATGGCTGGGCAGGGGCCGAACAAGCCGCCGCTGCACGTGGCCTTCCGCGTCGACACGCGTGCCGAGGTGGAGGCGTTCTACACTGCGGCAATGGCTGCAGGCGGCACCGACAATGGCGCACCCGGCGTGCGCGCGCACTATCACCCGAACTACTACGGTGCTTTCGTGCGCGACCCGGATGGTCACAACATCGAGGCCGTCTGCCACGCTCCCGTTTGAAAAGCTTGAAGCGTTTCAGGCAGGCGTAAAAAAAAGGGCACCCGGAGGTGCCCTTTTTGCTGAAGCGCATTCGCCTTACTTGGCGGGTGCCGCCTTCTTGTTGGTACCCAGCATGCGGTTGATCGACCATTGCTGCGCGATCGACAGGCAGTTGTTCACCACCCAGTACAGCACCAGGCCGGCCGGGAAGAAGAAGAACATCACCGAGAACGCGATCGGCATGAACATCATGACCTTGGCCTGCACCGGGTCCGGCGGGGTCGGGTTCAGCCTGGTCTGCACGAACATCGACACGGCCATCAGCACCGGCAGAATGTAGAGCGGATCAGGCGTGGACAGATCGTGCACCCAGCCTATCCAAGGCGCACCGCGCATTTCAACCGACGACAGCAGCGCCCAGTACAACGCCATGAATACCGGGATCTGGATCACGATCGGCAGGCAGCCGCCGAGCGGATTGACCTTCTCGGTGCGATACAGCGTCATCATCTCCTGGTTCATCTTCTGCGGATCGCCCTTGTGGCGCTCGCGGATGGCCGTCATGCGCGGCTGCAGGTCTTTCATCTTCGCCATCGAGCGATAGCTCGTGGCCGACAGCGGGAAGAACACGAGCTTGATGAGCACCGTGAGCGCGACGATCGACCAGCCCCAGTTGCCCAGCAGCGCGTGGATCTTCTCAAGCAGCCAGAACAGCGGCTTGGCCACAATGGTCAGCCAGCCATAGTCCTTCACCAGATCCAGGCCAGGGGTGATGGCCTCGAGCATGCGTGCTTGCTGTGGGCCGGCAAACAAGCGTGCCGTGGCCGACACGCTGGAGCCCGGCGCGACTGTGCCCAGCGGCTCCTGGAGTCCGATGCGGTAGAAGTTGGTGTCGACGCGGTTGACGTAGTACTCGCGCTTGACGTTGTCCGCAGGGATCCACGCCGATGCAAAGTAATGCTGCACCATCGCCACCCAGCCGCTGTCGGTCGGGGCCGGCACGTGCGCCTTGCCCTTGTCGATGTCGGCGAAGGTGATCTTGTGGAACTTGTCGCCGTCGGTGTACACGGCCGGGCCGGTGAACGTGCTGTAGAAGCGCGATTGCTCCACAGCGCCGCCGTCGCGGGCCAGTTCCAGGTACAGCGTCGGGTTGATCGGCGCGGTGCCGTCGTTGGTCACGTCGAAACGCGTGTCGATCACGTAGCTGCCGCGCTTGAAGACGTAGGTCTTGGCCAGCTTGGCTCCGCCCTTGTCGGCCGTCAGCGTGATCGACACGTCGTTGCCGGTGCCCAGGTCACGTGGGCCGGTCGATGTCGTGAACACCGTCGTGTGGTTCGGGAAGTCGCCGCCGATGAGGCCCGAGCGCGCCAGATAGGTACGCTCGACGCTGCGGTCGAACAGCACCATCGGGTTGCCGTCGTGGTCTTTCTGGTTGAGCAGTTCCAGCTTGGTGACGATGGCGCCATCGGTGTCGATGGTGGCGCGCAGCAGGTCGGTCGAGATGACGATCTTTTCCGAGGCCGGTGCCTGCGAAGCGGCGCCCGTGGCCGGGGCGGCTTGCGACCCGGTGGCTACCGTCGTGGAGGCGCTGTTCGGCACGTCACCTGCGGGCGTGCTGCCCGGCGCGGCGGCCGTCGACGTGGCCGTTTGCGGCGTCGGGAAGAACATCGACTGGTGGCCATTCGCGCGTTGCCAGTTGTCGAACAGCAGGACAACCGCCAGCGAGAAGATCACCCAGAGAATGGTGCGTTTGATATCCATGTCGGATTACGGTCTGGGAAGGTGAATCGACGGCCGCGCAGGCTGGGAGTCAGCTGCGGTCGCGTCGGTCGATGCGGGATCGTTGGAGCGGGGCGCAGCGTCGCCAGCGGCGGGCGGCACAGGATCATACCCGCCTTGTGCGAATGGATGGCAACGGCATAGACGTTTTGCCGCAAGATAACTGCCGTAACCCGGCCCGTGAGTGAGCACGGCGTCGCGCGCGTAGTCAGAACAGGTCGGGAGGAAACGGCATTGCGCGCCCACAAACGGGCTGAACGCCACTTTGTAGATGCGCAGCAGAAACAGCAGCGCGCGCGTCATGGCGTGCTCCCAGCAGTGGGCTGGGAAGGTGTGGCGGCGGGGGGCGCCGGCAGCGGTCTCGTGGCAACCTCAAAGAGCTGAATCAGCTCTTCGCGGCAGATGCGCTTGAAGGCGGCAACGGTGGGCACGTCCTGGCGCGGAAACTTGGCCTGCAGACGGATCAGCACGTCGCGCCCGCCCAGCAGAGGCTGACGTAGGCGGAACAACTCGCGGCACTGACGCTTGATGAGGTTGCGCTCCACGGCGCGCTTGGCGAATTTCTTGCCGATCACCACGCCCAAGCGCGCCTGGACGTTGCCGTTGGCGCGCACATACAGCACGAAGTGACGACTACGCCGGACCGGCCGCAAAGCAAAAACGGATGAAAACTCATCCGTTTTTGTCAGCCTTGCGGCTTTGGGGTAGGCGTGCAGGCCCATCGCCAGCGTGCCGCAAAGCCATGGGCAACGGCCATGAGCCGCCACCCTCGGCGCGGCCGTCTTTAGATGGCCAGGCGCTTACGGCCCTTGGCGCGGCGTGCGTTCAGCACGGCACGGCCACCACGGGTCTTCATGCGGACACGGAAACCGTGGGTGCGCTTGCGACGGGTAACGGAAGGTTGATAGGTACGCTTCATGATGCACTCTCTTGTTAATGGGTGGTGCGGACATCGCCGCACGCGCCGGGCCTAGGGCTGCCCCCGCGGCCTGGTGTCGATTCAGTCAGAGAAATCGCCCACGCAGACCGCCGTGCGCTGTGTTGTTCAGGTCTAGGGTGTCACCGGAACATCGGGCACCGAGAGCATCGGGCCTAAGCCGGATCAGTCGCGACGAAGTGTTTCTCGCCCCGCATCTGACGCGAACAAGCGTGCGCTCCCCTGCTGCGCATCGCAGAACCCGACATTTAAGCGGCATTTCCCGCATCTGTCAAGCCTAACTGATTGGGGATAACGCGCGCCCGGTCCCTCTAATCCACCTGTCGACGAGTTGTCCCCAACGCCTTGTGCGGCTTGGGGCGCTCTGCGGAAAGCCTTGTCGGGATTGGGTTTGCGGTGAGTCAATAAAATCGGTTGTCCACCGCTACTCACAGCGGGTCCACAGGTTATCCACAGACTTATCCTTTGTGGATAACTTTCCGCAGGGGGTACAATCCCGTTCCAATAACGAAAGCCACCCGGTTTCTGGCCAGCGCCAGGGACCCGGCGGCCGGCCCACCCGGGGACGTCATCAGACGCGTGTGGCGCCGGTCAAACACCTAACGATAACGATGCAGGATTTCTGGCATGCGGCGTCTGCTCAGCTTGAGAGTGAGCTAACGCCGCAACAATTCAAGACGTGGATCAAGCCGCTGACGCCGCTGTCATTCGACGAGCAGGCGTGCACGCTGCGGATTGCTGCGCCCAACCGCTTCAAGCTCGACTGGGTCAAGAGCCAGTTCTCTGGCCGCATCCAGTCGCTTGCGTGCGACTACTGGGAGGCGACGGTCGACGTGCAGTTCGTGCTCGATCCGACCGCCGGCCAGCGCCAGGCGGCCTTGCAGCCGTCGCTCGCGCCGGTGCCGATGCAGCCTCTGGGGGCGCAGCAGATTCAACCGCGGCAGGCCATGTCGGGCGGCAACGGTGCCGCGCATGATGCGGCCAATCTGCGCCCCGCGCAGGCCGTGTATCGCGAAACCGCGCTCGCAACGGCCAGCCATACCGCTGCCGATATCGATGTGCCCGTGATGGACGCCGCCGAAGTCCGTGCCCAGTCGTACCGCATGCCGCAAGCGCCCGCCGTGGTCACGAGCCTGGCCGCGCCGCCGCAGGCGCCGGTGGATGATTCCGTGCACGAGCGCTCGCGGCTGAACCAGATCCTGACGTTCGACAACTTCGTCACCGGTAAGGCGAACCAGTTGGCGCGCGCTGCCGCCATTCAGGTCGCCAACAACCCCGGCAAGTCGTACAACCCGCTGTACCTTTACGGCGGCGTGGGCTTGGGCAAGACGCACTTGATCCACGCCATCGGCAATTTCATGCTGATGGAGAACCCGCGCGCGCGCATCCGCTACATCCACGCAGAGCAGTACGTGTCCGATGTGGTGAAGGCATACCAGCGCAAGGCGTTTGACGATTTCAAGCGCTACTACCACTCGCTCGATCTGCTGCTGATCGATGATATTCAGTTTTTCTCGGGCAAGAACCGCACGCAGGAAGAGTTCTTCTACGCGTTCGAGGCGCTGATCGCCAACCGCGCGCAGGTCATCATCACCAGCGATACGTATCCGAAAGAGATCACCGGCATCGATGACCGCCTGATCTCGCGCTTCGACTCCGGCCTGACCGTGGCGATCGAGCCGCCCGAGCTGGAGATGCGCGTCGCGATTCTGATGAAGAAGGCGCAGGCCGAGAACGTGACCGTGCCGGAAGAGGTGGCCTTCTTCGTGGCCAAGCACCTGCGCTCGAACGTGCGTGAGCTGGAGGGCGCGCTGCGCAAGATCCTGGCGTACTCCAACTTCCACGGCAAAGAGATCACGATCGAGGTCACGCGCGAGGCGCTCAAAGACCTGCTGACGGTGCAGAACCGCCAGATCTCGGTGGAAAACATCCAGAAGACCTGCGCGGATTTTTACAACATCAAGGTCGCGGATATGTACTCCAAGAAGCGGCCAGCCAACATCGCGCGCCCGCGCCAGATCGCCATGTATCTGGCCAAGGAACTCACGCAGAAGAGCCTGCCCGAGATTGGCGAATTGTTCGGCGGACGCGACCACACCACGGTGCTGCACGCCGTGCGAAAGATCGCCGACGAGCGCACCAAGGACGCCCAGCTCAATCACGAGTTGCACGTGCTGGAGCAAACGCTCAAGGGTTGACCGCGCGATGGTCAGCAGAGCGCATGGCAACGCCATTCGCCCTGAATCAAGCCTCGATAGACGCCCGCTCCAATGCGGGCGTCTTTTCATGCACAATAGACATATTTGCCGCGCGCGTGACGCTATCCAGCGCCCCCTTATTTGCGGTATGATTTGTGATTAACCCATTGATTTACAACAACTTTGGGTTAATCGCGAATGCTCCTGCAGGCACCGGCCCACGTGGGCCCAGGCTGGGGCGCGCGCGGTGTCACCTCTCAAGCCAAGGATCGCCTTCATGCAATTGGTCAAAACCTCGCGAGACAACCTGCTGCGTCCGCTGCAAATCGTGAGCGGCATCGTGGAACGCCGACACACGCTGCCCATCCTGGCCAATCTGCTCATCACCAAGCAAGGTGAACGGGTTTCCTTCCTGTCCACCGACATCGAAATCCAGATCACCACGCACGCCGATTGCGGCGCCGGCGCCGGCGATGTGGCCACCACCGTGGCCGCCCGCAAGCTGGTCGACATCCTGCGTGCCATGCCTGAAGGCGAAGTCGCCCTCACGCTCAACGACAAGCGCATGACCGTGCAATCCGGCAAGAGCCGCTTTGCGCTGCAGACGCTGGCCGCCGAAGAATTCCCGACCGTCGCAGAGGCAACCGATTTCGGTGCCCGCATCACGGTGCCGCAGAAGACGCTCAAGCATCTGCTGGCGATGGTGCACTTCGCGATGGCCCAGCAAGATATCCGCTACTACCTCAACGGCATGCTGCTGGTGGTCGATGGCAAGCAAGTCATGGCCGTCGCCACCGATGGCCACCGCCTGGCCTATTGCGGCGTTGAAACCGGAGAGCAACCGGCAGGCGCCGGCGGCCGCCACGAAGTCATCATCCCGCGCAAGACCATCCTCGAACTGCAACGCCTGCTGGAAGACGTGGACGATCCCGTCTCGGTGCAACTGGCGTCGAACCAGGTCAAGTTCACCTTTGGCAATATCGAACTGATCTCCAAGCTGGTCGAAGGCAAGTTCCCGGATTTCCAGCGCGTGATCCCGAAGGGTTACCGCAACAGTTTCACGATCGACCGCACGTTCCTGCAGAGCGCGCTGCAACGCACGGCCATCCTGACGACCGACAAGTTCAAGGGCGTGCGCTGCATGCTCGACACCAACGTCCTGAAGATCAGCTCCACCAACGCTGACCAGGAAGAAGCGCAGGAAGAACTCGAAATCGACTACCAGGGCGACGCGCTGGATATCGGTTTCAACGTCACCTACCTGCTGGACGTGCTGGCCAACCTCAAGGCCGAAAAAGTGCAGGTGAGCCTGGGCGACTCCAACTCGAGCGCGCTCATCACCCTGCCCGACGACGACACCTTCAAGTACGTCGTCATGCCGATGCGCATTTGACGCACCGCTGCACCCAGAGCAAGACGAGGGGCTGGATCGTGACGATCCGCCCCTTCGCCGTTTTTAAGCAACCCCGCTGTGTGCGCAAAACGCCCATGGCTGCGAGCAGAACGACATGACCGAAGAGCAGAAACCGCAATCCACCCCCGCCGAGGCCCACAGCTATGACGCCGCCTCGATCCAGATCCTGGAAGGCCTGGAGGCGGTACGCAAGCGGCCGGGCATGTACATCGGCGACACCTCGGATGGCACCGGCCTGCACCACCTCGTGTTCGAGGTGCTGGACAACTCCATTGACGAGGCGCTGGCCGGGCATTGCACCGAGATCCAGGTCACCATCCACACGGACAACTCCATCTCCGTGATCGACAATGGCCGTGGCATCCCGACCGGCATCAAGTTTGACGACAAGCACGAGCCCAAGCGCAGCGCGACCGAGATCGCCATGACCGAGCTGCACGCCGGTGGCAAGTTCAACCAGAACAGCTACAAGGTGTCGGGCGGCCTGCACGGCGTTGGCGTGTCTTGCGTGAACGGTCTGTCGAAGTGGATGAAGGTGACGGTCCGCCAGGGTGGCAAGGTGCATTACATCGAGTTTGCACAGGGCGTTCCGCAAAACCGCCTGATCGAAACGGTGCAAGCGCCGGACGGCCAGATGGTCGAAGTCTCGCCGCTGCGCGTGTCGGGCACCACCGACAAGCGCGGCACCGAAGTGCACTTCCTGGCCGACGAAGAAATCTTCACCAACGTCGAATACCACTACGAGATCCTCTCCAAGCGCATTCGCGAGCTCTCGTTCCTGAACAACGGCGTGCACATCAGGCTGACCGACCAGCGCACCGGCAAGGAAGAAGACTTTGCCTTCTCGGGCGGCGTGAAGGGCTTTGTTGAGTACATCAACAAGAACAAGACCGTGCTGCACCCCACCATCTTCTTTGCCACCGGCGAGAAAGACGGTGTGGCCGTAGAAG
Organism: Ralstonia sp. GX3-BWBA; assembly: GCF_003290055.1. Classification (NCBI taxonomy): domain Bacteria; kingdom Pseudomonadati; phylum Pseudomonadota; class Betaproteobacteria; order Burkholderiales; family Burkholderiaceae; genus Ralstonia; species Ralstonia sp. GX3-BWBA. Next base: position 98,013 of record NZ_QMKS01000012.1, on the reverse strand, counting down.
TGTCGATGCAGTGGAACGACGCCTACAACGAGCAGGTGCTCTGCTTCACCAACAACATCCCTCAGCGCGACGGCGGCACCCACCTCACGGGCCTGCGCGCCGCCATGACGCGCGTCATCAACAAGTACATCACCGACAACGAGATCGCCAAGAAGGCCAAGGTCGACACCTCGGGTGACGACATGCGCGAAGGCCTGACCTGCGTGCTGTCCGTCAAGGTGCCCGAGCCCAAGTTCAGCTCGCAGACCAAAGACAAGCTCGTCTCGTCTGAAGTGCGTCTGCCCGTGGAAGACGTTGTGGCCAAGGCGCTGAGCGACTTCCTGCTGGAAACGCCCGTTGACGCCAAGATCATCTGCGGCAAGATCGTTGAAGCTGCCCGCGCGCGTGAAGCCGCCCGCAAGGCCCGCGAAATGACCCGCCGCAAGGGCGTGCTCGACGGCATGGGCCTGCCCGGCAAGCTGGCCGACTGCCAAGAGAAAGACCCCGCGCTGTCTGAACTCTTCATCGTCGAGGGTGACTCCGCAGGCGGCTCTGCCAAGCAAGGCCGCGACCGCAAGTTCCAGGCAATCCTGCCGCTCAAGGGCAAGATCCTGAACGTGGAGCGCGCACGCTTTGACAAGATGCTCTCCAGCCAGGAAGTGCTCACGCTCATCACCGCCATGGGCACCGGCATTGGCAAAGACGACTACAACCTCGACAAGCTGCGCTACCACCGCATCATCATCATGACCGATGCTGACGTGGACGGCTCGCACATCCGCACGCTGCTGCTCACGTTCTTCTACCGCCAGATGCCCGAGATCATCGAGCGCGGCCACGTGTACATCGCCCAGCCGCCGCTCTACAAGATCAAGCACGGCAAGGAAGAGCGCTACATCAAAGACGACGTTGAGATGGCCGCCTACCTCGTGCGCCAGGCCCTGGACACCGCCGTGCTCGTGCGTGCCGACGGCACCGAGATTGCCGGCGACGCCCTGGCCGAACTCGCACGCCAGTACCAGCTCAGCCGCGGCGTGATCGAGCGCCTGTCTCGCGTGATTGACGCCGACGCCCTGCGCGCCATTGCCGAAGGCGTGTCTCTGGACCTCAGCAGCGAAGCCGCAGCCGAAGCCAGCGCCCGCACGCTCAAGGCCCGCCTGCTGGAAATGCAAGGCAACGCCAGCAACGCCAACGGCGGCGCCACCGCAGACGCCTTCATGCAGTACGACGAGAAGAGCGAGAAGTACCGCGTCATGGTGGTACGCCGCCAGCACGGCAACCAGCGCCTCAGCCATATCGACGCAGACTTCGTAGCCAGCGCAGACTACGCCGCCCTGTCGGGCACCGCCGCCACCTTCCAGGGCCTGATTGGCGACGGCGCCAAGGTGCGCCGCGGCACCGGCGACAAGGTGCGCGAGCAGCACGTGACCGACTTCCACGCCGCCATGACGTGGCTGCTGAGCGAAGCCGAGCGCGGCGTGAGCCGCCAGCGCTACAAGGGCCTGGGCGAAATGAACCCCGAGCAGCTGTGGGAAACCACCATGGACGTCACCCAGCGCCGCCTGCTGCGCGTGCAGATTGAAGACGCCATTGCCGCGGACCAGATCTTCACCACGCTGATGGGCGACGACGTGGAACCGCGCCGGAACTTCATTGAGAGCAATGCGTTGGTGGCGCGGAATATTGATGTTTGAGGGGCGAGACTGTCTTGCCTAACGAAGAACGCCGAGAGGTTTCCTCTCGGCGTTTTTGTTTTGGATATCCGGATGGGCGTGGCGGGACTCGGTCTATGTCCCCGCCGGGATAGGCAACGTCATCCTTTTTCATTGTTCCCGCAACGATACTGGAGCCCGAGATGGCAACGCGCGACGACATGAAGAACTGGGTGGTTGAGGCACTTCGGGCGTCTGGGGGAAAGGGGTGGCCAAAAGACGTCGCGAAATTCATTTGGGACAACTACCAAGTCGAGTTGAGTCGTTCCGGTAGCCTGCTATACACGTGGCAATACGACGCACGGTGGGCGGCACAGTCGCTTAGGAACTCTGGGGTGCTCAAGCCGGTTCATGGCCGCCGCGATTTACCCTGGGAGCTGCTGTAGGAGCTAAGCGATTGGTGGCAAAGGCAGAGGGCAGCATAGAGCATCCAGTGCAACCTACTCAAGGCACAGATAAGGCACAGATTGCATCGACAGGTCTTCACCGGGCCGCAAGCTGATTGCGAGCGTCTGTGGGGTTATGTCGGGACTTATGAAGAAAAATGCGTTGATGGCTTGGATTTATCCCCATTTTTTAGGCTGTAAGGCGGAAAATGTGCTCTCTAAAAAGGCTGGATGTGAATTGAAATGAATAGACTCGATTATTTATATGTGCTTGTCCATTCCGCCGGCGACTTCTTCAAGGTCGGGGTTTCCTCTAGTCTGGATAAAAGATTAAAGACATTGATGCAAGTGTTCGGGCCATTCGCTACGGAAAAATCCTTTCTGGTAAGAATGGATTCCGCGCAAGATGCTAAAGCGTTAGAGGAGGGCGTGAAGCGTCTGTTCAGCAGTTATCGATTCACAATGCCGAGGATTGGGAATACCCACCGAATCCATAGGCGGAAGCTTGGGGCTCTCTCCATGTTTCAGGTCTAGCGGCTGCCGTCCGAGATTTCGCAGGTTGTGGTGTGTGAGAAGAACCTTGGTTAGGTCATCCGCAACACGCCGTTCCTGGTGCAGTTGATGTTCGTGTTCTTCGGTTTGCCCTCGCTGGGTGTGCAGATCAACGAATGGCAGGCGGCGTTGCTCACGGCGGTGGTCAACCTGGGTGCGTACATCACAGAGATCGTGCGTGCTGGCATTCAAGAAACGCCGCGCGGCCAGTTGGAAGCGGCCAATGCGCTGGCAATGAGCCGCTGGGCCATCTTCCGGCATGTGGTGTTACGCCCGGCGTTGCAGAAGGTGTGGCCGGCGCTGAGCAGCCAGATCGTGATCGTGATGCTGGGCACGTCGGTCGTCTCGCAGATTGCCGCACAGGATCTGACCTTTGCCGCCAACTTCATCCAGTCGCGCAACTTTCGCGCGTTTGAAACCTACCTGGTGGTGACGGCGCTGTACTTTGCGCTGGCGCTGTTGCTGCGTCAGTTGCTGGCCTGGGTCGGGCAGCGCTTTGTCGTGGGGCGCCGCGCGCCTGCAGCATCGGCAGCACCGCTTGCCACCACCAACGCAGCGACCACCACCGGAAGTGCAGCATGATCTCCGACATCCCTCTGTTGCCCATTCTCCTCAAGCTGGGGGAAGGGCTGCTCGCTACGCTCATGCTGTCGCTCATGGCCTTTGCGCTGGGCGGCACGGCCGGCCTGGTGGTGCTGTTTGCCCGCGTGGGCCGCAACGCCACGCTCCGGCGCGTGAGCAAGGCTTACATCCAGCTCTTCCAGAACACGCCGCTGCTCATGCAGATGTTCATCGTGTTCTTTGGTGCGTCCATGGCGGGGTTCGACATGTCGCCCTGGACTGCCGCCGCCATCGGTCTGACGCTGTACACCAGCGCCTATCTGGCCGAGGTGTGGCGCGGCTGTGTGGAGGCCATCCCGCGCGGCCAGTGGGAGGCGTCTTCCAGCCTGGCGATGGGCTACTTCCAGCAGATGCGTCACGTGGTGCTGCCGCAGGCGGTGCGCCTGTCGATTGCGCCCACCGTGGGGTTCTCCGTGCAGATCGTCAAGGGCACGGCGGTGGCCTCCATCATCGGGTTTGAAGACTTGTCCAAGCTGGGTTCGGTGCTGGCCAATGCCACCTTCCAGCCGTTCCTTATCTACGGGCTGGTGGCCGTTGCGTACTTCGCGCTGTGCTGGCCGCTGTCTCTCTGTGCCTCTCATCTGGAAAAGAAGCTCTATGCCGCTCGTTGATCTCTGCGCCGTACACAAGCATTACGGCAACAACCACGTTCTCAAGGGCGTCGACCTGCGCGTTGAAAGCGGCCAGGTGGTCGCCATCATCGGGCGCAGCGGCTCGGGCAAGAGCACGCTGCTGCGGTCCATCAACGGGCTGGAGGCCATCGACGACGGCCAGATCGTTGTCGACAACGCGGTGCTCAAGGGCTCGCAGGCCACGCCCGCGCAACTGCGCGCGCTGCGCCTGAACGTGGGCATGGTGTTTCAGCAGTTCAACCTGTTTCCGCACCTGACGGCCGGCGAGAACGTGGCGCTGTCGCCCGTGGTGGTCAAGGGCATGAAGAAGGCCGATGCCAACGACCTCGCCCGCCAGATGCTGGTCAAGGTGGGGCTGGCCGATAAGTTCGATGCGTACCCAGACCAGCTCAGTGGCGGCCAGCAGCAGCGTGTGGCCATTGCCCGCGCGCTGGCCATGCAGCCCAAGGTGCTGCTGTGCGACGAGATCACCTCCGCGCTGGACCCGGAACTGGTGAACGAGGTGCTGGCCGTGGTGAAGCAACTGGCGGCCGAAGGCATGACGCTCATCATGGTCACGCACGAGATGCGATTCGCGCGTGACGTGGGCGATCAGCTCGTGTTCATGCACCAGGGGCTGATCCATGAAAGCGGGCCGGCCAAGGAGGTGTTTGCCAACCCCAAGACGGCGGAGCTGGCAGCGTTCATTGGGGCGGTGCAGTAGGCGCAGGGCATAGGCAGGCATCCGAGCGGCCTTGCCTCTGCCATAATTCGCGCACTCCCCTGCAACGCGTTCGCGTCTTCCCATGGTTGTCCGCCCCCATCTGCACTGGTTCCGCATGCTTCTGGCATGGCGCGGTTCGGTGCTGCCGCAGCTTCTGCCGCGCCTGTTCCTGATCTTCTTCGTGTCCTTGGTGGCCATTGCGGTGCATGCGCACCTGCTGCCCATCTCGGTCAACCTGAGCACGACGCCGTTCTCGCTCGTCGGCATTGCGCTGGCGGTGTTCCTGGGCTTTCGCAACAACGCGAGCTACGACCGCTATTGGGAGGCGCGCAAGCTCTGGGGCCAGTTGCTCAACACGGCGCGCTCACTCACGCGCCAGGCACTGACGTTGCCGCGTGGCGATGGCCCGAATGGCGTGAACGGTGCCGTGGCCGATGCCGACGTGCGCGAGTTCGCGCAGGTGCTGGGTGCGCTGCCGCACGCGCTGCGCCATCAGTTGCGCCACACCGATGCGCGCGAAGACCTCGCCGCGCGCCTGCCTGCGCCGTTGCTCGAACGCGTGATGGCCTCGCGCTACCGGCCCATCGTCATCGTGCAGTGGTTGAGTGAATGGGTGCAGCGTCGCGCGCAAGCCGGCGCACTCGATGGGTATGCCGCCCTGGCGTTCGATCGCAACCTGAACGAACTGTCCAACAGCATCGGCGGGTGCGAGCGCATTGCCGGCACGCCGCTGCCGTTTGCGTACTCCGTCATGATCCACCGCACGGTGTACTTCTTCTGCGCGGCACTGCCGTTCGGGCTGGTGGAAAGCATCGGCAGCTTCACGCCCGTGTTTGCAGTGTTCGTGGCGTACACCTTCATGGCGCACGAGGCCATCGCCTCGCAGCTCGAAGACCCGTTCGGCACGGAAGACAACGACCTCGCGCTCAATGCGCTCTCCAACACGATTGAAGACGCCGTGCGCGACATGCTTGGCGAGCCCAGCCTGCCGCCACGTGCGGGCGTGCGAAGTGGGGTGATCCTGGATTGATGCCGCGGTTGCGGCGCAGCGCTTAAACGGCCATCGCCAGCGGCTGCGCCCACCGCTCCAACGGGGCGGCACTACCGTGAACCGCACCGCAGGCCGAATCTGCGTTGCGCGCCAGCAGGGCGCCCAGCTCCACTCCGAACAGGCTTGCGCATGTTTCGTTCAAGGTGCGTACGTTGCGCAGGCCGGCCCGCCGGGCCACCGCATGCAGCGCTTCGGCTTCACCTTCGGGCTCGGCATTGCCGCACATCAGCGCCAACTGGTACAGCGCCCACGCGGCGCGTTGCTCGCGCACCAGGGCATGCAGCGCTTCACCTTCAGCAAACAGACGCGCACGCACCTGACGCGGGCAGGCCTGCCAGCACTCGCTGAGCAAGTCCGCTTTCCATGCCTGCGCGGGGTGTTCGAACACCAGCGTGGCCAGTGCGCGTGCCCAGGGCTTGTCATGCTGGATGGCGGCCATGCGGGGGCAGCCTGCGTCGGGCACGGCCTTGAAGCTGATGGCGCATGGCTGCCACACAGTGCCCGGTATCTCGCAGCCGAAATGCGCGAAGGCAGGCACCACAAAGGGGTCACCCGGGCGCACTTCGCGCCGCCCATTGGCATCGCGCAGGCACGCGCTGCCCAGCTCGGCCTGCACGCGCACCGCAAACGGAAAGCGCAGGCGCGAGAGACGGACATGGGCACGGCTGATGAGTGGCATGGCTGACCGATAAGGCGGCGGGTGAAGCGCGACTGTCGCAGGATTCTAAGACTGCGCGCAACAGGGGCAATGTCGCTCGGGTGACAGAGTCCGGCGGCGCTTACAGCTCCGACAAGCCGAAGAGCCGCAGCCGCTCAAGGTCGGTCACGCGGATGGTCTGGTATGACAGCGCAATCATGCCGCCTTCGGCCAGACGCTGCAGCGCGCGGTTGACGCGCTGGCGCGACAGTCCCGTCAGCAGCCCGATCTCTTCCTGCGACAGTTCCAGCACGGTGCTCGTGCGCGGGTACAGCGCAGGGTGGAACAACTGCGCAATCGCTTGCGCCACGCGCGCATCGGCGCTCAGCAGCCGGTCGTTCTGCACGGTGGCAATGAACTGGCCCATACGCTCGTTGAGCTGGCGCACGACAAAGCTGGCAAAGGGCAGGCTCTGGGCGAGCAGCGTGTTGAACACGGGTTCGGGCACCAGCAGCACTTGCGAGGCGCGGATGGCGATCACGTCATAGCGGCGGTCTTCGCGCTTGATGACGCTGCCCTCGCCGCACCAGCCGCCCGCGGGCACGCCCGAGAACGTGCAGCCGCGCCCGTCGGAGGTGTACACCGCCAGCTTGATGAGGCCGGTGTCGACGCCGATCCAGTAGCGAGACGGCTCACCGCGCCGGGCAATGAAGGCGCCGGGCTCGAATGCCTGCAGCACGGTTTCTCGCGCGGCCAGGGCCTGGTGTTCAGGCGCCAGCGCGGTGAACCACGCATGGCCTTCCAGTTGTGTGGCGGGCGTGGGGGCGCGGGTTGCGTTCATGGCAGGCGTGGGCACTCGGTCAAAGGGTGGCGGGGGCGCGTGGGGCTCTGCCGTCGCTTTGTAAGAAACCCGTCAGCCTTGGTGTGGCGCGGGTTTCCGGGCGGTTTGTCATCCAAGTGACAGAGTGCGGGAGCTGGCAGATGATAGCGTTGCCCAACAAAAAGCAACAGCGCCCGGCGCACGGAGACACAGCAATGCCCACGGATTTTGATAGCGGTCTGGCCCGCAACGCGGCCAACTTCGTCCCGCTCACCCCGATCGAATTTCTTGCCCGCGCGGCAGACGTCTATGGTGACCGTCTGGCGATCGTGCACGGCGCCGTGCGCCAGAACTGGCGCGACACCTATGTGCGCGCGCGCCGCCTGGCCAGTGCGCTGGCGCTGGCCGGTGTGGGCCGTGGCGACACGGTGGCGGCGCTCTTGCCGAACACACCGGCCATGGTGGAGGCACATTTCGGGGTGCCGATGGCCGGCGGCGTGCTCAACGCGCTCAACATTCGCCTGGACGCCGCCAACCTCGTCTTCATGCTGCGCCATGGCGAAGCCCGTGTACTGTTGGCCGACACCGAGTTTGCCGACGTGGCCCGCCAGATGGCGCTGGAGATTCCCGGCCTGAAAGTGATTGCCGTGAACGATGCCCTGGGCCCGCAGGCCGAGCCGTTTGGCGACACCGATTACGAATCCTTCCTCGCCTCGGGCGACCCACACTACGCCTGGCAGATGCCGGCCGATGAGTGGGATGCGATTGCGCTCAACTACACCTCGGGCACCACGGGCGACCCGAAGGGCGTGGTCTATCACCATCGTGGCGCCACCATCAACGCGGTATCGAACATCCTGGAGTGGGATCTGCCCAAGCATCCGGTCTATCTCTGGACGCTGCCGATGTTCCACTGCAATGGCTGGTGCTTTCCGTGGACGATCGCGGCGCGCGCGGGCGTGAACGTCTGCCTGCGCAAGTTCGAGCCGAAGCTGGTGTTCGACCTCATGCGCGACGAGGGCGTGACGCACTACTGCGCAGCGCCCATCGTGCACACCGCGCTGGTGAACGCACCGCCGTCGTGGCGTGAAGGCCTGCGCGGGCCGGTGCGCGGCATGGTGGCGGGCGCACCGCCGCCGGCGGCCGTGCTGGCGCAGATGGAAGCCATGGGCTTCGAGCTGACGCACGTCTACGGCCTGACCGAGGTGTACGGCCCCGCCGCCGTCTGTGCCGAGCAGGACGAATGGCGCACGCTGCCCGAGCACGACCGCGCCACGATGAAGGCGCGCCAGGGCGTGCGGTACCACCTGCAATCGCAGGTGGCGGTACTCAACCCGGAAACCATGCAGCCCGTGCCGGCCGATGGCGAGACCATTGGCGAGATCATGTTCCGCGGCAACATCTGCATGAAGGGCTACCTCAAGAACGAGAAGGCCACGCGCGAGGCCTTTGCCGGCGGCTGGTTCCACACCGGCGACCTGGGCGTCTGCATGCCCGACGGCTACATCAAGATCAAGGACCGCAGCAAGGACATCATCATCTCCGGCGGCGAGAACATCTCAAGCGTCGAGGTGGAAGACGCGCTGTACCGCCACCCCGCCGTGCTGGCTGCCGCCGTGGTCGCCCAGCCCGACGCCAAGTGGGGCGAAACACCGTGCGCCTTCGTTGAACTCAAAGACGGCGCCACCGCCACCGCAGAAGACCTGATCGCGCATTGCAAGACATTGCTGGCCGGCTTCAAGGTGCCCAAAGCGGTGTTCTTCGGGCCGCTGCCCAAGACGTCGACAGGCAAGATCCAGAAGTACGAGCTGCGCCGCAAGGTGAACTCCACCTCGGCGATCGACGTGTGAGCCTGTTGCGGGCGACCGCGTGCGCCCGCAACAAGAAGGCCACGGCCAGCGGCTGCACCCACCGCGGCTGGGATGGCGCTACTGGGCGCGCCCGAGCGGGTTGCATTCCGGCCGGGCGGCCGCCTCTGCCGTGTCCCGCACGTTGGACAGACGCAGTACCGAAAACGGGCCGAAGTAGCGCTGCGTCCGTACCAGGCATTCATAGCCCTGCGCTTGGGCATCGTCCGGGGCGTAGGCTTCAAATGTGTCCAGCGTGCCCAGCAGGGCGGTGTGATCGCCGCGCCAGACAACGCGGCTCGGCCTGCCCTCAACGGACTCAACCGGTGCGGAAGCCGCATTCCGCTCGATGCGGGGGCCGGGCAGGGCCCGGAATCCGTGGAACGCGTACGTAGTCTCTTGCGTGGTGCCAACCGGCTCCGGTTCGTCGCTCGTGTTGGTTGCAGCGTCTCTCAGGTGAACGTGCTCAATGCTCACGTTGTCCGGCGCGATGGCCAGCACCAGCAGCGCCACTGCGGCAGCAAGCGCAACACCAACCTGCCGATACATCCCGCCGCGCACTCCCGGCCCGCGCGTCACCCATAGCGAGTAAGCGAGTTGCGGCAGCATCAACAACCCGCCCAGCCACAGCAACGCAGTGCCCGCAGCGTCATAACCGAGATGCCAGTTCAGCGCGGCCAGCCAGCCGATGTCTTTGGACTGGCCCAGCGCGAGGCACAGACCGCCGGTGATGAGCAGCAGGGCGACAACGGCGCTGTACCGGCGCAGGGGTTGGCGGGAGGGTGGGTTGGAAAGCGCGTCCATGGTGCTGTGTCGCGGGCCTGGGCTAGACCATGGTATTGGAATCGCGCACTGGGCTGGATTAAGAGGTGTTAATAAACCGCAGAAATAGCACCTTTCAGGCGCTGCAGGGCCCAATGGGTGAACGCCGGAATACAAAAAAAAGCCCCTCGCCATCGCGAGGGGCTTTGCATTCGCGCAAACCGATTCAGCTCACCCTCAAGGCACCGCCACAATCGCCATCCCGCGCGGGATGTTGCCGGTGGCGGCTGACCCGCTTGCCACGGCGGTCAGCTTGCCGGTGGTGCTGTTGATGCTGTACGCGCTGACGCTGTTGTCTACGGCGTTGACCACGTAGGCGAAGGTGCCGGCGGGGTTGACGAGCACGGTCACGGGCGCGTTGCCGGTGGGCGTGGTGTCGACCAGCGTGAGCGCGCCGTTGGCCGGGTTGATGCTGAAGACGCTGACGGTGTTGGCCAGCACGTTGGTCACATACATGAAGCCGCCCGACGGTGCGATGGTGATGTAGTACGGGTTGGTGCCTGCCGCCACCGGTGTGCCCGATGCGGTGAGCGCCCCGGTGTTGCTGATGCTGTAGACGTTGATGGTGTTGTCTGCGGCGTTGGTCACGTAGGCGTAGGTACCTGCCGAGTTGACCGCGATGAACTGAGGCGTATTGCCCGTGTTGACCGTGGTGCCCACCTGCGTGAGTGCGCCCGTGGTGGTGTTGATGGCAAACGCCATGGCCGTGCCCGGCGTGGCGCCGCTGTTGGCATTCACCACGTAGGCGAAGGTGCCTGCGCTGTTGATGGCGATCGTGTACGGGTTGGCCCCGGCCGTGATGGGCGCGAGGGCGGTAAGCGCACCGGTGCCCGTGTTGACGGAGAACGCCGACAGCGTGTTGTCTCCATAGTTGCTCGTGTATGCGAACTTGCCGTTGGGCGTGCGCGCAATGCTGTACGGCTGCATGCCAGTTGGCGTGGCAGAACCCACGACCGTGAGCAGCCCGGTATCGGCATTGATGGAGAGCGTAGTGACGGTGTTGTCGATGGCGTTGGCCACGTAGACGTACTTGCCCGCCGGGTCGATGGTCAGCGACAGCGGCCCTTGCCCCACAGGCACCGATGCACCAATGGCCGTGGGCATGCCGGTGGTCAGGTCCAGCGCGAAGGCGGAGATCGTGCCGTCGTTCGAGTTGACCGCATAGCCGAACAGCGGCCGCGGCGCGCAGGCCACCGCAATGGTGGTCACGTTGCTGGTGCCCACAATGCCACTGCCGTTGGTGACAGTGCAGTTCTCACCCGACGGACGCGTACCGACCGTGGCTGCATAGGGCTTGCCCTGCGCGAGCTTGGTCGGAAAGTTGAAGCTGCCGTTGGCATTGACGACAACCGCATCGCCGCCGTTGTCCAGCAGCGTGACGGATTTGCCCGTGGCCAGGCCACTGACGGTGCCACCCACGGAGTAAGTTGCCGGGGCAGGCGCAGGGGCCGGTGTGGGTGACGGCGTAGGCGATGGCGCGGGCGTGTTGTTATTCGTCGGTGGGGTCGTGGCGGTTGCATCGTCGCCGCCACCGCAGGCGGTGAGCCCGAGCGACAGCGCGGCGGCCATCACCAGCGCGGCGCCGTGCATGCCACGTGTGTGCTTGGGAGCGTCGGGTGGGATCGGTGCCGGTGTCGGCTGTGTGTGTGCGCTGTTGCTGCGTTGCGCGTGGGCGATCAAAAGCTCGGCCATGGCTTCCCCCGTTTCTGGTTGTCGCGGTTTGTTGACTCGCGTTTCCTCGAAGCATAGGTACCCGGGTTCGCACGCCGACATAGGCCAATTGACGGACAACGCCCTCGGCTTCATGGACGGAGGCTGCGCTGTAGGTCTCGTGCATGTGATTGGCGCGATACTGGCGGCTCTCGTCCGCTTCTTGCCCCACGCGCTGCCAGCCATGTCCAATGCCAGCCCGAATAACCAAGCCGTCGTGATCCGCCAGCTCTCTTCCGCCAATGCGGCCGATGTGGCGGACTATCGCGCCATTCGTCTGGCTGCGCTCAAGGATGCCCCCGATGCATTCGGCTCAACCTACGAGGCTGAAGTCGGGCTCTCGATGGAAGCCTTTGCCGAGCGGCTGGCCACCACCATTGTGCTGGGCGCCTATGAGGGAGACGGCGGCGACGCGCGCATCGTCGGCATGGCGGGCTTCAAGCAGCAGACGCTTGCGAAGCTTGCGCACAAGGGTTTTGTGTGGGGCTTTTACGTGGCGCCGGCAGCGCGAGGGCGCGGCGTGGGCGTGGCGCTGGTGGAGCGCATCGTGGCGGCGGCAACGGGGTTGGTTCAGCAGCTCACCTTGTCGGTGGTGCAGGGCAACGATGCGGCGCTGGCGCTGTACGAGCGTTGCGGGTTTGAAACCTACGGCGTGGAGCCGCGCGCGCTCAAGTCCACCACCGGCTATGCAGATGAAGTGCTGATGGTGCGCTTCCTGCACGGCTAAGCCTGTAGGTGTAGCGCCTACGCGTGTGCGCAGGCGCTGCTGTACAGCGATCGTCGTACTGGCGCGGTTTCTCGCTGTACCTGTTACGCCGCCGCAACATAGGGCGCCTTCAGCGGCACCGGGTTGCGCAGGCTCACGTTCAGCAGGTTCCAACTGTTGATGGTGACGATCACAAAGCTCAGCTCGGCGATCTCTTCATCGCTGAAGTGCTCGCGCAGCCCGGCGAACTCTTCGTCGCTGGCATCGCTGTGCGGGGTGTTGGTGACCAGCTCGGCCCAGCGTAGGGCGGCGCGCTCGCGTTCGGTAAAGAACGGGGCCTCGCGCCAGCCGGCCACGGCGTTCAGGTGGCGCGGGTCTTCGCCCATCTTGATGAGGTCGCTCCAGTGCATGTCGATGCAGAAGGCGCAGCCGTTGATTTGCGACACGCGCAGCAGCACGAGGTCGACCAGCCTGGCGCCCAGCAAGTCGCGGCGCAGGCCGTTCGACAGGTTCAGCAGGTTGTTGAACGCCTTCGGTGCGAGTTGGAAGTAAGCGATGCGGGGGGCTTGCGACATGAGAGGCTCCTAAAGGGTTTGGGTTGGTGACCAGGAGCAGGGGCAGGCGTTGCGTTGGTGCCTTGCGTCGCTCCATACCTTTAAGACGCCCCGCGCAGCCGGGTTGTGACAGCCGGCCAAAAAAATGCTTCGCTTTCTTTTATGCGGCAGTGCCGATGTGCGCCAGCTTGTCCGGATTGCGCACCACGTAGATGGCCACGATGCGGCCGTTTTCGATGACGAACGACTGGGCCGATTCCAGCGTGCCGTTGACGTAGCGCAGCAGGCCGGGTTCGCCATTCACGCGGGCGTGCACGTAGCGGACCTCGCCCATGGCGCGCACCAGCTCGCAGTAGATCTTGGTGATCTGGCCGGCGTCTTGAATGATGCGCATGAAAGAAGGCACCTTGCCGCCGCCGTCGCCCACCAGTTGCGCGTCGTCTGCCAGCAGCGCGCGGATGGCGTCGCGTTGGCCCGTGCGTGAGGCTTCGGCAAAGCGCTCCAGCAAATCCCGATGCGCATCCGGCGCGACATCAAAGCGCGGGCGTTCTTGCTGCACGCGGTCGGATGCGCGGTGCACCATCTGCCGGCACGCGGCTTCAGTTTTGCCCAACAGGGCGGCAATCTCTGCGTAGTCCTGGTCGAACACCTGGCGCATCAGAAACGCCGCGCGCTCCTCGGGCGACAGGCGCTCCAGCACCCACAGCAGGGCCATCGACAAATCGCCCGCCAGTTCCACGGCGGCCTCGGGCGTGGGTGCTGCAGATTCCGGTTCGACCAGGGGCTCGGGCAGCCACCAGCCGACGTACGCTTCGCGCTCGGTCTTGACGGCGCGCAGGCGGTCGATCGACAGGCGGGTGACCACCGTCACGAGCCACGCCTCGGCCGATTGCAATGCGGTCTGATCGGTCTGGTGCCAGCGCATCCAGGCGTCTTGCAGCACGTCTTCCGCGTCAGCCCGGCTGCCGAGCATGCGATAGGCAATCGCAAAGAGGCGGGGCCGGGCGGCGGTGAAGGTCGTGTCTTCGCTGTCGGCGCGGAGGGTGTGGTCGGGGCTGGGCTTGGTCATGGCGGGCGTGTCGTCTAGGGATGATGCTCCCTAGACGGGCGGGCGCGATCGTTTGTGACAGTGCGCTGCGATTATGCGGCGTTCGTCACATCCTGCGTGTCGGCCGCACTTATGCTGGCGCTTAGCCAGGGCACCAGCGCCTGCCGCAGCGTCAACAGGTCGATGGGCTTGCCGAGCAGGCGTGCGCCGGCAATGGGCTCTCCAATCTCGGCCTCCGTGCCGTAGCCGGACATCAGCAGCACGTCCATCTGCGGCTGCAGGCGCAGCAGCGTGCGGGCGAGGTCCGCGCCGGATTGGCCGGGCAGGGTGAGGTCGGTCAGCAGCACGTGAACGGGGTGCGCGCGGGCAAGGACAAGGGCGTCTTCGGCATTGGCGGCGGCCATGCATTGCAGGCCAAAGGCGGTGAGCACCTCCTGCATGGCTTCGCGCGAGGCGGTGTCGTCTTCCACCAGCAGCACCGTAGGTGGTTGTGACACGTCCGTCGCCACGGCATGGCCTACCGATGGCGATGCCGATTGCGCGTGGGCCTGCGCGGTGCGGCTGGCAGTGAGCACGTTGCGCACCATGCGCGCCAGGTCGTCACGTCGGTAGGGCTTGCCGAGCAGCGTCACGCCGGGCGGTAGCCGGCCGTCGTGCAGCACCTCGTCACGCGTGTAGCCCGAGACGAGCAGTACCGGCAGGGGCGGCACGCGTTGCGCGGCGCGTATCGACAGTTCGCCGCCCTTGATGGAGCCCGGCATGATCACGTCGGTAAACAACAGGTCGATGGGCGTGTCGCTGTTCATGAGTTCGAGAGCGGCCTCGCCGTTGGCTGCCGTGAGCACGCGGTAACCGAGCTGGCTCAGCATGTCGACGGCGGTCAGGCGCACGTCGGTATCGTCTTCCACCACGAGGATGGTCTCGCGCCCGCCCATGGGCGTGACGATGGTGTCGCGCAGCTCGACGGCATCGTCCGGAACCGCCTCTGTGCAGCGTGGGAAGTAGAGCTGCACCGTGGTGCCCTGGCCAACCGTGCTGTCGATGGCGATATGCCCGCCGCTCTGCTTGACGAAGCCGAACACCATGCTCAGCCCCAGCCCCGTGCCGTGGCCGTCGGGCTTGGTGGTGAAGAAGGGCTCGAAGACGTGTTCGACCACTTCGGGCGGCATGCCCACGCCGGTGTCGGTGACAGAGAAGACGAGGTAGTCGCCGGGGGCGGGCTGATCGCGCCCGTGCGCTTGTCTGTTGCCGAGCGTGACGTTGTTGGCGGCGATGGTCAGCATGCCGCCACCGCGCATGGCATCGCGTGCGTTGATGGCGAGGTTCAGCAGCGCGTTCTCGAGCTGGTTGCGGTCGGCCTGCACGTTCCACAAGTCGTCGGCCAAGCGCGTTTCCACCTTGATGGCTTCACCCAGCGCGCGGTGCAGCATCTCGCTCATGCCCTGGACCAGCCGCGTCGGGTTGACGACCGCCGGAGAGAGCTGCTGGCGACGCGCAAAGGCAAGCAATTGCGCGGCTAGCGTGGCGCCACGCTGCACGGCCCGCGTGGCTGCGGCAATCCGATGCTGCACGCGCGTGTTGCCCGGCGCTTCCACCGAAAGCAACTGCAGGTTGCCGGCAATCACCTGGAGGACGTTGTTGAAGTCGTGTGCCACGCCGCCGGTCAGGTTGCCGATGGCTTCCATCTTTTGAGCCTGGCGCAATTGCGCTTCCACTTCAGCGCGGGCAGACAGCGCATCGGCCACGCGCTGCTCCAGCGTTTCGGTCAACTGGCGCAGCGCCTGTTCGGCGGCTTGTCGCTCGCGCTCGGTCTGCACGCGCTCGGTGGTTTCCACCACGATGGCCAGCACACCCGCCGGGCGGCCGTGGTCGTCGGGCAGCGGGCTGTAGTAGAGATCCATCCACACATCTTCCGGGCGGCCGTTGCGCAGCAGGACGAGTTCCTTGTCCCGGTACGACAGCGTGCCGCCACCCAGGCAGACATCCATGACGTGCCGGTTGAAGTCCGCCACTTCGGGCCAGCCGAGTTCCACCGGGCAACCAAGAAGATAGGGATGACGCCCGCCGGCGAATTCGGCGTAGGCGTCGTTGTAGATCATGTAGCCGTGGCGTTCCCACATCATGACCAGCGGCACGGGCGATGCCAGCACCATTTGCACCGCGGCGTGCAGGCTGCTCGGCCAGTCCTGGATCGGGCCCAACTGGGTGGCGGCCCAATCGAATGCCAGCACGCGCTGCGCCATCTCACCCTTCCACCCGAGGCAGTCATGGTGATGCGCGAGAAACGGCATAAGGTCTCCTCTGTGGCGGGCAGCACAATGCGGCCGAGTCGCGGTCATTCTAGAAAATGGGGAGGCCGGCCGGCGTCGGCATCAGACGGCTCAAAGTGACATTTCGCACGCAGAAAACGTGCCTGAGGCGTCCGGCACGCTTCGCGCTGGCTGTCTATCATGTGCATCCGTGCCCGCGCAGCCGCGCGCTTCGCACCGGAGTTTTTCCACCACCACACGCCCACACTCGTCAGGAGTTTTCATGAAGTTGATCGGCATGCTTGATTCCCCGTACGTGCGCCGCACGGCCATTTCGCTCAAGCTGCTCGGGCTGCCGTTCGAGCACGCGTCGGTGTCCGTCTTCCGGCATTTCGACCAGTTCCGCGCCATCAACCCAGTCGTCAAGGCGCCCACCCTGGTGTGCGACGACGGCACCGTGCTGATCGACTCCACGCTCATCATCGATTACGCAGAAGCGCTGGCGGGCCGCAGCCTGATGCCAGCCGCCATTGCAGAACGCCAGCACGCGTTGCGCGTGATCGGCCTGGCGCTGGCCGCATGCGAGAAGGCGGTGCAGATCGTCTATGAACACAACCTGCGCCCGACCGAGAAAGTGCACGGGCCGTGGGTCGAGCGCGTGCACGGCCAATTGCTGGCGGCGCTGGAAGCGCTGGAAGCGGAGTGGAAGGATGCGCCGCTACCCGTGGACGCAGGTGAGCTGACGCAGGCCGGCGTCACGGTGGCCGTGGCCTGGGCTTTCATCCAGCTGATGGTGCCGGATCGCGTGCCGGCGGCGGACTACCCGCGCCTGGTGGCGTATTCGGTGGCGGCGGAACAGCTTGGCGTCTTTCGTGAGTTGCCGATGGATGCGGCTTGATGGCAGTTCAGTTCAGGCCACCTGCGGCTCGATGTGGGCCTGACGGTACAGCCCGCCCACCAAGTCCGATTCCGTGACGATGCCGGCCAGTCGGCCATCGGTATCCAGCACCGGAATGTGGTGGTGGCCGGCGCTGGCAAACATCGGCACAAGATCCGACATGGGCGCAGTGGCTGCGATGGTCTGCACGCGCGTTTTCATGTGATCGGCCACGCGCGGCGGCGTGAGCGCGCCAATGCTGAACCAGCGGCGCAGCGTCTGGCGCATGTCTGCCGGCGCCAGGCCGAGCAGGTCGACGCGCGTGACGATCCCCACCACGCGCCGTCCTTCGTCCACCACCGGCAGTGCCTTGAAGCCATGCTGACGCAGCAGTTGCAGCGCGCGGGGGATCGACGTGCCGGCCGAGACCGTGACCACCGGCGTGGTCATGATGTCGGCGCAGGTGAGCGCCTGGAACGTGCGGGTGTAGGCCTGGAGCTGCATCTCGCGCAGCACGGCCTCGATGTCTTCGGGGTCAATGTCGAGCAGCTCGCTCTGGCGGCGCAGCGCGGCGACGATGTCGGCGCGGGTGAAGCCGGCCGTCGTGGGCGGGCGTTCAGCCGCAGGCAGGCGTTGCGCGTGCGGATACCGGTGGCCCGTGGCCGCGTGGTACACCAGCGCGCCCACCAGCAGCAGCGCTGACTGAATCAAGATCGGCTCCAGCACGAAGCGATAGCCCAGCGCATGCACGGCCGGGCCGCCAATCACGGCGGTGAGTGCCACTGCGCCCGAGGGCGGGTGCACACAGCGCAGCGCAAACATGCCAGCAATGGCCGCCGAGATGGCCAGCGCAGACGCAATCACCGGATCATCCACCAGCAGCGCGAACGTCACGCCCACGGTGGCCGCCACCAGGTTGCCGCCGATGATCGACCACGGCTGCGCGAGCGGACTGGCCGGCACCGCAAACAGCAGCACGGCCGAGGCGCCCATTGGCGCGACCAGCAGCGGGATCAGCGTGGCAGCGCCCGGCACCATCTTCATCATCGTGCCGGTAAAGAGGATGCCGACGAGTGCGCCAACGGCGGAACGGACGCGCTCGCTCCAGCGCACCGTCACGGGTGCAGGAATGAAGCTGTGGAGCCAGCGGCGCAGGGCGGGATGCAGAGGTGATGCGGACATGGTCGACGGGACGGCGATTGCCCGGACCAGGCTTCACCAAAGTCAAAGAGTGCAGCCAGCGATTGTATCACTCTGTGACATAACGCGCTGTCAGCGCTGTCATGACGCGGAATGCCCCAATGAGGGGCAAAGATCGCGCCGATTTGTCAACGAAACGTCACCGTTGTTTCACGGCGCGTGCCGAGACTGCTGGGCTTTCCAGCGCTCTCTTCGGGTTGCAAGCCCGTCGCACCATGTCCTTCACCGCTCGCCCTGCATTTTCCCGCCCGCGTCTTTGCTCCAGCCTCGTTGCGCTGTTCGGCGCCCTCGCGCTTACGGCGTGCGGCGGCGGTGATGACACGCCCAACAATGGCACGCCAGTTGCCACCACCCAGGCCATTCCCGCGCCGCCGGCAGACCCGGGCTTTGTCGACACGGCGGCGGTGGCCACTGGCGTACCGGCGTTCGTCGACAACATCGCCACCAACCAACGCGGCGATGCGCGCTACGCCACGCTCGGCACCAACGCCGGTGTGCGCCTGTTCACGCGTTTTCTCGACCTGTGGCAGCCGCTCACGGAAATCGTGGATGCGGGGGTGAGCGCGCCGGCCAATGGTTCGTTCCCGGCGGTGGTCGCGTCCACGTGGACGGGCCTGCCCAATGACGGCACGGCCGGCGGCACGCAGCTCAACCTGCCGGTCTTGAACGCAAACGTTCAGTACGTGGTGAACGCCACCACCAACCGCACGCAGGCCCAGGCCGACGCAGCGTACTTTGACGACCGCCGCGGCAAGGGCTACAGCGTGAGCGACGGCATGGGGCCGCTGACCACCGCGTGGCGCGCGCTGGCGCAGCAGACCACGTCCATCACCACCGTGCCGGCCGATGCGACCACGGTGCTCTACAACGACAGCGGCAACAACACGGGCGTGGGCACCTCGGGCGGCAATACCGCCTTCGGCAAGGTCGTCGACCTGATCAACACGGTGGGCAACAACGCTTCCACCGAGCCGTCCAAGCGTTTCTACAAATATGCGCGGCCATACCGCTGGAGCAGCAGCGTGGTTGTCGTGCCGACGCTGGTGCCGGCCGAGAGCCCGACGCCCACGACCGACGGCGGCTTCATCAGCGGCCACTCGGCCGAAGCCGTGCGCGATACCGTGGCGATGGCGTATCTGGTGCCTGAACGCTTCCAGCAGATCGTGGCGCGCGGGATGGAGCTGGGCGAGAACCGCATCCTGGCCGGCATGCATTCGCCGCTGGACGTGATGTCCGGCCGCATGATCGGCATCGCTGCGGCCGCAGCCAACCTGGCGGACCCGGCCAATGCCACGCTCAAGGCGGCGGCCTTCTCGCAGGCGCACACCGCTCTGATGGCGCAGACGGGCACGGATGCCACCAGCTTCCCGGCGCTTGCCCAGTCCGGCACGGTCGCCACCGACCGCTTTGCCGACTACGCCACCAACCAGGCCAATTTCACGCGCCGCATGACCTTTGGCTTCACGCAGATCGGCGCGACGACGCTGGCGCCGGTGGTGCCCAAGGGCGCCGAGGTGCTGCTGGAAACGCGCTTCCCGTACCTGAGTGCCGACCAGCGCCGCGTGGTGCTCAAGACGACGGAGCTGGCTTCCGGCTACCCCGTGCTCGACGACGCTGAAGGTTGGGGCCGCCTCAACCTGTTCGCTGCCGCGGACGGCTATGGCGCGTTCAACGGCAACGTGATCGTGTCGATGGATGCAACGCAGGGCGGTTTCAACGCGGCCGATACGTGGCGCAACGCCATCTCCGGCGCAGGCAAGCTCTCGCTACAAGGCAGCGGCACGTTGCGTCTGGCCGGCGCCAACACCTACACCGGCGGCACGCAGGTCGCGGGTGGCGTGCTGGAAGCCGATTCGGCCAACGCGTTCGGCACGGGCGATGTGTACGTGGGCGCCGGTACGCTGGCCGTCAAGGCGCCGGCGGCGGTGGCCATTGCGGGCAAGTTCACGCAACTGCAGGGCACCACGCTGGATCTGGCCATCGGCCCGAACGGTCAGGGCAAGCTGAGCGTGGCGGGCCTCACCACGATTGCCGGCGGCACACTGCACGTGAAGTTCGTGAACGGCTACACGCCCAAGGTGGGCGACACCATCGCCGTGGTGGATGGCGCGGGCAGCAACCGCCAGTTCTCGTCGGTGGTTGTGGATGGCTTCAAGGCCACGGCCATCTATACGGCCACCGGCATCCAGATCCACCTGGACGCCTGATCGCTTACCTGAGCGGCAGCAGCACGTCCGTCACGGCTTCGTGCTCGGGCACATCGGGGTAGAAGCGCACGCGCTGGAACAGCAACGGCGCGTCGCGCAATTCCTCGCCGCTGGCGGGCAGCCAATCGGCATACAGGTACGCAACGCTCTGGCCGAGCGTATCGTCAGAGCCCGTGTGGCGCAGCACGGCGTAGCGGCCGCCTGCCAGCGTTTTGGCCACCACGCCCGTTTCATTGGGCGCAACCGGTGCGGGCGTGGCCGCGCAGATGTCCATGCGGAACGCCTCGGGCGGCACATCGTCGGGGTTGTCGTAGACGATGTTGTACGTGGCCGAAACGCTGGGGTGCAGCCGATGCTCGCGGCGCCAAGCGATGAACGTGCGGATGGTCTGGCCCAGGCGCGCGGGATCGCCGCGGTGCGCGATGGCCCCGACGGGCACGGCTTCGCGTTCGACGATCTCGACGGAATGGGGTTGCGGTTGTGCGGGCATGTGTTGGCTCCTGAGGGCGCGCAGCGCCTGTAGATCGGTGGCCCAGGACGCCCACTGCGGCGCCGCCCGAAATGCCGACGGCGACTGCCCCGCCTGCCTGCGGAACGCCCGCGCAAATGCTTCCGGCCCTTCGTATCCGCACGCCAGCGCGATGTCGGTGATCCGCGCATCGTCGCGATAGGCGAGTTGATGCGCGGCGCGCTTCAGGCGCAGCAACTGCACATAGCGCCCGACGTTCATGCCGAACAGCAACGAAAACTGGCGGTGAAAGTGGTACCTGGAAAACGCGGCCACCTCGGCCAGTGCGTCCACGTCCAGCGTGTCTTCCAGATGCGCGTCGATGTGTGCAAGCACGGCGCGGAAGCGGGCGAGGTAGCGGTCGGTGGCGGTGGTCAATGCGGTGGCTCCTGGGTGGCGATACGGTATCGCCGGCAGGCTTGCTGCGCCTGATCGAAATTGCGCAATTGCCTGCCGTGATCTTGGGCCCGTGCCGCCCGCCATGGGGCGTGGTTGGGCACGTGCGGCGCATACCGGCGCTGCATTGGCGTCCCTAGAGTGGGTCTTGCCGTGGGGGCGTTTCCTTGCGGTGCGCCGGCGCGCATGCCGGTACTTCACGCTCATGGATGACGAGGCCACATCATGGCAGAACAGACGCTCTACACATCGCACAACAACTATTCGAGCCTGCAGACGGAGGGCGGCGGTACCGACACCGAACGCCGCCTGGGCTGGTGCGCAGCCGCCAGCGCGCTCTGGTGCAAGAACACGCTGGACGCTGCGATCGCACCCAAGGATTCCGACCCGAGCAAGCTGCGCGCCGGCATTCTGCAGGTCAAATATCGCTGGGATCCGAACGGCAATGGGCAGGACGTGCTGAACCTGCTGCACAACCTGGAGCTGAACGGCACGCGCGTGGCGGACGATGTCGCGCTGGGTACCATGCTGGATACGGTGGTCGGCACGCCCGGCGTGTATTGGATTGCCGATGAAACGCATGCAATGGCAGTCGACACGCGCGCCGGCCGGCACTTGTTCTATGACATCGAGAACGGGCTGTTCCAGTACGCCAGCAGCGCCGAATTGCGCCAGGGCATTCAGTCGCGCTATGCCAAATCGCGGGAGTGGACGGCTTTCCGTGTTACGCATCAATGAGCGAGCGTAGCGCCCAACAAAAACCGCCCCGGAGGGCGGTTTTCTTTGATGCGAGCGCTGGCTCAGGCAAGCGCCTTGGCCGGCTCACCTGCCAGGCCAGCTGCTTCGCGCAGCAGCAGGGCCTTGTCGGTGGCTTCCCAGCTGAACTCCGGTTCTTCGCGGCCGAAGTGGCCGTACGCGGCGGTCTTTTCGTAGATCGGGCGCAGCAGGTCCAGCATCTGCACGATGCCCTTCGGGCGCAGGTCGAAATGCTCCTGGACGAGCTTGGCGATCTGCTCGTCCGGGATCACGCCCGTGCCTTCCGTGTACACCGTGATGTTGATCGGGCGTGCCACGCCAATCGCGTAGCTCACCTGCACCTGGCACTGGCGCGCCAGGCCGGCGGCCACCACGTTCTTGGCCACGTAGCGCGCGGCATAGGCGGCCGAACGGTCGACCTTCGACGGGTCCTTGCCCGAGAACGCGCCGCCGCCGTGCGGGGCCGCGCCACCGTACGTATCGACGATGATCTTGCGGCCGGTCAGGCCGCAGTCGCCTTGCGGGCCGCCGATGACGAAGCGGCCGGTCGGGTTCACCAGGTATTTGGTATCAGCCAGCATGTGCGAGGGCAGCACCGGCTTGATGATCTCTTCGATCACGGCTTCGCGGATGGCCTCTTGTGACATCTCCGGCGCGTGCTGGGTGGACAGCACCACGGTATCCACGCTGTGCGGCTTGCCATCCACATAGCGCACCGTCACCTGCGACTTGGCGTCCGGGCGCAGCCAGGGCAGGCGGCCGTCGCGGCGCAGTTGCGACTGGCGCTCGACCAGACGGTGTGCGTAGTAGATCGGGAAGGGCATCAGCTCGGGCGTTTCATCGCACGCGTAGCCGAACATCAGACCCTGGTCGCCGGCGCCCTGGTTCAGGTAATCGTCCGATGCGCGGTCGACGCCCTTGGCGATGTCGGGCGATTGCTTGTCGTAAGCGACGAGGACGGCACAGCCCTTGTAGTCGATGCCGTATTCGGTGTTGTCGTAGCCGATGCGCTTGATGGTTTCGCGCGCAACGTGGATGTAGTCGACATTGGCCGTCGTGGTGATTTCACCCGCCAGCACCACCAGGCCGGTGTTGCACAGCGTTTCTGCCGCGACGCGCGCATATTTGTCCTGGGCGAGGATGGCGTCCAGGATGGCGTCGGAAATCTGGTCGGCGACCTTGTCGGGATGGCCCTCGGAGACCGACTCCGAGGTGAAGAGGAAGTCGTTTGACACGGCTGTTAGCTCCAGATTGGCTATCACGTTGCCAATCCGTTAAGCCACGGCCGGCGACGCTTTAGCGGTATTTAGCAACCTTGCCGAGGTTTGTGGCCAAGCAAGGATTCGCCCCGCAAGTTGTCAGTTAACTCGGCGAATCGCGCTATTATACGCGGCACTTTTCGGGGCCGCAGCAAGGCCTGCCAAGACCCTGTTCCCCTGTCGACTGCGACCAACACATTGCAGCGTACGCACGCATGACCTTCCTCTACTGGCTGTTTTCTCGCCTGCCTCTGTCAGTGCTGCAGGCGCTGGGCGGCTGGCTGGGAGCGTTGGCCGCCAAGGTGCCTGGCCGCTATCGCGACCGGCTCATCGCCAACTTCCGCCACGCCTATCCCGACGTCACGCCCGCCATGCTCAAAGAGGCGGGGCGCTCTGCCGGACGGATGGTGTTCGAGATGCCGTACTTCTGGGTGCGCAAGAACGGGGCGGACGTTGCTCCGTACCTGTTCGACGTTTGCCGAGAAGCTGTTGAGCGCGCGCTTGCAGATGGGCGCGGCCTGATCTTCCTCACGCCGCATTTGGGCTGCTTCGAGGTCTTGCCGCAGGCCTATGCGCGCGAGCATCCGGTCACATCGCTGTTCAAGCCGCCGCGCAAGGAGAGCCTGCGCACCTGGATCGAGAACATGCGCAAGGGGCCTAACATGCACATGGCCCCGGCTGATCCGCGCGGCGTGCGCATGCTGGTGCGTGCACTCAAGCGCGGCGAGGCCGTTGGCATCCTGCCCGACCAGACGCCCACCGGCGGCGAAGGTGTATGGGCGCCGTTCTTCGGCAAGCCTGCCTATACGATGACGCTGGTGCACCGTTTGCATCGGCTGACAGGTGCGCCCGTCGTGGCACTGTTTGCCGAACGGCTGCCGCGCGGCGCCGGCTATCGCTTGCACATGCATGAGCTCGGCGATCTGCCCGAAGACGCCACGCAAGCTGCCACCCTCATCAATGCCGCCATCGAACAGTTGATTGCCGTGGCGCCGACGCAATATCTCTGGGGCTATAACCGCTACAAGCATCCCAAGGGCGCGGACGCTCCGCCCGCTGCCTGATACTGCTGCCTTTATGGAACGTTTCTCTGCCAAATTCGGACTCGGCTTTTTATGGCTGCTGTCCTTCCTGCCGTACGGTTTTGTCGCGCGTTTTGGCGAAAGCCTGGGCGGGCTGCTGTACCGCATTCCCAATGGCCGCCGCCGCGTGGTGCTGGCCAACTTGCGCGCCTGCTTTCCCGAGAAGTCCGACGCCGAGCGTGAAGCCATGGCGCACGATGTCTTCCGCAAGGTCTTTCGCAGCTTTGCCGAGCGCTCGTTTGCCTGGTTCGCATCGGAAGAACGCCTGATGCGCGTGGTGAAGATCGACGACCAGGCCAATCTGCCGGCATTGCACGGCCAGCCACACATTCTCGTCACGCTGCATCTGTCGGGCGTAGAGATCGGCGCGCTGGCGCTGACAGACTACCTGCGCACGCACGTCGGCAACGCGGGCTGCTCGCTGTACACGCGCATGGCCAACCCGGTGCTCGACGACGCCATCAAGGCGCTGCGCAGCCGCTTTGGCGCGACCATGGTGTCGCGCAACGAAAACATCCGCCAGATCATGCGCACCATCAAGCGCGGCGAGGCGCTGCAGCTCATCTCCGACATGGATTTCGGCGAGCGTGATTCTGAGTTCGTGCCATTCTTCGGCGTGCCGGCGCTCACGCTCAACGCCATCCCGCGCATGGCGTCGATGACTGGCGCCAAGGTCATCCCGATGTACACCGAGATCCTGCCCAATTACGAGGGTTATGCGCTGCGCATCCTGCCCGCGTGGGAGAACTACCCCACCGGCGACCTGACCGCCGATACGCGCCGGATGAATGCCTTCTTTGAAGACGCCATTCGCCCGCGCATCACCGAGTATTACTGGGTGCACAAGCGCTTCAAGCACCGTCCCGAGGGCATGCCGGGCATTTACTGATGCCGGGAGCCGGCCGGGGCAACCGGGGCCGGCTCGCTTTAGAATGGGCGTTTTCCGAACGCTCATCGCCGCATCTGTGCGGCCAGCCATGAAACTGCACTTCACCAAGATGCACGGCGCGGGCAACGACTTTGTCGTGCTCGACGGCATCCAGACCCCGATCGACTTCACGCCCGAGCAATGGGCTGCCATTGCCGACCGCCACTTTGGCGTGGGGGCGGACCAACTCCTGCTGGTCGAGCGTTCGACACGGCCCGATGTCGATTTCCGCTACCGCATCTTCAACCACGATGGCGGTGAGGTGGAGCACTGCGGCAATGGCGCCCGCTGCTTCGTCAAGTTCGTCACCGACCGGGGTTTGACCGATAAGCGCACCGTGCGCGTGGAAGTCATGAACGGCATCGCCACGCTGACAATGCAGGACGATGGCCAAGTGACCGTCGACATGGGCGCACCGGTGTTCGAGGCGGCACGCCTGCCGTTCCTGCCCGAGGGTCTGCCCACCCGCATCGAAGGCGACGACACGCAGCACGCCCTGCAAATCAACGGCCGCACTGAATGGCTGTCGACCGTGTCGATGGGCAATCCGCACGCCGTGCAGATTGTCGACGACACGGAGGCCTTTCCCGTGCTGGAAGACGGCCCCCTGATCGAATCGCATGCCGTGTTTCCACGTCGCGTGAATGCGGGTTTCATGCAGATCGTCGATCGCCATTCCGTGCGCCTGCGCGTGTACGAGCGCGGGGCGGGTGAGACGCTCGCCTGTGGAACCGGCGCGTGCGCAGCGGTGGTGGCCGGCATCCGCCGTGGCCTGATCGATTCGCCCGTCAAGGTGGCCACACATGGCGGCGATTTGACCATCGCCTGGGCGGGCGTTGGCCAGCCGGTCATGATGACGGGCCCCGCCACAACCGTCTTTGAAGGCACGCTGGACCTGGATGCGCTCAAGCTGACCGCCGCCGCGCATTGATACCCCGGATTCCGCGCGGCGGCCTGCCGCCTACGCCAGAGCAACAAGCCAACAAGGAGATACCGTGGCATCCAGCGGCAAGAACCCGATTGACTCCTGGTATTTCGACGGCAGCAGCAAGTTCAAGATTGCCAAGTTTGATCCTGCCGCCAAGCCGTGCACCACGGGCAGTAAGGCGGGCGACCTGGCGCGGCTGGCCGAACTGTCTGCGCGCATTGAGGCACTCCAGGACATTTTCTATGCTGAGCACCGGCGCAAGCTGTTGGTCGTGCTGCAAGGCATGGATACCGCGGGCAAGGATGGCACGGTACGCACCGTGTTCCGTGCGCTCGACCCGCTCGGCCTGCGCGTAAAGGGCTTCAAGGTGCCGACGCCCCTGGAGCTGGCGCACGACTTCCTCTGGCGCATCCATGCGGAGGTGCCGGCCGCTGGCGAGATCGTCATCTTCAATCGCAGCCATTACGAAGATGTGCTGGTCACTCGCGTGCATGGAGATATCGACGCCGCCGAGTGCAAGCGCCGCTACGCTCACATCAACGCGTTCGAGCAGATGCTGGCCGAGACCGGTACCACCATCGTCAAGTGCTTTTTGCATATCTCCAAGGATGAGCAGCGCGACCGGCTGCAGGAGCGCATCGACGATCCGCAGAAGCACTGGAAGCTCGGGATGGCGGACATTGAAGACCGCAAGCTCTGGGATGACTACATGGCCGCCTACGAAGACGCCATCAATGCCACGGCCACCCCGCACGCGCCCTGGCACATCATTCCGGCGAATTCCAAGTCGCACCGCAGCCTGATGGTGGCGGAGATTCTGCTGGCGGTGATGGAGCGGTTGAAGCCGGAGTATCCGGCTGGGAATCCGGCGTATTCGGGGTTGAAGATCGAGTAGGGTGTTGGGTTGTGGGTTTATGAACCACAAAAAACAAAACCCCGGCGAAGTCCATCAACCGGGGTTTCCCAACAGCACAGCAAAACGCGTCAGATCGCGCTAACGCCGTATTTGTCCCGGTAGGCCGCAGCCTTTTCACGGTAGCCAGCCAGCGCCGGGTCGCCAGCCCCATCCAGATAACCCAGCAAGTCATCCAGGTTGGCAATCGACACCACCGGCATTCCATACTGCGCCTGCACCTCCTGCACCGCAGAGCGCTCGCCGATATCCACAGCATTGCCGCTGCGCTCCATCCGATCCATCAGGATCAGCACGGCAGCCGGTGTCGCGCCAGCGGCGCGAATCAGCTCAACCGACTCGCGCACCGAGGTACCGGCAGAAATCACGTCATCGACGATCACCACGCGCCCCTGCAGCTTCGCGCCGACCAGGCTGCCGCCTTCGCCGTGGTTCTTGGCTTCCTTGCGGTTGTACGCAAAGCCCACATTGCGGCCGAGGCCTGCCAGCGCAACGGCGGTGGCCGACGCGAGCGTGATGCCCTTGTAGGCCGGCCCGAACAGCATGTCGAACTCGACACCCGAATCCAGCAGGGTTTTCGCATAGAATTGCGCGACTTGGCCCAGCAGGGCGCCGTCTGCGAACTTGCCGGCGTTGAAGAAATAGGGCGACGTCCGCCCCGCCTTGGTCACGAATTCCCCGAACGACAGCACGCCGGCTTCCACCGCAAAGCGGATGAAGGATTGGCGCAACTCGCTGTTTTGGCTCATCTTTTTTCTCTGGTCTGCAAAAAAGTCCCGCCATGTTACGCATCATTTCCGCCAACCTCAACGGCGTTCGCTCCGCTGCCAGCAAAGGCTTTTTCGATTGGATGGGCAAGCAGGACGCCGATTTCGTCTGTGTGCAGGAACTGAAGTGCGCGCAAGACGACATGACCCCTGAATTCCTGGCGCCGCACGGCTACCACGGAGTGTTCCAGCACGCGGTGAAGAAAGGGTACAGCGGCGCAGGCCTGTACACGCGCCACAAGCCGGACGAAGTCATCGTCGGTTTCGATAACGGCGAGTTCGACGCCGAAGGCCGCTACGTCGAGGCCCGCTACGGCAAGCTGTCGATCATCTCGGTCTACGTGCCGTCGGGCTCCAGCGGCGAAGAGCGCCAGCAGGCCAAGTTCCGTTTCATGGACCTGTTTATGGATCACCTCAAAGACCTGCGCCACGAAAAAGGCCGTGAGGTGGTGCTGTGCGGCGACGTCAACATCGTCCACAAGGAAATCGACATCAAGAACTGGAAGGGCAACCAGAAGAACTCCGGCTGCCTGCCCGAAGAGCGCGCGTGGCTGACCAAGCTGTTCGACGAGGTCGGCTACGTGGACGTGTTCCGCACGCTTGATCAGCGCCCCGAGCAGTACACGTGGTGGAGCAACCGCGGCCAGGCTTACGCGAAGAACGTCGGGTGGCGAATCGATTACCAAATCGCCACGCCGGGTATTGCCGCCACCGCGCGCCACACGTCGATCTTCAAGGACATCAAGTTCAGCGACCATGCGCCGCTGACGATCGACTACGACACCAAGGTGCACTGGTAAGCACTTTATTGCGCTGCCGCAGAAATTTCTTCGTCAGCCGCTACAATGCAAAACTCACGCGCCGGCATGGGGCCGGCGTTGTGCTTTTTGCTCCTCTGTTTTTAGCGAGATCGCCATGGCATTCAAGGTTTTCGTCGACGGTCAGGAAGGCACCACTGGCCTTCGCTTGCTCGACTATCTGTCGCAACGCGACGATATCGAGCTGCTGCGCATCGCCGAAGACAAGCGCAAGGATTCAGCCGAGCGCGCCAAATTCCTGAATGCCGCCGATGTCGCATTCCTGTGCCTGCCGGACGTCGCCTCACGCGAGGCCGTCTCGCTGGTCAACAATCCGAACACCTGCATCATCGACGCCAGCACCGCATTCCGCACGTCGGACGACTGGGTCTACGGCTTGCCGGAATTGGCCAAGGGCCAGCGCGAGCGCCTGCGCAACACCAAGCGCATCGCCGTGCCGGGCTGCCACGCCAGCGCCTTCGTGCTGCTGATGCGCCCGCTGGTGGAAGCGGGCATCGTCCCGGCCGACTACCCGGTCACCGCGTTCTCGCTCACGGGCTACAGCGGTGGCGGCAAGGCGATGATCGCCGACTACCTCGCCGCCAATAATCCGAAGCTCGACAGCCCGCGCCCGTACGCGCTGGCACTGGCACACAAGCACCTGCCGGAGATGCGCGTGCAGAGCAAGCTGTCGCTCGCCCCGATCTTCACGCCGGTGGTCGGTAACTTCCTCAAGGGCCTGGCCGTGACGATCGGCCTGCACCCGCAGCATCTGGCGCGCAAGGTGAGCCCGGCAGACATCGCCAAGGTGTTGGCCGATTACTACCAGGGCGAGCAGTTCATTCGCGTGGCGCCGGCTGACAATGTTGCGACGCTCGACAACGGCTTCTTCGATGTGCAGGGCGCCAACGACACCAACCGTGCCGACCTGTTCGTCTTCGGCTCGGACGAGCGCATGGTCGTCACGGCGCGCCTGGATAACCTGGGCAAGGGCGCGGCCGGCGCCGCAGTGCAATGCATGAACGTGCACCTGGGCGTGGATGAAGCGACCAGCCTGCATGTGGAAGCGCCGATTCCTGCAGCCGGTGCCGAGCACGCCGTGCGCGAAGCGGCTCCGGGTTTTGCGAGCTGATCGATTGCCGCCTGGGCTGAAACGAAAAACGCGCCTTCGGGCGCGTTTTTCTTTGGTGGCGCGACTTATTTGCTTTGCGCGCCAGCCGGGATGTTGAACAGCATGCCACCGCCATTGCCGCCCGCCATCACGCTCGGCGTCACGCCGTTCCACTTCTCGATGGCGGCACGTTCGAGCTTCAGGCGTTCCCACGCCAGCAGGCGGTCATCCAGCGACGAAGCCAGCGCTTGGTTGGCAGCAGCCTCGCCTTCAGCAATCGCCACCTTCTTCTTGGCTTCGGCCTGAGCGGAACGTACTTCGTTCTCGGTGCGGATCGCATCCTGAATGGCCTTGGTCTTGGCGCTCACCGCATCGAGCAACGAGCGTGGCGGGCGCAGCGAGCCGACAATGCCGAACTGCTTGATCGACACGCCCAGCGGCGTAAGCCGCGTGTCCAGCTCGTTGGTCAGCCGAGCGACGAACTCTTCCTTCTTGCCGCCGTTCACGTCGTCGAAGTTGTATTCCGAGCCGATGGCGACGATCACGTTGCGTGCCGTGTCGCGCAGGTAGCCGTGCGTGAAGGTCTCGATGCGATCGGCGCGGAAGTTGGTGTAGAACGCCGGCACCTTGTCGCGGTCGAGCTGGTACGAGACGGCCACGTCCACATTCACGGGTACGGCGTCCTTGGTGTTGAACGTCAGCTCTTCGTTGAGCGCGTGGCCTTCATTCACATCTTGCGTCCAGATCACGCGCTGCACGTAGGTCGGGTACTGGATGATCGCCGTCTGCACGGGGTTGTAGAAGACGAAGCCGGTGACGACGTTTTCATGCGTGATGCCGCGATCGACGAGCCGGTTGATCTTGATGCCCGTGTAGCCCGGCGGAATGATCTGCCAGTTCAGCAGGAAAGTTCGCCCAATCGCCAGCGCCGCAATGGCGCCGAAGACGAGCGCGAGCAGTTTGACCGACAGCTTGCTTGCCGTGACTTGAGGCATGAGGGTTCCCCTTGCTTGTTGGTTTGCTTCTGAGGTGTGGCTGGCGGGGCGGGCGCGCTGCTTACGCAACGGCCTGCTTGCTGGCGCAGGAATCGTCAGCGATTCCCGTCAGGGATGGCCGCGCCCGGTGGGCGGGTGGTGGCAAGCGAACTTGCCAATGGTGATGAGGCGTTGAGCTTCAATACGGCCGAGATGGCGCATTGCGATGCCCGGATGTTGCAATGCACAAAGTATAGGCTGGCGCCGGATTTTTGCTCCCCTCCGGAAGCACTAGAGTGCGGCTTCGAATGCGCGGGCGTTGTGGAGTCGAATCAGGCGTCGCCGGGGTTGATGCGCGCAGGGTTCCAGCCCAGGGCGTTGTACACGTGATAGCGCGCGATGCCGATCCACTCGTGCAGCGCAAAATCTGTCAGCGCGAAGTTGTACGCCATCGGCAAGGGCGATGCCGCGGCCTGCAGATCGTCGGCGCGCACGGGAACCGGCGCCATGCCGAAGTGCGTGAAATACAGCAGGCTGCGCCGCAGATGGATGGCCGACGAGACGAGCACTGTGCGATCAGCCGCGTATTGCGCAAGCACCGTGCGCGAGAACTGGGCGTTCTGCCACGTATTCATGCTCTTGGGCTCCATCAGCACGTCGGCCTTGTCGACGCCGAGGGCAACGAGTTCGCGGCCATATACCGTGGCTTCCGGCTCGCCGTGATGACGGGCATCGCCGCCGCTGACGAGGATCTTGCAATCGCCGTCGGCTTTGCGGCACGCCTGGTACAACTGCGCGGCTTCCACCAGGCGCGGATACGAGAACAGCCCGGGTTCGACCGCGTCACCCACGCGAAACGTGCCCGCGCCCAGCAGCACGATGGCGTTGCGAGCACCCCATTGGATATGCGGCTCGTTCTCGAAGGGCTTTTCCAGCGAATCCAGCAGCCACGCCGGCACCGGCCCGCAGCCGATCGCCATCACCAGCACGCCGGAGACCACCGCCAGCCCGCGCGCAGCCCGGCGTCGGCCGCGTGCCGCACACACCGCTGCCACGATCACCAGCAAACATAGGATGGTCAGGCTCACAGGGTCCTCCAGGTCGGCGTCCACGCGCGTATGTGAGTGAGGCGCCATCGTAAAGAGGAATGGCCGGTTGCGCGACCCGTCTGCTTACGGGTTTGTTGCGGTGGGGAGCAACCCGTAGCCATGCGCCGCAATCGAGCAGGCCGTCAGCAACGGTGTTCAGCCCCATGCAGACAGGCGGCGCGGTGCTGATCCTGGGCGCCACAGTGGCGGGGATGGCGTTGTCGCGACGGGCGAGGGTGGCCGTACAAACAACAAGCCCCGCGAGGCAGGGGAAGGCTGCGGGGCTGGTTGAGCGGTGAGGTTATGCGCGGCGCTTACTGGACCGACTTCGTGACGTACGAGACGCTCTTCAGGTACGTGGTCGGCGCCGTGCCCTTGTACGCGTAGCTGATATCGCACTTGACCGTACGTTGGCCATCTACATCCCACCAGCAACGTTCGTCCAAGTCATAGGCCGCCGTTCCGGTCGAGCCGCCTTGCAATTGGCTGTCGCAATTGAGTTTCGAGCGCATCGCGATGCAACCGGATGGCTTGTCTGGGCTGAATCGCGGTAATCCACTGTCGATTATTGCCGCCGCACCATCGGCCGCATCGGCGCCTCATCGCCATTATCAACAGGCGCGGCGCCCAGATATTGCATGTTCGATCGATATTCCGGCAGCTTCGCCATCGTCATATGCCGGGCGTCGGCAAACAGCGTGAGCGTTTCAGGCAAATGGCGCGACAGCACGGCCATGCGCGTGCGTCCCGACGGATGTGTCGACAGAAACTGCTTTTGCTCCGCGCCGCCGATCGAACCCATCTTTTGCCACAGCGTGAGCGCGGCGCGCGGGTCGTAGCCGGCGCGGGAGGCGATGTCCATGCCGACCAAGTCAGCCTCGGTTTCCTCTGCACGCGAGAACGCCAGCAGGTGCATCTTGGCGCCTTCGCCCAGGTCCGTGTCGCCCCGGTTGCCGAAGCCGAACAATTGCGAGATGACGTTGGCGCCCAGGTTGGTGATTTCGCGCTGGCCGGCGCGGGCGCGGGCGTGTTCGCGCAGGGCGTGGGCGATCTCGTGGCCGAGTGCCATGGCGAGTTCGTCATCCGTCAGCTTGAACTGTTCGAGCAGCCCCGAGAACACGGCGATCTTTCCGCCGGGCATGCAGAACGCATTCACCTGCGACGAGCCGATCAGGTTGACCTCCCACTGCCAGTGCGCGGCGTCGGGGTTCCAGCGCGGCGCCTGCGGCGTGAGGCGCCTGACGATGCCGCGAATGCGGATCAGATCCGGCACGTTGTCGGGCGCAAGCGCGCCTTCGTGGGCCGCGTTGTCGATGATGCCCTGGTATTCGGCCAGCGCCCGCTTGTCGATTTCCTCGGCGGGAATGACGAGCCGGATGTTGGGCGACGTGGTGGTCGCCGCTTCCAGCTTCACGCCGTCGGCGGGCACCGGCAGCGGGCCGTCCATGGCAGTCGCCCACGCAGATAGCGCGAGGCCGATTGCGGTCAGCAGGGAGCGTGTTACGCGGGGCATATGGGTGAGGGGCCGAATCCGTGCGACATAATATCGGCCAACGCACCGCGCCACGCTACGTGGCAACCCGCATTCGCATCGCCTTCGCCTCTGGCCCGCCGCATGACCTTCCACGATTACCTCGATATCTTTCGCAACCGCCGCATCGGCGCGATGCTGTTGCTGGGCTTTGCCTCCGGCCTGCCGCTGGCGCTGACATCGGGCACGCTGCAGGCCTGGATGACGGTGGAAGGACTCGACATCCGCACCATCGGGTTGTTCTCGCTGGTGGGGCAGGCGTACATCTTCAAGTTCCTGTGGGCGCCGTTGATGGACCGGTTTACGCCGCCGCTCATGGGGCGCCGGCGCGGCTGGCTCGTGCTGACGCAGGCAGGGCTGGTGGCGTCGATTGCCGCCATGGCCTTCACGCCTCCGCATGCCGCGCTCTGGGCGCTGGCTGGGCTGGCAGTGCTGGTGGCGTTTTTATCAGCGTCGCAGGACATCGTTTTCGATGCCTACAGCACCGATGTGCTGCATACGAGTGAGCGCGGTGTCGGTGCGGCCGTGAAGGTGCTCGGCTACCGGCTGGCGATGCTGGTGTCGGGCGGCCTGGCGTTGTATCTGGCCGATCGCGTGATGGGCTGGAGCAACATGTACCTGCTGATGGCCGGGCTGATGGCGCTGGGCATCATCGCGACGCTGTGGTCGCCGGAGCCGGAGGTGTCGGCACGCCCGCCGCGCAGTCTGCAGGAAGCCGTGGTCGGCCCACTGCGTGACTTTTTCTCACGCCGGGGCGCCTGGGCGCTGTTGGCGCTGATTGTGCTTTACAAGCTGGGCGACGCGTTTGCAGGCAGCCTGTCGACCACGTTCCTGATCCGCGGCGTCGGGTTTTCCGCCGGCGAGGTCGGCATCGTCAACAAGACACTTGGTTTGGCGGCCACCATCGTGGGGGCGCTGTATGGCGGCACGCTGATGGTGCGGCTGGGGCTGGTGCGCGCTCTGCTGCTCTTTGGGGTGCTGCAGGCGGTGTCCAACCTGGGCTACTGGGTGCTGGCCGTCACGCCGCAGCATCTGTGGACCATGGCGGTGGCCATCGGCATCGAGAACATCTGCGGCGGCATGGGCACGGCGGCCTTTGTGGCGTTGCTGATGGCGCTGTGCAACCGGTCGTTCTCGGCGACGCAGTATGCGTTGCTATCAGCGCTGGCTTCCATCGGCCGCGTGTACGTCGGGCCAACCTCGGGCTACCTCGTGGAAGCCTATGGCTGGCCCGCGTTTTATCTGATGACCGTGGCGTTTGCCTTCCCGGGCCTGGTGCTGCTGTGGTGGATGCGCGGCACGATCGGCCGCTATGAGGCCGAGCAGAACGAACGGGCCTTGGCGGCCAAAGCCGCGTCAGCCTGATTGACTAACCCAAGCGGTTCGAGCGTTCGGCATCAGCAAAGCCGGCCAGCGGCAGCGCCGCATCGATGCCTTTGCCCAGCGCGATGGCCTTGAACAGCTCGCCCATCTCCGCTTCCGACAGCAGCTTCTGCACGGCATTGGCTGCCGGCAGAAACTGCATCGGGTCGGACGGATCTAGCGTCATCAGCAGCTCGCCCACCCCGGCGCTCAACAGAAAGCGCGCCTGGCTCGTATAGCCGAGCAGGTCCAGCCCGGCCTCCTGGCCCGCTTGGGCAATCCCCGAAAAATCGACGTGCGCGGTGATGTCCTGCAGGCCCGGCAGCCAGAACGGATCGTCATGCGCGTGCTGGCGGTAGTGGCACATGAGCGTGCCGTTGGCGCGGTGCGCGTGGTAGTACTCGGCAGCCGGGAAACCGTAGTCGATCAGCAGCAGCAGGCCGCGCTCAAGTGCTGCACCGGCGCTGCGGATAAAGCCCTCGGCGGCTTCGTGCGATTCGGTGACGAGATCATCGGCGCCCGGCAGGGCGGCCAGCTTGGCCGGTACCTCTGACGGATCAACGAGCCGGTCTTCCCATTGCAAGCCATTTTCGGCGTCGAGCGTCACGCCGCGCTGGTGCCACACGCCGCTGCGCCGCGCCCACAGCGACACGGGCATCGCATCAAGCACTTCATTGCCGATCATCACGCCAGTAAACGGCGCGGGCAACGTGTCATGCCACTGCACGAGGGCGCCCAGCTCGGGGCCGAGCGCGGTCAGGCGCTCCTGCTGGCGCTGGCGCAGCTCGCCGGAGAGTTCGACGATGCCGTAGCTGTCGGGGCGCGCGCCCACTGCATCGAGTTCGGTCAGGATGTGGGCGGCCAGCTTGCCGGTGCCGGCGCCAAACTCCAGCACGTGGCGCTGGCCTTCGGGTAATGCCTGAAGCACTTGCGCGATCTGGTGCGCCACGGTGCGTCCGAAGAAGGGCGTCAGTTCGGGCGCGGTGATGAAGTCGCCGCCGTCTTCCACGCGGCGGCCGAACTTGGCCGCGCCGCCGCTGTAGTAGCCCAGGCCGGGCGCGTAGAGCGCCAGTTCCATGTAGCGGTCGAACGGGAGCCAGCCGCCGGCGGCCGCAATGGCGTCGGCGATCACGGCGAACAGTTGCGCGGACTGCGCCTGCGCCGCCTCGTTGGGAAGCGGTAAACTCACGGTTTTGCTCATCGGCGAATTGTAAACAATGGCGCAGACGCCCATCCAGTCAACTGCGGAATCGACCGCAGAATCCGCTACACCGCGGCGCATCGCCCTCGTCACAGGCGCAGGCCGCCGCGTGGGCCGAGTCATTGCCCTGGCCCTGGCCCGCCACGGCTGGGATGTGGCCGTGCATTGCCACCGCTCGCGCACCGAGGCCGAGGCCGTGGCCGCCGAGATCATCGCCATGGGCCGCCGCGCCGCCGTGCTGCAGGCCGACCTCTCGGACGAAGCCGCCGCCAGCTGCCTGATCGCCGATTGCATCGCTGCACTGGGTACGCCCACCTGCCTGGTCAACAACGCATCGCTGTTCCAGTACGACGTTGCCACCAGCTTCAGCTACGCGTCGCTCGATACGCACATGCGCACCAACGTAGCGGCGCCGCTGCTGCTCTCGCGCGAGCTGCACCGTGCGCTGACTGCGGATGGCGCCGAAGGCCGCGGCGTGGTCATCAATCTGCTCGACCAGAAGCTCGATAACCTGAACCCGGATTTCCTCTCTTACACGTTGTCGAAGGCGGCGCTGTCGACCGCCACGATGCAGCTTGCGCAGGCCCTGGCGCCTGCGCTGCGCGTGGTGGGTGTGGCGCCGGGCATCACGATGGTGTCGGGCGACCAGTCGCAAGGCAGTTTTGCGCGCGCGCACCAGATGACGCCGCTGGGCCAGTCGTCCACGCCGGAAGACATCGCCGATGCCGTGTGCTACCTGGCTACCGCGCGCGCCGTCACCGGCACCACGCTGTTCGTCGACGGAGGCCAGCACCTGATGCCGCTGGCCCGCGACGTGATGTTCCTCACTGAATAACTCTTCCCCCGGACGCCCCATGCTTTCCCTGCTATCCCACCCGCGCCTGTCGCACTGCCGCAGCATGTTCCTGCGCAACTACGAAGTGCAGATCAACATCGGCGTGCACGAATTCGAGAAGAAGGGCGAGCAGCGCGTCCTGATCAACATCGAGCTGTACGTGCCGCTGGAGCATTCGTCGCCCACGGAAGACAAGCTGCACGAAGTGGTGGATTACGACTTCATGCGCGACACCGTGGCGCGGCGCATGGCGCAGGGCCATATCCATCTGCAGGAGACGCTGTGCGATGACGTGCTGACGGCCATGCTCAAGCACCCGCATGTGCTGGCCGCGCGGGTGTCGACGGAGAAGCCGGATGTGTATCCGGATTGTGAGTCGGTGGGGGTGGAGGTGTTTCGGATTAAAGAGTCGGGCTGACGGCTCTGTTTTTGATGCGGTGGTTTATCCCCTGTTTCATCCCCTGCCGGGGCTGACTCACTTTCTTTGTCTTGCCAAAGAAAGTAAGCAAAGAAAGGCGCGCCCGAGATGGCAACACATTCCTTGAATTTCGGTCGCGGGGAGGGAAGGGAGGCAAACTCGCTGCGCTCAGACAGGCCTCCCTTCTTTTTCCTCCCCGCAACAGAAATTCAAGGCGCCATCTAGGGCAGGAAGGGAAAACCGTTGGTGTGCCGGTGTTGGCGGCTGCGTTTTTGATCTGCCTAGGCCGCAGTCGCATACTCCCGGCGTTGGGCGTGCAACGCGCCCGCTACGCTGGCCAGCAGGTCCAGGGCCAGATGCGCTGTAATCCCGCCCTTGTCGTGGCGCGGGTTGTATTCCACCAGTTCGAATGCGGCAAAACGTGCATCGCGGGCGCATGCGGCGAGTGCTTGCGCCATGCCCTGCGCGGTGAGCCCGTCTGTTTCGGGCGTGCCGACGCCGGGCGCGACTGCGGGGTCGAAGGCATCCAGATCCAGCGTTACGCCGAAGGCCGCTGTGCCCGTTTTGACTTGGCGGATTGCGTCGGCCATGACGGCGCGCAGGCCGTTGCGTGCCACTTCGGCTGCGTCGATGACGCGCACACCTAGCAGGTCGAGCAACGCGCGTTCGGCGGGCTCATAACTGCGCGCGCCGATCACCACGACGTGTTCTGGCGACAGCTTTGGCGCGGTATCGCGAACCTGCGTGAGGGCCGCGGCGCCGTGGCCGAGCAGCGTCGCCAGCGGCATCCCGTGGATGGCGCCGGAATCGCTCGTCTGGGGTGTGTGGCTGTCAAGGTGGGCATCGATCCAGATCAGGCCCAGCGGGCCCTTCTGCCGCAAGGCGTTTGCTACACCCGACCACGTGCCGATCGCGCACGAGTGATCCCCACCGACGACGACCGGCACATGCCCCTGGTGCATGCTGTGTGCCGTCGCATCGGCGAGCGCGCGCGAGAAACCAGCCACGCCCGGCAGTGCCGCCAGGCGTGCTGAGCGGCTGTGCCCCGCCGACATCGCCAATTCGATGTCGTGCACGAGCGCGGCTTGCGTGTCCGGCGTCTGCAGTCGCGCCAGCGCGCCGGCCTCCAGCAGCGCACGCGGGCCGTCCTTGCAGCCGTCGTCTTGCGCGCCGCAGCCGATGGCCGCGCCGATCAGATCAATGATGGTCATGTCACTCCCCTAGCGAGTTCTTCCTCAAGCCGCCTTGCGGCGCGGCCAGCCAGCCAGCGTCTGGCGGATGGCGTCCAACGCCAGCGCCAGCTCGGCCTCTCCGATGACCAGCGGCGGTGTCAGGCGGACCACGTTGCCGTAGGTGTCCTTGGTCAGCACGCCGCGCTCGGCCACCGCGAAGGCGAAGTCGTGCGCGTCAATGTCGGCATCGAGTTGCAGGCCGATCATCAAGCCGCGCCCGCGCACCTGCCGCACGCCGTGGCCGACGAGCGTCTTCAGTTCGTTGATGAACGCTGCGCCCACGCGCGCGGCACGCTGTGGCAGTTGTTCTTCGATCAGCAAGGCGAGTGCCGCGCGTCCGATGTGCGCTGCGAGCGGGTTGCCGCCAAACGTGGAGCCGTGGTCTCCCGGCTGGAACACGCCGATGACCGCCTCGCGCCCCGCGATGGCTGACACCGGCACCATGCCGCCGCCGAG
This sequence comes from Ralstonia sp. GX3-BWBA, assembly GCF_003290055.1. Taxonomy (NCBI): domain Bacteria; kingdom Pseudomonadati; phylum Pseudomonadota; class Betaproteobacteria; order Burkholderiales; family Burkholderiaceae; genus Ralstonia; species Ralstonia sp. GX3-BWBA. Next base: position 59,158 of record NZ_QMKS01000012.1, on the reverse strand, counting down.
CGCCTTGCCCAGCACCACCAGATCGGCGTCAACGCCTTCATGCCAGCTCGCCAGCACATCGCCGGTGCGGCCCAGGCCCGTCTGCACCTCGTCGCAGACCAGCAGCACGTTGTGCTGGGTGGCGAGTTCGCGCGCGAGTTTGAGGTAGCCCACAGGAGGTTCGACGATGCCGCCTTCGCCTTGCACCGGCTCCATCAGGATTGCGCCCGTGTTGGGTCCGATGGCCGCACGCAGCGCATCGGCGTCGCCAAACGGAATGCGCCGGAAGCCGGCCGCGAACGGGCCGAATCCGTAGCGATATTGATCGTGCGAGGAGAACCCGACGATCGTCGTCGTGCGGCCGTGGAAGTTGTTTTCGAAGACGATGATCTCGGCCGCCTCGGGCGCCAGGCCCTTCACGTCGCGCGCCCACTTGCGCGCAGCCTTGATGGCGGTTTCGACGGCTTCGGCGCCGGTGTTCATCGGCAGCGCGCGGTCCATGCGCGTGATGCGGCAGACGTCGGCCAGGAAGGGGCCCAGCTCGGTATTGTGGAATGCGCGCGACGTGAGCGTCAGCCGGCCGGCCTGCTCCGTCAGCGCTGCAACGAGTTTCGGATGCGAATGCCCGAAGCTGACGGCCGAATACGCCGACATCATGTCCAGGTAGCGCCGACCGTCCGTATCGAAGAGCCACACGCCTTCGCCGCGTTCCAGCATGACCGGCAAGGGCGCGTAGTTGCGTGCGCCGTAACGCTCTTCCAATGCATAGCTCGGATGTTGCATTGCGGTTGTCATGATGGCCTCCTGCCTGGATCGGTCGTTCACTTGCGGCGGATTGTGCGATCTGACAGACTTGAAATCAAATCGAATGTTTTTCGTTTTTCGATCCAAAAATTTGATCAATTGAGGCGCCGCTCACAACGCTCTCCTGACCAGGCGCACCGCGCCAGGGGCGCGTTGTGAGCGGCGACGGCCATGTCGCACTCGCCGCTGCGCTATCTGCATAGCTTCCTGACCGTCGCCAACGAAGGCAGCTTCGTGCGCGCGGCAGACCGCCTGGCGGTGTCGCAGCCGGCGCTGTCGTACCAGATGCGGCAGTTGGAGCAGTGGCTCGGCGTGCCCTTGTTCGAGCGCTCGGGGCGCAAGCTCGTGCTCACGCGTGCCGGCACGTCGGTGCGGGCGTGGTGCCGCGATGCGTTTGCCGGCCTGGACGAACTGCGCGCCGCATTGCACAGCGGCGAGATGGAGCGCGTGTCGCTCAAGCTGGCGAGCGGCTCCAGCTTCGGGCGCTATGTGCTGATGCCGGCGCTGCTGAAGCCATCGCCCGAATCCGACGCGCCGCTTCTCAACGACGTGCGCCTCGAACTCGCCTTCGGCAGCGACGAAGAAGTCTTCGGCCATGTCGAGTCCGGCCGCGCCGATCTCGGCTTCGTCTACACGCCGCGCACGTCACGCCTGTTTGAACACCACGCTGTCTACACCGAAGAATTCGTGCTCGCCTGCAGCGCCCGCGCATTGCGTGAGCAGAGTGCGCCACGCACGCTGGCTGATTGCGCGGCGCTGCCCTTCGTCACCTATGACGAATCCGATGCGGTCTACGGACTGTGGTTCAAGGCGCTGTTCCGGCGCATGCCGGAGACGACCGTCAGCGCCCATCACGTGTCCGACCTGGAAGAGGTCAGCACGTTGGTGGAGGCCGGCATGGGCTGGTCGGTGCTGCCCTTGCATGCCATTCAGGATGCCGTGGAGCGCGAGCGCCTGCGGGTCGTGCGCCCCATCGTGGCGCGGCGCTGCCTGAACACGGTGTTCGCCGTGCGCCGCACATCGAGCTTTCCGAGCGAAGCGCAAGACCGCTTGCTTGTGCGGCTTGCGCAGCTTGATGCGGCGGCGCGCGTGTAGGCGCGCAGTCGCCATCCTTCGAGCCGATCCGCGAGGCGCGAAATGCCGCCTTGAAATTAATTAATTCGACAATTAATATCTGCGGAATGGCAACCCGCAAACCTTCCTCTCGCGGCCCAGGCCGCCCCCGTCGTCAGGATGGCGCCACGCAGGACGACCTCCGTGACCGCCTGCTCGACATCGCCGTCACCTTGTTTGCGCGAGACGGCGTCGGCCCGACCACGCTTGCCGCCATCGCTCGCGAAGCCGGGGTGACGGCACCGATGGTGCATTACCACTTCAAGACGCGCGATCAATTGCTCGATGCCGTGGTGGAGGGGCGCATCCGCCCGCTGGTCGACCAGGTGACGGGCCCGGCGCTGGCGATCATCGCCGATGACGCGCATCTTCCGGACCTTGCGCAGACCGTGGCCGGCGTGGCGCAGCGCATGGTGGCGGTGGCCACGGCCACGCCGTGGTTTCCGACGCTGTGGATTCGCGAGATCGCCAGCGAAGGCGGCCAGTTGCGCGAGCGCGTGTTTGCGCGCATCGCGCTGGAGCGCGCCACGTTGCTGGTCGACCGCATTGCCCGTGCACAAGCGGCGGGCGCGGTGAACGCGGCACTGCAGCCGCCGCTGGTGATGGTGTCGGTGATCGGCCTGGCGATGCTGCCGCTGGCGACGCGCGCGCTGTGGGGGCGTCTGCCACTGGCGGATCAGGTGAGCGACGAGGACATCGGCCGGCACGTGGCCGCGCTGCTGCTGCACGGCATTGGCCCCGTCGCCGCGCCTGAGGACGGCGCCGGCAAGAAAGCGAAGCCGAAGCCCAAGCTAAAGAGCAAGGGGCGCAAGTAGGCAAACACGGCAGGCAATCGAATCAATCGCGTCAATTCGAATCCCGCGGAGGGCGGTATGCGGCAAGCGTTGTGCATTGGCAGGGCAGGGTGGTTTGCGGTGGCCTTTGCCGCGGCAATGGCCCTGGCGGGTTGCGCCAAACAAGACGACCACATCTACCAGGGCTATGTGGAGGGCGAGTTCGTCTACGTGGCATCGCCCGTGGGTGGGCGGCTCGAACATCTTGGCGTGCAGCGTGGGCAGAGCGTCAACGCTGGTGCGCCGCTCTTCGCGCTGGAATCAGTGGACGAGACGGCGGCCCGCCAGCAGGCAGCCGCGCAACTGCAAGGCGCCGAAGCCCAACTCGCCGACCTGAATGTCGGCAAGCGTGTGCCGGAGGTGGATGCGGTGCGCGCGCAACTGGCACAAGCCGTGGCGGCGGACAAGCTCTCATCGACGCAACTGGTGCGAGACGAGGCGCAGTTCCGCGCCGGTGGCATCGCGCAATCGCAGCTCGATGCTAGCCGCTCCACCGCACAGTCCAACGCACAGCGCGTGCGTGAACTGACCAACCAGTTGCGCATTGCCCAGTTGCCGGCGCGCAATGACCAGATTCGCGCGCAATCGGCACAGGTGGAAGCGGCGCGTGCGGCGGTGGCGCAAGCGCAATGGCGGCTCGATCAGAAGGCGCAGAAGGCTACGCAGGGCGGCCTCGTATTCGACACGCTGTATCGCGAAGGCGAGTGGGTTGGCGCGGGCAGCCCCGTGGTGCGCATGCTGCCGCCGGCGAACGTGAAGGTGCGCTTCTTCGTGCCGCAAGGCGTGGTGGGCGCGCTCAAGCCCGGTCAAGCTGCGCGCCTGCACTGCGATGGCTGCGCGGCCGATATCAACGCCACGGTCACGTACATCGCAACGGAAGCCGAATACACACCGCCCGTCATCTACAGCAACACGACGCGCGACAAGCTGGTCTTCATGGTGGAAGCACGGCCCGCCGTGGCCGATGGTCCAAAGCTGCGTCCGGGCCAGCCCGTGGAGGTGATGCTGCCATGAGCGCTGCCAGCCACGACGGTCAACCGCACACACGCAACGGCGGCTACGCCATCGACGTGCATGGCCTGAACAAGCACTTTGGCGACAAGCATGTTGTGAAAGACCTCTCCATGCAGGTCGCGCGTGGTGAGATCTTCGGCTTCCTGGGCCCCAACGGCAGCGGCAAGACCACGTCGATCCGCATGATGTGCGGGCTGCTGACGCCCGACAGCGGCAGTGGCTCGTGCCTGGGTTACGACATCCTCAAGCAGTCGGCGCAGATCAAGCGGCGCGTCGGCTATATGACGCAGCGGTTTTCGTACTGGGACGATCTGTCCATTCGCGAGAACCTGGATTTCGTTGCACGCCTGTACGAGATGCCCAATCGACGCGAGGTGGTTGACCACGCGCTGGAACATCTCGGGCTGGCGTCGCGTGCCAAGCAACTGGCGGGCTCGCTGTCGGGCGGCTGGAAGCAACGTTTGGCGCTGGCCGCGTGCATGCTCCACAAGCCCGAACTGCTGCTGCTCGATGAACCCACCGCCGGCGTCGACCCGAAAGCGCGCCGCGATTTTTGGGAAGAGCTACACCGCTTGGCGGCGGAGGGCATCTCGGTACTCGTCAGCACGCACTACATGGACGAGGCCGAGCGTTGCCACAAGCTCGCCTACATCGCGTATGGCGAGCTGCTCGCACAAGGCACCGCCGATGAGGTGATTGCCGGCCAGCACCTGTCGACGTGGTCGATCTCGGGAGGCAATCTGGTTGAGCTGGGCCGCAAGCTGGAAGGGCGGCCCGGCGTGGATCAGACCGTCGCGTTTGGCTCGGTGCTGCACGTGACTGGCGCGGATGCGCACGCGCTGGAGGGCACGTTGCGCAAGCTCGCAGGTGAGTCCGGCATGCGCGCCGAGCCGATCAACACCGGCCTCGAAGACGTGTTCATCCACATGATGAAGCGCTCCTCAGACAATTACGGAGCGCAGCCATGAGGCCAGACGGCAATCAATTTTCGCTGGTGCGCTGGTGGAGCGTGGTGCTCAAGGAGTTTCTGCAGCTGCGCCGCGACCGCGTGACGTTCGCCATGATGATCGGCATTCCGATCATGCAACTGTTCCTCTTCGGCTTTGCCATCAACGCCGACCCGAAGCATCTGCTGACTGGCGTCATTGCCGCAGACCAGAGCGAGTTCACGCGCAGCTTCCTGGCCAGCATGCGCAACTCCGACTACTTCGACTTGGCGACCACGCTGACAGACGAAACCGCCGGGCGCGAAGCGTTGGCCAAAGGCCAGCTTCAGTTTGTCGTATCAATCCCGCCGGACTTCACGCGCAAGCTCGTGCGCGGCGAGAAGCCCTCGCTGCTCGTGGAGGCCGATGCCACCGACCCCGCCGCGACCGGCCTGGCCGTGGCCTCGCTCTCGCAACTGGTGCAGGGCGTCGTCAGCAAGGATATGAAGGGCGCGTTGTCACAACTGGCCGGAGGCGCGGGCGCAAACGGTGCGGCGCCGCCATTCGATGTACGCATCCACAAGCTCTACAACCCGGAAGGCATCACGCAGTACAACATCATCCCCGGCCTGATGGGCACCATCCTGACGATGACCATGGTGATGATGACGGGCCTGGCCATGACGCGCGAGCGCGAGCGCGGCACGATGGAAAACCTGCTCGCTACGCCGGTGCATCCGCTGGAGGTGATGACGGGCAAGATCGTGCCGTACATCTTCATCGGGCTGGTGCAGGTGACCATCATCCTGCTGATGGCGGTCTTCGTTTTCCACGTTCCGTTTGTCGGCAGCGTGTGGATGGTCTACGTCTCGGCGCTGCTGTTTATCGTGGCGAGCCTGACGGTGGGGATCACGCTGTCGTCGCTCGCGCAGAACCAACTGCAGGCGACGCAGCTGACTTTCTTCTACTTCCTGCCCAACATCCTGCTGTCGGGTTTCATGTTTCCGTTCGTGGGCATGCCCAAGTGGGCGCAGGCAATCGGCAACCTGCTGCCGATGACGTACTTCAACCGGCTCACGCGCGGCATCCTGCTCAAAGGCAATGGCTGGTTTGAGCTGTGGCCGAGCATTTGGCCGCTGATGGTGTTTACGGTGGTGGTGCTGGGAGTTGCGTTGCGGTTTTATCGCAAGACGCTGGATTGAGGTGGGGTATGCGGACGCTGCGGATTTCGTGTTGTCAGGAAGATGATGGTGCATCCCTTGTTTCGTCCCCTGCCGGGGCCGACTTACTTTCTTTGTCTTGCCAAAGAAAGGTAAGCAAAGAAAGGCGCGCCCGAGATGGCGACTTCTCCTTGAATTTATGTCGCACAGAGGGGAAGGGAAAAACTCGCTGCGCTCAAACAGTTTCCCTTCCTTTTTCCTCTCTGCAACAGAAATTCAAGGCGCCATCTAGGGCAGGGTGCGGCCACACCGTCTGGGCGCCGGGGTTGGCGGCGCGGCGAGCGTTGGCGAGTGGTGGGCGGGCGATTGGTGTGCTTTTGATCGCCGCGTTGTATCTGAGCGGCTGTGCCGTCGGTCCCGATTTCAAGACGCCAGGCGGGCCTGCGGCCGTCGGCTACTCGGCGCAGCCCGTGTTGCGGGAAACCGCATCCGCGCCTGTTGTGGGCGGCGAAGCGCAGCATCTTGTCGATGCCAACGTGCCGGCCGATTGGTGGCACCTGTTCCGATCGCCCGCGCTTGATGCGCTGGTGGACGAGGCGTTGCGCGCAAGCCCGTCCGTCATGCAGGCGGAAGCCCGCTTGCGTCAGGCACAGGCCGAAGCCGAGGCGCAGTTCGGCTATGTGATGCCGTCGGTGGATGGCACCGTGTCGGCGGTGCGTCAGCAGATCAACCCCGAGGCGTTCGGGTTCAATACGCCCAAGCCGGGGCCGTTCACGTTGTATTCGGCGTCGCTGTCGGTGTCGTATGCGCTGGATATTTTTGGCGGCGTGCGACGCGCGCTGGAGGCATCGCGCGCGCAGCTCGATACGCAGCGTTATGAAATGGAGGCGGCGCGCCTGTCGCTGGCCGGCAATGTGGTGACGGCGGCGGTGCGGATTGCGGCGCTGGATGCGCAGATTGCGGCCACGCAGCGATTGGCGGCCGAGCAGCGCAGGCAGTTGGAGATCACGGAGCGCCGCCTCAGCCTTGGTGGCGTCGCGCAGGTCGATGCGTTCTCGCAGCGCACGCTCGTCGCGCAGACCGATGCCACGCTGCCACCGCTCATGCAGCAGGCTGCGCAGCAGCGGCATCGTCTATCGATACTGCTGGGCCGTGAACCCGGTGCTGGGTTGCCGGACCTGCCGTCGCTCGATGCGCTGCATCTGCCCGACCCGCTGCCGGTGTCGCTGCCATCGACGCTCGCGCAGCGGCGCCCCGACATCCGCGCCGCCGAAGCGATGTGGCACGAAGCCAGCGCCAACGTGGGCGTGGCCACGGCCAACCTGTTCCCGCGCATCACTTTGTCTGCAGGACTGGGTTCGGAAACCACCAGCTTCCGCAATCTGCTGGGCGCCGGATCAAGCATCTGGAACCTTGGCGCCGGGCTCACGCAACCGATCTTTCACGGCGGCACCCTGCGCGCCAAAAAGCGCGAAGCCGAAGCCGCCTACGATGCAGCGGGCGCCGCCTACAAGCAAGCCGTATTGCAAGGCTTGCAGGAAGTGGCCGACGCCCTGCACGCCGTGCACAACGACGCCCAAACGCTGCAGGCCAGAGCCCTGGCAACCGACCAGGCGCAACAGACCCTGCACGCCGCCGAAGCCCGCCACGCTGCCGGTGGCATCAGCACGCTAACGCTGCTGGACGCCCAACGCCAGGTCGATCAGGCCACGCTGCAGCAGGTACAGAGCCAAGCGGATCGGTTGCTGGATTCGGCCGCGCTAATGCAGGCATTGGGCGGCGGCTGGCAGTAGGAAAACGACAAAGCAGCCCAAGTCGGCAACACTAGCGGCCAGATGGTTTGGCCGTACCCTGCCCTAGATGGCGCCTTGAATTTCTGTTGCAGGGAGGAAAAGAGGGGAGGCTGTTTGAGCGCAGCGAGTTTGCCTCTCCTCCCTCCCTGCGACATAAATTCAAGGAGTCTGTCGCCATCTCGGGCGCGCCTTTCTTTGCTTACTTTCTTTGGCAAGACAAAGAAAGTGAGTCAGCCCCGCAAGGGGATGAAACAGGGGCTAACAGAAAGCACAAACAATCAGCCCACCGCCGGCCGCAGCAACCGCTGCTGATAAGCCTGCAAATGCGCAAACGCCACCCGAAGCAACGAAACATCTGTCCCCAATGCCCGCCCACGGCGCAGCATGTCCCCCACGATGTGATCGGCCTCAACGCGCGCACCACTCTCCAGATCGCGCAGCATCGATGCCGTCAGCGGCGACCCAGCCTGCGTCAGCACATTGAGCCCGCGTTCGCGCGCAGCCTGCCGATTCGGATATCCCGACGCCGCAGCCACGCGCTCGCACGCCATGAACATCGCCTCGTTCAACGCAGCGCCCTCGTCCGTGGCAACAATCTCGCCCACCGTCGCCCGCATCAGGCAAGTCATTGCCGCCAGCGAAGTCAGGAAGGTGAATTTCTCCCACATGTCCTGCATGACGTTTTCGGCCAGCACGGAATCAAAGTTGGCCGTGGCAAACACGTCGCGGATTGCTTCGGTGCGCTCGCGCGGCGCATGCGGCGTGCGCTCGCCAAAGGTAATGGAGTGCACGGCCGGGCCCTGGCCGTTGCTCAGGTGCAGCACCGCCCCGTCCGGCGCGCTCGTTGCACTGATGTGGCACAGCCCACCGAGCACGCGCGATTCACCGAACGCGGCATCAAGCCGTTCCAGATGCGCCAGCCCGTTCAGCACCGGCAACACCACCGTGCGCTCGCCCACCACGGGGCGGATTGCGGTGATGGCGTCTTCCAGGTCGTAGGCCTTGCAGCTCAGCAGCACCAGATCGGCACGGCCCCAAGTCGCGGCCTGGTCCGCGGTGATGGTCTGCACGGGCAATTGCGCATCGCCGTGCGGGCTGCGGATCACGAGACCGTGTTCGCGCAACCGCGCCGCGCGTGCTGGCCGCACCAGGAAGGTCACGTCTGCGCCCGCCTGGGCGAGCCGGCCGCCGAAATAGCCGCCGGTGCCACCGGCGCCAAGCACCAGAATCCGCATTGCTGTCGTCATGGGGTTCGTTTCCATCGAGGAGAAGATAGGCAAACGATTCTAGGCCTGTTCGCCCGACCCTGCAGACGGCGCACCGCGCGCGCTAAAATGCTGATTTTCCTCACGATTTGACGCCCGTTCGGCCATTATTCAGCGCTGGCGGGGTCGAGATGCCATGACGTTTTCCAATAATTTCCACCGCCTAGAAACCCGTCTGCAGTCGCAGGTCGGCCGCGCCATCGGCGACTTCAAGATGATCGAAGACGGCGACACCATCCTCGTGTGCCTGTCCGGCGGCAAGGACTCGTACACGATGCTGTCGGTCCTGATGGCGCTGCAGAAGCGCGCCCCGGTCGATTTCAAGCTGATCGCGATGAACCTCGATCAGAAGCAGCCGGGCTTTCCGGAAGAGGTCCTGCCCAACTACTTGAAGAAGCTGGGCGTGGAGTATGTGATCGTCGAGGCGGACACGTATTCGATCGTCAAGGAGAAGGTGCCCGAGGGCAAGACCACGTGCTCACTGTGCTCGCGTCTGCGCCGCGGCGTGATCTACCGCACCGCCAAGGAACTGGGTGCCAACAAGATCGCGCTGGGCCACCACCGCGACGACATCGTCAACACGTTCTTCCTGAACATGTTCTTCGGCGGCAAGATGAAGGCGATGCCGCCCAAGCTGGCCACCGACAACGGCGAGCACATCGTCATCCGCCCGCTGGCCTACTGCGCAGAGAAGGAGATCGCCTCCTACGCCCGCGCGATGGAATTCCCGATCATCCCATGCAACCTCTGCGGCTCGCAGGAAAACCTGCAACGCAAGAAGGTCAAGGAGATGCTGCTGGAGTGGGAGCGCCAGACGCCGGGCCGCATCGACAACATCTTCGCTTCACTGCAAAACGTGGTGCCGTCGCACCTGGCCGATACCGATCTGTTCGACTTCAACGGCCTGACCACGGGCCTGGCGAAGATCGGTGAAGACGCGCTGTTTGGCCAGACTGCTTACGACCAGGCCCCGCTGGTGTTTGCCGGCTCGCATGACGATCGCATCGAGTTCGTGCGGTTTGAGCGCAAGCCAGGGGACAAGCCCGCCGACCAAGCCGTGCCCGGCGAGACAGCCGCAAGCTGAGCGCGGCCCCCGTCACACAGGTGGCGCACGCTGCCCACATCCGCCTCGGCGCGCCGTGCCGTGCCGAGGGTCCGCCATCCGCCTGACCGGCGGGCGGGCTAACCGTCTCGGTAATGGCGCGGTTGCAACAATTCCACCGTTTGACCGGTTCAGGGGGAGGGTGGGCCCCATGCTAGAATTTTTGCATCTGTGTCTTATACGCCGCAAAAGCGCCCCGCAGAAGGGTTTGCAGGCGGTCCGGCCATCCTGAGGGGAGGTGGCAGGCGGTGGGTTTCAGGCAGCCATTCCAGGCGCCGGCAACCCGTCGCAGGCTATCGCTTCGAGTCACTCTAGGAACCTCCTTGTGAATATCGTCATCTTGGCTGCAGGCATGGGCAAACGCATGCGCTCCGCCCTGCCGAAAGTGCTGCACCCCCTGGCCGGCAAACCGCTGCTGGCGCACGTCATTGAAACCGCCCGCACCATGTCGCCGACCCGGCTGGTGGTGGTGGTCGGCCACGGCGGCGATCGGGTGCGCGAGATGGTCGGCGCGTCCGACATCGCCTTCGCCACGCAAGACAAGCAACTGGGCACGGGCCACGCCGTCATGCAGGCCGTGGAGCAGCTCGACGAAAGCGTGCCCACCCTGGTGCTCTACGGTGACGTGCCGCTCACCCGCGCCGAAACGCTGAGTGCGCTGGTCGGCGCCGCCGGCAACGACCATCTGGGCGTGCTGACCGTGCACCTGGGCGACCCGACCGGCTACGGCCGCATCGTGCGCGACGCCGCCGGCCGCATCACGCGCATCGTCGAGCAGAAAGACGCCAACGAAACGCAGCTCGCCATCCATGAGGTGAACACCGGCATCCTGGTGTGCCCGACCGCCAAGCTCAAGAACTGGCTGGCGACGCTGTCGAATGACAACGCGCAGGGCGAGTATTACCTGACCGACGTGATCGAGCGTGCCGCCAGCGAAGGCGTGCCCATTACCTCCGCGCATCCGCTGGCCGAGTGGGAAACGCTGGGCGTGAACAGCAAGGTGCAACTGGCGGAGCTGGAGCGCATTCACCAGCGCAATCTCGCGCAGCAACTGCTGGAAGACGGCGTGACGCTGATTGACCCGGCCCGCATCGACGTGCGCGGCAAGCTCACGTGCGGCCGCGACGTGGTGATCGACGTCAACTGCATCTTCGAGGGCAACGTCACGCTGGCGGATGGCGTGCGCATCGGCGCCAATGCGGTGATCCGCGATGCGGCCATCGAGGCCGGCGCCGAGATCCTGCCGTTCTGCCACATCGAGCGCGCCAAGGTTGGCGCCGACTCGCGCATCGGCCCGTACGCGCGCCTGCGCCCGGGCACCGAGCTGGCCGAAGACGTGCACATCGGCAACTTTGTCGAGGTAAAGAACAGCCAGGTCGCGGCGCACAGCAAGGCCAACCACCTCGCCTACGTGGGCGACGCCACGGTGGGCTCGCGCGTCAACATCGGCGCTGGCACCATCACGTGCAATTACGATGGCGCAAACAAATTCCGCACCATCATCGAAGACGACGCCTTCATCGGTTCCGATACGCAGCTCGTGGCGCCGGTGCGCGTGGGCAAGGGCGCGACGCTGGGTGCTGGCACCACGCTGACCAAGGACGCGCCCGAGGGCAAGCTGACGGTCTCGCGGGCGCGCCAGGTCACCATCGACAGCTGGCAGCGCCCGGTCAAGCAGAAGAAGGAAGGCTGACAGGGTTTCTCCTGCGCCGAACAGCGGATGCCGCTTCGGCGCGCGAGCATCGATACTGAATTACCGAGTGCGGCGCACATTCAACGTGCTGCCACACCCCAACTGGAGAAATCAACATGTGCGGTATCGTTGGCGCGGTTTCCACGCGCAATATCGTTCCCGTCCTGATCGAAGGCCTGCGCCGCCTGGAATACCGCGGCTACGACTCCTGCGGCGTTGCCGTTCAGCGTGATGGCCAGCTAGAGCGCGCGCGCACCGTGTCGCGCGTGGCTGATCTGGATGCCCAGGCACAGACGAGCCACCTGGACGGCGCCATCGGCATCGCGCACACGCGCTGGGCCACGCATGGCCGGCCGGACACGGTCAACGCCCACCCGCACTTTTCGGGCGACACCATCGCTCTGGTGCACAACGGCATCATCGAAAACTACGAGTCGCTGCGCGAAGAACTCAAGGCCGTCGGCTACGGCTTTGAATCGCAGACGGATACCGAAGTCGTTGCGCACCTGATCCACCAGGCTTACACGTACCCGAGCAGCGCCACGCGTGGCGACCTGTTCGCCTCGGTGCGTGCGTCGGTCAAGCGCTTGCATGGCGCCTATGCGATTGCCGTGTTTGCCCGTGACAACCCCGACGTGGTGGTGGGCGCGCGCGCCGGCTCGCCGCTGGTGGTGGCAATCGGCGAGAACGAATCGTTCCTGGCGTCGGACGCGCTGGCCGTGGCCGGCACCGCCAGCCGCATGGCCTACCTGGAAGAAGGCGACGTGGTGGAACTCACCCGCGACGGCTTCACCGTGGCCGATGCAAACGACAAGATCGTCGAGCGCGAAGTGAAGGAAGTCGGCACCTACGCTGCCGCCGTGGAACTCGGCCCCTTCCGCCACTTCATGCAGAAGGAAATCTTCGAGCAGCCGCGCGCCCTGGGCGATACGCTTGAAGGCGTGCAAGGGTTTGGCCCCGATCTGTTTGGCCCCGAGGCGGCCCAGGTGCTGCCCAAGGTCGATAGCGTGCTGATTCTGGCTTGCGGCACGAGCTACTACTCGGGCTGCACGGCCAAGTACTGGCTCGAATCGATCGCCAAGATCCCGACGCAGGTGGAAGTCGCCAGCGAATACCGCTACCGCGAGACGGTGCCCAACCCGAACGCGCTGGTCGTCGTGATTTCACAATCGGGCGAAACCGCCGACACGCTGGCCGCGCTGCGCCACGCACGCGAACTCGGCCACACGCACACGCTGGCGATCTGCAACGTCGCGACCAGCGCCATGGTGCGCGAGACGCAGCTCAAGTTCCTCACGCGCGCGGGCACCGAGATCGGCGTGGCGTCCACCAAGGCATTCACCACGCAGCTGGCAGCGCTGTACATGCTGGCACTGACGTTTGCCAAGCTGCGCGGCCATCTGAATGCGGAGCAGGAAGAAGACGCGCTGCGTCATCTGCGCCATCTGCCGTCGGCGCTGAATGCCGTGCTGGCGCTGGAGCCGCAGATCATCGCGTGGTCGGAAGAGTTCGCTCGCCGTGAAAACGCCCTGTTCCTCGGTCGCGGTCTGCATTACCCGATCGCCCTGGAAGGCGCGCTCAAGCTCAAGGAAATCTCGTACATCCACGCCGAGGCTTACCCCGCCGGCGAACTCAAGCACGGACCGCTGGCGCTGGTGACCGAGCAGATGCCGGTCGTTACCGTCGCCCCGAACGACGCGCTGCTTGAAAAGCTCAAGTCGAACATCCAGGAAGTGCGCGCGCGCGGCGGCAAGCTGTACGTGTTTGCCGACGCCGATACGCAGATCCAGTCGAGCGACGGCATCCAGGTGATCCGCATGCCGGAGCATTACGGCCAGCTCTCGCCGATCCTGCACGTGGTGCCGCTGCAATTGCTCGCGTATCACACGGCACTGGCGCGCGGCACGGACGTCGACAAGCCGCGTAACCTGGCGAAATCGGTGACTGTCGAATAAGTTCTGGCAGGCGCAGAAACAGATTGATTAATTACAAATATGTTTGTCCTTGTACAAATATGTTTGGGTTTTGACAAATATGTTTGCCCTGGGGTGGGTGCCCCAGGGGCTTGCCGTGAGGTTGTCGACGTTTGGCACGAGCCAGTGAACTAGGGGTGGCGACGCATAGTCGCCTTGGGGAGAGACAAAAACTTAGCGGTACGCATGAGGCGCTGGCGCAAGCCAGCCGCGAGCCGCTGACCTTGTGTGCTCCGGCCATTCCAGGGGAAGGCTTGATTTCCCAGGTCGGCCGCTATCACGTTATAAGTGGCAACCGCACTACGCCGGAGACGTTTGCGGAATTGTTTCGGCGGAAGCCTTTTCCGCTTACGCAATGGGTGCCGCCATATATCGGCGCTCTCTCCGAGAGGTTCGCCGGCAGGAAGCCTGAAGCGATTCAGCGTCTTCTCCGGGAAACAACTCTTTTCCCGCTACTTGAGATGTTCACCGGCGCGCAGTTTTCCGCGCGAGATGATCTGGATCACATCGATCAGGTGCTTCAGACTCTCCCCAAAAGGATGAACGGCGCATCTGAGGGGACCCGCCTTTGTCTTCGGTGCTTAGTGGAGGATGAGCTAGCGTATGGGACGCCGGCGATCCTGAGTGCACATCAGATTCCAGGGGTTACGGCCTGCTTCCGTCATGGCCTTCCACTTCTGGATCGATGCCCCGTATGCCGCTGCCCCTTTGAGAGAAGGGGGGATCTGGTCATGACCCCTTGGCACGGGTGCCAAGCGTGCCGAACAAAATTAACCAACGCAACGTTGGACGCGTCTATGCCACTGGTCGACGAGAAGAGTGTTGGTTTTGCTCGCTTCTCCGCCCAGTTGTTGGCTTCGGGGGTTCAGGGAGCCACTCGCGCCGGATTGGTCGGTTTTTACCGGGCACGTATCAGAGAATTGAATTTGATGCGGGGAAGCCTGATTGATCGCGGAGAGCTAATTCAACAACTGGTCGCTCAATTTGGGGGTGACTTTATCAAGCGCGTTGATCCGGCTTATCGCTCCGATCGGTTGTCGGGCTGGTTCCATATGCTAGTCGAGTACACGACCTGGAAAGTTCACCTTGGCAGACATTTGCTGCTGTCCTATTTCCTCTTCGAGGACGCCGAGAATTTTTTGAGCCGGTACCGCCAAGTTGCGCTTGCTCCAGCTTCACCAGTTACCCGGTATAGCCGGCGTAGAACGACTCCCGAAAGACGGTGTAGAGAGACTCCCGAAGCGCCATCCCTTGAACAAAGCGATTTGATGCAGGACGTGATTGATGCATCGAAAAAGATTCCGAACTGTGACCTTGATGCTCTGTGGCGTGAGCATTACGGGCTAATGAAGCGACTCGTTCGACAAGATCCTGGGGCTCTTCTCAGACTGCAACCGCACATCGAACGAGACACTGGGCGTAGGCCTAAACCTATTGCGCGGGCTCCCTTGGATGCGCATCCGGACGATGCATTGTGGACCGAGAGGCTTCGGCAATCCGTATCCAGTTTCTACAATGGATCAGAGAGGCCTCAACACGGCAATCGGAGTCGTCTGCTGAAGCGAATCGGATGGGCGCGTCACGACGTGGCGCTGCCGAAGTTTCCCCAGCTAGATCTCGCCTTAGAGGCCGCATGCGAGTCGGTTTGGCATTCCTACATTCGCAAGATTCTCTGGATGCTAGTGCAACCGTCCGCCCGCACTTGGACACGTTCCCAGATCATTATCCCATCCGGGGTTGAGTGGCATAGAGCATCGGTCTTGGTGGACTATTGCGAGAAGAGGGGAATTCCGCGAAATGCCACCTCGTCGAGCGTGATGACGATACTGCGGGATTGGCAGATCGATCTAAAGTGGGAAGGGCCCTGCCCAGAGAGGGTGTTCGTTAGGCGGCCGCGGCAACGCTGGAACGAGAGCAACGATTAGAAATGCCGGCAAGGCGGCGCAACCGTGACGGGGCAGGCGTAAGGCCCTCCTTTTCGGTTAAGTATCGATCCCACCATTCCAAGCGCCGAGCCTGAAATTCTGGAACTGTTTCGAGTGCTCCTTGTAGCACGATGGTGCAGATCGGCAATTTGGCACGATGCTTTTCCAGCCAGGATGGTCGGCCCGTTCGCCGTCCTAGTTCGCTCAACGTGATCCGGACGGGCGCCTGTTTGGATGCACGAATCGCATGCGCGGCGGATCGAATGGCT
Organism: Ralstonia sp. GX3-BWBA; assembly: GCF_003290055.1. NCBI lineage: Bacteria > Pseudomonadati > Pseudomonadota > Betaproteobacteria > Burkholderiales > Burkholderiaceae > Ralstonia > Ralstonia sp. GX3-BWBA. The sequence goes on along the minus strand of NZ_QMKS01000012.1, from coordinate 43,309 downwards.
TTCGCCAAATCGACATCTCGTGCTGCCCAATCCGCTCGACGGTTCTCTACCCTTGGCCATCGGGACAGCCCCTTCAACTGCGCATAGAGCCACGCACGGTCATTGCGGTAAAGCCACATGTAGCTGGCTGGCATCCGCTTGCGCAGCTCTGTTGGATACGGCATAGGACGTTGCTTCAGCACGCCAAGCAGACATTGTCTAGCTTTGTTGCGTCGCCAAGATAGCCGAACCTCGCTACGCGTGCGTTGAAGGGAAGGGTCTTCGGCAAGCACGCGGCTAATGGTCGATATGGAGATCCCAATCTCCCGAGTGATATCGGCAAAAGCGCAACCTGTACTCAGCAGATGCCTGACCTTTTCGCGTTGACCAAAAAAGATGCACTTGCTGCGTCGAGCCACTTCAATGCCGTGGCGGCGAGCGATCGTTAGGATCGTTTGGACGTCGACCCCTAGCTCACGAGCCGTAAGCCGGGCAGATTTCTGCTCGCGCGTCATCAGTTGGACCACTTGGGATACAACCGATGGGTCGTCGAGGATGGTGATTCGGCGCTGCTTGGCAGGCGGTGTCCGCGCTAGTTCAATCTCGTAAAGAAAGGCCTCAATCGACGGGGCGAACCGTTCCCAGGAGCGACCATGTGTGATGTATCGGCTGACTAGGCCAGGGAAGCGGATTCGGCTAACAGATGCTTTCTAGTCACGCAATCATTGGATCGCTCCAGCTCAACTGGCCAGGTCATACAGTTTGCTTGCCCGGTCCGAAAAGAATCGGAGCGGCACAGTTGGAATTGCATACTTGGCCTGTTTCTTGAGTGCCTTAACGAGCACTGACCAATGCCGCAGATCGGGGGGGCTTCGCTAGGTCTCGGTGGAGCTTTGTGTCGCTGGCAGATCCAGCCGATGTCAGGCCGGCTCCCAATACTTGGCCACTACTACTAGCTATTTGCAGACACATGAGTGCCCAGCGCAGCTTCCTGATTGCGCCTTAGTTTGACCAGGCCTTGCGGAGGTTTTGATGTTGAACAGAACGATTCCTGCAGATTTCCCGCGCGAGAAGCCCCTGGCCTCTGTGCCCGGTGTGCAGCCAAAAGTCGTGGCGCGCTTGGTCAACGGTCAGTACATCATTGGGCTCACCGATGAGGAGTGGCTGGAGCGGTACGAAGGTTGCGAGGACTTGGCGCGACAGTTCGTCAGCTATTGCACGCGCAAGGTTGCTGAGAATCCAGCATTGACCCGAGAGCTCTGCCTGGTACGCGCGCGTAAGCGTCGCGTCGATCTCGAATCTTGCGCACGGCCCGAAGATGTGCTGACGCGATGTTCCCATTACGCCGCGCATGCGAAGATTCCATGTCGACGTATCAACGTTGCGCTTAGTGATTGCCAAGTCCAAATCCAACTCGTCAATAACGCAATTAAACTGCCGATACGATGGCGCTTGATGAGGCGCTGGCTCAATCGGAACAGTGATGCTGCCTTGCTGGACGTAGCCGGCATTGAAGTACTTCGTCTTGGTGTCCCGCCATGCTTTCATGCGGGAAGTGCCGCTTTTGTAGAAACAAGTGATGCCCGCGATGATCCGCTCGCGGACGTCGGCCACGGAAACGCCAATCAGAATTGCGTCGTCGGTAGACAGCAATCGATCTGGGCGCCTGCCGCGTTTTGCCGTTCCTTCTTTCTGCTTACGTTCGCTTCGCGTCCCTTGTGGGCCACAGAGGTCATAGAAAGGGATGAGTGCTGCCTTAGTCGAGCCGTGCGCCAAGTAGCGATACAGCGGTCGACGCACTGCTTTCGCGGCAATGCCAAGTTGTTTGGCACGCAGCGCAATGAGCCGGCCACGCGCTTCCTCTTCAAAGATATCCGGAATACTTCTCTCATCGACTAGGGGGGCGATTACGTCCCAGGCGCGATCCCGCATTTCGACGTACCTGGATGGAATCGCGTCCAGGCTTTTCAGCGTAAATGGGCGCGGCCGAATCTCGGTGATCTCCAGCTGTCCAGAGTTGATCGCTTCGAGGATCGCACTGTATCGATACGTGCGAGGCTGCCTAGGTATCGGCTCTATGCCGATCATGACGAGAGCGTCGGCCGCCGTAACGACCCAGAGAACCCGTTGAGGATGCGCGAACGTAGGAGGCTCAATGCCGGGCGTCGAGACCAGCACCTGATTGGGAGCTAAGCTGAGCAAAGTCTGCTTCATTGCTGTTGGAGTCGTAAATGGTGCTCACGTAAAGCACAGTGATGGAGCAACGCGGCCCGATGGGTCTCGTCATGTCGATTTCGATGAGGTGCTGCCAAACGCAGTATCGAAAGAGTTGATCAACGTCAGCTAGCGTTGTCCCTGGGAGAACCGCTTCGACGATCTGCTCCAGTTCGTCGATGCTCAGAATCAAGACGGGATCGCGCGCTTGATCCTCGTCGGGAAACAGGTAGTCTGACCGACCCAGCATCAGATCACCATACGTCACGATGACCCGATGGATCGGTTTGTTGACGAACTCTGGCACCTTCCGGACGTGAGAGGCAACGTTGGCCAGTTGGGTATTCGCCTTGAGCAGCGTCTCCTTGAACTTTGTCTTGTACTTGTTCACCGAGGCCGACGCGGGGAGATCTAGCGACAGCGACTTGTTCTTGACCTCGAACACGATGGTTGCATCATCCTCGATGACCATAAAATCGCTGCATGGCCCGCCTACCTGGAATCGCCGGCGGACATCGTCTTCGTCGAGCACGGGAAAGCCGCTACGCCTCAACGATTCCCCGGTGTACGCTTCGAACGCGTCCTCGAAAGCCTGCTTGGCGGTTTTATCCTTGGCGTTCGCGACGATGTCGCTGAAAGCGAATTCGATATGCCGGTGCAGACACGGCGCGCCCCAGAAATACAGCCGCCCGTGCAATTCGACGAAGGGGAAGCGGTAGAGCACATTGGGCTGGAACCACTCGTCGTCGTCAAAGTCCTTCAATGCAAGGCCTGCGACATGGCGCGGTGTAATCACTGTGCGCCAGAAGCTTTGCATCGCCCCAGGGCCGAAGGCACGCGTGAGGGTCTCCAAATAGGCCGGCTCGAAGACATCCCCGATCCCCACCGAGGCCTTCAGCCACAGAAACATTGCTACCTGCAGATAGACCTCGGCACGCATCCCGACATGGTTCTCAATCACTTGACGCAGGCGGCTGTTCGATTTGAGCCGGCTAAGCAAATCGATCTGGCGGGCAAACGCACCCATTCCGCGATTCTGCTGATGGGGCACCTGTGCGAGCAGACATTGCCGCATGAACAGTGGCAGCGGGTGGCCGCTTTTACGCCACACATCAGACGCGTCGATCCCGTTCCACGCTTGGTTGATGCACGCCCGCAGGTCGTTCTGCGACATCTTGGCGTGCCGGTACATGGACGGCTCATCGCGCAGAGCCCACACCGCGATCCGCTCTGCCACCCAGGGCAACCTTGCCGCACGCTCACGATCGGCGCCGTGCGCGTCCGTCTCGATCAAGTAGTTCGAGGCCGCCGTCAGGACCGAGTGGTAGTCGAACTTGCGCATCCTGTTGCGCACGGGCTTGATAGTCTGACGATAGCTCATCGGCCTAACGATGGATTTGGTCAATTTACCGTTCCTCCGCCTATTCTAGGGGCTGCAAGAAGCATCAATGATGCTGACTTGTATGGACGAACCCAATATCCCCCTGGGAAGGGTGACGTACGACTACAAACTTGACATGCTGATCGGCAGCATCAAAGGTGGACCGATCTTTGAGTTGCATGACCCCCGTGAAATCGCCGAGCTCATGTTTGCTGCCTGCGCACGACATGGTTGGGTATTCATGCCGGATTGGCGAGAAGGGGATATTTCTCCACCGACCGGCGACAAGATCGCCTTCCATCACCGGATGTGCCAGTTGGCGAACGATAAGTGAGGAATACTCCCTCGCGAACCCTGTTTTGGCGTAAATTGAATCGTTGGCTGCTTATGCCTTGCCGCCAAGCAGCGTTCGGCAGTAGGTCTCGTGATTCAGGGATTTCGTATGCCGGAAAGACACAGAGCATCGCGTGGAGCGAGCAAGCGCATTACGAGGCTCCTGGATCCCGGGGACGGGAGTGGGGACCGCATCCTTGAAATCCCTGATGCGGTGATGGCTGCCATGGGATGGCGTATTGGCGATACCCTGGTTGTGACACGAAAGGGCATGGAAATACGTCTGCGGAAAGCGCTCAGGTCTCGCTCGCCAGCGAAGCCTCGTCGATGATTATGTTCCTCGACTAGGATAGCCTCCACTTGGGTGAAGGGATTCGCGTTGCTCCGGTTGCCGTTTGCGGCGGTGTCCCGAATGTTCTTACCCGCTTAGCTCAGCCTGATACCCACCCGAGATCGGTACGGTCGCAGTGTAGAGTGTCCGTTCCTAGCTATCGAAGTCATCCAGTCCGAGACGGGGCAAACATATTTGTCGCCGCCGCCCACGGACCGGATCGAAACTAGTGTTCGAGGACAAACTTGCTTGCTTATGGTGTCCCGCGCAACACATTGATTCCTCTGCGTTTCGTAGGGCGAACATAATTGCAACTGATCACAGATGTGTGGCGAGGAAATGAAAGCGTTTCAATCTCGCTGAAATAGTTTGGTTTCTGGGGGGTAAGCCCCTCCAGAAACCTCTGTACTGCAAGGCTTTAAACACCACTTAATGTTTGCGGGCGCGCCAGCTTCGCGCAGTGCTTTTCACCCCCGCTTAGCACCCTGGTTTTTCCTCCGCTCGCGAGCATGTTATGTGGCACGTGCGCTTCAGTAGTGGAGCGATACATCTCGCGTTTCGTGATGTGTACGCCAGAATGACCTCAACGAGCGCCGGCTACGAATCATCGACGTGTGTCAACTTCCATCGCTAATAGTCGTCCCTCCGTCCACGACGATGTTTTGACCCGTCATAAAACCACCCGCTGGGCTAGCAAGCATGACGGCCACACCTGCGATTTCGTGCGGTTCTCCCACGCGCCGCAACGGGGTCAATGACAGTCGCCGGCTCATGAAGGTGCTGTCGGCAATCAATTCCGCAGCAAACGGCGTGCGGATGAGGCCTGGCGAGATGGCATTCACTCGCACGCCGTGTGGACCCCACTCAACTGCCAGGTTACGCGCCAGCTGCGCGAGGCCAGCCTTGGAAATTCCATAGAGGCCTATCCTTCGATTGCCGCGGAGTCCTGCGATGCTCGACATCAAGATCACGCTTCCAGAACCGCGCTGTGCCATGTCCGGAATGACAAGCGAGGTCAACCGAGCGGCGCTATGGAGATTCACTTCCATTACCCGCAGCCACGTGTCGTCTGTAACGTTACTGAATGGGCCTGCCGGCCCCTGGATTCCTGCGTTGCAGACGAGCGTATCGATGCGGCCATGGCGCTGCAGAACCTCACCAACCAATTGCTCAACCTGGCGCTGGTCGGATACATCGCAAGCAATACCGAACGCATTCAGGCCGCTCTGACACAGGCGAGTCGCCGTCTCAGAACAGGCTGCCTCATCCAGACCTGAAACAATAACGGTGGCGCCCTGAGTAGCGAGTGCCGTCGCAGTGGCGAAGCCCAGACCGCTCGTGGCGCCTGTAATCAGTGCCACGTGGCCGGAAAGATCAAACAGACTGCGCGCTTCGGTTTTCATACATCATGTGTCAAGTAGGTCGAGCGCTCACGTGTGCTCCTTTCATAGCGAGTCTCGTCAACGATCTGGAACGCTTCTGACCCGCATGGATGATGCGTCGATACTCAGCGTTCTATTAAAAATATGTCGCCGAAGGCAGCCATGTGGGCTGGCTGAACCGTTTCAGCCCTCCATCAGCGCCCGTTCGATCAACGCCTCGACAGTGCCGTCGTGTTGAAAGCCAGCCGCGACAGCGCGACGATCGATCAGCGGTGGCTGGCGGCCAAACAACCGCTCGATCCCATCCTCGGGGGCATAGCTGATTTGCATCGGGCCGAACCTATGCGCTAGCGCGTCGACGAGCGCACCAACCTCCAATCGCAGCACGGGGGGCGTCCAGACGCGCTCCGCGTGTAGACCGTCCGAAGACAACCGCGCAGCATGTACCAAGTTGTCGACGCAGCAGACACGCGACATCCACCATGCTGTTGCCGATGGCGAGACAGGACATACATAGGGTTGCCCGTGTTGAGCGGCGCGAAAGATCGCACTCATGAAGGCGGAACCATGTCCTAGGGACAATCCGGGCCGCGCCACGATGCCCGGCAAGCGTAACGAGCGGCCATCGACTGAGCCGCGACGCGTCCAATCGGCCAACAATTGCTCGCCAACCAACTTGTGCACGCCGTAACTGATGGTGGGGTGTACCGCCGAATGCTCGTCCATATGCGACGGCAGAGGGACTCCATAAACCGCGACACTGCTGGCAAAGACGACTCGCGGCACGGTCCCATGAACGCTCGGCTGTTTCGCGAGGCATTCGAACAACGCCAGGGTGCCATGCAAATTAATACGGTCGCCCAGATCCCGATTGGCTTCGGCCTGTGCGCCCGGCACACTCGCCAAGTGAAAGACGAGATCCACGGGCTTTGACAGCACAGCATCAAGTGTGTGCGGCGCGCCAAAGTCTCCGTTGATGACAGTAACGCGCGCATCTGCGGGGATGGCGTCGATATGCTGGTCCACAAGCATTAACTCTGCGACATCGCCTGTGGTAGCGACCCCATCGCGCAATAACCGGCGAACCAACGCTGATCCCACGAAACCATTGGCACCCGTCACCAAGGCTCTCATCGTTGCTCCTCTTTTGCACTAGCTGCACCCGCTTGAACAACACGCTGCTCAATGATGCCGAACGGCATCTCACCTTCTGCGTCGCGCGCCATCATCCTGACCCGATCGCCGAAGCGCATGAAGCCAGTCTTGGCTTCGCCTTCATCGATGATCTCGATCACACGCCGCTCTGCAATACATGCCGATCCAGCTGTGCGGCTCACATTCGATACCGTGCCGGAGCCGATGATGGTTCCAGCGGACAGTTGGCGTGTACGCGCGGCATGTGCAATGAGGTCGCCAAAGCTGAAATTCATTTCGCTGCCACATGGATGACCAAACCAGTGACCATTCCACTCGATATGCAGACGCAGTTGCACGCGGCCTTCGCGCCAATTTCCGCCCAACTCGTCGGGCGTGATGGCGACCGGCGCAAAGCTGGTCGACGGTTTGGCCTGTAGAAACCCAAAGCCGGTCTTCATCTCGCGTGGCCCAAATGCGCGCAGGCTCCAATCGTTGATCTGCACGAGCAGGCGGATGTGCTCCAAGGCCTGCGTGGCAGAGACGCCCATCGGTACGCGACCGACAACCACACCAAACTCGCCTTCGAAATCGATACCGTCGGCCTCACTGGGCAACGGCACATCCTGCGTCGGGCTGAGAAAGTCGTCGCTCGCACCCTGGTACATCACGGGGATGGTGGCGAAATCTGGAATCGGCGGCGTATTGAATGCGCGCTCCATCAGTCGACCGTGGTTGAGAAACGCCGATCCATCGCACCATTGCGGACTACGCGGCAGCGGTGCCAGACACGCAGCAGCATCGAATGCACGTGCATCGGCAATACGCCCCGCATTGAGATCGTCGTAGCGCGCCTGCAGCTTGGGGGCGACATCCTCCCAACGCTCCAGTGCATCGATCAACGTGGCGGCAATTGGGGCGGCATCGATAGCGCGCCGAAGATCGCGCGACACCAACACAAGGCGACCATCAGTTCCGCTGCCGGGCAATGTGGCGAACTTCATCGCGCCTCCGGTTGCGTCCGGGCCTGCAATGCCTCGGCGATGGCCGGGTCGTACACGCCGTCGATCAGCACGAAGAGCATCCTGCACGGCCGGCTGGAGCGGTTGGCCCAGGCGTGATTGGTGCCACGTTGAATGACCACGCTTCCCGGCGCAAGCGCCACCTCGGAATCATCGAGCACCAGCGTCATCTCGCCATCGATCACCACGCCGTAGTCGATCGATTCCGTGCGATGCATCAGCGGATGCGGCGAATCGGCGCGCACGGTAGATGCATGTGCATCGCCCACCTGGGTGAACGCTTCGTGCATCCGGGTCGCGCCACGCGCCAGGAACTCCGAGGTATCGGGCGGAATATCGACAAATCGAAAGCGCGTGCCTTGCTTTGGCGGCGGCAACATCAGCGCGCCCACGGTGGGATCCGCACCGTTGTCGATCGGCACCGGGTTGCCCGACGTGCTCCACACTTCGTGGAACACCGTGCCGGGAATGGCAGCAATTTCCACCACGGTCGGCAATGGCCCTTGCGAGACGATCACCGCGCGCCCGTCGGCGTCGTGGCCCGTCACGATACGTTGAATTGTTGGAAAGCTCATGCAATGTCCTGTTCAGCGTTGAAGATGGCGACCGCGCGCGTCCACCCCGCGGATGCCCCGCGAATCTTGTGCGGAAAGCAACTGATGACAAATCCATGCGGAGGCAGGGCCTCGAGGTTGTGCAGCTTCTCCAGGTGGCAGTAGCCAATGTCGCGACCGGCCTTGTGCCCTTCCCAGATCAGTGAGGTATCGCCCGTCTCGGCGATCTTCTTGGCGGTGTAGGAGAACGGTGCATCCCAGCTCCACGCATCGGTTCCGGTCAGGCGCACGCCGCGTTCGAGCAGGTACATCGTCGCCTCGTAGCCCATGCCGCAGCCTGCGTTGACGTAGTCGTTGTGCCCATAGCGCGCGCCCGCCCGCGTGTTGACCACGACGATGTCGAGCGGCTGCAGCGAGTGGCCGATGCGTGCAAGCTCTGCCTCCACATCGGCGGCTGTCACCACGTAGCCGTCGGGAAAGTGCCGGAAGTCGAGTTTCACGCCGGGCTGGAAGCACCATTCCAGCGGAACTTCGTCGATGGTGATCGACGGTTTGGCCTCGCCAAGGGTGGCGTCCATGGTCGAATGGAAGTGCCAGGGCGCATCGAGATGCGTGCCGCTGTGCGTGGTGAGCGTGACCCACTCGGCCGCAGCGGCTTCGCCATCGGGGTAGTCCTCGGGCTTCGTGCCGGGCAGCATGGCCATGAACTCGGGCAAGGTATCGGCATGCTTCTGGTAGGTGATCTTCGGTGCCAGCGGCGGCGGGTCGGAGAGCACGTCGTTCTCCAGATAGATGGAGAGATCGATAAAGCGTCGAGTTGGCTTCATGCGGAAGCTCCTGCTGGCACAGCGCGGCGTTCAAGACGTGAGAAACACAGCATGGCGGCAACGGCCATCAAGACAGCGGCGATGCCAAGGCTGCCGTAGCCAAGAAACTTGACCAGCGTGCCGCCAAGGATCGGCCCGACGGCGGCGCCAGTCATCAGCATGGCGGGCGTGGCGGCAACGGCGCGTCCGGTGACGTCCAACCGGGCCAGCACACCAAACGCGAAGGTGTGCGTGAAGATCATGACGGCAACGAACACCGCGCCAGCCGCCGCATACGGGGCCAGCGTTGAACTCTGCGTGATGACGAGCGCAAGTGTTGCCTGCGCGAGCGGCCCACCCAGCACAACCCGCCGGGCCGGCACATGCAACTCCAGGAACCCCGCCAGTGGCGCTGGCAGCAGGTTCACCAACCCCGTTGCGATCAATACGGAGGTGACGGCGGCCAGGCCGAAACCTCGATCCACGCCAATGCGTTCGACAAAACTGAACACCATGGCCTGAGTCACTGCCATGCAGGCCACGCCCAGCATGCCGCTCCATACGGTTGGCGAAAAGCTTGGTTCGGCTGTGGACATCTCAAGGTGCGGCGCCTTAAGGACCGGAAACGCCATCGCGCACACCGCGGCCGCAACCGCCATCACACCCGCGAAGACGCGGAACAGGATCGGTCCACCGTGCAACGCTACCAAGCCCGGTGTCACACCCAGAAAAGCGATGGCAAAGCAGCCCAGCGCCAAGCCCGCCGCAGCAAACAACCGATGCGGATTGCGACTGCGCCCGATCGTGCCGTGCGTAAAGCTCAGGCTGCATCCCACGGCGAAACCCGCAACCGCATGCAAACCCGCCATGGCCGCATAACTGTCGCCCACGGCGGCCATGCTGAGAAACGCCAGCATGGCCACCCCAAAACCGGCGGATACGGAAGCGCGGGCTGGCAGACGATTCAGGCGCGGCGCGAAGACGACGCTGCTTGCCACGGCCGCCGCCAAAAACAACGTTACCAAGCCACCCGCCTCTTGCGGGTCGAGGTGATAGCTTCCGATCAGGGTGCCAACCCATACCGGCAAGGCGACCATGTCGACCATGCCGGCGCAATGTGCAGCCAGTAGCGCGAACGTGCCCCGGCCGCCCAATCGCGCTGCGCCGCTGGTCTCAAGATTTGATTCCATGGTGGTCTCCGCCGCGTCAGATGGTCTTTGCCAGGCTCATGAGCGTGTCGCGCATGATGCGGGCGTGCTCGGCCTTGTCACCGCCGGCAATCTCGATCTCGCCCAGGCGGCCCGAGTTTTCCACCACCATGCGGCAACGGTCCCAGCGGCGATCCTGGAAGGCTTGCAGTGCGGCATCGAGCGTGGCAGCGCGTTCCAGTTCCTCGGCTAGCACGATGGCGTCTTCCAGGCCGATACCGGCACCGGCCGCCATGTGCGGTGTGGTGGCATGGACCGTATCCCCGATCAGCACGATGCGGCCGCTGAACCACGGGCGCGGCATCAATAGGCTTTCCAGCGGGCGATAGTTGATGAGCGACTGTGCCGAGATCTGCGCGCGGATGGTTTGCATCAACGGCGCGCTGAACGGTGCGAGCAGATCCGACAGCATCTGCGGCCAACGTTGCGGGTCGATGTACTCGTTCGCCTCGCGGTCTTCGGTCACGAACAGGTACATCTCGTCTTGCGATACGGGGTTGACGCCTGTCTTGACCTTCTGCCCGAGCCACATCGTTGCGCACGTGATGTCTGCGGGGCGAGGAACCACGGCACGCCAGACACCCTGGCCGGTGTACTGCGGCGTGGGTGCATTGGGAAACGCTGCCTCGCGCACCTTCGAGTACAACCCATCGGCGCCGATCACGAGGTCGTAGCGACCTTGCGTGCCATCGGTAAAGGCAACGTCCACCCCGTCGGCGCGTTGCTCAATTGCCGTGAATGTGCAGCCCAGGCGCACCTTCACGCCCGCAGCGACTGTCGCCTTGGCCAGGATGTCAGCCAGCGCCGGACGCATGATCGCGCCGCCGCCCGGCACATCCGGCCCGGCCACACGCGGCGTGGGTAACTGCCCCAGCGCCTGGCCGCTCGCTGTGAAAAGATTGACGCCATCGCCACAATAGCCGCGCTCTCGGAACGCATCGAGTACGCCAATAGTTTTCAAGGCGCGCAGCGTTGGGCCGCCGATGCTGATGCCGGCGCCATAGGCCCGCCATTTCGCATCAATCTCGACCATGTCGACCTGCATGCCGAGCTTGGCGCATTGGATGGCTGCGGCCATGCCGGAAAAGCCGCCCCCGATCACGAGGATCTTCTGCACTGGGGATGTCATTGTGGTGTCTCCTTGTTGTCTGGCATCAAGAACACGGTGCCGTTTCCGGCAACCTCGATCTTGATGGGCTCCAGCGCTTGTCCCAGGCAGGGGCCAAGAACGCAAACGCCGGAGCCGATATCGAATTGCGCGCCATGCGCATGGCAGACGATGCGGGTGCCGTCGCCATTGAGGTAGGCATCTTTGCGCCATGCCATTGGCGTTCCACCCTGATGCGGGCAGGCATCGCGGTAGGCATGAAGTGCCTCGCCTCGCCGCACCACGAAGACAGTGTCCCGGCCGATACCGCGCGGGTCAAAGCCACGCGAATGGCCATCGATCAACTCATGCAACTGGCATAGCGGTACGCGGTTGGATGTCGACATGGCTGAGTTCCGATCCCTCAGGATGCGGCGTGCGCCGCATCGGTTGCCGGCGGACCGCCCGGTGCCCAGTTCTCGCGATGCTGGAACAGGAACAGTTGCGAGGTGTCCGCCCCCATGGGGGCTTCGCGTGCGATCCAGTCGGTATCGTGCAAGTCCATGTCGGCGTCGTATTCCACATGGCAGCCGAGCGGGCTGTTGAAGTACCAGAACCAGTTCGAGCCGAAGCGATGGCGCCCCGGGCCCCAGAACGATTGATAGCCCTTCTCGACCAGTCGCGCCCCGGCCTGCATCACCTCGGTCGGGCCGCCCAGATGAAACGTGAAATGCTCACAGCCCTTCATGAACGGCGGCGTCTCGATCATGAATAGCGTGTGGTGGTCGAGCGTGCCGGCGGGGCGCAGGAAAGGCCCCACGCCGACAAAGCGATCGGTGCAGACAAAGCCCAGGCGCTTGACGTAGAACGCCTCCGCCTTCGCGGCATCCGGCACGAAGTAGACAACGTGCGAGAGCGTGCGGGCCTGCACCACGGCATCGTCGTCCACGCCTACAACGTTCGCCGGCCGCTGCGCAGGTGCGCCCGGTGCGTTGACACGCTCCGCCGGTAATTCCAGCGGGCGGCGAACCGTCACCTGAAACGCCAGCGCAAAGCCCGCATCGTCCACAGTGTGGATGGAGCCATCCGCATGGCGTTCGACGGGGCGGTCTTTCTGCAGCTCTGCGGCAATCGCCTCCAGCGTCTGCTGGTCGGCCACGCCGTAGATGGTCTGGCGCAGGAAGCTCGCGGTGCCGAGCGAGGGCGGCAAGGTCGCATCGTCCTTGTGCGCAATGCGGATGGACGTGCCGTCCAGCGCCTCGAAGCTGCCGCCGGCGGCTGTCACGCCAACCGGCTTCAGGCCGTAGTCGGTCAGATATTGCGCGCACGCGGCAACGTCGTCGACGCCAAACAGCAGTGCATCGGGTCCGATGATGTTCATGGAAGTCCTATCGGTCATGGGTTGATGATCAGGGGGCCGTCCGGCCGCCCAGTGTTTCTGCGACCCAGTCGGCGATGTAGGCACCAGCGTTGGCCGAGTTATCGAAACTGCTGTGCTGCACGCCGCCTTCGCGGTCGGTAAAAATCTTCAGCTCGCGCTTGGGGCTGTTGACGAGTTGCTCATACGTGCGGTGGGCCCAGTGCACGGGAATTTGCGAGTCCTTCTCGCCATGGGTGACGAGGAACGGCACACGAATGCGGTCAAGTACGCCATCCAGATGCACGTGTTCGGCAATGCGCATGAAGGTGTCCATGTCGGGCGCGCCCCACACCCAGCGCACGTGTTCCCAGTAGTGCGGCACGGGAAAGCTTCCCTCGCGCGCCAGGCGCTTTTTCTGCACGTCGCGCCAGTCATGGTTGGCGCCCCACACCACGCCGCACGCAAAGCGCGGCTCGAAAGCCACCGCGCGCGGACAGTAGTAGCCGCCGAGTGAAACGCCTTCCAGGCCGATGCGGTTCGGGTCGATGTCATCGCGCGTTTCCAGCCAGTCGACGATCTTGCTGGCCCACACTTCGGTGTTGTAGACCGCATGCATGTCGTGAAGGCGCAAGGCCTCGCCCGTACCAGGCTGATCAACCACGAGCGACGACACCCCGCGCCGCGCCAGCCACTGCGGCAGCCCGACGCGGTACTTCATCTCCTTGGTCGAGTCCAGCCCGTTGATCTGCACGAGAATCGGGGCCCGCCCGGTCACGCCCTCCGCACGAACATAGAGCGCTGAGAGATGCGCATCGCCATACGGGATCTCCACGCGTTCGCAGTTTTCGCCCGTCGCGGCAATGCCCTTGGCAAACACCGCCAGAAAGCGCTTGTACAGCTCAAGACGGCCTTCCGCGCCGTGCGCTTGCAAGCGCTCGCCGGTGAGGTAGTACGTGGCGGCACGGTTGTACTTGTCGCCGGCGGACAGCGTGCGCCCTCGCGCTTCGTCCTCCGCGGCCAGCTCGCACAGCTTGTCGGCCATGCGCGACCACGTTTCGCGAAACGCGCGCGTACCGGCGGCATCAGGCTGCGTGGCTGCCTCCTGCAATGGTGCGCACATCGCCTCAATTTCGCCGATGCGCGCCCCCATTTCGATGGCAAGATCGACGGACAGATTCCAGACGTAGTTCGTAGGGAAATAGCGGAACATCCCGATTCCTTTGATGCGTTTTCAGATGCCGTTGCCCGGGCCAGGCGGCTTCGCCCACAGCGGGATGGCGATGTTCAGCCACACTGCGCTGCTCTTGGACGTGTTGGCTGCATACACTCCTTGCTGATAGTTGATGTTGATATTGAAGGCGCCTGCGTCGTACGCAATGGATGGCCCTAGTGCCAAGCTGCGGGCACGGTTGTTGGCGACGGTCGCGCCATTGACCTTGTCGTCGGTGAACTGGTTCAGATAGCCGCCCACTACGCCGACTTTCCATTTGCCGAAGTTCCACCCCGCCGTGAAATCCGCCACATAGGCCGAACCCGAGCGGTATCCGGTATCGCCGTTTTCCCGGTTGATGAGAAAGCGGTTGGTCATGCCGACATCAATGCCGTTTGGCACGTTGTAACGAAACGAGAAGACCGGCTGCCATGATGTGTAGCCCACCGCCACGCTTGGGCGGTCCTGGTTGTATGCACCGTTGGCGAGCGCGATATCAAAGCCCGTGACGATGGCGAGGTTGCGCGTGACCGACCACTTCAAGATGGCAGGCGATACCGTGATATTCGACAAGCCGTTATGGCGTTGGCTCTGCCCGACAATGTCCGTATGCAGCGAGACCACCGGCACAACCAGTTGGGAATACAGGCCCGCACCCAGCACGGTGACCGGATACGCCGCCAGCAAGCGCGTCGTCATCGACGGTGCCGAGATACTGAACGGAATCGGCAGTTTGTTGCCGCTGTTGTCGTATAACCCGTTGGAGTGGCTGTAACTGAACTGCTCCAGCACGAACAACCCAGGGATCGGCGGCATGGCTGCGATGCTGGTGCCCGCAGCACCGGCCGGGTACGGCGAAACGCCCCCTTCAAATGCATTCGCGGTGTTCGACGCCAGCGCGGCCAGCGTCATGCAGCCTGCGGCAGTGCACGCCGCGGCTAGTCGTTTGTTCATGTTGTCTCCTCACTTTTCGACACCTCGTTTCGGGTGTCTGTCTTGTCGTTGAATGCGCGTAACCAAGCCGCTGCCAGCGTCTATTTGGGGCGCACATCATCCTGGGTTGTGCACCGCAATTCGCGTGTGTGCCAGGACGGGTTTAGATTAAGATGCGCTCGCGAATGGCTCAAATTGATTGTTTCCATCCGCTGTATTGGCGCCCTGAATACTTTCAGGGGAAACCCTAGCGCGAGACCACAAGACCACGCTGCGGGGGCTCCCCCAGTCGCTTCGGGAGAAGACCTTCAACGGAGACGGCGCCCATGCGCTTTAACAAGCTCAACCTAAATCTGCTCGTCGCTCTCGACGCGCTCCTGACCGAACAGAACATCAGCCGCGCCGCAGAGAAGGTCTATCTGAGCCAGGCCGCGATGAGCAATGCGCTGGCGCGGTTGCGCGAGTACTTTGACGACGAGCTGCTGGTCCAAGTCGGCCGCAAGATGGAACTGACGGCACGGGCAGAAGGCCTGAAAGACCCCGTGCGCGACATCCTTGTTCGGATCGATGCCACCGTCGCCGCACAACCGGCTTTCCTGCCACGCCAATCGGATCGGATCTTCCGCCTCCTGGTCTCGGACTACACGACGATGACCCTGATGCCGCATCTGCTGCGGCTCGCATACCACCAGGCACCGGGCGTCCGCTTTGAACTGCGCCCGCAGGTCGCCTACCCCGAGCGTGCACTGGAGCGCGGTGAAGTCGACCTGCTTATCATCCCCAAGGACTACTGCCCGGCCGAGCATCCAGCCGAGGTCGTGTTTGAGGAAACCTTTTGTTGCGTGCTGTGGGACCAAAGCCCGCTGGCCAGGGGTGAACTGACCGCCGAGCGCTACATGGGCGCCGGCCACATCGTCGTGCAGCCAGGGGACGAACACTCCGCGCTGGAGCAATGGTTCATGCACAAGCTGGGCATCGTCCGGCGGATAGAGACCACCACATTCAGCTTTGTGGCACCGGCGCACCTGTTGATCGGCACCGACCGGATTGCCACCATGCACAAGCGGCTCGCCGCCCAGGCCGTCCGCAGCCTACCCATCACGATTCGCCCGGTGCCGGTGCCCATTCCTCTCATGGAGCAATCCATGCAGTGGCACAAGCACCGCAGCGCCGATCTTGGCCTGCGCTGGCTGCGTGCGCTCATCAAGGAAGCGGCAGCGGCCATGGACGCTGCCGCGCCTGGTGCATCGCTGTCGGCATCACAATCCACACCGCAGAAATGAAGCCCACACCTTCGCCAAAGCCCGGCAAGGTGGCCATGCCGGACATGCTCAGCACGCTACCGATCATCGACCCACGCTGGCTGCTGTTTGTGCGCGTTGCCGCATCAGGGAGCCTGAGCAAAGCCGCCGCGATGCTCGACATGCCGCAGTCCATGGTCAGCCGCAACATTGCCCAGCTTGAGCAGCAGTGTGGGCAGCGCCTGTTTCGCAGAACCGGTCGCGGTGTCGTGCTCACAGAGTTTGGTGAACAGACACTGCCGCGTGTCGCCCGTCTTGTGGATGAGGCCGACGCTCTTGCCGATGACATTCGCAATGCGCGTGGTCAACCCGTTGGGGAGGTGCTGGTCGGCTTGCTGCCTTCAGCGGTCGGGCAATTTGCAGCGCCGCTGTTCGCCGCCGTGCGCGAGCAACTGCCCGGCGTGCGGCTACACCTGGTGGAAGGTGCCAGCGCGCAGCTTGAGGAGCAATTGCGGGACGGCCGGCTCGACATGGGCATTGTTCTGCGGGAAGACGAGGCGAGCATTGGTGACGCACACGTGCTTGCGCGCGTACCTCTGCATCTGGTTGGTCGACGTGGGGACGCCCTGGTCAGCAAGAGCGATGTCGCGCTGACCGCGCTGGCCGGTGTTCCTCTTGTCGTACCCAGTCGCCCTCATCTGTTGCGTGCACGGCTGGATCGTCTGGCCGCAGACCACTCCTTGCCACTGCAAGTGGCGGTAGAGGCCGATTCCGTCCGCCTGCAATACGAGATTGCCGCAGCCGGCGGCGGCTACGCTATCGCATCGGTGCAGCCCGGCATGCTGGATGCGCGGCTGGCGTCGTCGCAGATCGTCCAGCCTCTGCTTGAGCGCTTCGTGGTCTTGGCGGAATCCCCGCTCCGACCCCACACGCGGGCCACGCTGGAAGTGCGCCGCCTGATCCATCGCGTGGCGGAGTCTCACATCACCTGAGCGGCATTTTCCGCAGCTATCGATCTGGTGCATAGCTGCTTTCGCTGCCAGGCAGTACCTCGCGCAGGTGCGGCCTCCTATAGTCGGCTGGCCGTTGACTTCCACGCCCAGCGCCATGTCCGACCTGCAACCGAGCGAACTGCTCGCCCCCACGTTGTTCCTGAGCGATGCCGATGTCGCATCGCTTGCCGACTGGCCTTCGGCCGTCGCTGCCCTCGCCCGGGCCTACGCCAAACCCACGTCCGACGCCATGGTGCCGCCGCGCTCGATGGCACGCGGTGACGGCATCTGGCTGCGCAGCCTGACCGCCGTGTCGCCGGCCGGCGGCCACATGGGCTGCAAGCTGATCGCGGCATCCCCGCGTGCGCGCCGGGCAAGTTACCTGATCTCGTTGTTTGATCAGCAGACCATGGCCCTGAGCGCATTGGTCGATGGCAACAGGGTCACCGGCCTGCGTACGGCAGCGACCGCGGCGTTGGCGGTGGACCTGCTGGCACCCAATCGGCCGCTGCACGTGGCGATCATTGGCGCTGGCTTTGAAGCACGCAATGCGCTCGATTGCCTGCGTGCGGTGCGCACACTGCAATCCGTGCGCGTATACAGCCCCACGCCTGCGAGCCGCGAGCGCTTTGCCGAATCGTTTCGCACCGCACTGGACATCGCCGCATCGGAGTCGCCTGAAGCGGCTGTGGATGGCGCGGATATCGTCATCTGTGCCGCGCGCAGCCGGGACGAGTCACCCGTCCTGCACGGCGCATGGCTGTCGCCGGGCGCCACGGTGGTCTCGCTGGGTTCCACGCTGCCGGAACAGCGCGAAGTCGACGAGGAAACGATGGCGCGCGCCGCCTGCATCGTGGCCGACATGCCACAGGAAGTCGCCCACGATACTGGCGATGCCATCGCCGCCTCGCGTGCAGGCGTGCCCATCGCCAGCAAGCTGGTGCCGCTGTCGGCGCTCGCTGCGGGAGAGATCAAGCCCCGCCAGGCTGACAGCGACATCGTGCTCTACAAGTCTGTCGGGTCCGCGCTTCAGGACGTCGTCATTGCCGAGATGCTCTTTGCACACGCCAAGGAGCAAGGGCGCGGCGTGCCCCTGCCGGCCAGCATTGTTCCGATCGCCAAATAAATCACCCCCACATTCCCAAGGAGACGCCAACTATGGCCACCTACAAGAAATCCGACGCCCGCGCCTGGGCGCGCGAACACCTGATCGGCTGCTCGGCCGTCACGATACCCAGCTACAGCGCCGACTTGAAGCGCCTGAACGAACACGGCATCCGGCACGACATTGAATTGGCAACCAAGCTTGGATACAGCTACACGTTGCTGTGCAGCGAAGTTGCCATCACGCCCGAAGAAAACGCCCAGTTCACGGCCTGGGCACGCGAGACTGCAGGCAACCGGCTTGGCCTTTTCTTCCATGCGGCGTTCGGCACGCTGGCCGAAAACATTGAAGCCGTAAAGCTGGCCGAGAAAGTTGGCGCCGACATCGTCCTGCTGTCGTACCCGCCCCAGTTCTGGCCGACGAGCGAGGAAGAAATCTACAACTACACGAAGACCTTCTGTGACGCGACCGACCTTGCGGTGATGCTGTTCCCGATCCCGCTGTGGGGCTTCGAGCGTGTACATCCGGCGGGCATGCCGGTCAGCCTGGTGCGCCGGCTGCTCGACGATTGCCCCAACATCGTCGCGATCAAATCCGAGCAAGGATTTCCGCTGCCGGCTGGCATCTGCGAGATGTACCACCACTTCCGCAACGAGGTCGTCATCAGTTGCCCGATCGAAGGCGACGCGATTCCGCTGATGAGCCTGATGGAGTTGCAGTTCTCCGGCACCAGCAACACTGCATGGATGGGCGACTACTACCCGAAGGCGTTTGAACTGGCACGCACCGGCCGGTGGGAAGAGGCCATGGCGATGTACTGGAAGGTCAATCCAGCACGCAGCGCCAACGGCGCGGCCGCGCAAACCTACGCGGGCGGCACCGGCGTGCTCAATCGCACCATGTGGAAGTACCAGGACTGGCTCGCCGGCTTTAACGGTGGCCCCCTGCGCGCGCCAGCCATGCGCGTGCCGGATCGCCTGATGAAGATGCTGCGCCAAGGTCTGGTGGCGTCGGGCTTGCCCGTCACATCGGACCCGGATGAAGCCTTCATGGCCGGCCGCTTCCCCTGCTGAAGGAGCACAACCGTGAAGCACCTTCTGAAAGATCCCACGCTGTGGCGCGAAGCCGCTTTCATTGCCGGCGAATGGGTGGAAAGCACACCGCACGGTCGTTACGCGCTGCACAACCCGGCCGATCAATCGTTGCTCGTAGAACTGCCGCGCTGCCGCGAAGAGGACGTACGCCGCGCCATCGATGCGGCGCATAGCGCCTTTACCACCTGGCGCCGCACCACCGCCAGGCATCGTGGTGAAGTTCTGCGCCGGTGGTACGAATTGACGTTGGCGCATCGTGAAGATCTCGCAACGCTCATCACGCTGGAAGAGGGCAAGCCGCTGGCCGAAGCCCGTGGCGAAATCGACTACGCCGCATCGTTCCTGCGCTGGTTTGCCGAAGAGGCAACGCGCGTGCGCGGTGATGTGATTCCAGGCGCCAAGGAAGCGCAGCGCATTGTCGCGCTGCGCGAACCGATCGGGGTATGCGCAGCCATCACGCCGTGGAATTTTCCCGCCGCAATGATCACGCGCAAGGCGGGGCCGGCGCTCGCCGCCGGCTGCACGATGGTGCTCAAGCCCGCCAGCCAGACACCGATGACCGCGTTGGCACTTGCCGAACTGGCACAGCGTGCGGGTGTTCCGGCCGGTGCCTTCAGCGTAGTGACGGGCAATGACACGCGAGCGATCGGCGGTGAGCTGACGGCTAACCCGCTGGTCCGCAAGCTCACCTTCACGGGCTCGACCGAAGTCGGTCGTGTCTTGCTGGCCCAAGCCGCACAGACAGTGAAGAAATGCTCGATGGAACTCGGCGGCAACGCACCATTCATTATCTTTGACGACGCCGATCTTGATGCCGCAGCCGATGGCGTAGTGGCAGCCAAGTTCCGCAACACGGGGCAGGCGTGTATCAGCGCAAATCGCGTGCTGGTGCAGTCCAGCATTTACGATGCGCTTGCCGAACGTGTGGCCGAACGCGTAGCCCGCCTGCGTACGGGTAACGGCCTGGAAGCAGACGTGCAGCTTGGCCCGCTGATCGACGCGGCGGCTGTGCGAAAAGTTGAAGAGCACGTGGTCGATGCCCTGGACAAAGGCGCGCGGCTTCTACACGGTGGCAACCGGCATGCGCTCGGTGGCAACTTTTTCGAGCCGACCGTACTAGCCGACGTTACGCACGATATGCTGATTGCCCGCGAGGAGACCTTCGGCCCCGTGGCGCCTCTATTCCGTTTCGATACCGACGATGACGCCATCGCCATGGCCAACGACACCGAATACGGACTTGCCGCGTATTTGTACAGCCGCGACGCTGCCCGCATCTGGCGCAATGCTGCCCGCATCGAGTCGGGCATGGTCGGCATCAACACCGGCCTGATCTCCAACGAAGTCGCGCCATTCGGTGGTGTGAAGCAAAGCGGCCTGGGGCGCGAAGGTTCGCACCTCGGTATCGACGAGTTCCTGGAGGTCAAATATCTCTGCTGGGACGGCCTCGACGCCGCTTGAGTCCGATGGATAGCCCAACCTCAACTCACAAAGGACAACGATGATCAAGATGATCGCTGCGGTCTGCCGCCGCCCTGGTATGACGCATGCCGAATACGTGGCCTATGTACAGCACGTGCATGGCGCGATCTCGAATGAGAACCCCGTCACCCTGCGGCGCTACGTGCAGAACCACGTCTTCGATGCGGCGTTCGGATCGACCGCCGAACCCGAACATTCGATGACGGTTGCACGGGATTCGGTGACGGAACTGTACTGGGACAATGCGCAGGACATGTCCGCCACCTTTGCACATGAGCACGTGCGTACAAAGGTTGGGCCTGATGCCGCCAACTTCGCAGACGCCAGCGTTTCGCTCAGTTTGGTGGCGGTGGAAGCGGAGCAGCCGGTTGTGACTCCGAAACGCGCATGTGGGGCCAAGGTTCTGCACTACCTGCGGGCTGCAGAAGGATTGTCACTACCCGAGTTCTTTGATCGATGGTCCCGGGCGCACGAGCTGGCCTTGGCCGCCGAGCCGCTTGCCGCAGCCGCATTGCGACGCTGCGTACATAACAGGCAGGTTCCGGAATTCAATGCCATGCTGGCCTACTTCAGTGCCACGGATGTGCCCGTCTACGAAGGTGTTGCCAGTCTCTGGTTCGATGATGTGTCGTCCGTTGGCGCATTCCGCGCCTATGAACGCGCGCTGCTCGCGATCAACGCTAACGCCACCACCACGTTCTACCGTCCGGCCCAGTCCTTCTTCCTCTACGCGACGGAAGTACCAATTTACGAGCGCAGCTAGCATCAAGCATCATGCTCTTGCATTGGCCCGGCCTGACGGCCATGTGGCGTGGGTCGATGACGGAACGGCGCGGGGGCTGCAGGAGGCGTTGCAGCGGTGGTTCGGCCCGGCGGCGGCCTGACAACTGCCCCGCTGGCGGCACGGCCAGGTGGAGGGCGGCGTCTATCCAGGTGTTTGAAGCGGCTGGCGTGATTGGGGTGGCCGGTATGCTGCACGACAACTCAATCACCGACTCTTTGGAGACCCGCATGTTCAACGTCCTCTGCAAGCTCGTCCTGCTCGCCGTGTATGGCGTTGCGTTGGCCAGCTATGCCACGCCGCTGCCGCTGTCCGCCGATGCCATCGGCTGGTTGCGCGTCGCGGCCTTGGCGTTGCTGGCGGCGCATGCGCTGGAGGTGGTGTTCTGCTTCCGTAAGGTGTCGCTGCACAAGGGCCCGTTGCTCGACAGCGTGTTGCTGACGTTGCTGTTCGGTTTTCTGCACTGGAAGCCGATGGCAGACGTTGCACGGCAAGCTCGCTGATCGCCGCCGATAAAGCCTGACTAGCCGCAACGGCAGCGCAGACCTACTCTAGTTCCAGTCGTCCCCTGATTGACTCGATTGGACTTCTTTGCTGCAACGCAGCATTGATCATGGACAGAGTGGAACGAACGGCGTTTGTCTTTGCCGGCGGCGGCAGCCTCGGCGCCATCGAGGCCGGCATGCTGCGCGAGCTGGTGGCCTCGGGCGTGGTCCCGGACATGGTGGTGGGCGCCTCGGCGGGCGCCATCAACGCAGCCTTTTTTGCGTGCAACCCGCACGCGGCGGGCACGGCCCAGCTTGAGGCGCTATGGCGCGGTGTGCGGCGCGCCGATGTGATGCCGTGGTCCTGGCGTGCGATGTTCAGCATGCTGGGGGGCCTGGGTGGGCAACGGGAGCACCTAGTCGATGCATCTGGCCTGCAGCGCCTGCTGACGCGGCATTTCGGGCAGACCCTGCTGGAGGCGGCCACGCTCCCCCTGCATGTTGTGGCCACCGACATGCAAACTGGCGCCGAGGTGGTGCTGTCTTCCGGCGCCATCGTGCCAGCGGTGCTTGCCAGCGCCGCCATTCCGGGTGTGTTTCCGCCGGTGCGCATTGGTGATCGCCTGTTGATCGACGGGGGCGTCGCCAACAACACGCCAATCTCCGCCGCCATCCGGCTGGGCGCCACACGTGTCGTCGTATTGCCAGCGGGGTTTGCGTGTGCCGACCGCCGCGCCCCGCGCAGCGCCATCGAGCACGCTCTGAACGCCTTGTCACTGCTGGTGGCGCGTCAGCTTGTGCAAGACCTGGAGCGCTGGGCCGGGCAGGTGCCCATTGCCGTGGTGCCGCCGCTGTGCCCCCTCGACGTGTCGCCCTACGACTACGCCCGCTGCGGAGAACTCATCGACCGCGCCGCTGCCGCCACTGCGGCATGGCTGGCGGCCGATGGTCTGGCGGGCACCGGCATACCGGGCGCGCTGCGTGAGCACCATCACGACGCGACCCAGGCCAGTTGCAGTGCCAAGGTTTGATGCCACGGCAAAAGGCAACGGGGCGACACGGCAAGGCAAAGTCGGGCAGGGCAATTTCAGCGTGGGGCTGGACCTTGGGTGCCTGACCGCTTACAACCCGCGATGCCGCGCGCTGTGTGTGCTCGCAGCAAGCACCACCGATTGAGACACGCAAGACAAGAAGATCAGCGAATCGTCGTGGCGCTTCTTTTTCGCCTTTTTAGATAGCCACATAGGCATCGTCCACATCAAGGTGGCATGAGCCCGGCACCTCCCGGCTCACTCTTTCTCCCTATGCACCGGAAACAACGCCGACAACACCTGTCGCGCCGTTCCGCGCAGCACGCCGCTCGTATCCGGGTCGCCATACGCCAGTGCGGTCGCAAAGTTGCGTGCCTGCTGCAGCGTGACGTGCGGCGGCAGCGGCGGCACATCGGGGTCGGTCTTCACTTCCAGCACCACGGGCCGGTCTGCGTTGAGTGCTTCGTGCCACGCGCCGGCCAGTTGGTCGGGGTTGTCGACGTAGATGCCCTTCAGGCCGATCAACTCTGCAAAGCGGTGATACGGCACGTCTGGGATGTCCTGTGAGGCGGGAAATTTCGGGTCCCCTTCCATCACGCGCTGCTCCCAGGTGACTTCGTTCAAGTCCTGGTTGTTGAGCACCATGCAGATCCACTTGGCAGACTTCCAGCGCTTCCAGTATTTCGACACGGTGATGAGTTCGGCCATGTTGTTCATCTGCATGGCGCCGTCGCCCACGAATGCAATGACGGGTCTCTCCGGGTGCGCAAACTTGGCGGCAATTGCATACGGAACGGCTGCTCCCATCGATGCCAACCCGCCCGATAGCGAGCCCATCATGCCGGGCTTGAACTTCAGATCGCGCGCATACCAGTTCGCACACGTGCCGGAGTCGCTGGTGACGATCACGTTGTCCGGCAGCTTGGGTGACAGTTCCCAGAACACGCGCTGCGGGTTGACGGGGTAGGCCGGTTGCAGCGCGCGGCTTTCCAACGTTTTCCACCAGCTCTCATTCCACCGGGCAATGCGGTCGGGCCAGTAGCGATCGGTCTTGCGCTGGAGTAGCGGCAGCAGTGCTCGCAACGTTTGTGCGCTGTCGCCAACCAGATTGACCTCCATCGGATACCGCAGCCCGAGCATGCCGGGGTCCAGGTCGATCTGGACGCCACGCGCCTGGCCTTCCTTGGGCAGGAACTCCGCATAAGGAAAACCGGAGCCGACCATCAGCAGCGTGTCGCAGTGGTTCATCAGCTCCCAGCTCGGCTCGGTGCCCAGCAGGCCGATGGCGCCGGTCACATAGGGCAGCTCGTCGGGCAACACGGCCTTGCCGAGCAGCGCCTTGGCCACGCCTGCGCCCAGCGTTTCTGCCACCGCTGCCACTTCCGCGCTGGCCCCGAGTGCGCCGGCGCCCACGAGCATTGCTACCCTGCGGCCGCTGTTGAGGATGTCCGCCGCGCGCTCCAGATCAGCGGTTTGCGGCACTACGCTGGGCGCGCTGTAGCCGACGCCCGAGTGCACCGTGCCGTGCGCGCGCGCCGGCTCGGTGTAGGGCATTTCCTGCAGGTCGTTCGGCAGTACGAGTGCCGTCACGCGGCGCTGCCCGATGGCGATGCGCACCGCGCGGTCCAACAGATGCCGCACCTGCGCCGGCATGCTGGCCTGGTGCACAAACGCGCCAGCCACGTCGCGGAACATCGCCACCAGATCCACCTCTTGCTGGTAGTGCCCGCCGACGGCCGTGCGCGCCTGCTGCCCGGTAATCGCCAGCACCGGCATGTGGTCGAGCCGTGCGTCATACAGCCCCGTGATGAGGTGCGCGGCGCCAGGCCCGGAGGTCGCCATGCACACGCCCAGCTCACCCGTGAACTTGGCGTGTGCAGAGGCCATGAAGGCGGCCATCTCTTCATGCCGCACTTGCACGAACTCGATCTTGCCGCCCGCGCGCTGCAGGGCACCGAACATGCCGTTGATGCCGTCCCCAGGGTAGCCAAAGATGCGCCGCACGCCCCAGTCGTACAGGCGGGCGACGAGGAAGTCGCAGACGGTGGCTTGCATGGTCTCTGTCCAGTATCGGGTGGTCGTATCAGCTTGCTGTTTCGGCCAGCAGCGCTTCCTTGCGCGCGGTCATGGGCTCCTGCAGCGGCGTCAGGTCGACGTGCTGACGGACCAGCTTGGGAAAGAGTTCGGTCTCTTCTTCCTCCACGTGGTGTGAGACGTACTCGGCCAACACCGTGAACTTGGCCGCGAACAGATCGTCGCCCGCGTGCATGCCGTTCAACTGCTGGATCAGATCCTTGGCGGTGGCATGCTCGACCACGGCTTCGTCGACGAGGTCCTTGAACGCTTCGCCTCCGTTGTCCCGTACGAACGGGTAGAACACTTCTTCCTCGAGCTGCGTGTGCACGGTCAACTTTTCACACGCTTCGCGCACGATTTGCTCGCCGGCAGCCTTGTCCTTTTCTTGCTGGAACGTCTTGAAGAGTTTTTTCACCTCGCGGTGATCGTCCAGCAGCATCGACAGCACGGCGCGTTGCGCCACTGGGATTTCAGCTTTGTTCATGGGGCTCTCCGGTAGGGGTTTCTGTTTTGATACGCCGTACCGTCGAGCAAGCGCCATGCCGTGCGCGTGTCTTTCACGGCGATGCGCCGCAGGCAAGCTTCGTGCTGACACGGTTGATTGCGTGCGACAGACGCCGCGCTCATGCGTGGCCGCCGCACACCATCCTGAACGTCAACTGATTGATGGGAGGTAACTGCTATGCAAACCACGACAACCGGCACCACGCTGGGCACCGGCACTGGAACCGGTGTAGGAACCACCGCCGGCATACGCATGCGCATCATCGGGCGCGCCGACACCGATTCGGCCGGCCCCGGCCCGGAGCTGATGGCCGCGGATACGCTGGAGGGCAATCGCGTGGTCAACCTGAACGGAGAAGACCTCGGCAAGATCACCGACATCATGCTCGACGTGCAGCGCGGCCGGATCGCCTACGCGGTGATGTCAGTGGGCGGCTTCCTGGGCATCGGCGACAAGCTCTTTGCAGTGCCGTGGAGCGCCATGTCGCTGGACGTTGACCGCAAGTGCTTCGTGCTCGACGCCAACAAGGACCGCCTTGAGGCCGCCCCCGGTTTCGACAAGGACAGCTGGCCCACCATGGCCGACCCGACCTGGGCCGAGTCCGTGCATGAGTACTACGGCTCGCGTCCGTACTGGGAAGAGTACTAAGGTACTGAGCGCCCGCAGGCACGCCATTCGCTTACGTGTCTTCAGCCACGCTTGAAACAGGAGGGCGCCATGGAGAAAGGCAAGAAAGAGAAGCATCCGCACGCAGAAAAACGTGAGGAACTGGTGGAAAAGGCCGTGGAAGACACGTTCCCGGCCAGTGACCCGCCCGCCACGGGCGGCATCACGCGCGTTGTCGACAAGGACAAAAACGCGAACGCACACCAGGACAAGCGCACCCACAACGGCAACCACCGGTAGACCTCTGCCGGCAATGCCGCGCCCGCATCGCCCCTCTGGCATGCGGGCGTTTTTTTCGATACCGCCGTGTTAGCGGTGCGCCAGGATGTTGACGACGTTGCCGAACGGATCGCGCACGTAAAAGCGGCGCACGCCCCAGGGCTCGTCAACAAGCGGGTAGACGATTTCCACGCCCAGCGATACGGCGCGCGCATGCACCGCATCCACATCGTCCACTTCCACTGACAGCGCCGGCACCGGCGTACCGTTTCCGCCTTCGCTGGCGATGCTGACCTGCGGTGTCATCGTGCTGGCCGTATCGGCAAAGGTGAGGATCCAGCCGTGGTCCATCACCACTTCCAGATCGAGCAGTTCGGCATAAAAGGCGCGGGCGCTTGCTGGATCGGCGGCATGCAGGTTGGGGACGATGCGTCGGACGGCCATACCGTGGCTCCTTTTTTACCGATTCGGTGATGGATTTTAGTCATGGCTGTGACGCCGTGTAGGCATGCGCACGGGGCGCACATCACGTAAAGTGGCGGGCACTCGAACTACAGAGACACGCACGCCATGGAATTCCTGCAATCGCTGCTGGCACCCCGCCTGCAAAACGTTGAAACCTCCGCCATCCGCGAGCTGTTCAAGGTGCTCGGCAAGCCGGGCCTGATCTCGTTTGCCGGCGGCTTTCCTGATTCGGCCCTGTTTGACGTGGAAGGCCTGAAGGCCGCGGCCGACAGCGCGCTCACCACCGACGCGGCCCGCGCGCTGCAATACGGCGCCACCGAAGGCTTCGAGCCGCTGCGCGAGGCCATCGTCACGCTGATGAAGGCACGTGGCGCCAACGTCGCCAACACCGACATCCTCGTCACCACCGGTTCGCAGCAAGGGCTGGATCTGCTGGGCAAGGTGCTGATCGGCGAAGGCGACACAGTGCTGACCGAAGCTCCCACCTTCCTCGCCGCCATTCAGGCGTTCAAGCTGTACGGCGCCAAGGTGGCCGGCGTGCCGACCGACGGCGACGGGCTGGATGTCGACGCACTGGAAAAGGTGCTTGCCACGGCGCGCCCCAAATTCCTCTACGTGATTCCCAACTTCGGCAACCCGAGCGGCGCGCTGATGAGCCTGGAGCGCCGCAAGCGCCTGCTGGACGTAGCGGTGCGCCACAACCTGCTGATCGTGGAAGACGACCCTTACGGCGATCTGTATTTCGACGCACCCCCGCCGCCGTCGCTGTACGCGCTTTCGCAGCAGACCGACGGCGCGCAAGGGCGTGTGATCTACCTGGGCAGCCTGTCGAAGGTGATGGCGCCGGGCCTGCGCGTGGGCTGGATGATCGCCGCGCAGCCGGTGCTGGGCAACGCGGTGATGGTCAAGCAGTTTGCCGATGCGCACACCTCCACGTTTGCACAGGCCACGGCCGCAGCCTACCTGCGCAGCAACCGCCTGGAAACCGTGCTGCCGCGCACGCGCGCCGCCTATGCCGAACGTGCCCACGCCATGGCCAACGGCCTGCGTGCGCTGCTGCCTGAATCCGAACTGACCTTCAACCGCCCGCGCGGCGGCATGTTCCTGTGGTGCGCCTTGCCGGGCCGCAATGCCGGCGATGTGGCCAAGGTGGCCATCGAGCGTGGTGTGGCCTTCGTGCCGGGCGCGGCGTTTTACCCCGTTGACCCGGATCGCTCGACGCTGCGCTTGTCGTACGCCACCTCGTCGCTGGCGCAGGTGGAAGAGGGTGCGCGCAAGCTCGCACACGCTATCGGCGAGTTCAAGCTGGGCTAACCCACTCGCGCAGGCCGCGGTGGCAATGGCACACACCGACGCGCAGCAAGACCCCGCGCTGCTGCGCCGCCTGCTTCGCGCCAAAGACCGCATGGACGCCGCCTCGCACGAGGCATGGCCCGTCAAGCGGCTGGCCGAAGTGAGCGGCGTGTCGGAGGCGCATTTTGCGCGCTCGTTCAAGCAGGCCTTCGGCATTCCCCCGCACCGCTACCTGCTCACGCGCCGCATCGAGCAGGCCACCACCCTGCTGCGCGACACCGACCTGCCCATCATCGAGATCGCCTACGCCACCGGCTGGGAAAGCCTCGGCACCTTCGGCCGCATCTTCCGCGACATCACAGGGCAGAGCCCGAGCGCCCTGCGCCGCCACGCCCAGGCCACCGCGCCGCAGCAGCAACTGGATCGCGTGCCCGCCTGTGTGCTGAAGGCTGCGCAGCGGCCCGACCTTGTCACAGCAGTTTCGGAGAAGCGCCGCCAGCTGGCGGACGGTACAAATCCGTCACCCACCAACAACAAGGAGCGGTGATGAGCCAAGGGATCAATGTCGTCGGGCTGTATGTGGATGACCAGGACGCGGCGCTGGCGTTCTATGTCGACAAGCTGGGGTTTCGCGTGCATACCGATGTGCGCAACGGCCCGTACCGTTGGCTGACGGTGCAGCATCCGGAGCAGCCATCGTTCCAGCTGGGTCTGTTCCAGCCCGGGCCGCCCATTCACGACGAGGCCACCGCGCAGACGCTGCGCGCCATGGTCGCCAAGGGCGCGATGCCGCCGCTGGTGCTGACCGTTGCCGATTGCCGGGCCACCTATGCGCAACTGCGCGAGCGCGGCGTCGAGTTCACGCAGGAGCCCATCGAGCGCTTCGGCAGTGTCGATGCCGGCTTTCGTGACCCCGCTGGCAACGGCTGGAAGATGATCCAGGCCGCCGGAGGTGCAAAGTGAGCGCCCGCAACGCAATCCGCCAGTTCCATCGCTGGGTGTCGATGGCCTTCACGCTCACGGTCGTCGCCAACTTTGTCGCCATGGGTGTGGGCAAGGGCGCCCAGCCGCCGGCGTGGATCACCTATGCGCCGCTGCTGCCGCTGGCGCTGTTG
This sequence comes from Ralstonia sp. GX3-BWBA, assembly GCF_003290055.1. Classification (NCBI taxonomy): domain Bacteria; kingdom Pseudomonadati; phylum Pseudomonadota; class Betaproteobacteria; order Burkholderiales; family Burkholderiaceae; genus Ralstonia; species Ralstonia sp. GX3-BWBA. The sequence goes on along the minus strand of NZ_QMKS01000012.1, from coordinate 13,825 downwards.
CTGTTCACGGGGCTTTACATGTTTGCGCTGCCGTACCTGGATCGGCGTGGCGGGCGGCGTTCGACCGACGACCGGAATGCGCCTACTGCGGCGGTCTGAGCGCGGCGCGTGAGGCTTTGAGGCGCAATTGCCAGGCTCGGACTGTCGAGCGTGACTCTTGGAGGTTCGGGCGCCGAGCACAACGCGCCGAACACGACAGTTCGAGGTCGAAAATGTCGAGCTCAAAGGGCCGAGCGCGAGGTGCCGAAGGCCGGACGCCGAGCCTTTGTGGCCTGAGCGTCGACCTCGAAGCCTGCAGCGCGAGTGCTTGAGGTCGAAAATGTCGAGCCCAAAGTGTGGTGCACGAGGGTTTGACGCTCGGCCGCCAACATCCAGGCCCGGAATGCGAGGGTTTGACGTTTGAGCGCCGGGTTCAGAACCCGGCGCGTCGCGTTCTGCGCTGCGACTCTCAGTGGGCGACCGACGTGGCTGCAGGTTCATCAGCCGGTACTGCCTCATGCCGCCCGCCCATTCGCCACAGCACCACCGCCACCACATGGCATGCGGCCGCGGCCCACCCCAGCATGCCCGGCCCGCCATGGGCCAGCGCCAGCGCCCCCACCGTGGACCCCAGCGCGATCCCCACATACACCGCCGATGCATGCAGCGACAGCGTGATCGGCGACACATCGGGCGCGAGGCGGATCAGCCGCGTCGCCTGCGCCGGGCCGAAGCCCCAGCCCGCCATGCCCCACAGCACGACCGCACCGATGGCGATGGCGCCAGCCACCGTGCCGTGCAGCACCTGCGCCGACAGCGACAGCACCGAGAACGCCAGCACGATGCCCGCGCTGCTCACCGCCAGCACGCGCGCCACGCCTGCGCGGTCGGTCATGTGGCCGCCCAGGCCTGTGCCTAGCGCCGCAAAGCTGCCTACGAGGAACAGGACGATGCCCACGTGCTGGGGCGCGAACCCCAGCCCTTGCACAAAGAACGGTGCGACGTAGGTGTAGAACGTAAAGCCGCCTGCCGCCCACAACGCGGACACCGCCAGCGCGCCCAGCATGCCGGGCCGGCGTGCCACGCTCAGGCGCTGCGCCAGCGTGGTCACGCTGTGCGGCAGGGCGCGTGGCAGGCCGAAGGCGAGGCCTGCCGTGGCCAGTGCCGACAACACAGCGCAGGCGATGAACGTCGAGCGCCAGTCGCCCTGGGCGGCAATCCACGCACCCAGCGGCACGCCGAGCGCCACTGCCACCGTGCCGCCGCCCGTGATGATGGCGAGCGCCGAGCCGCTGCGCCCAGCTGGCACCAGCGAGGTCGCCACCGCATTGGCCGTCGGCAGGAAGACGCCGGCCGCCAACGCCAGCAGCACGCGCGCCGCCATCAACTGCCCAAAGCCGTGCGCGCTGGCAGCCAGCAGGTTGCCGGCCGCAAAGATGGCCAGCGCGCCGATCAGCACGCGGCGCCGGTCCACATTGCCGAGCAGCGTCGCCATCACGGGCGAGCCCACGGCGTACGTGACCGCAAACACGGTGACGAGCTGCCCGGCCGCCGGCACGCTCACGCCCAGGTCTGCGGCCAGCACCGGTAGCAGGCCGGCGATCATGAAACCTTCAGTGCCGATGGCGAACGCGCCCAGGCACAACCACCACAGCGATGCCGGCATGGTCGGCTCCTGTCAGAAGAAGAAAGCGGAACGGAGGCGGAGCGCGGAGGCTCCGCGAGGATCAGCGCGCGGTGGAGCTGGCCGTCTGGCCCAGCAGCACGTTGCGCTCGTCGTCGGAGATGTCTTCGCGGCGGCGCGAGTAGGCGCGCTCGACCCCGGCATAGGCGCGCTGCGTGGCCGGGCGTGCGCCGACGGCTTCGAACCAGCGCTGCAGATTCGGAAAGTCGTTCAGGTCCTGGCCGTGCCCGGCGTGGGGCACGATCCACGGATAGGCCGCGATGTCGGCGATCGTGTAGTCGGTGCCCGCAATGTAGGGGCGATCGGCCAGGCGGCGGTCCAGCACGCCGTACAGGCGGTTCGTTTCCTTGGTGTAGCGCTCGATGGCGTAGGGCACGCGCTCCGGTGCATACACGTTGAAGTGGCCGATCTGCCCGGCCATCGGCCCGAGGCCGCCCACCTGCCAGAACAGCCACTTGAGCACTTCCATGCGGCCGTGCAGGTCGGAGGGCATCAGTTGCCCGGTCTTCTCGGCCAGGTAAAGCAGCATGGCGCCCGATTCGAACAGCACCACGGGTTCGCTGCCTTCGGCCGGATCGTGATCGACCATGGCCGGAATTTTGTTGTTGGGCGAGATGGCCAGGAACTCAGGCTTGAACTGGTCACCCCGGCTGATATCGACGGGGATGACGCGGTGCTGCAAGCCGGTTTCGGCAAAGAACAGCGCCATCTTCAGGCCGTTGGGCGTGGCGCAGTAGTAGAGGTCGATCATGGCGGGGCCCTCGTGTTCTGTCATGTTGGTTGACAGATTATGTGGGCGAGTGGCCTTTTGTAATGTCCAAAAACTGGAATTTTCAGGTGACCACTCACTGGCCGTGCGCCTGTGCGGGCTCCGCTGTTTCGCAAGAGCGTGCGTACCATTCCCAGGCCGCGGTGCCGCACAGCACGCCCGTCGCCAGCGCCGACACGGCCAGTGCCGGAAGCTCGGCCGCTGGCAGCCATGCGCCGCCCAGCACCACCAGGCCGACCACATGCGCCGGGCGCAACCGCCCGAAGATCGCCCACTTGAACAGCAGGTTGCCCAGCAGGTATAGCGCTGCGCTGCCCAGCACCGCCAGCGCCGTCCCCGCATGGGCGTGGCCGACCGGATGCGCCAGCACGAATTCATCGGCCACCGCCCCGACGATGATGCCGGCCACCAGCACCACGTGAATGTAGGTGTAGGCCAGGCGTGCGAGCCGCCCTGGATCAGCCGAATGCGAGATGGTGCGCGCGCCGCGCTCGGCAATCGTGTCGAAGTACAGCCACCACATCGCCAGGCTGCCGATGAACGACATCGCCATCGCCGCGATGTTTTCTGCGTTCCAGTCGAGCGCGGCAAACGTGGAGCCCGTCACCAGCACCGATTCGCCCAGCGCGATGATGATGAACAGCGAGCAGCGCTCGGCCATGTGGCCGCCTTCCACGTTCCAGTCGTTGGTGGTGGAGCGGCCCAGACCCGGCGTGTAGAAGCCCATCGACGGCCCGAGCCATTCGATGGCCAGCGCGATGATCCAGCATGCCCAGCGCACGGAATCCTCCGACAGGCCACCGGCCAGCCACAGCACGGCCGAGACCCCGAGCCACGTGCCGATGCGTTGAAAGTTGCGCCGCAAGGGCAGCGACTCGCCACGCACGGCCCACAGAAAGAACAGCGTGCGCCCGAACTGCATGAACACATAGGCCAGCGCAAACGCCAGCCCACGCGAGCCGAACGCCTGCGGCAGCGATGCCGAGAGCAGCAGCCCACCCGTCATCAGCACGAGCATCAGCATGCGGATGGCGAGTTTTTCGGGGTCGAGCCAGTTCGTCACCCACGACGTGAAGATCCACACCCACCACACCGCCAGCATCAGCAGCAGCGCCTGCGCGCCGCCCTGCAGCGTGAAATTGCCGATCAGCAGGTGCGAGAGCTGTGTCACCGCAAACACGAACACCAGATCGAAGAACAGCTCGATGTTGGTGACGCGGTGGTGGCTGTGGGCGCCACCGGATGTGATCGGCGCGGGGCGGAGGTAACTGCGGGGCATTGGGTGTCCTCGGTGCGGCTTGAAGCGCGATCAGGCCGACTGCATGCCCAGCGTGAGCGTGCCTGCGCCCACCATCACCGCGCCACCCGTGTAGCCGAAGCGGCGCTGTGCAGCCACGCTGGTCAGGCGCTTGGCGAGCAGCTTGGCGGCCAGCGCGTACATCGACGCATTGGCGGCGGCCAGGACGACGAAGGTCGGCAGCAGGATCACGCTCTGCGAGAGGAAGGTCTGCTCGGCCGACATGAACTGCGGCACAAACGCGACGAAGAAGACAATGCTCTTGGGGTTCAGCGCGGTGACCGTCCAGGCCGACAGGAAGCGGCGGCCAGCGGACTTCTGCTGCACGGGGATGGTGGCCTCGGGCGCGTCCGCCTGTACGTCATCGCGCAGGCGGCGGGCGCTGAGGATGGATTTGATGCCGAGATAGACGAGGTACGAACCGCCGATGAGCTTGAGTGCCGTGAAGGCCGTGGCCGAAGCGGCGAGCAGCGCGCCCGCACCGGCAAGGGAAATGGTCATGGCGGTCGTGTCGCCTGCCGCCACGCCGGCAACGGTGCTCCACGCCGAACGGCCACGGTTGGCCAGCGAATCACCGATCACCAAGAGGATGGTCGGGCCCGGGATGAGCAGGATGATGATGCTGGCGCCGATGAAGGCCAGCCAGGTTTGGACGGTCATGGAGTGGCTCGCTGTGTTGTTGGGGGGAGGGGACACAGTTATCCATGAAAAATTTGGGGCGTCAAATGGGGTGGGGTTTTTTTGTTTTTGTTTTTGGTTTTGGGGTTGGTGGTCCATCCGCTTTTCGTACCCTGCCGGGCACGACTTACTTTTCTTTGTCTTGCCAAAGAAAAGTAAGCAAAAGAAAGGCGCGCCCGAGATGGCGACATCCCCTTGAATTTGTGTGACCGTGCGGGGAAGGAGGCAAACTCGCTTCGCTCAAACAGGCCTCCTTCCTTTATCCGCCCGCTCACAAAAATTCAAGGCGCCATCAAGGGCTCAACGTCAAAAGAAAAAGGCCAACCCATCGCGAGGTTGGCCTTGTCGTCTGAGCTGGCGCCCAGAGTGTTTGGCTTTTGTCTTTGACTTTCCCTGCCCTATGCGGCGCCTTGAATTTCTGTTGCAAGGAGGAAAAAGAGGGGAGGCTGTCTGAGCGCAGCGAGTTTGCCTCCCCTCCCTCCTTGCGACATAAATTCAAGGAGTCTTTCGCCGCATCGGGCGCGCCTTTCTTTGCTTACTTTCTTTGGCAAGACAAAGAAAGTGAGTCAGCCCCGGCAGGGGATGAAACAGGGGATGGACCACCACGTCCAAAACAGCCCAAACAAAAAACCTACCCGTGCCTCCGCGCCGCCAACCCCACCCCACTCACCAACAAAACCGCAGCCGCCACCTCAAGCCCATGAGGCCATCGAGCCTCATAGATAAACCCATACACCAACGCAAACACCGTCTCAAACACAATCAACTGCCCCGACAGCGTCAGCGGCAACTTGCGGCTGGCCGCATTCCACAGGCTATTCCCCAGCACAGACGCCCCCAGCGCCACCCCCATGTTCACCAGCCAGAACATCCCCCACGCCGATGCGGGCTGCGCAGAAGCCGTCGCCATGCCGGGCATGAAAAACGCCGGCACGGCCAGTGCCAGTGACAACACCCCAGTGGCAACGCCAGTCAACAGCGACCACTCCCGACTGGTGAACTGCGGCCGCGCGCGCAGGTACCGCGCATTGCACACCGCATACACCGTCCAGCACCCCAGCGCGCCCGCGGCCATCAGCAGGCCGATGAAATAGGTTCTGCCGCCCGCATCCGAATGCACGTCGGGCGCATCCAGGTAGATGCACACCACACCGGCCACGGCCATCAGCAGCGGCAGGGCCAGGCGGCGCATGGGCAGGCTGCCCCGTTCGGCTGCGCCCGCGAGCGTGACCGTGACCGGCAGCAACCCGACGATGAGCGACACCGGTGCCACGCCCGCGCGCTGCACGCCACCCGCCACGCACAGGTAGTAAAGAATGTTGCCCGGCAGCGATAACAGCAGCAGCGCCACCCAATCACGCCGAGTCGGTTTGCGCCACAGCGTGCGCCACACCGGTAGCGCGAGCGCCAGGGACAACACGCCATACAACACATACCGCGCTGCTGAAAGCGCCAGCGGCGAGAACTGCGGCAGCATCTTCGGCGCGACGAAGATGACGCCCCACAGCGCCCCGGCCGCGACGCCGTAGCCGATGCCCCTCAGGTGGTCACGCCGTGTGTCGTGCTGACCGTGATGAAGATGCGTTGCAGTGGAGGTGTCGCCAACAGCCATGGAGCGTCTGCCCGGAAAGGTCAATCGAACCGGCACTCTGCGCGTGCGCGCACCGTGCGTCTTGGCGAAGACGGCTGCGCTTTGGCAAAAACGGAAATGGGTGGGGCTAGCGCCGCACCGCGGCGGGGGTGATGCCGTGTGCGGCTTTGAGGTGGCGCGTGAGGGCGCTTTGGTCGTAGTAGCCGGTGCGCGCGGCAACCTCGGCGATGGGCAGGGCGGTGGTTTCCAGCAGCGTCAACGCATGCCGCAGCCGTACCTCGGCCAGATGCGCGTGCAGCGTGGTGCCGTATGCCGCACGGAACAGCGTGGCGAGGCGACGCGCGCTCACACCGACTTCTGCGGCGAGCGCATCGACGGTGAGCGGCTCGGCGTAGCGGTGTTCAATCGCGTGCCATACGCGCTCGGCACGCGCATCGGCGCGTGCGCGTATCTGCGTGGATTGGTTGGCCGGATGCGCGGCCAGCGTCGCCAGCGCGAGTGACGACCACGCATTGGCCAGCACCGTGTCGACGATGGGCGCGTCTTGCAGCCACGTCGTCAGCGCGCGCAGGCCCGGCGTGAGCGGAAAGAACACGCGATCGGCCAGGCCGCCCAGGCCGGGGGCGTCAGCGGCCTGCCCGGGAATGTCGAACACGATGAAGCGGTTGGCGCCCGTGGCTTCAAACGCATGCGTGGCGCCGGCCGGAATGAGCGCCGCGTGGTGCGTGTCGACGCGGCCGCCGCGGCCGTCTACGTCCATCTCCAGGATGCCGCGTGCGGGCATCACGACCTGCATGAAGTCGTGCGAGTGCGGAGGTGCAGCGAGGCCGTAAGTGCGGAAGTCCAGCATGGTGCCGCCGAGAATAGCACCGGCATCCGCCCAAAAAAATACCCGGCCACAGATCATGCTGCGCCGGGTCTCGGAACTTTCACGGAAAGAGGATCCGTGAGAAGAGGAACACGCACATCGTGCGCCGCCTGCATGACAGCGGCATGTCAGCCGCGCCTGCGCACTCATTCCTCCTTGATGGTCACCTTGTCCGGATAGAACGCGAGATAGCCCGCCACTTCCCGCGCGACGGGTTTGGGCTGTTCGTACGTCCAGACGGCGTTGTCGGCGCGCACATCGCCGGCCACGATGGTGTAGTACGACGCGTCGCCCTTGTAGGGGCAATGCGTGTGATGCTGCGTGCGCTCCAGCAGGTTCATCTGCACATCGTCACGCGGGATGTACTGCACCGGCGGGTACGACGCCTCGCGCAGCGTGCGCGCCAGATGCGTGCTGGCGATGGTGAAGCCGTTGAGGCTCACCGTCACGCGGCGCGGGTTCGACTCCACGGTAATGGGGTGATTCGGATCGATATCGGGCATGCGGCACTCCTGCAGTTGGGCGAGGGAAGACGCTTTCACTGTAGCAAGCGCCGCGCGCGCCTTCTTTCGACGCCCCTGCTTACCAGTGCGTTTCCGATTCCGGCGTGGATGAGACGCGGTGGATCGCCAGGTCGGCGCCCATGAACTCGGCCTCGCGGTCCAGCCGCAGCCCCACGAGCTTGCGCAGGGTGCCATACACCACCGTGCCGCCAATCAGCGCAATGACAATGCCGCCTGCCGTGCCCGCCACCTGCGCCCAGAACGACACACCGCCCAGACCGCCCAGCGCCTTGAGGCCGAAGATGCCGGCCGCGATGCCGCCCCACGCGCCGCACAGACCATGCAGCGGCCACACGCCGAGCACGTCGTCGATGCGCCAGACGTTCTGCACGCGCGTGAACATCCAGACGAACAGCACGCCCGCAATGCCGCCGACGGCAAGCGCCCCCAGCGGGTGCATCACGTCGGAGCCTGCGCACACGGCCACCAGGCCCGCCAGCGGCCCGTTGTACGAGAAGCCCGGGTCGTTCTTGCCCATCCACCACGCGGTGAGCGTGCCGCCCACCATGGCCATCAGCGAGTTGATGGCAACCAGGCCGCTCATCTTGTCGAGCGTCTGCGCGCTCATCACGTTGAAGCCGAACCAGCCCACTGCCAGCACCCAGGCGCCGGCTGCCAGGAACGGGATGTTCGACGGCGGATGCGCGGCGATGCGGCCGTCGTCTCTGTAGCGGCCGTGGCGGGCGCCAAGCAGCAGCACTGCCGGCAGCGCGATCCAGCCACCCACGGCATGGACAACCACCGAGCCGGCAAAGTCATGGAACTCCGCGCCCGTCACGCTCTGCAGCCAGTGCTGGATGCCGAAGCGCTCGTTCCAGGCGATGCCTTCAAAGAACGGGTAGACGAAGCCCACCAGCACGAAGGTCGCCGCCAGTTGGGGTTCGAAGCGCGAGCGCTCGGCAATGCCGCCCGAGATGATGGCCGGGATGGCCGCGGCGAAGGTCAGCAGGAAGAAGAACTTCACCAGCTCATAGCCGTTCTGCTGGGCGAGCACATCGGCGCCGGTAAAGAAATTGACGCCGTACGCAATCGAATAGCCGATGAAGAAGTACGCGATGGTCGACACGGCAAAGTCGACCAGGATCTTGACCAGCGCATTGACCTGGTTCTTCTTGCGGACGGTGCCCAGCTCAAGGAACGCGAAGCCGGCATGCATGGCCAGCACCATGATCGCGCCCAGCAGGATGAAGAGCGCGTCGCCCCCGGTTTTGATGGAGTTCATTGCGGTTGTCGTGCGGGTTGAGGGATCAGCGCCATCCGGGTGCAGTGCGTGCCCACAAATGACGCAAAAAGCGCCGACAGATGCAATTCTTGTTCCAACGGTGTGCAAAAAGGTGACATGGCGCACCAGGGCCGTGCGCGCGAGGTCGTGGTCGGGCGGCGCGTTGAGGTTGGCCCGAAATCGGTGCGTGAGTGCCTTGAATTGGTGCGAGCGCCGCGCCAAATGCGCCGTAGTGGTGCGTTACGCCTTGGGAAGGTTACGGCTTGGCGCCCGCGACGCTAAACGATGCCGCCACGGCGTTCCACAGCGGCTCGTACCGCAAGCGCACGGTGCTGGCCTGCTCGGGCGATGTGGCGGGAGACTGCACGTGCAGCATCAGCAGCGCGCCGTCGGTCGGCACCATGAAGACGCGGCCGACCAGCGTGTTGCCCGGCGCGCGCGGGATGTGCGGGCCGGGCGATTCGCCGATGTAGCTGGCCCACACGCCGGGGCGCCCGCCGAACGATTGCGTACCCCAGCCAATTAGCCGGCAAGGGGCGGCCACAGCTTGCTTGACGGCATCGCGCATCCAGCGAGGCTCGCGGCTGTCAGGGACGGTTTCGGGGTCGCCTTCGGTGGGATGCACGATCAGTTCAATGCGCGACAGCCCCGAGCCGCCCTGGTTGGCCCACGCGCCAATCGCCACCCGCGCCGGGTCGGGCTTGCGCGGCGGCGTGGGCGGCACGCGCTCCCAGGAGAACGGCAGCCGCAGGCCGAGGCTCGCACCGCGCGCATTCGGCCAGTCAGACAACGTCACGGCCTGTGTGAAGCGGCTGCCCAGCTCATCGGCGGGGCGGTCGTCGTAGACCACCGCCAGCAGCGTCTGCAGCGTGGCGCGATCCTGATTGCCTTGCGCACGTGCAACCACGCGCTCGGCCAGCGCGTGGGCCGTCTGGGCAGTCTGGGTGGCTGTCATCACGCTGGGCTGGTGAATATCGAGTGCGCGCTCGATCAGCAGTTGCCGCTCGTCGTCGGATAGCGGAATGCCGGCGATCAGGCGGCGCGTGCGGGCCAGCGCCTGCGGGAAGGTGTTGTCGAACTGGGTACGGGCGCGGATCAGCTCTTCACGCTGGCCGGGAAAGCGCTGGATGGCGCGGTCGAGCGCCTGCGATTGCACGGTCAGGAAACCAAGCACGCTGATCAGCCCCGGGATGGCGCCAGGCGTGTAGTCCCACGCCAGGGCGTGGCCGGACCACGCCAGCAAGGCGGTCAGACACCAGCGCATCGTTGCGCGGCTTGGCATTGGAATATCCCCCTATGGCCGGACCCCTCTCCGACCAAAATCTGACTCTAACGATTTGTATCGATTGTGTGCAAGCTGGGTGTTGCACCGAGATCGGACCGTTCCCGCCCCGCCATTTGCGCAAACCACGGCGGGGCGGCGGCGTGCCTGTTGGACGGAATCGCGCTCCGGGCACCATGAAGCTGCAGGTAACGAAGCACTGGAAGTGCTGGCGCACCGTGCGGCCGGTTGACGAGTGCGTCAACCCCGAAAATACTGTCTGTTCGACCCGCCGACCGGCACGCCTCGCCTTGTGCGTCGTACAACACATCCAACGCCGGCGCCCACTTTTCGAAGGTGGAGACATGACCGATCTTTCCGCTGCCCGCGCGGCCGATCCCACGCCCGCCAGCGAGCCTGCGCCGGCGCGCAACAAGGTGCGCTTCGTGACGGCCGCATCGTTGTTCGACGGGCATGACGCGTCGATCAACATCATGCGGCGCATCCTGCAGTCGATGGGCTGCGAGGTGATCCACCTCGGGCACAACCGTTCGGTAGACGAGGTGGTCAACGCCGCGCTGCAGGAAGACGTGCAGGGCATTGCGGTGTCCAGCTACCAGGGCGGCCATGTCGAATACTTCAAGTACATGATCGACGCGCTGCGCGCACGCGGCGGCGAGCACATCCAGGTGTTCGGCGGCGGGGGCGGTGTGATCGTGCCGACGGAGATCCGCGAGTTGCAGGACTACGGCGTCGCGCGCATCTACAGCCCCGAAGACGGCCAGCGCATGGGCCTGGCCGGCATGATTGCCGACATGGTGCAGCGCTGCGATATCGATCTCTCCATCTATGCGCCGGCCACGCTGGAGCCCGTCGCCAACGGCGACCGCCGCGCCCTGGCGCAATTGATCACCGCATTGGAATCGGGCCGTATCGATCCGGCACTGCGCGAGGCCGTGCACGCGGCTGCGATGGCCACGCCGACGCCGGTGCTCGGCATCACGGGCACGGGCGGTGCTGGCAAGTCGTCGCTCACCGATGAGTTGATCCGCCGCTTCCGGCTCGACCAGCAGGACGCGCTGCGCATCGCCGTCATCTCGATCGATCCGTCGCGGCGCAAGTCGGGCGGCGCCCTGCTGGGCGATCGCATTCGCATGAACGCGATCAATCATCCGAACATCTTCGTGCGCTCGCTGGCCACGCGGGAGGCCAGTCGTGAGATCTCCGACGCGCTGCCCGACGTGATTGCCGCATGCCGTGCCGCCGGGTTCGATTTCATCATTGTCGAGACCTCCGGCATCGGACAGGGCGATGCGGCCATCGTGCCGCATGTCGATTTGTCGCTGTATGTGATGACGCCCGAGTTTGGCGCCGCCAGCCAGTTGGAGAAGATCGACATGCTCGACTTTGCCGATCTGGTGGCCATCAACAAGTTCGACCGCAAGGGCGCGCAAGACGCGTGGCGCGACGTCGCCAAGCAGGTGCAGCGCAACCGTGAGCAATGGCATGCCCGGCCAGAAGACATGCCGGTGTTCGGCACGCAGGCCTCGCACTTCAATGACGACGGCGTGACGGCGCTGTATCACACGCTGGCCGATCGGCTGACCGAGCGCGGCATGGCGCTGGCCGAGCGCACGTTGCCGCGTCCGGCCGGCAAATGTTCCACCAGCCACGACGCCATCGTGCCGCCCGCGCGCGTGCGCTACCTGGCGGAGCTGGCCGATACGGTGCGCAGCTACCACCGCCGCGTCGATGCGCAAAGCCGCCTCGCGCGGGAGCGCCAGCAGTTGCGGGCCAGCCACCGCATGCTGGAGCAGGCGGGCGCCACCGTGCAGACGCTGTCCGCACTGGACAAGCAAGCGGCCGAGCGCGACGCACAACTCGGCGCCACCGAACGCAAGCTGCTCGCCATGTGGCCTGACCTGCGCCGTGCTTATTCCGGCGACGAATACGTCGTGAAGATCCGCGACAAGGAAATCCGCACGCAGCTTACGCACACCACGCTCTCCGGCACCACCATCCGCAAGGTCGTGCTGCCGCCCTATGAAGACGATGGCGAAGTACTGCGCTGGCTGATGCGGGAAAACGTGCCGGGCAGTTTTCCGTACACCGCCGGCGTGTTTGCCTTCAAGCGTGAGAACGAAGACCCGACGCGCATGTTCGCGGGCGAGGGCGATGCCTTCCGCACCAACCGGCGCTTCAAGCTCGTCTCCGAAGGCATGGACGCCAAGCGGCTCTCCACCGCGTTCGACTCCGTCACGCTCTACGGCGAAGACCCGGCGCTGCGCCCGGACATCTACGGCAAGGTCGGCAATTCGGGCGTGTCCATCGCCACGCTCGACGATATGGAAGTGCTGTACGACGGCTTCGATCTGACCAGCCCTGCCACGTCGGTATCCATGACGATCAACGGGCCGGCACCGACGATCCTGGCAATGTTCATGAACACCGCCATCGATCAGAACCTGGCCCGGTTCCGCGCGGACAACCAGCGCGAGCCGACACAGGACGAGGAGGCGAAGATCCGCGCATGGGTGCTGCAGAACGTGCGCGGCACGGTGCAGGCCGACATCCTCAAGGAAGACCAGGGGCAGAACACCTGCATCTTCTCGACCGAGTTTTCGCTCAAGGTGATGGGCGATATCCAGGAATATTTCGTGCACCACCAGGTGCGCAATTTCTATTCGGTATCGATCTCGGGGTACCACATTGCCGAGGCGGGCGCGAACCCGATCTCGCAACTCGCCTTCACGCTGGCCAACGGCTTCACGTATGTGGAGGCGTACCTCGCGCGCGGCATGCACATCGACGATTTCGCGCCGAACCTGTCGTTCTTCTTCTCCAACGGCATGGACCCGGAGTACAACGTGCTCGGCCGCGTCGCGCGCCGCATCTGGGCGGTGACCCTGCGTGACAAGTACGGCGCGACCGAGCGCAGCCAGAAGCTGAAGTACCACGTGCAAACGTCAGGCCGATCCCTGCACGCGCAGGAGATCGCCTTCAACGACATCCGCACGACGCTGCAGGCGCTGATCGCCATCTACGACAACTGCAACAGCCTGCACACGAATGCGTACGACGAGGCCATCACCACGCCGACGGCCGAGTCTGTACGGCGTGCGCTGGCCATCCAGCTCATCATCAACCGCGAATGGGGCCTGGCCAAGTGCGAGAACCCGAACCAGGGCAGCTTCATCATCGATGAACTGACGGACCTGGTGGAAGAAGCCGTGCTGCAGGAGTTCGAGCGCATTGCTGAGCGCGGCGGCGTGCTTGGCGCGATGGAAACCGGCTACCAGCGGGGCAAGATCCAGGAAGAGTCGATGCTGTATGAGCAGCGCAAGCACGACGGCTCGCTGCCGATCATCGGTGTGAATACGTTCCGCAATCCGGACGCAGAGAGCGTGGTGCCGCCGCACATTGAACTGGCGCGCTCAAGCGAGGAGGAGAAGCAGAGCCAACTCGCGCGGCTGCAGGATTTTCACGCACGGCATGCTGGGGAAGCGCCGGCCATGCTGCAGCGTCTGCAGCGGGCGGTGATCGAGGATCAGAACGTATTTGCGGTGTTGATGGACGCGGTGCGGGTTTGCTCGCTGGGGCAGATTACGCATGCGTTGTTTGAGGTGGGGGGGGAGTATCGGCGGAATATGTAGGGGGTTTGGGTTTTGGGTTTTGGTTTTTTGTTTGTGGTGCATCCCTTGTTTCATCCCCTGCCGGGGCTGACTCACTTTCTTTGTCTTGCCAAAGAAAGTAAGCAAAGAAAGGCGCGCCCGATGCGGCGAAAGATTCCTTGAATTTATGCGACCGTGCGGGGAAGGAGGCAAACTCGCTGCGCTCAAACAGGCCTCCTTCCTTTTTCCGCCCGCTCACAGAAATTCAAGGCGCCGCATAGGGCAGGAAAGTCAAAGGCCAA
>NZ_QMKS01000011.1:0-37428 GCF_003290055.1 Ralstonia sp. GX3-BWBA | reverse complement strand
CGCATGCGTTGTTTGAGGTGGGGGGGGAGTATCGGCGGAATATGTAGGGGGTTTGGGTTTTGGGTTTTGGTTTTTTGTTTGTGGTGCATCCCTTGTTTCATCCCCTGCCGGGGCTGACTCACTTTCTTTGTCTTGCCAAAGAAAGTAAGCAAAGAAAGGCGCGCCCGATGCGGCGAAAGATTCCTTGAATTTATGCGACCGTGCGGGGAAGGAGGCAAACTCGCTGCGCTCAAACAGGCCTCCTTCCTTTTTCCGCCCGCTCACAGAAATTCAAGGCGCCGCATAGGGCAGGAAAGTCAAAGGCCAAACCGTTGGTTTGCTTGGCGGAGAGTGGCTCTTGCTTGTTGCTGTTGCTGCTCGCTTTGCTCCGCGTTGTGCTGCTATCTGCGACTGCAGTTGTGCTTCGATGGTGTGGCCGTTGGGGCCCTAGATGGCGCCTTGAATTTCTGTTGCAGAGAGGAAAAAGGAAGGGAAACTGTCTGAGCGAAGCGAGTTTTTCCCTTCCCCTCTCTGCGACATAAATTCAAGGGGAAGTCGCCGAGAGGAAAAAGGAAGGGAAACTGTCTGAGCGAAGCGAGTTTTTCCCTTCCCCTCTCTGCGACATAAATTCAAGGGGAAGTCGCCGAGAGGAAAAAGGAAGGGAAACTGTCTGAGCGAAGCGAGTTTTTCCCTTCCCCTCTCTGCGACATAAATTCAAGGGGAAGTCGCCGAGAGGAAAAAGGAAGGGAAACTGTCTGAGCGAAGCGAGTTTTTCCCTTCCCCTCTCTGCGACATAAATTCAAGGGGAAGTCGCCGAGAGGAAAAAGGAAGGGAAACTGTCTGAGCGAAGCGAGTTTTTCCCTTCCCCTCTCTGCGACATAAATTCAAGGGGAAGTCGCCGAGAGGAAAAAGGAAGGGAAACTGTCTGAGCGAAGCGAGTTTTTCCCTTCCCCTCTCTGCGACATAAATTCAAGGGGAAGTCGCCATCTCGGGCGCGCCTTTCTTTTGCTTACTTTTCTTTGGCAAGACAAAGAAAAGTGAGTCGTGCCCGGCAGGGAACGAAAGGGGGGCTGAACCACACCCGCCCGCCGCCGGCGTAGGCAAAAAACATCCACGACACAGAAACAAAACCTACCGCTGCATCACAGCCAGGACCACCAAGATGCCCACCGGCGGCACCACACACCAGAACGAAAACGTTGCAAACGCCAACGCCCCCAGCACCGCGCCCGTGGCGAACCCGGCCAGCGGCGGCACCATCTTCCGCAACCGCGTGCGCGCAACATCCTTCTGCGTACCACCCGGCGACAGCAGTTCGACCACGTCGATCACGATCTGCGTCGTGTTGCCGGTCATGATGGTCGTGGGTGCATGCTCCGACAGCACGATGCGCGCCTTGGCGTTCTGCACGCCCATCGCTGCAACGCCGATGAGCCCGACAACAATCGTGGCCGGTGCATCCGCCGATTGAATTGGCAGCGCCAGCAACCCCGCCACCATGAACGCCAGCAGGAGCACGGCCTGCGCGAACAGCAGCGGCCGCAGCGGCGCCACCCCGCGCCGCGTGAGCGCTGTCACGGCCAGCTTGGTCGCCGCCACGGCCAGCACGAACATCGGCAGCGCTAGCAGCTTGGCCAGCACGCCTTGCCCGGAGCCCGCCAGCTCCAGGCCGATCATCACGAAGTTGCCCGTAACGTGCGCGGTGAACAACCCAAACAACGCCGCAAACCCGACCACATCCACATAGCCGGCGACAAACGCCAGCAGCGTTCCCTGGGCGATCAGGAAACGCGCCGACGCTGGCGCTGCCGTCGCAGTCGTCGCCGTTTCAGAAGGCAAAGCACGAACACCCGAAGGCGCCCCAGAAGCCGCGGAAGTCGGTCGTGGGCACGTTGGCCGTGCGGGCCTTCTGATGCGCATGGCCGTGCACGGAGCATGAGCCAACGCACTGGTGCACCTGCTGCTGCAACGGCGCAGCCGGCCGCCAGTGCCCCGGCACGCGCGCTACAGGCGACCACTCCGGCAGCACCGGAATGGGCGGCGGGCCGAACTCGGAGAACTCCGCTGCCCCGTAGACGATACGGCCGCCCACCACCGTCAGTACCGATTCGATGGTCTTGATGTCGGCCTCGGGCACGCTGAAGAAATCCGCCGACAACGCTGCCAGGTCGGCGAGTTGCCCGACCTTGATCTGCCCCTTGTTGCCCTGGTCTGCCGAGAACCATGCGCTGCCGTGCGTGTACAGCTCCAGCGCCACCTCGCGCGGCAGCCCCTCCGGATACAGCGCCATGCCGCCCACGGTGCGCCCGCTCGCCAGCCAGTACAGCGACGTCCACGGGTTATAGCTCGACACGCGCGTGGCGTCGGTGCCGGCGCCCACCGGCACGCCTTCGGCCAGCATGCGCTTGATGGGTGGCGTCTGTTCTGCGGCGGCAGCGCCGTAGCGGTCGACAAAATATTCGCCCTGGAAGGCCATGCGATCCTGAATGGCGATGCCGCCGCCCAGTGCGCGCACGCGTTCGATGTTCTTCGGCGAAATCGTCTCCGCATGGTCAAAGAACCACGGCAGGCCGTTGAACGGAATGTCGCGGTTCACGCGCTCGAACACGTCGAGCATGCGCGAGATCGATTCGTCGTAGGTGGCGTGCAGCCGGAACGGCCAGCGTTGCGCAACAAGGTGGCGCACCACGGTTTCCAGCTCCTGCTCCATCGTCTCGGGCAGGTCGGGGCGCGGCTGCAGGAAGTCTTCAAAGTCGGCTGCGGAGAAGACGAGCATTTCGCCCGCGCCGTTGTGGCGGAAGAAGTCATCGCCCTGGCGGTATTGCACGCTGCCGGTCCAGTTCTTGAAGTCGGCCAGTTCCTCTTTCGGTTTTTGCGTGAAGAGGTTGTAAGCGATGCGGATGGTGAGCTGGTTCTGCACCGACAGCTCGCGGATGATTTCGTAGTCTTCCGGGTAGTTCTGGAAGCCGCCGCCTGCGTCGATGGCGCTTGTCACGCCCAGGCGGTTCAGTTCGCGCATGAACTGGCGCGTGGAGTTGACCTGGTATTCCGGCGGCAGCTTCGGCCCCTTGGCCAGCGTCGCGTACAGGATCATCGCGTTGGGCTTGGCGATCAGCATGCCGGTGGGCTCGCCGGACGCGTCGCGCTGGATCTCGCCGCCCGGCGGGTTCGGCGTGTCCTTGGTGTAGCCGACCTGGCGCAGCGCCGCGCGGTTGAGCAGAGCGCGGTCGTACAGGTGCAGCACGAACACGGGCGTATCGGGTGCGGCCTGGTTCAGCTCTTCCAGCGTGGGCATGCGGCGCTCGGCAAACTGGAATTCCGTCCAGCCGCCCACCACGCGTACCCATTGCGGCGACGGCGTGCGCGCAGCTTGCTCCTTGAGCATGCGCATCGCGTCTGCCAGGGAGGGCACGCCTTCCCAGCGCAGCTCCAGGTTGTAGTTCAGCCCGCCTCGGATCAGGTGCAGGTGCGAATCGTTCAGGCCGGGGATGACGGTGCGCCCGCGCAGGTCGATGATCTGGGTGTTAGCGCCGCGCTGGGCCATCACGGTCGCATCGTCGCCCACGGCAACAAAGCGGCCGTCACGCACGGCAACGGCGCTGGCGGTGGGGCGTTCGCGGTCGACCGTGTGGATGCGGCCGTTGTGCAGGATGAGGTCGGCGGTCATTGCGTCAGTATTTGGGGTAGATCGAAAAACGTCCGGGTCCGGCAATCAGGACCGTGGTGAAGATGATCAGCAGCATCCATCCGAACTGCCCATCGGCAAGCGACCAGTCAGGATGCACCACCAGCATGGCCACCAGCAACGTGGCGACGATGGGCAGACACGCCAGGCGTGTGAGCAGGCCGAGCGCAACCAGCAGCGGACACAGTGTTTCCGACAGGATCGCCAGCAGCAGTGTGGGGGCGGCGCCCATGTGGAACGGGTCTTCAATGCGCGTGAGTTCCTGGCTGTAGTGCAGCACCTTGGGCAGCCCGTGTACGGTAATCAGCAGGGCGCTGCCGGTCAGGCGCAGGAACAGCAGGCCAACGTGCAGGGCGGTATCGGCAGGGGCCGCGGCGTGCGAGGGGTCGAGCGAAAGGCGTGTCATGGCGTCAGCTCGGGTTGCGCGGCGTGGTGGCGCCGGAGCCGGAGCCGCCGCTGGCGGCAAGGTCCGTTGGTTGCGCCGCGGGTGGCACTTGGGGCGGTGCGCCCGTGATCTTCGGTACGCACTCGTGGCGGAACCACGCCATGGTGATCGGCTCGCCGGCCAGCAGGCGCTGCGCGGCCGGTACGACCTGTTCGCCGATCAGCATGCCGAGCAGCCCGACCAGCGCAATTGCCGGTGGCGCCGGTGAGCGGACGTGCAGCAGTGCGTAGATGATGCCGACCAGCATGCCGACGCCAATGGAGATGAGGTAGGGCTTCAAAGCGAGGGCTCCAGATCCAGAATGCGAAGGGCGGCGCGCTCAAGGTGCGCCGCCCGCGCAGGTCAGCCGGTGATAAACGCCAGCAGGTCCGCGTTGACCTTGTCCGCTTCGGTCACGCACATGCCGTGCGAGCCGCCCGGATAGACCTTGAGCGTGCCGTTTTTCACCAGCTCCACGCCCAGCCTGGCCGAATCGTCGATCGGCACGATCTGGTCGTCGTCACCATGCAGGAACAGCACCGGCACGTCGATCTTCTTGAGGTCTTCGGTGTAGTCGACCTCCGAGAATTCCTTGATGCACAGGTACTGGCCATGAATGCCGCCGGTCATGCCCTGCGCCCAGAAGGCATCGATGGTGCCCTGCGAGACCTTTGCGCCGGGCCGGTTGAAGCCGAAGAACGGCGTGGCGAGATCGCGGTAGAACTGCGAGCGGTTGTCGGCCACACCCTTGCGGATGCCGTCGAACACGTCCATCGGCAAGCCCTTCGGGTTGGATGCCGTCTTGAGCATGATGGGCGGCACTGCGCCGATCAGCACCGCGCGGGCGACGCGCCTGGTGCCATGGCGGCCGATGTAGTGCGCGACTTCGCCACCGCCTGTGGAGTGGCCGACCAGCGTGGCGCCCTGGATGTCGAGCGCATCGAGCAGCGCTGCCAGGTCGTCGGCATAGGTGTCCATGTCGTTGCCCTGCGACGGCTGGTCGGAACGGCCATGGCCGCGCCGGTCATGCGCGATGACACGAAAACCCTTCTGCACCAGGAACAGCATCTGCGCGTCCCAGGCGTCGGCATTGAGGGGCCAGCCGTGCGAGAAGACGACGGGCTTGCCGCTGCCCCAGTCCTTGTAAAAAATACGCGTACCGTCTTGGGTGGTAATCGTTTGCATGGGAATGAGAGAGAGGGTGGTGGCTGATTGAATGGACGACAGGGCGACGCATGCGGTCGCACATGCGTTGCCCGGCCGGAGCAGCGTCTTCTTTTAGGGGCGGCAGCGCGATCAGTTGGCCGCCACGGGCGCCAGCGCCTCGTGCGGCGTGGCCGTGCGTTGCGAAGCCTTGTGCACCATCGTGTAGGCATAGTCCACGCCCATGCCATAGGCACCGGAGTGTTCCTTGACCAGCTTCATGACGGCGTCATACGTGTCGCGGTGGGCCCAGTCACGCTGCCATTCCAGCAGCACCTGTTGCCACGTCACGGGCACCACGCCGGCCTGGATCATGCGCTGCATGGCGTAGTCGTGCGCCTCCTTCGACGTGCCGCCCGAGGCGTCGGCGACCATGTAGATCTCGTAGTCGGCATCGTGCATGGCCGATAGCGCGAAGGTGCAGTTGCACACTTCCGTCCACAGGCCCGAGACGACCACCTTCTTGCGGCCGTTCTTTGCCAAGGCATCGCGCACCTTCTGGTCGTCCCAGGAGTTCATCGAGGTGCGTTCGAGCAGTTCCTGATCCGGAAACACATCGAGCAATTCCGGGTAGGCATAGCCCGAGAAGCTCTGCGACTCGACGGTCGTAATGGTGGTGGGGATGTTGAAGATCTTCGCGGCCTTGGCAAGGCCGACGGTGTTGTTCTTCAGGACCTGGCGATCGATCGACTGCACGCCGAAGGCCATTTGCGGCTGGTGGTCGATGAAGATCAGTTGACAGTTCTGCGGGGTAAGGACTTCCAGCTTGGGATTCATGGCCGTATCCGGTTCCGATAGGAGATGCGAGGGGGGCGCTGCAGATCTGACGCCGCATCGGCGCGGCGCGATCAACGGCCCAACCATGATAGGAAGTTGCGTACCGGGCGCAACGCTCAATCGGCGAGTGCAGTTTTTGCGATTGCCGAACAATCGTCGCGACTTCCCGAAACATTCCATCGGTACCCTGGATACGCGCGCCGGTCGTGGGATTCGGCGCACGCGGCAGTTAGCGGACCCAGCCGCGCTCGAGCAAAGGCGTGTCCCATGCCGGCTCGCCAGCGTGGTAGCTGGCGAGGCAATCGATCAATGCGCACACCTTGACGGCCTGGCGCTGCGTCGCCGGATACACGGCGGAGAAGTGCAGCGGTGTCAGGTCGTAGTCGGCAAGCACGGGTACGAGGCGGCCGGCGACCAGATCGTCGCTGATGACGAGGGTGGGCAGGCAGGCAATGCCGGCGCTGGTGAGGGCGTAGTCGCGCAGCAGATGCACTGAATTCGAGCGCACCTGCTCGGGCAGGTCCATCGCAGCGCTGGCCTCGCCATTGCGCGAGAACACCCAGCGCTTGCGGGTCGGGTAGCCGGAGTACAGCGCCAGCGAATGCTGCAGCAGATCGGCCGGCTGCTGCGGCATGCCGTACTCCTCGACGTACGCGGGGGTGGCGCAGAACATGCGCCGCAGCGGGAACAGGCGCCGCTCGATCAGCGAATCGTTGATCGGCGGGAAGATCTGAAACGCCACGTCGAACCCCTCGGCAATCGGGTCGACCACGCTGTCGTCGACCACCACGTCGAGCTGGATATCGGGGTACTGCGCCCCGAACCTGGCCAGCGGCTCGGCAAAGTGGCTGAGCGCGTACCCGGGCAGCATGCGGATGCGCAGCTTGCCGGCGGGCGTGGCGCGCAGGCCGCGCATCTGGTCAGTCAGGTCCGTCAGCATGCAGACGGCTTCGGCGCATTGCTTGTAGTAGGTTTCGCCGACTTCGGAAAGGCGCACGTGCCGCGTGCTGCGGTGAAACAGCGGCGCTTCGATAAAGCGCTCCAGTTGCTGCACGCGGTTGGTGACCACCGAGTTGGTCACGCCCAGCTGGCGTGCGGCCTCGGCAAAGCTGCGCGTTTCTGCCACGCGCACGAAGGCTTCAATACTGAGAAAACGGTCCATTTCCAGCGTCCTTGCGCCTGAGATGAAAGAGCGGCGCGACGCCGGCCATCATACGGCGATCCGGTGGAATGTGACGTTAGCGTCAGCAAGGCTTTTCTGTGCATCGCCGCGTCGTTTATCCTCTGCAATCTGTTTCATTTCCATCTCTCATTCCAATACCAAACGAGGAGCAGTTCATGGCAATTCAAGTCGTCGGCATCGTCGGTGCCGGAACAATGGGCAACGGCATTGCGCAAGCGTGCGCCGTGGTTGGGCTGGATGTGGTGATGGTGGACATCAGCGATGCCGCCGTGCAGAAGGGCATTGCCACGGTGGCAGGCAGCCTGGACCGGCTCATCAAGAAGGAAAAGCTGACCGAAGCCGACAAGGCTGCGGCGCTCGCACGCATCCACGGTTCGACCAGCTATGACGACCTCAAGCGCGCCGACCTCGTGATCGAAGCCGCCACCGAGAACTTCGACCTGAAGGTGAAGATTCTCAAGC
This sequence comes from Ralstonia sp. GX3-BWBA, assembly GCF_003290055.1. Classification (NCBI taxonomy): domain Bacteria; kingdom Pseudomonadati; phylum Pseudomonadota; class Betaproteobacteria; order Burkholderiales; family Burkholderiaceae; genus Ralstonia; species Ralstonia sp. GX3-BWBA. The sequence continues at coordinate 29,715 of NZ_QMKS01000011.1, read as the reverse complement.
AGCTCGAAGCTGCGGCCGCACCGCACGCAATCGTGGCGTCAAATACGTCGTCCATCTCGATCACCAAGCTGGCCGCCGTGCTGCAGGACGCGAGCCGCTTCATCGGCATGCACTTCTTCAACCCGGTGCCGATGATGGCGCTGGTCGAAGTCATTCGCGGCCTGCAGACGAGCGATGCCACGCACGCCTCTGTGGAAGCGCTGGCCAAGCAGCTCGGCAAGACGCCGATCACGGTCAAGAACAGCCCGGGCTTTGTCGTCAACCGCATCCTGTGCCCGATGATCAACGAGGCGTTCTGCGTGCTGGGCGAAGGTTTGGCTTCGCCGGAGGAGATCGACGAGGGCATGAAGCTCGGCTGCAACCACCCGATCGGGCCGCTGGCGCTGGCCGACATGATCGGCCTGGACACCATGCTCGCCGTGATGGAAGTGCTGTACACCGAGTTTGCTGACCCGAAGTACCGCCCGGCCATGCTGATGCGCGAAATGGTGGCCGCCGGCTACCTGGGCCGCAAGACCGGCCGCGGCGTGTACGACTATCGCAAGTAAGTCAGCGGCAATCTTTCACGGCATTCGCGCTGTCCGCTAACTGTCAGGCCGGATTCGCGCGAACTGTCCGCAAGTGTGCATGGAGGCGGTGTGGGGATGCGTTGATGATGACGTATCGCCACACCGCTTTTTTCTTCCCCACACTCCGGACGCCACCATGCCGCGCTACGCCTTCCGTCTGCTCAATGTCTTTGCCGAATCCACGTTCGGCGGCAACCAGCTCGCCGTCTTTGAAGACGGGCGGGGCCTGGACGACGCCACCATGCAGGCCATCGGACGCCAGTTCAACCTGTCCGAGATCACGTTCATTTTTCCCGATGACACGGATGGCGCCACGGCGCGTTTCCGCATCTTCACACCCGATTACGAGATGCCGTTTGCCGGGCATCCGTCGCTGGGGACGGCGCAGGTGGTGCGCGAGCTGTACGGCCCAGGCAATGAGCTGACGCTGCGTTGCCAGTCGGGCATCGTATCGCTGACGGCGCAGGACGAGGGGTGGTCGCTCGTGCCGCCGCGCTCGGGGGCTCTGAATACGCGCGAAGCCGATCCGGCCATCGCCAGGATGCTCGGGTTGGACGCCGATGCGCTGGCGGGCCCGCCGCTGTGGGTTGACGCAGGCATCGAACAACTGATGGTGCCGGTCAAGACGCGCGCCGATGTGGAGCGCGCCCGGCCCGACCCGTCAGCCTTCGATGTCTGGCCGCGCAGCCGCAACGACGGGCGCAACGCCTACGTCTTCACTATGCCCGCGCCTGGCAGTAACGATCCGGTGGCTTCGCGCTTCTTCTTCGAATACGGCACCGGCCTGTGGGAAGACCCCGGCACCGGTTCGGCGTGCGCCAACCTGGGCGGCTGGCTGCGCGCGACGGGCCATGCTTTGCCGGCAAGCTACCGCATCGAGCAGGGCGCCGCAGTGGGTCGCCCCTGCCACCTGACGCTGCGTGTGGATGCCGACGGCACGATCCACGTGGGTGGCCGCGTGATTGAAATCGGACGCGGCACGTTGACGATTTGATTGGTCGACTAGGCCGCGCGGGCCGATGGTGTGAGCTGCTTGCAGAAGAACGTCGTCCCGCAGAATGCACCGTCGGGCATCAGCGCGTAGTTGGGCACCACGCCCACGCGCTGCCAGCCGGCGCGTGCGTATAGCCGCTCGGCATCGCCGCCCGTCACCGTGTCGAGCACGAGCACCGTCTTGCCCTCGGCGCGCGCTTCGTCCTCGATGGCCGCCATCAACCGCTGCGCCACGCCATGACGGCGCGCACGGCGGTGCACGAGCATCTTGGCGATGTCAGCGCGGTGCGGCTGGTTTTCCGGCTGTGCGAGCACCAATTGCACGGTGCCCTGGATGGCGCCCGCTTCATCCTCGGCAATCAACAAGGCGCGCTCGCCGCGCGCCACGCCTTCGGCAACGTTGCGCCAGAACGCCTGCGCCTTGTCGCGAGACAACGGCCACATGAAGCTCACCGACGCGCCGCCTTCCACGCAATCGATCAGCACATCGGCCAACGCATCAACACACGCGCTTGCCTCGTCGGTGCCCACGCGCCGGATGGTCAGGGTGTCGATCATCAAGGCCTCCAGTGGGCAGCGGACACGGTTGTCAGCGCGACGAGGTAGCGGGCCGGCCGCCGCGTGGGGTTGTGATAGACGATCGGGCAATCCAGCCGCATGGTGAGGCAGTCGCCCGCATTGAGGCGCCAGTGTGTGTCGCCCACGGTCATTTCCATCGAACCTTCGATCACCCATACCTGCTGGTGGATTTCGGCATCGCGCGCGCCGGTGTCGTAGGCCACGCGCTCGCCAGCCGGAAAGTGCACCTCAACGAGCTGCAAGGGCGAACGCGCCGCCGGCGACAGGTTGCGGCGCACGTAGCCGGAGGCGGGGTCGGTCCACTCGGGCTGATCTGCCGCGCGTGATACGGGCGACGGTTCCACGGCCGGCGCGGGACTGTCTTCGAACAGCGAGGCAAGCGTCACGCCCAGCGCGGAGCTGAGCCGATCCAGCACCGCGGCGGTCGGGCTGCTCTGGCCGCGTTCAATGAGCGAGATGGCCGAACGGCTGACCTGGCTGCGCTCTGCCAGCGCGTCGAGCGACAGACCCTGGGCGTCGCGCAGTTCGCGCAAGCGGTGGGCGATACGTTGGTGGATGTCCATACCATCCAGTTTAATGGAAATTTATCTCTAGTAAACTGGAATTTGCGGCACGGCCAAATTGGGCCCGCTCTGGGTCGTGCCTTGCCCAGATGGCGGGGCCATCGCGTTGGCGAGAGCGGGGAGAACGCCCCGGCCGCGTTCATCGGCCTGCTCGAAGGTCGCAACTTCGGCAAGCTCGTGGTGCGGGTGGCCGAGGCCTGACCGCGCGCTCGGCCGCTCTTGGCTATTGGGTTGCAGCGTCCCGCCGCTGTACGGCAGGCGGCAGCCACGATGCGTCGAGTGCCGCTTCCTTGGGCCAGGTCAGTTGCATGCGCAGCAGGAACGGGCCGCTGGGCGGCGGCAGCCAATTGTTGCGCATGCCCTTGGGCGGTGCGCGCTGGATCAGGATGTCGAGCGAGCCATCGCGGTTCAGGCGCGGGCGATCAGCTTCGCTCAGCACGTTGCGCAGGCCCGGGCGTTCGATCGCGCGGCGCGGCTGCCCGGCAGCGGACAGGGCAGCGATGGCCCAGCCGGCATTCTCGGGCGGCAGTTGGTTGCGCTCGAAATGCAGGACGTAGCGGTGCGTGCTGTCCAGCGCCATGCCGTTGACGTCGGTCCGGGCGGTGGCGATGAGCATGTCCTGCGGCAGGTCGGTGCCGCCGCCGTTCCACGCCACGATGGCGCGCTGTGCGTAATCCAGCCCGTAGGCGCCGATCATGCGCGGGATGAACCAGCCATTCTGCGTGACGGACGGTTGCTTGACGGCCAGCGCCAGCGTTTCGCGCGCGGCCGCCACCCCACCCTCCATCACCTTCAGGTTGGCTGCGCTCACGGCTTTGGCGTCGAATGGCGCACCGGGCACGATGCCCAGATCACGCAGCGATTGCAGCATCGTGGAGTCGGCTGCGTGCGGCGGATTGTCCTTGAGCAGTTCGGCAAAGCGCGTGAAGTAGCTGTTGGCGTCCAGCGCGGTGACACGGCGGCGCGCGGCATCCAGGCTGACGTCGAGGTCGGTGGCCTTGTCCGTGTTGACCTTGGTTTCGGCTTCGGCCTCACGCAGGGTGCTCTTGCTGAAGGCCTCCAGCGGGGTGATGCGGTAGCGGTCCTGTACGCGGCGTGCGGCGGTCAGGTCGCGCGGGCCGGCCACCTGCGTACGTGCCACCAACCAGACGAGGCTGGTCGGCGCGGCAATCTGCTTGACGCCCGTGGGCAGCGTGCCCTCCCAACCCGGCGGCGTGATGGCGTAGTGCGCGGCACGCGCCCCGGTGGTGCGGTTGCCGAGCGATTCGAACACGTCGTTCCACCCGTCGTGCAGCGCCACCCAGAGGTGTCGGCGCCCGGCATCGGGCAGGCTCAGGACGACCGGGCCGTTACGCAAATCGACGAAGGCGCTGCTGGCGAGCACGTCCACGCGGGCGCGCACGCCGGTGGGCAGGGCTTCGTCTTCCAGCGTGCGCTGGTGCATGAACGTGCCGGCAGGCGCCAGTGCAGACGTGGTCTGCAGCAGCGCGTCGGTCATCATCAACGGAAACGCGTAGACATAGGCCGAGCGCACGAGCGCTTCGTTCGGCTGCGGCAGACGTTGTTCGATGGGGGCCGTGGTCGCGGCGTTCTGGGTGGAGCAGCCGGTCAGGCTCAGGGTAAGCGCCGAGGCCGCCACGCTCAGCGCCACGGCCGCCAGCTTGGTAAGCGGGCGCGCGGGCGCAGGGCAGTGCGTCATCTTGTTCTCCTTTTGTCGTCGTCGGTGCGCGCAACAGGAAAGCAGACGCCTGTCGGACATCCCCCCAAGGATGCTTGCGCATACGGTTGCGCGGTGGCCGATCCGGTGGCTCCGCGCATATCGTGGCTTGAATCTTTGGAATGTAGAAGCGCCGCCAGCGCAAGTCAATTTAAGTGCAGTGGGGCATGCATGCAGGGGGGGCGATGCAGGCAGGTGTCTAGAGGCGCAGGTGCAGCGCAAGACGCAACTTGGCCGCGTCGTATTCGGCCTTCATGCGCGCCACGATTTCGGCCGCGGGCGGCAGATCGGCAATCTGCCCCACCCCCTGCCCCGCACCCCAGATGTCTTTCCAGGCCTTGGCGCGCGAGCTGCCATCGCCAAAGTTCATCTTCGATTTGTCGGCCTCGGGCAGGGCCGCCGGGTCCAGCCCCGCGAGTTCGATGCTTTCGCGGATGTAGTTGCCGTGTACGCCCGTAAAGAGGTTGGTGTAGACGATGTCCGACGCGGCCGCGCGCAGGATGGCTTGCTTGTAGCTTTCGGCGGCGTGGGCCTCCTGGCTGGCGATGAAACGCGTGCCGATGTAGGCGAGGTCCGCGCCCATGGCCTGCGCGGCAAGGATGGCGTCGCCCGTGGCAATGGCGCCCGACAGCGCGATCGGCCCGTCGAAGATGCGCCGCACCTCGCCCACCAGCGCAAATGGCGACAGTGTGCCGGCATGCCCACCCGCACCCGCAGCCACCAGGATCAGCCCGTCGACGCCGGCTTCCAGCGCCTTTTCGGCATGGCGCAGATTGATCACGTCGTGCAGAACGATGCCGCCGTAGCTATGCACGGCATCCAGGATCTCCTTGACGGGCGCGCGCAGCGAGGTGATGAAGATCGGCACCTTGTGTTTGACGCAGGTGGCCACGTCCTGCTCCAGCCGCGCGTTTGAGTGGTGCACGATTTGATTGACGGCGATCGGCCCGACCACTTCGTGCGGATGCGCGGTGCGGTACGCCGCCAGCTCTTCGTTCATCTGCGTGAGCCAGTCGTCCAGCATCTCGGCCGGGCGCGCGTTGAGGGCCGGAAATGCCCCGACGATGCCCGCCTTGCATTGCGCCAGCACCAGTTCCGGATAGCTGACGATGAACATCGGCGAACCGATCACGGGCAGCGTCAGGTGCTGCAGCATGGGCGGCAGGTGCTTGGCGGCGGGCATGGCATCTCCTGGGTTGGCAAACCGGCACGACAGGGGCAGAGCATGTCGTTTGATTATAGGAACGATCCCGCACCCCGCCGTGCGCGGTCTACCCGCCGGCTCAGGCATCGGCATGCTGCGTCAGCAGTTCAATGAAGGCGCGGTTGAAGGCGGGCAGGTCATCGGGTTTGCGGCTGCTGACCCAGTTGCGGTCGGTCACCACTTCGCGGTCCACCCACATGCCGCCGGCATTGCGGATGTCGTCCTGCAGCGTCGGCCAGCTTGTCAGCGTGCGCCCGCGCACCAGGCCGGCAGACACCATCAGCCATGGCCCGTGGCAGATCACGGCGATCGGCTTTTTCGCCCGCTCGAACGCTTTCACAAAGGCCTGCGCGGCCGGCACGATGCGCAATGCATCGGCGTTGAATACCCCGCCGGGCAGCACCAGCCCATCGAAGTCGTCAGCCTTGGCTTGATCCAGCGTCAGGTCCACCTTGAAGGTGTCGCCTTTGGTTGCATGGTGCAGGCCCGTTACGTTGGGGCCTTTCGGCGCGACGATGCTGACGTTGGCACCGGCGCCTTCCAGCGCCTGCTTGGGGCTGGCCAACTCGGCCTGCTCGAACAAGTCGTCGACGAGGATGGCGATACGCAAGTCATGCAATGGGGTCATGGCGAACTCCTTGTCAGGGGAAATCCAAAGAAGGGAACGGCAGGGGATGGTTCCGCAACGCGCGTGCCCGCTCTGCGCTAGCATGCGGAGCATTCGCCACGCATCACTTCACCCAAGACTGATCACCGGAGACTTGCATGACCACGCCGCTTTCCATCGATGCCGCCACCGCTGCTGCAGACGCCGCGCTGTTTCCTGGCTTCCGTCCGTTCCGCCAGGTGGTCAACGGTGTGGAAATCGCGGGGGTGATCGGCGGTAGCGGCCCACCGCTGCTGTTGCTGCATGGCCATCCGCAAAGCCATGTGATCTGGCACAAAGTCGCGCACGAGCTGGCACACGATTACACCGTCGTCGCGACCGATCTGCGCGGCTATGGCGCCTCGTCCAAACCGGCCGGCAGTGCCCGGCACGCCGAATACAGCAAGCGAACCATGGCGCAGGACCAGGTGGAGGTCATGCGCGCACTCGGCTTCGGCCGCTTCCGGCTGTGCGCGCATGATCGCGGGGCGCGTGTGGCGCATCGCCTGTGTGTCGATCACCCCTTGCACGTCGAGCGGGCCATGCTGCTCGACATCGCCCCCACGCTGGCGATGTACGAGCACACCGACATGGCGTTTGCATCCGCCTACTGGCATTGGTTCTTCCTGATCCAGCCGTCGCCGTTTCCCGAGACGCTCATCAACGCCACGCCCGATTTCTACATCGGCAAGCTGATGGGCCTGCGCCACGCGGGGCTCGAACCGTTCGCCCCGGAAGCAATGGCGACCTATGCCGCCGCCATGCGCGAGCCCGCCTGCGTGCACGCCATGTGCGAGGACTACCGCGCCGCAGCCACCATCGACCTCGAACATGATCGCGCCGACCGCGACGCCGGCAAGCGCGTGAGCGTGCCACTTCGCGTGCTGTGGGGCGAGCATGGCGTGATCCAACGCTGCTTCAAGCCGCTGGAACTGTGGCGTGCCGTGGCGGACGATGTGAGCGGTGGCACCGTGCCGTGCGGGCATTACGTGCCGGAAGAGGCGCCGGAGGCGTTGCTCAAGGAGATGCGGGCGTACTTTGCTTGAGGCAGCCACCTAGGCGTCGGCCCACTCGCGCAGCAGGTTGTGATACGTCCCCGTCAAGGCGATGACTGACGGGTCGTCCTGACCTAGCAGCCCCATCAGCCGCTGCAGTTCGGTATCCACCTGGAACAGCAGCGTGCGATGCGCTTCGCTGCGCACCATGCTCTGCAGCCAGAAGAATGCGCAGACGCGGGCGCCGCGTGTGACAGGCGTCACGCGGTGCAGGCTGCTGCTGGGGTAGAGCACCATATCGCCCGCCGCAAGCCTGACGCGGTGCTCGCCGAAGGTGTCGTCGATAACGAGTTCGCCCCCGTCGTAGTCTTCGGGCTCGGTCAGGAACAGCGTGCAGGAGAGGTCGCTGCGGATGCGGAAATCCGTGCCGCGCAGGTGGCGCACGGCGTTGTCGACGTGGTTGCCGAAGGTCTGCCCGCCCGCGTAGCGATTGAACAGCGGCGGGAACACCTTGAGCGGCAACGCGGCGGAGAAGAACAGCGTATTGGCCGAAAGCGCATCCTGGATGAAGGCGCCAACCTCACGCGCAGCCTGCGAGCCTTCGGGCAACTGCATGTTGTGCTTCACCTGGCCCGACTGCACGCCGGCCGTGACCTTGCCGTCCACCCATTCGGCGGCATCGATCGTGGCGCGGCACTGCGCAACCTGTTCCTTGGTCAGGACGTTGGGAATCTTCAGCAGCATGATGGTGCGGTTTCCAGCGCAGCGGCCAGCACGCGTAGGCGCGCATCGGGATGGCCGGCCAGAAAGTCATGGGCCTTCGCGAGGAAGGCTGGTGTGGCGGTGTGCGGCACGGCGTGCATCCAGGTGAGGGCGTCGTCAGCGCGATTGGCGAGTGCAAGCAGGCGCGCAGCGTTGAACTGGCCGCGGAAGTCGCCGCCCTCTGCTGCACGCAGGTAGCAGCGCAGGGCCATCGCTGTGTCAGCCTCGACTTCCCAGCCGTCTTCATAGAAGCCGCCGAGCACGTTGATCGACTTGGCGTGGCCTTGTGCGGCCGCGGCCCGGAAGAGGGTGAAGGCGCGGGCGCGATCAGCCGGAATGCCGCGGCCGAGCTGCAGGCTCGTGGCGTAGTTGTACTGGCCCCAATCGAGGCCGGCAGCGGCGGCGCGCGCGTACCAGTGCGTGGCGGTCTTGTCGCAGGCGGGCGCGCCCCAGCCATGCTCGTAGCAGCGGCCGAGCATGTTGGCGGCCATGGCATGGCCCGACAGCGCGGCCGTCTTGAACCAGAGCAACGCTTCGGCCGGGTTCCGTTCGACACCGCGGCCATCGAGCAGCCATTGGCCGAAGATGGCCTGCGCTTCCGTGTGCCCGCGCCGGGCGGCAGCCGCCAGCCAGCGTGCGGCGCGCTCAGCAGGGCCGGTCAGAACGGCGTGGATGGCATCGACCACCGCCGCATCGGTAGCGGCGGTTGCAGCGTGTTCAGGCATCAGTAGCGGATGCCCAGCGTCAGGATGGCCGTGCGGCCAGGTGCCAGCGATGCGTAGTGCGATGCATACGCCTGGTTGAAGTACACCTTGTCGAACACGTTCTGCACGTTCAACTGCAGGGTGGTGTGCTTGTCGATGCGGTACGCGGCCATGGCATCAAAGCGCCAGTACGCCGGCACCCACTTCGGGTTGGCGGGGTTGGTGCTGCCCCACACCTTCGAGACGTAATACGCACCGCCGCCGAGCGTGAGCTTCGGCATCGGCTGATACGTCGTCCACAGGCTGAAGCTGTTCTTCGGTGTGTTGGGGAAGGCCGTTCCGTTGGTGCCGCCAAAGGCCGCGCCTGCGCCGCCGTTGTTGCGCAGCTCGCTCTTCAGATACGTGTATCCGCCGAATACCTGCCAGCGGTTGGTGAGCGCGCCCGACCAGCCCAGCTCGAAGCCATCAACGCGCTTGTTGCCGGCCATGGCGGCGGTGCCGTCCTGCAGCACGATGCGCGCATTCGTCGTTTCAATGCGGAAGACGGCGGCTGTCAGTGCAAGCTTGCTGTCGAGCACGTTCCACTTGGTACCGAGTTCGTAGGCGCGGTTCTTTTCCGGGGCGAGCACGTCGCCGCGATTGCCGGAGCGGTCTGGCGTCAGCGCGCTGGTATCGGCACCCTGGCCCGCCACCGAGCCCGACGGCGTGGAAGACGTGCCGTACGCCACATAAATGCTGCCGTTCTGCGCAGGCTTGAAAACCAGGCCGAGCTGGTAGTTCAGCAGGTTGTCGTCACGCGAAAAACTCGAACGCACGCCCTGCGCATTCGCCGACGTGGTGGCCGATGCCGAGTAGCGGTCGAAGCGCAGGCCGCCGTTGACCTGCCAGCGCGGCGACAGCTCGATGGTGTCGAACACGTAGGCCGATTGCGTGCGCACGGTCGTCTCGGCCGGATTGTTGTTGAGCTTGATGCCGCCCGCCCAAAGGTCGTTCGGGTTCGGGTTGAAGAGATCGGTGCAGTTGTAGCCGCCGGCTGCGCCGATGCCGTTCGGGCAGCGGTTGCTGCCGGTGGCCACCGCGTATGTGTCGTTGCGGCTGCGCTCGCGCGAGAACTCCAGGCCCGCTGCATAGCTGTGCTTGAACCCGCCGGTGTCGAACTTGCCCGTGGCTTCTGTCTGGTTGGCGACGGTGTTGGCCACGGAGTATCGCGAATTGGTGCGGCGCCAGACCATGCCGTAGTAGATGTTGCCCTGGCTGTCGTCGGGCTGCGTCCAGATGGTGTCCTGGCTTGTGCGGGCGACGCGCGTGGTGTTGCGCAGCTTCAGCGCGCTCGACACATCGTGTTCCAAAGAAAGCGTGCCCATGTCGGCGCGGTCGCGGCGGAAGTCGCGCGACAGGCCGTAATAGACGCTGCGGTCGACATTCACGGGCGCGCCGTCGCCGGGGCCGAACAGTTGCGGGCGGCCATCGGTGCGGCGGTTGAACGTGCCGTTGTTGTACGGAATGCCGGTGTCGGGCGTGTCGTTCGATTGCAGGTGGTAGTACGACAGCGTGGCGCGCGTGGGCGTGCCCAGCCCAAAGGCGATGGATGGCGCAATGCCCCAGCGGCTGAAGCTCGTCACGTCGCGGCCGGCAACGGCGGCGTCGTGCGCCATCGCGTTCAGGCGGAACGCGGCGTGCTCGCCGATCTGGTAGTTGCCGTCGGCCGTGACACGTTTGTACGCCGCGTTGCCGACCGATAGTGTTCCCTCGGTGAAGTGCTCCAGCTTGGGCGTCTTGGTGACGATGTTGATTGCCCCGCCGGCCGCGCCGCGCCCTTCATACGCGCCCGACGGCCCCTTGATGACCTCCACCGATTCCACGTTGAACATCTCGCGCGACTGCGCACCGATGTCGCGCAGCCCATCGAGGAAGGTGCTGGCCTGCGCGTCGTAGCCGCGGATGAACGGGCGATCGCCCACGGGGTTGCCACCTTCGCCCGCGCCAAACGCGATGCCCGGCACCGTGCGCAGCGCCTCGGTCAGGGTGGCGGAAGCGGTGTCCTGCAGCACCTCGGCCGGAATGACCGTGACGGACTTGGGCGTATCGAGCAGCGGCGCGGTGAATTTGCCACCTGAGGCCGCGTCCGTCTTGAAGCCGCTCCTGCCGGTCACGGTCTGCTCGGGCAGGGTGGCCGATACGGCGTCTTTCTTCGTGTCGGCCATCGCTGGCGCTGAAGCCACGGCAAAGCTCATCGCGCCGGTTAGATATCCCACGACCGAATGTTCGGTGCGCTTGCGTTCCGTCTGTGCTGCGTACATGGCGTGCTGCCCCTCCCCAAAAGTTCTGATTACATGCTTTTTGCAAATGAGAATTGTTATCGTTTACATGTGAACGAGTCAACGCCCCGGCTGGCGAATTCCTTACGAACACACAGGGTTCGTCATATAAATCAGGGGGTTATAGCGCCGCGACGCTGCTGTAGAAAATTGTTGGAAGCGATGTCGCTCGAACGCTTCCATTTTTTCAAGCAAATGATTTAGTATTGCCGGGCAGGTTGTCCAACCGAATCCCTTTTCAAGGCGAACATCGCGTGAGCACGGACCCGGAACTCCTCATTGAGCGGCGCGGCCAGGCGCTGTGGCTGACCATTCAGCGCGAAGACCGCCGCAACGCGATCAACGCCGCCGTGCTCGAAGCGCTGACAGCCGCGTTGGCCGACGCCAGCCGCGACACTTCCGTGCGGGCCGTGGTGCTGACTGGCACCGGCACGCGTGCCTTCTGTGCCGGCGCCGATCTGCAAACCGGCCAATCCTTTCGCTTCGACTATTCCCAGCCGCATCAGGCCCTGGCCGATCTGTTTCGCCAGGCGCGCCGCTGCACCGTGCCGCTCGTTGCCCGCGTGAATGGCGCATGCATGGCGGGCGGCATGGGCTTGCTGGCGATGTGCGATCTGGCGGTGGCAAGCCGCAGCGCCACGTTCGGATTGCCGGAGGTGAAGGTCGGCGTGTTCCCCGCGCAGGTGTTGGCCGTGCTGCAGCACCAGTTGCCGCGCCGCGTATTGAACGAGCTGTGCCTGACGGGCGAACCGATGAGCGCAGACCGCGCACTCGCCGCAGGCCTCGTCAACGAAGTCGCAGAGCCCCAAGCGCTCGATGGGGCCGTCCATGCATTGCTTGCGCGGCTGCTCGACAAATCGCCATCGGCCATCCGGCGTGGGTTGTACACGCTCAAGCAGGTTGAATCGCTCGGCTTCGAGCAGGCCATGGCGTTCACCGAAAGCCAGATCGGCCTGTTCGCCCTGACCGAAGATGCGCAGGAAGGGCAAGCCGCCTTTCGCGAAAAGCGCACCCCCAACTGGACGGGGCGCTGACATGCGCAAGGACACCGTTTCCATTGGCGGGGCCAGCGGTTTCTGGGGCGACAGCATCACGGGCCCGATGCAACTGGTCGCCTCGGGCCGTCTCGACTTTCTCGTCTTCGATTACCTGGCCGAGCTGACCATGTCGCTGCTGGCCAGCGCGCGCATGAAGAACGACGAGTTGGGTTACGCCACCGACTTTGTGAGCGTGGCGATGCGCGCGGTGCTCAAGGATGCGCTGGCGCAGAACATCCGCATCATCGCCAACGCGGGTGGCGTGAATCCGCGCGGATGTGCGGCGGCGTTGCAAGCGTTGGCCGATGCGCTGGGCGTGAGCGTGCGCATTGCGGTGGTGGAAGGCGACGACGTCATGCCGCTGCTGCCCGCGCTGCGCGAGGCAAGCGTGCGCGAACTGCAGAGCGGTCGCCCCTTGCCCGACAAGGTGGTGAGCGCCAATGCGTACCTGGGCGCATTGCCGATCAAGGCCGCGCTTGATGCGGGCGCGCAGGTCGTCATCACGGGGCGATGCGTCGACAGCGCCGTCACGCTCGGCGCGCTGATGCATCACTTCGGCTGGGCAATCGATGATTACGATCGTCTTGCCGCCGGCAGCCTCGCCGGGCACATCCTAGAATGCGGCTGCCAGGGCGCGGGCGGCCTGCATACCGATTGGGAAGCGGTGCCCGACTGGGCGCACAGCGGCTACCCCATCGTCGAATGCCGGGCCGATGGCAGCTTCATCGTCACCAAGCCCGACGGCACGGGCGGGCTGGTGACGCCCGCTACCGTGGCCGAACAACTGCTCTACGAAATCGGCGACCCGGCGCGCTACGTGCTGCCCGATGTGGTGTGCGACTTCACACAGGTGACGATGGCGCAGGCAGGCGAGCATCGCGTCGAAGTGCGCGGCGCACGCGGCCTTGCGCCTACGCCCGATTACAAGGTGAGTGCAACGTATGCCGATGGCTACCGCGCGACCGGTCAGCTCACCGTCGTCGGCATTGACGCCGATCGCAAGGCGCGCCGCACGGCCGAGGCGATTCTGGAGCGCACGCGCGGCCTGTTCCGCCAGCTCGGTCTGCCGGATTACAGCGCAACGCATATCGAGACGCTCGGTTCGGCGTACCTGTTCGGGCCGCACCAGCCGAACGCGCCGCGATTCGAATCGGTGATGTGGCTGACGGTGACACATCCGAGCAAGCAAGCGTTGGAGTTGTTCGCGCGCGAAATCGCCCCGGCCGGCACGTCGTGGGCGCCGGGCACGACGGGCGCGGGTGGCCGGCCAAGCGTGATGCCTGCCATCAAGCAATACGCCTTCCTGATCGACAAGGCGCGCGTGCAGCCGCGCGTGACGTTGCTGGGCGGGGAGGGCTTCGACATTACCGTGCCGACGGGCGGTGCCGCGCTTGAGGCTTCCGCTGCCGCACCAGCATCGGATGCCTTGCCGCCCGGCCCGACGCGCGAGGTCCCCCTCATTGAACTCGCCTATGCCCGCAGCGGTGACAAGGGCGACACCTCCAACATCGGCGTCATCGCGCGTCGGCCGGAAGACCTGCCGTTGCTGCGCGCGCAACTGACCGAAGATGCCGTCGCCGCATACCTCGCGCACGTCGTGAAGGGTCGCGTCACGCGGTACGACTTGCCCGGAATCCACGCGCTGAACTTCGTGTGCGAGCAGGCGTTGGGCGGCGGTGGCATGGCCTCGCTGCGCAACGACCCGCTCGGCAAGGGCATGGCGCAGGTGCTGCTGACGATGCCGGTGCGCGTGCCGGTCGACCACCCTTGATTGACGAGGCGATCATGCTCTCAGGCCTGCTGCCGTCTGCCCGCTTCGACGCCGATCACGATACGTTTCGCGAGACCGTTCGTCGCTTCGTCGACAAGGCCGTGTTGCCGAACATCGATGCATGGGAAGAGGCCGAGACGTTTCCGCGTGAGTTGTATCGCGAGGCGGCGGATCTCGGCTTACTCGGCATCGGTTTTCCGGAGGAGTACGGCGGTACGCCGGGCGACTTGTTTCTGGAACTGGCGATGATCGAAGCGCTGACGCGGGCGGCCAGCGGCGGCTTGCTCGCATCGCTGTTCAGCCACACGATCGGTGCGCCACCCATCGTGGCGGGTGGATCGGCCGAACTGAAGGCGCGTGTGCTGCCGGAAATCCTGTCGGGCGAGAAGATCAGCGCGCTCGCCATCACCGAGCCTTCGGGCGGGTCGGACGTTGCCAACCTCGCCACGCGCGCGGTGCGGGTGGGCGATCACTACGTCGTCAACGGCAGCAAGATCTTCATCACCTCCGGCATGCGCGCGGATTACATCACCGTGGCCGTGCGCACGGGCGGCGCGGGGGCTGGCGGCATTTCTGTGCTGCTGGTGGAAGGCGATACGCCGGGCCTGTCGCGCACGCCGCTCAGAAAAATGGGCTGGTGGTGCTCGGACACGGCGCAGCTGCACTTCGACAACTGCCGTGTGCCCATCGGCAACCTGCTCGGCGTGGAAAACCGCGGCTTCGAGCTGGTGATGCGCAACTTCAACCACGAACGCCTAGCGCTCGCGATGCAAGCCTATGGCCTGGCGCGCACGTGCCTGGCTGAAGCCGTGGAATGGGCCACCCAGCGTGAAACCTTCGGCAAGCGCCTCGTGCAGCATCAAGTCGTGCGGCAGAAGCTGGTGGCGATGGCCACGCGCATCGAAGCGACGCGGGCATTGCTTGAAGACCTGATGCGACGCATGCAGGCCGGCGATTCACCGGTCGCGCAACTGTGCATGCTGAAGAATTTCGCCACGCAGGGTCTGCAGTTCTGTGCCGACACGGCCGTGCAGCTGCTCGGCGGCATGGGCTTCATGCGCGGCACGAAGTCGGAGCGCATCTATCGTGAAGTGAAGGTCTACATGATCGGCGGCGGCGCGGAGGAAATCCTCAGCGATCTTGCCGCGCGCCAGCTCGGCTGGGCCTAAGGGCCTAACGCGCGCAATCAGGGAGAGAACCATGTATCGCTCAGTCTTTCGACCGGGGCTGTTTCAGGGGCAAGTGGCCGTGGTGACGGGTGGCGGCAGCGGCATTGGCCGGTGCACGGCGCATGAGTTGGCGTCGCTGGGGGCGGCGGTCGCGTTGGTGGGGCGCAATGCAGAGAAGCTTGCCGCCGTGCGCACGGAGATTGTCGAAGCCGGCGGCACCGCGCACACCTACGTTTGCAATATCCGCGACGAGGCCGCTGCGCAAGCCACCGTCGCGCAAATCTACGGCGAACACGGCCGCATCGACGCGCTGGTCAACAACGCGGGCGGCCAGTTTCCGGCGCCGCTCAAAGACATCTCCGCCAAGGGCTGGGAAGCGGTGGTGCAGACGAACCTGACCGGCGGCTTCCTGATGGCGCGCGAGTGCCTGAACCAGGCGATGCAGCAGCGCGGCGGCGCCATCGTCAACATCGTGGCCGACATGTGGGGCGGCATGCCGAACATGGGCCACTCCGGCGCAGCACGCGCGGGCATGGTCAACTTTACGGAGACGGCGGCGTTCGAGTGGGCGCAGTACGGCGTACGCGTGAACGCGGTGGCGCCCGGTTACGTGGCATCGTCGGGCATGGACGCGTATCCGCCGTGGATGGCCGAGACCATCCGCAGCATGCCTTCGACGGTGCCGCTCGGTCGCTTTGCCACCGAGGCGGAAGTGTCTTCGGCAATCGTGTATCTGCTGTCGGAAGCCGCCGCGTTTATCACCGGCACGACGCTGCGCGTGGACGGCGGCCGCCCGAACGTGCGGCCCGGGTCGCCCATGCCGGCACCGCGTCATGGCGCCGAGCCGTTCAACGGCTTCCACCTGGCCGTGACGCCCAAGGTGCTGCAAGACGAGGAGGGCCGCAATGCCGGCGCTTGAATCGCGCATCGTGCCGCATAGCGACGTGTACCTGCAGAACCACGCCGCGCTCACGGAACTCGTCGGCCAGTTGCGCACGCTGGAAGACCGCACGCGCAACAAGTCCGAGGCTTCGCGCGCGCGCTTCGAGCAGCGCGGGCAACTGCTGCCGCGTGACCGGCTCGGCCGCTTGCTCGACGCCAGTGCGCCGTTTCTGGAGCTGTCCACGCTGGCGGGTTTTTGCCTCGACCACACAGACCCGGCGCGCTCGATTCCTGGCGGCGGCTTCATCGCGGGCATCGGCTGGGTGAGCGGCGTGCGCGCAATGATCATCGTTGACGATGCGGGCATCGACGCAGGCGCCGTGCAGCCGATGGGCATCGAGAAGTTCCAGCGGGCTCAGGCTATTGCGCTGGAGCAGAAGCTGCCGTTCATCCACCTTGTCGAATCGGCCGGCGCCAATCTGTTGACCTATCGTGTGGAGACCTTCATCCATGGTGGCAGCGGTTTCTATTGGCTCGCGCGGCTGTCGGCGGCGGGCATTCCGGTGATCAGCGTGGTGCACGGGTCGAGCACCGCAGGTGGTGCATACATGCCCGGCCTGTCGGACTACGTGGTGATGGTGCGTGATCGTGCGCGTGCATTTCTCGCCGGTCCACCGCTGCTGAAAGCGGCCACGGGTGAGATCGCCACCGAAGAGGAACTGGGCGGCGCACAGATGCACGCCAGCACGTCGGGCTTGGCTGAATACCTGGCTGAAGACGATGCCGACGCACTGCGCATCGCACGCGAACTTGTGGCTGCGCTCGACTGGAACCGCGATGTGCCGGCAGCGGATCGCCCTTATGCGCCGCCGCGCTTTGATGCGGAGGAATTGCTCGGCATTGCGCTGGCCGATCATCGCAAGCCGCTCGACATGCGCGAGGTGATTGCCCGCATTGCCGATGGATCGGAGTTTCTGGAGTTCAAGCCCGACTACGGCCCCGCAACGATCACGGGGCACGCGGCCATCTGCGGCATGCGCGTCGGCGTCATCACGAACAACGGGCCGCTGGACCCGGCGGGCGCCACCAAGGTGGTGCATTTCATCCAGGCGTGCTGCCAGGCCGACACGCCGCTGCTGTACCTGCAAAACACTACCGGCTTCATCGTCGGCAAGGCGTCGGAGCAGGCCGGCATGATCAAGCACGGATCGAAGATGATCCAGGCCATGGCCAACGCCACCGTGCCGCGCATCACCGTGCATTGCGGTGCGTCGTTCGGGGCGGGCAACTACGGCATGTCGGGGCGCGGCTTCTTTCCGGATTTCTGCTTCAGCTGGCCCAATGCCAAGACGGCCGTGATGGGCGCAGAGCAGGCCGCCGGCACGATGGCGACGGTCATGGCCGCGAGCATGCAACGCAAGACGCAGACCGTCGACCACGAAGCCATCGAAGCGATGCGCGCCAAGGTGATCGACACGTTCGAGCGGCAGTCCGATGCGTTCACCGTTTCGGGCCGATTGCTGGACGACGGCGTGATCGACCCGCGCGACACGCGCAAGGTACTGGCTTGCGTGCTTGGGGTGTGCGACGAAGCGCGCCGCCGCACCCTGCACCCGATCCAGTTTGGCGTTGCGCGCCCGTAGCCACCCCGAACCCATACACGAACAGCCCAGGACAAGCGGAGCGACACACCATGCACTTCACCCACGAGCATCAGGAACTGCAGCGCAACCTCAAGCGCTTCATCGACAGCGACATCAACCCGTACGTCGATGAATGGGAGGCAGCGGAGATGTTCCCTGCCAAGCAGCTCTTCAAGAAGATGGGCGAGCTGGGTTTTCTCGGCATCGCCAAGCCGACCGAGTTTGGGGGGCTGGGCCTCGACTATTCATATGCGATGGCGATGGCCGAGACGCTTGGCCACATCCACTGCGGCGGTGTGCCGATGGCGATTGGCGTTCAGACCGACATGGCGACGCCCGCGCTTGCCCGTTTCGGTTCGGACGACCTGCGCGCGCAGTTCCTGGCTCCCGCCATCAGCGGCGATGCGGTGGCGTGTGTGGGCGTGTCGGAGCCCAGCGCGGGCTCCGATGTGGCGAGCATCAAGACCACCGCACGCAAGGACGGTGACGACTACATCATCAACGGCAGCAAGATGTGGATCACCAACAGCCTGCAGGCTGACTGGATGTGCCTGCTGGCCAACACGTCAGATGACCCAGCCCACCGCAACAAGTCGCTCATCATCGTGCCGATGAACACGAAGGGCGTGTCGGTCGGCAAGAAGATCCGCAAGATCGGCATGAATTCGTCGGACACCGGCCTCATCTACTTTGACGACGTGCGCGTGCCCCAACGCTACCGCATCGGCGAGGAAGGCAAGGGCTTCACGTACCAGATGCTGCAGTTCCAGGAAGAGCGCATGTGGGCCGCGGCCAGCAGCCTGGCGACGATGACGATGTGCATCGAGACCACCGCCGAGTACGCGCGTGAGCGCAAGCTGTTTGGCGCCAGCCTGCTCGACAACCAATGGGTGCACTTCAAGCTGGCCGAGTTGAAGACGGAGGTGGAAGCGTTGCGCGCGCTCACGTATCGCGCGTGCGATCTGTACATCCAGGGGCAGGACGTGACGGAGCTGGCATCGATGGCCAAGCTCAAGGCGGGGCGGCTGGCGCGCATCGTGCCCGATGCCTGCCTGCAATTCTGGGGCGGCATGGGCTTCACGTGGGACAACCCGGTCTCGCGCTATTACCGCGACGGGCGTCTGGGCTCCATTGGCGGCGGCGCCGACGAGGTGATGCTGGGCATCATCTGCAAGTACATGAACACGCTTCCGGGCAAGAAGGGCTGAGCGATGACCGCCCCGCATGCGGCTTTCCGCTCGATCCTGATCGCCAACCGGGGCGAGATTGCGCTGCGCATCATGCGCACGGCGCGCCGCCTTGGCATGCGCACCATTGCCGTGTATTCCGAGGCTGACCGCGATGCGCCGCACTGCCGCGCGGCCGATCTTGCGTTGCCGATTGGCCCATCGCAACCGCAGGCGTCTTACCTGAACATTGCGGCATTGCTGGAAGCCGCGCGCAAGTCGGGCACACAGGCAATCCATCCCGGCTACGGTTTCCTTGCGGAGAGCGACGCCTTTGCCCGTGCGTGCGCAGACGCGGGCCTCGTCTTTATCGGGCCGCCTGCGGATGCCATCCGCGCGATGGGCAACAAGGCCGGCGCCAAGCGCCTGATGGAAGCCGCTGGCGTGCCGTGCGTGCCGGGTTATCAGGGCGAGGATCAATCCGCTGCGCGCATGGCGCACGAAGCCGCCCGCATTGGCTATCCGGTGATGATCAAGGCGGCGGCCGGTGGCGGTGGCCGCGGCATGCGCCGGGTAGACCGCGCAGAGGACTTTGCGGCCGCGCTGCAGTCCGCGCGCTCCGAGGCGGAGAACGCGTTTGCCTCGGGCGAGCTGATCCTGGAGAAGGCCATCGTCGAGCCGCGCCATATCGAGATCCAGGTGTTTGCCGATACGCATGGCAACGTGGTTCACCTCGGCGAGCGTGATTGCTCGGTGCAGCGCCGGCATCAGAAGGTGATCGAAGAATCGCCGTCGCCTGCCGTATCGCCCGAGTTGCGTGCGCGCATGGGCGCGGTGTCGGTGGCGGCGGCGCGCGCGATCGGCTATGTGGGTGCGGGCACGCTGGAGTTTCTGCTCGCCCCGGACGGCGCGTTTTACTTCATGGAGATGAACACGCGCCTGCAGGTGGAGCATGCCGTGACCGAAGCGGTGATCGGGGTCGATCTGGTCGAGTGGCAGTTGCGTGTGGCGCTTGGCGAGCCGTTGCCGCTCGCGCAAGACGTCATCGATGCACGTCGCGCACAAGGCGGACACGCCGTCGAAGTGCGCCTGTGCGCAGAAGACCCGCAGCAGGATTTCCTGCCGCAAAGCGGCACCGTTGCCCGCTGGCGTGCACCGCAGGATGTCCGCACGGACCATGCATTGGCCGACGGGCTTGTCGTCTCGCCGTACTACGATTCGATGCTCGCCAAGATCGTCGCGCACGGCACCGACCGCGCCGATGCGTGTCGACGGCTGGCGCATGCCTTGGATGATTGCCTGCTGCTTGGCCTGCCGACCAACCGTGCGTTTCTGCGCGATTGCGTCGCGCACCCGGCGTTCCTTGCCGGCGATGTGTCGACCGCGTTCATCGCCCGGCATTTCCCGGCCGCGCTGCGTCATGCGGCCGTACCCGGTGCAGCGGTTTGCCAAGCGGCAGCCGTGCTGCTCACGCACCTGCGCCAGGACACCGCACGCCGCTATCCCGCAGAACTGCATGGCTGGGCCAGCAGTTGCACATACCCCACGCTGTGCCGCTTCACGCTCGACGACCAGGCCATCGAGATGCGCGTGCGAGCGCTCGGTGCACGGCGATGGGAATTGACTTGGGACGGCGGTTCCACTCAGGTGGCCCTTGTGTCAGCGGCCAACGACCGCGTCACGCTTGCGCTGGGCGACACGCTCCACGCGGTCGACTACGCCTTCACCGGCGACGCTTGCCACTTCGTGCTGAATGGCGTCGAGCACACCGCCGTCGACACCACTTACGCCCGGGCGGAGCGTGACGGCGTGCAAGCCGGCAGCGGCCGGATCAGCGCACCGATGAATGGCCGCGTGGTTGCCGTACACGTGGCTCAAGGCGAGGCGGTCTGCGCCGGTCAGGTGCTGCTGGTGGTCGAGGCGATGAAGATGGAGCACAGCATTGCCGCACCACTCGCAGGCGAGGTGAAAGGTCTGTTCACCCAGGTCGGGGCACAGGTTGCGCCCGGCGGGTTGCTGATGGAGATTGCCGCGGCCTGACGGTTGCACTGCCGTCCTGATCCATCGTTTCGTCGTGCAGCTCATGCGGTCAATGCAGTCCATAGGAGACGTCCCATGTCCGAAGCCACGCCAGACCTCACGCTCGAAGCCAACCTGCTGAACCGGGTGGCGCTGGGCGATACGTTGCATCGCAGTGCACGCAAGTTCGGCGCGAAGGTCGCGCTGGTCGATGGCCCGCGTCGCATGACGCATGGCGAACTCAACGCAGACAGTAATCGCTATGCGCACGCGCTGCTTGCAAGCGGCCTCACGCCCGGCGACAAGGTGGCGATGGTGTGTGGCAACTCGGCGCAGTTCTTGGTGGCCGCGTACGGCATTCTCAAGGCGGGGCTGGTGTGGGTGCCGATCAATGCGATGCTCGGGCCGGACGATGTGCGCTACATCCTCGAACATGCCGAGGCGCGCCATGTGGTGATTGACGCGGCGCTGTACCCGGCGCTGCGTGACACGCTGTCGGCGCTTGCTTTGCCCGCGCACCAATGCTTCGGCGCACCGGTTGCCGATGGCCCGCAAACCGTGGAGCAAGCGTTGCAAGGCCACGCCGATACGCTGCCCGCCGTGGTGATCGACGATCGCGATCTCGCGCTCATCATGTACACCAGCGGCACGACCGGCCGACCCAAGGGCGCAATGCACTCGCATCGCTCGGTGCATGCCGCGCTAATGTCCAACATCGCAGGCCTGAATCTGAACGAGACCGATGTGTTCTCGTGCCTGCTGCCGATGTTCCACTGCGCGCAGTTTGCGACCGCCGCGTCCGCGATGCTGGTGGGCGCCACGCTCGTCATACAGCGCGGTTTTGACCCGGCGGCGCTGCTCGATGCGATTGCGAGCGAGCGCATCACGCAACTGTTCGGCCTGCCGCTCATGTACGCCGCGCTGCTGCACCATCCGCTGCGTGCGCAGCGCGATCTCTCAAGCCTGCGCCTATGCCTGTATGCGATGGCGCCGATGGCCAAGCCGCTGCTCGAACGCCTGATTGCCGAGGTGTGTCCGAACTTTGCGCTCGGCTCAGGCCAGACCGAAATTTTCCCGATGACGATGTACTTCGCGCCCAACCAGCAACTGCAGCGCACCGGCAACTACTGGGGCCAGCCATGCATGGTGAACGAGGCGGCCATCATGGACGATCAAGGCAATCTGCTCGGCCCGGACCAATTGGGCGAGATCGTGCATCGCGGCCCCAACGTCATGCTTGGCTACTACAAGGACCCGCAGGCCACCGCCAACGCGCGCCGCTTCGGCTGGCACCACACGGGCGACCTCGGCATGTGGGATACCGACGGCCAGCTTCAGTTCAAGGACCGCATCAAGGACATGATCAAGACCGGCGGTGAGAACGTGCCTTCGGTCAAGGTGGAAGAAGTGTTGCTGCGGCACCCGGCCGTGGCGAACGCCGCGGTGGTCGGCTTGCCGCATGTGCACTGGGTGGAAGCGGTGGCAGCGTTCGTCTGCCTCAAGCCCGATGCACACGCCGATGCCGCCGCGCTGCAGGCGCATTGCAGAGAGCATCTCGGTGGCTTTGAAGTGCCCAAGCACATTGCCGTGGTCGACAAGCTGCCCATGACGGCGACCGGCAAGATCCAGAAGCACGTGCTGCGCACTGCCAACCAGACGTTGTTCGAGGGCGATGCGCGCTAGGGGTGCTAAGCCGTCGGCTGGGGCGGCGTACGCAGGATGAACAGCACGGCCTGATCGGCCAGCGCGTCAATGCTGATGCCCGCGCCAGCCTGATACCACTGCGCCGTCCAGTTGAGCGCGCCGAACATCAGCAGGCGGTCGACGGGCGTCGGGTGTGCCCATTCGCCCGAGGCGCGCAGGCGGTCGATCACGCGCGTCCAGATGTCTTCGTAACGGTCTTTGAGCGCGATGATGCGTTCTTGCGCCTGCGTATCGAGCGAGCGCCACTCATACAGCATCACCGGAATGAAATCCTGGTGGGGCGCAAGGATCGTGTAGAGGTGCGCGCGCACGAGTTGGCGCATCGCCTCGCGTGGCGGCAGGTCGTCGATATCGATGGCTTCGATATCGGCCAGCGCCACGGTCAGGCCGTGTTCGATCACCGCCTGCAGGATGTCCTGCTTGGTTTTGAAGTGGTAGAACCAACTGCCCGCATGGACGCCCGTGGCGGCGGCAATGTCGCGCACCGTGGTGTTGCCGTAGCCCTTCTCGCGGAACAGCCTGGCCGATTGCTCGATCAACGCGCGGCGCAAGCCCTCGTTGGCATCCTGCGCGGGGCGGCCGCGCTTGCGGCGCGGCGCTTCGGCTTCAGTGGCGGCTCCTGTGGCGGACTCGGGCGGATTGGATGTGGCGGGTTTCGGCATGCCCAGGCGAAGAGAAGAGGCGTCGCTGCATTGTAGCGGGGCATCGCCGCCGCGCGGCACGTCAATCGCGGTTCAGGATGCGGCCGTGTTCGACGGTGGCAGCGCCTGCCTTGACCAGCGCCGCGATCGCGGCATCCACCAACGTTTCCATCGATTGGCTTGCGAAGAAGCGCGCTTGCAAGCGCGGCATCAGCGTGGTCTGCGTGAACCACGCGAACAGCGCGTCGTGCGACAGCGCCTGCTGCTCCAGCAGCTTGAACTTCACCAGCACGCGGATGGCGTGCAGCGCATTGCGCTCCGGGTCTGCGCGCAGATACGCAAGCCGCCCCAGCGATGCATCAATCGCGGCGTTGACGCTGGTGAACGGCCGGCCGTGTCCAGGAATCACCACGCGCGCATCGAGCTGCGCGATGCGCTCAAGAATGGCCTGCTGCTCGGCAAAGCCGCTCTCGCCTTCCAGCTCGGGAAAGATCACACCAAAGCCGCGCTCCCACAACGCATCGGCAGAGATCAGCACGCGTGTGTCGGGGTTGAAGAGGATGACCGCGTGCGGGTCGTGCCCGGGCGCGCTGATGACCTGCCAGTCGAAACCGCCTAGCCGTGCCGTCATGCCGTCGGCGAGGCCCGCGTCGGCATCGCTGTCAGGCAGCGTGAAGCGTGCGCATTCCTGGCCGGTGGGGGCGTAGCTCAGGGCGTCGGTATCCCAGCGGCGCACGTCGTCGATCTGCGCCGCAGGCACGCGCGTGTGACTGCCGTAGAGTGCCTGCAGCGCGGCATTGCCGCCGCAATGGTCGGAGTGCAAGTGCGTGTTCAGCAGACGGCGCAGCGGCCTGCCTTGCAGGGCGTGCTTCACAAGCGCCACAGTTTGCGGGGCGTGCGTGAGGTAGCCGGTGTCCACCAGTGCGCAGCCGCCTTGCGCATCGTCATCGAAGAAAAGGATGTTGTTGGACGACAGCCAGCCGCGCTCGAACACGCGCATCGAATCAGGCAAGGTGACGATGTCGTGTTCGGCCATGGTGATGGGCGCTCAGGCGCAGGGCGTCTCGTTGAGCCAGGCGCAGGCGCGCTCGGGCAAGGTCTTCCACACGGCCTGGCGAGCGGTGTCGTTCATGGTCGACCAGGCGGCAATTTCGTCGATGGTGCGCATGCAGCCGATGCACAGGCCGTGCGCCTCGTCCATCTTGCACACGCTGATGCACGGCGACGACACCGGCTGGGCGCGCTCGGCCTGCGCGCGGCTATTGCGCAGCTTGCCGAGCGAGAGCTTCAGTTGCGCGCGGGTGCAGGCGTCCATGTGTGTTCGATCAGTCGCGCTGGGCGATGTCGGCCACAGGCGCGCCCGTCATGGCTTCCAGTTCGGCGGGCGTGAGGTTGAACACGGCGTGCGGGTGGCCGGCAGCAGCCCACACGCTGTCGTACTGGAACAGATCGCGGTCGAGCAGCATCACAGGCTTGACCGCATGACCCACCGGACACACGCCACCGATGGCGTAACCGGTCTTCTCGCGGACGAACTTCGCATCGGCCTTGGCCAGTGCGCCCACGTGCGCGGAAACCTTTGCTTCGTCGACACGATTGGTGCCGCTGGCGATCACCAGCACAGGCACATCGTCATCCGCACGACGGAAGATGATCGACTTGGCGATCTCCGCCACCGAGCAGCCCAGTCCGGCAGCCGCTTCAGCAGACGTTTTTCCCGTGGCGGGCAGCATCACGATGGCTTTCTCGTAGCCGAGCGTGCGCAGGTGGTCGGCCACGCGTTGGGCAGATTCAGGCAGCGGTGCGTTCGTATCGGTAGCGGTCATCGTCGTTCTTCTTGATGGGGTTTCAGATGCAGGCCTGGGCGATCTGGTCCTGCAGCTTGAGCAACAGCGCGCGGCCTGCACGGGACGCGGTGGGGCGGCCGATGGCTTGCGAGATGAAGTCGCCCGCCAGCACGACCTTGTCCAGGTCGATGCCGGTGCGGATGCCCAGGCCGTGCAGCAGGTACAGCACGTCTTCGGTGGCCACGTTGCCGGTGGCGCCCTTGGCATACGGGCAGCCGCCCAGCCCCGCTACCGATGCGTGGAAGATGGCGATGCCGACTTCCAGGCTGGCGAGGATGTTGGCCAGCGCCTGGCCGTACGTGTCGTGGAAATGGCCCGAGAGGCGGTCGATCGGGAACGTCGCCGCGGCGGCTTCCATCACGGTTTTCACCTGCCCGGCGGTGCCCACGCCGATGGTGTCGGCAATGTCGATCTCGTCGCAGCCCAGGTCGGCCATGCGCTTGATGACGTCCACCACCGACGACACCGGCACCTCGCCCTGGTACGGGCAGCCCAGCGAACACGAGATCGACCCGCGCACGCGAATGCCTGCATCCTTGGCGGCCTTGGCCACCGGCGCAAAGCGTTCGATCGATTCGGCGATCGTGCAGTTGATGTTCTTCTGCGCGAAGGCCTCGCTGGCGGCGCTGAAGATCACGATCTCGTCCGCGCCTGCTGCCGCAGCGCCTTCGAAACCCTTCATGTTGGGTGTGAGCACCGAATACAGCGTGCCCGGCCGGCGCTGGATGCGCGCCATCACATCGGCGCCATCGGCCATGGCCGGCACCCACTTGGGCGACACGAACGACGCGGCTTCCACGTTCACGAAGCCGGCCTCGGACAGCCGGTTCACCAGTTCGACCTTGGTGTCGGTGGAAACCGGCGCCTTCTCGTTCTGAAGACCGTCGCGCGGGCCGACCTCGACCACTTTCACGAAATGCGGAGTGCTCATCTCAGTAACCTCGTTGCAGATCGACGATGCCGGCTATCGGTTCGCCGGCTTCCAGCGCGCGGATCTTGCGCGCGATCTGGGCAATGCTGACCTCGCGCAGCGTCAGCGCCGAAATGTGCGGCGTGATGTGGATGCGCGGTTCGGTCCAAAAAGGATGGTCGGCGGGCAGCGGCTCGGTGCGGAATACGTCGAGCGCGGCGCCGGCAATGTGGCCGCTGCGCACGGCGGCCAGCAGGTCGTCTTCCACCAGATGCTTGCCGCGCGCCACGTTGACAACGAACGCGCCGGATGCGAGCTGACCGAGCAGCTTTGCGTCGATCACGTTTTCCGTGTCGGCGGTCAGCGGCAGCACGTTCACCAGCACGCGCGTGCCGGCCAGGAAGCCAGGCAGGGCTTCGCTGCCCGCACGGCAATCGACGCCCTCGACGTACTTGGCAGAACGGCTCCAGCCGCGCACCGGAAAGCCGAAGCCCGCCAACGTCTTGGCGATGTGCGTACCGAGCACGCCCAGGCCCAGCACGCCCACGACAAACTCGTCACGGTTGAACGGCTTGAGGAAGCGCCACATCTTGGCTTGCTGCTGGCGCTCGTATTCATCAAGCCGGCGGAAGAAGCGCAACACGGCATGCGTGACGTACTCGCCCATCTGCGCGGCCATGCCGGCATCGTCCAGACGCACGATCGGCAGGCCTTCGGGAATCGCATCGGGCGATTGCGCGCGCAGGCCGAGGATGGCATCCACGCCCGCGCCCAGGTTGAACACGGCGCGCAGATCCGTGCGGCCGCGCAGCATCTCGGCGGGCGGCTGCCAGACCACGGCGTAATCAGCGTCCTGCGCCGCACCTTGCGCCCATACCGACAGCCGCGCCTCAGGCAGTGCCTGCGCAAAACCGTCGAGCCAGGGTTGGGGTTTGCCGTCGGGCGTGTAGATCTGGATGTGCATGTGGGGCGACTTCAATGCGGGTAGTTGACGTATACGTCAAGCAGTGTAGCAGGGGCCGGCAACGCGCGTTGCAGCCCCGCCTGCGCGTCATTCAGCCATCACTCCGCCGGCTTGAACGCCAGCAGTTGCACGCCTTCCGTTACCTGATCGCCTACGCCATACAGCACGGATTCGACGACGCCGTCGGCCGGTGCGGTGAGCGTGTGCTCCATCTTCATGGCTTCCATCACGACGAGCGGTGCGCCCTTGGTGACGGTCTGTCCCGGTGCGGCCAGCACAGCGATGACCTTGCCGGGCATCGGCGCGGTCAGCTTGCCGCCTTCGTCGTCGGCTTCGCCCGCGTGCGCCAACGGGTCGTGGCGCTCCAGCGTCCAGTGCGCGCCGCCGGTGAAGACGTGGAATGTGTCGCCGTCGACATGCACCTGACCAGTCGCCTTGTGCGAGCCCAGCGTCACTGTGAAGGTCTCTGCATGGCGCTGCGAGGTGAAGGGCGCTTCATGCCCGTTTGCTTTCAGACGCGAGCCGTCGCGGCCATAGACGAGCGTGGCGTCGACGGCCTGTTCGCCGTGCGAGAAGCGCAGCGTGCGCTCAGCCGCGCCGTTCAGGCGCCAGCCGCTGCCGCGTGCCCACGGCGAATGCGGATCGCGTGTGTCCGTGCGCAGGCTGCGTGCCTCGCGGGCAAGCAGGGCAGCCACGGCCAGGGCGATGGCGTCTTGCGGCACGTCCGGCGCTGCCGGGAACAGCGTGTCGTGATTGCGCGCGATCAGGCCGGTATCCAGATCGGCGGTCGCAAACGGCGTCGATGCGACCAGGCGGCGCAGGAAGGCCACGTTGGACGACAGCCCCACCAGATGGAAGCTGCCCAGCGCCTGCAGCATGCGCGCGAGCGCTTCTTCTCGGTCACGGCCCCAGACGATGAGCTTGGCGATCATCGGATCGTAGTAAGGGCTGATGGCATCGCCTTCGCGCACACCCGCGTCGATGCGCACGGCCGCGGGTTCGCCATTGGCTTGCGCGCCCACGGTAAATTCCACCGCTGCCGGCGTGCGCAGCACCTTCAGCGTGCCGATGGACGGCAGGAAATCGCGCTCGGGGTTTTCTGCGTAGATGCGTGCTTCCAGCGCGTGGCCGTGGATGTGCAGTTCGTCCTGCGCGCGAGGCAGCGGCTCGCCGGAGGCCACGCGCAATTGCCATTCGACGAGGTCTTCACCCGTGATCATTTCGGTGACCGGATGCTCGACCTGCAGGCGCGTGTTCATCTCCATGAAGTAGAACGTGCCGTCTTCGTCGACGATGAATTCGACTGTGCCGGCACCCACGTAGCCCACGGCGCGCGCGGCAGCCACAGCGGCTTCGCCCATCGCGCGGCGACGGTCCAGCGTCATGCCGGGCGCCGGTGCCTCTTCCAGTACTTTCTGGTGGCGGCGCTGCACCGAGCAGTCGCGCTCGAACAGGTAGACGGCGCCGCCGAAGCTGTCGGCAAACACCTGGATCTCAATGTGGCGCGGGCGCGTGAGGTACTTCTCGATCAGCACGCGGTCGTCGCCAAAGCTGGAGGACGCTTCGCGCTTGACGGAGGCCAGCGAGGCTTCAAACGCATCGCCCGATTCCACCACGCGCATGCCCTTGCCACCGCCGCCCGCACTCGCCTTGATGAGCACCGGGTAGCCGATGCGATCGGCCTGCGTGCGCAGGAATGCGGCGTCCTGGTTGTCGCCGTGGTAGCCCGGGACGAGCGGCACGCCGGCCGTTTCCATCAACGCCTTGGCCGCACTTTTGCTGCCCATCGCTTCGATGGCCGAGGCCGGCGGGCCGACGAAGATGATGCCGGCGTCTGCGCAGGCCTTGGCGAAGGCTTCGTTCTCCGAGAGGAATCCGTAGCCTGGGTGGACGGCCTGGGCGCCGGTGGCACGCGCCGCTTCGAGGATGCGGTCGGCGCGCAGGTAGCTGTCGCGGGCGGCGGGCTCACCGATGTGGATCGCTTCGTCGCAGGCCGCAACGTGGCGGGCATTGGCGTCGGCATCGGAGTAGACGGCGACTGTGCGGATGCCCAGCTTGCGGCAGGTGGCGGCGACTCGGCAGGCGATTTCGCCTCGGTTGGCGATGAGGAGCTTGGTGATCATGGTGTTGTTACGTCTCCTGGTATTGGTTTTGCACTTGTGGTGCGTCCTTTGTTTCATCCCCTGCCGGGGCTGACTCACTTTCTTTGTCTTGCCAAAGAAAGTAAGCAAAGAAAGGCGCGCCCGAGATGGCGACACCTTCCTTGAATTTTCGTAACCGTGCGGAGAGGGGAAAAACTCGCTGCGCTCAGACAGTTTCCCGTCTTTTTTCCGCCCGCTTACGAAAATTCAAGGCGCCATCAAGGGCAGGAACGTCAACGGCCAAACCGTTGGTGTGCCTGCTCTGTCAGGCTCTTGCTTGTTGCTTGTTGCTTGTTGCTTGTTGCTTGTTGCTTGTTGCTTGTTGCTTGTTGCTTGTTGCTTGTTGCTTGTTGCTGTGTTGCTGTGTTGCCTTTTGCTTCGCTCCGCGTTTTGCCGCGTACCCACTACTGCGTTTGTGCTGCGATGGTGTAGCCGTTGGAGCCCTAGATGGCGCCTTGAATTTCTGTTGCAGGGAGGAAAAAGAGGGGAGGCTGTTTGAGCGAAGCGAGTTTGCCTCTCCTCCCTCCCTGCGACATAAATTCAAGGAATCCTTCGCCATCTCGGGCGCGCCTTTCTTTTGCTTACTTTTCTTTGGCAAGACAAAGAAAAGTGAGTCAGCCCCGGCAGGGGATGAAACAAGGGATGGACCACCAACAGAAAACCATCCCCAAAACCAAAGCCTCAGTCCGCCGGCGTAATGTCGATATGACAATGCGAAGAATGCGAGTGCGAAGCCTCCGCACCCTGATGCATGTGATCCTGCACGTCCAC
>NZ_QMKS01000010.1:0-128537 GCF_003290055.1 Ralstonia sp. GX3-BWBA | reverse complement strand
CCTCCCTCCCTGCGACATAAATTCAAGGAATCCTTCGCCATCTCGGGCGCGCCTTTCTTTTGCTTACTTTTCTTTGGCAAGACAAAGAAAAGTGAGTCAGCCCCGGCAGGGGATGAAACAAGGGATGGACCACCAACAGAAAACCATCCCCAAAACCAAAGCCTCAGTCCGCCGGCGTAATGTCGATATGACAATGCGAAGAATGCGAGTGCGAAGCCTCCGCACCCTGATGCATGTGATCCTGCACGTCCACCCGCATCCCCAACCGCGCCAGCAGCTTCCGATCCGCATCCGCCTCCGGGTTGTCAGTCGTCAGCAGCTTCTCGCCATAGAAGATCGAGTTGGCGCCCGCCATGAAGCACAGCGCCTGCAAGGCATCGTCCATCGCCTCGCGGCCAGCGGACAGCCGCACCATCGCCTTGGGCATCGTGATGCGCGCCACCGCAATCGTGCGTACGAAATCGAACGGGTCCAGTTCTTCGTTGCCGGCCAGCGGCGTGCCTTCCACCTTCACAAGGTTGTTGATGGGCACCGAGTCCGGATACGGTTCCATGTTCGCCAGCTCGGCGATGAGGCCAGCACGCTCGTGCACCGATTCCCCCAGCCCGACGATGCCGCCGCAGCACACGTTGATACCGGCATCACGCACATGCTCCAGCGTGTCGAGCCGGTCCTGGTACGTGCGCGTCGTGATGATCTCGCCGTAGAACTCGGGCGCGGTATCGAGGTTGTGGTTGTAGTAATCCAGGCCCGCGTCCTTCAGTTGCGCGGCCTGTTCCTGCTTGAGCATGCCCAGCGTCACGCACGTCTCCAGCCCCATCGCCTTCACGCCGCGCACCATGTCGGCCACGGCATCGAGTTGATGCGGTTTCGGGTTGCGCCACGCTGCGCCCATGCAGAAGCGGCTTGCGCCGTTCTGCTTGGCGCGCGATGCGGCTTCGAGCACGGCGTCGATCGGCATCAGCTTTTCCGCCTCGACACCCGTGTCGTAGCGGGCCGATTGCGGGCAGTACGAGCAATCTTCGGGGCAGCCGCCGGTCTTGATGGACAGCAGCGTCGAGAGCTGCACCGCATTCGCATCAAAGTTGGCACGGTGCACCTGCTGTGCCTGGAACAGCAGGTCGTTGAACGGCAGCGCGAACAGCGCTTCGATGGCTTCGCGGCTCCAGCGCGCGTCGGGCGCCTGGCCCGGTGTGACGGGCGTCTTGGCGGCGTTCGGAACGAAGTTGAGCGGAGTGGATTGCATGAGGACTTCCTTCAAGTGATGCGTGGTTTCGTTGTTATGCGGATCAGGCCGGCAGCAGCCAGTTCGGCTTGCGCTTGCCCAGGAAACTTTGCACGCCTTCGCGGCCTTCTTCCGAAGCGCGAATGGCGGCGATGCGCTCAGCGGTATCGGCCAGCAGTGCGTCATTGACCGCGGCGCCAGACACCTCGCGCACGAGGCGCTTGCTCTCACGCACGGCGTTCGGGCTGTTGGCGACGAGCGCAGCGGTGATGTCAGCCACCTTGGCGTCGAGCGCATCTGCGCTCACCAGTTCATGCACGAGGCCGAGGCGATGCGCTTCGGCAGCCGAAAAGCGTTCTGCGGTGATGAAGTAGCGGCGCGACGCCTGCTCGCCCAGAGCGCGGATCACGTACGGGCTGATGGTGGCCGGAATCAAACCGAGCTTCGCTTCCGACAGGCAGAAGTTGGCCGTGTCGACGGCCACGACAATGTCGCATGCAGCGACCAGGCCGACGCCGCCGGCGTACGTATCGCCCTGCACGCGCGCAATGACTGGCTTGGGGCAGGTGTAGATGGCGCGCAGCATTTCGGCCAGACGCAGGGCATCGGCACGGTTCTCATCGTCCGAGTAGCCGGCCATCTTCTTCATCCAGTTCAGGTCGGCACCCGCGCAGAACGCAGGGCCGTTGCCCGACAGGACGATGGCGCGCACGCTGGGCTCATTGGCCAGCGCGCGGAACGCGCCGGTCAGCTCGGCGATGACAGTTTCGTTGAAGGCGTTGCGCACGTCGGGCCGGTTCAGCGTGAGCGTGGCGACGGCGCCGTGCTGCGCGAAGGCGAGGGTCTCGAAAGCGTTCATTCGGGGTCCTTGTTGGTGTCGGACTTGGGGTCGTCTGCGCCGGAGGCTTCAGCGTTGCTGCCCGGTGCTACCGCTTGCAGAGGGCCTGCGGGCAGGCCGAGTTCGCGCAGGAAGGCATCCACCTGCGGCAGCCAGATGGCAAGCCCTGCATGGCTTGCAAACATGCCGTGCGAGTCGCTCTTGAAGTTGCCGAAATCCACCAGCCGGCCGTTGCCGCCGGCACTGGTGTAGGCGGCGAACATTCTCTCGGGCATCGGCTTGGGCCAGTAGCTGTCGTTGTCGCCGTAAAACCAGAGCGATGGGTAGCGTGACTGGCGGCCGTACGTCTCGAAGGCGCGCACGAGGTTGCCTTCCCAGTCGACGCAGGTGTCGTTGCGCAGGCCGCCGGCAAAGTTCACCAGCCCACGCACGCCGGGGTAGGCGATGGTGCCGAAGGCCAGCGTGGTCAGGCCGCCATGCGACTGGCCCATGACGACGATGCGGTTGCGGTCCACGTACGGCTGCGCGGTCATGTAGTCGAGCGCGGCCACCACGTCTTCGGCCTGGATGATGCCGTTGGCTTCGACGTTGCAACCGCTGCCGATATACGCGCCGCCGGATTTGGAAAACCCCTGCCGCATCGGAATGGCCACCACGTAGCCGCGTGCGACCAGTGCCGCGGCCTGCTCGCTGTAACGGGCACGCGCTTGGAATGCTGCCTTGCCGCGCGCCTTGCCATGGTTGAGCACGATGAGCGGGAACGGGCCGTCGCCGGCCGGCTTGTAGACGGTCGTCTCCAGCTTGAGGGTGAAGATGCCCGCAGACTTGGGCACCTCCACGATGGTCTCGCTGACGCCGGACGGCGCGGTCTCGCTCGCAAGCGCGGTCGCAAGCAGCAGCGCGCAGCCAACGGCTGCCCAGACGCTGCGCCACGTTCGCGCGGTGATGCTGTTCACTGCAAATTCCCTGGTCGATGGACGGCCCGCTTACATGCGGAACACGCCGAAGTTCATATCGCCGATCGGCGCGTTCAGGCTGGCCGACAGCCCGAGGCCCAGCACGCTGCGCGTGTCGGCGGGGTCGATCACGCCGTCGTCCCACAGGCGCGCGCTGGCGTAGTACGGATGGCCCTGGCGCTCGTACTGATCGCGGATCGGTGCCTTGAAGGCGGCTTCTTCATCCGCGCTCCATTGGCCGCCCTTGGCTTCGATGCCGTCGCGGCGCACGGTGGCGAGCACGCTTGCGGCCTGTTCGCCGCCCATCACGGAGATGCGCGCGTTCGGCCACATCCACAGGAAGCGCGGCGAATACGCGCGCCCGCACATGCCGTAGTTACCCGCGCCAAACGAGCCGCCGATGATGACCGTGAACTTCGGCACCTGCGCCGTGGCCACCGCCGTCACCATCTTCGCCCCGTTCTTGGCGATGCCTTCGTTCTCGTACTTGCGGCCGACCATGAAGCCGGTGATGTTCTGCAGGAACACCAGCGGAATCTTGCGCTGGCAGCACAGCTCGATGAAGTGCGCGCCCTTGAGCGCCGCTTCCGAGAACAGGATGCCGTTGTTGGCGATGATGCCGACCGGGTAGCCCCAGATGCGAGCAAAGCCGCAGACCAGCGTCGTGCCGTAGCGTGCCTTGAATTCGTCAAACGCAGAATCGTCGACGATGCGGGCAATGACTTCGCGCACGTCGAACGGCTTGCGCGTGTCGGTCGGGATCACGCCGTAGAGCTCTTCGGCGGCGTAGCGCGGCTCGATGGGCGCGTGAATCTGCACTTGATCTGGCTTGCGGCGGTTCAGGTGCGCGACGATGCTGCGGGCCTGGGCCAGCGCGTGCGCATCGTTGTTGGCGAAGTAATCCGCCACGCCCGACAGGCGTGTGTGCACATCGGCGCCGCCGAGGTCTTCGGCGCTCACCACCTCGCCCGTGGCGGCCTTCACCAGCGGCGGGCCCGCCAGGAAGATCGTCCCTTGTTCCTTCACGATGATCGATTCGTCGCTCATGGCCGGCACATAGGCGCCGCCGGCGGTGCACGAGCCCATCACCACTGCAATCTGCGGAATGCCCTTCGACGACAGGTTGGCCTGGTTGTAGAAGATGCGACCGAAGTGATCGCGATCAGGAAACACGTCGTCTTGGTTCGGCAGGTTGGCGCCGCCCGAATCGACCAGGTAGACGCAGGGCAGGTGGTTCTGCTCGGCAATCTCCTGCGCACGCAGATGCTTCTTCACCGTCATCGGGTAATACGTGCCGCCCTTGACGGTGGCGTCGTTGCAGACGATCACGCATTCCTGCCCTGAGATGCGGCCGATGCCGGTGATGATGCCGGCGCCCGGCGCGGCGTCGTCGTACATGCCATACGCCGCCATCTGAGAGAACTCCAGGAACGGCGTGCCTGGGTCGAGCAGTTGCTGCACGCGGTCGCGGGGCAGCAGCTTGCCGCGGGCGAGGTGCTTGGCGCGGGCGTCTTCACCGCCGCCCTGGGCGATGCGTGCAACCTTGTCGCGCAAGTCGGCGACGAGCGCGCGCATGGCATCGGCGTTGGCCTTGAAGTCTTCAGCGCGGGGGTTCAGCTTGGTCTCTAGCGTCGGCATGGCAGCAGTGCAAGAAGGTCGGTGCGGTTCAGTCAGGGAAGGTGCCGTCGACGTACAGCCAACGGCCTTCGGCGGATTCAATGCCGCTGGCGTCCAGGCGGACGAAGCGGCTGGTTTCATGCAGGCGATGCGCGCGGCCGCCCACCTTGTAGCGCGCGACGAATTCCACCGTGGCATGCGTGGCGTCTTGCGGCGTGTGGCGCTTGACGTCCAAGCCAAGCCAGCGCGTGGCGGTGGCGTCTGCTTCGCTGGTTTCCAGGTCGGCAGGGCAGGTGGACGGATGCCACGTGCGGCGCAGATACGCCGTGTCGCCCAGCACGTAGGCGCTGTAGCGCGAGCGCATGAGCTGCTCGGCCGTAGCCGGCACGGCGTCGGCCGCGTGGAAAGGGCCGCAGCAGCGTGCGTAAGCGCTGTTGCCGCAAGGGCAAGCGTCGGCCGGGCCGATGGGCCTGGTTTGTGCGACAGGCATCAGCCCAGCAACTCCGGCAGTTCACGCATGTCGGTGAACGTGCGGGTGGCGCCAGCGGCGATCAGCGGGCCCGGCGCATTGCGGCCGGCGTACGCGAGCACCGTCATGCCGGCAGCGTGCCCGGCGGTGACACCCGTGGGGCTGTCTTCGATCACCAGACAACGCGACGGCGAGACCCCGAGGCTGCTGGCGGCCAGCAGATACACATCGGGCGCGGGCTTGCTGCGCTCGACTTCGGTCGCCGAGAAGATGCGCACGTGCGTGGGCTGGAAGTGCTCGATCAGACCGGTGCGGTTGAGCTGCAATTCAACTTTCGTGCGATCGGCGCCCGAGGCGACCGCCATCGGCAGGCCCAGCCTGGAGAGCACATCAATGGCGTGCGCGATATGCGGCACGGCTTCCACCTCGGCTTCGAGCAGCGCGTTGCGGCGCGCGTGGAAGGTGGACAGCCAGTTCGGCGGCAGCGGTGCGCCGCGCATCTCGGCAATCGCATCCAGTTCTTCGCGGATGGCCTTGCCCAGGAAGCGCTCGATGGAATCTTCCGGGCTGATGTTGATGCCAAGCTCGGTCAGCATCTGCCAGATCAGGCGGTTGACGAGGGGTTCGCTGTCGACCAGCACGCCGTCGCAATCGAAGAGGATCGCGTCAAAGTGCGGGTGGTTCGAAACAGAGGAAGTCACTGCAGTCATGCTCTCTTCGTAGAGGGTTCGTCAGCGGCGGCTCGTACATCGGCCGCTGTTTTGGAATTCGTTTTATATGCGTCCGTCGCGCAGCAACGCTTCAATCTGGTCAAATCGGTCGAAGCCCCAGAACGCTTCGCCGTCGACGATCACGTAGGGCGAGCCGAACACGCCGCGCGACATGGCCAGGTCGATCTCGGCCTTGAGCTGATCCTTGATCTGCTGGCTGCTTGCGCCGGCGTTGAGCGCGGCACCGTCGATGCCCATGGCGTCGGCAATCTTCATGACCTCTGCCGGTTCGCCGATGTTGATGTCGTCCACGAACAGCGCGCGGTAGAGCGCACGCGCAAAGTCGATGGCGCGGTCGCCGCCGTGGTGGTCATGTACCCACAGCGTGGCGCGCGCCGCGTATTGCGTGGGCAGTGGGAAGTGCGTCGGCTTGCGGTATTCGATGCCGTTGAAGCGTGCAGTGCGCTCGAAATCGCGCCATGCGTAATCGCCCTTGAGCGGCACCTGCGGCAGCGGGGAGCCGCCGGTAGTTTTGAAGACCACCCCCAGCAGGATCGGGTGCCATGCTGTCGCCCGGTTGTACCGCTGGGCGAGCTCTTCCACGCGCGTGCTGGCGAAGTAGCCGTACGGCGATGAGAAGTCGAAGTAGAAATCGATGGCCCCGTTCATGATGTGCTCCCCTGTTGTGCTGCGCCTTCCCCGAAAATGCCTACGCCAGAGCGCGGGCGATCAAGATCTTCTGGATGTCGCTCGTGCCTTCGTAGATCTGGCACACGCGCACGTCGCGGTAGATGCGCTCCACTGGGAAGTCGCTGACGTAGCCGTAACCGCCAAAGACCTGAATGGCATCGGAGCAGACGCGCTCGGCCATCTCGCTGGCGTTGAGCTTGGCCATGGACGCCTCTTTCAGGCACGGCCGCCCGGCGTCTTTCAGGCTGGCGGCATGCCAGACCATCTGTCGTGCCACATCCACGCGTGTGGCCATCTCGGCCAGGCGAAACTGCACGGCCTGATGCGCGAACAGCGGCTGGCCGAAGCTTTCGCGCTCCTTGGCATACGCCAGCGCTGCTTCAAAAGCCGCACGCGCCATGCCCACGCTCTGCGCGGCAATGCCGATGCGCCCGCCTTCCAGCCCCGACAGCGCCATCTTGTAGCCCGCGCCTTCGTCGCCCAGCAGGCAATCGGCGGGGATGCGGCAATCTTCGAACACGATCTGCGCCGTGTCGGACGAGTGCTGGCCGAGCTTGTCTTCCAGCCGCGCGACGATGTAGCCGGGCGTGTTGGTCGGCACCAGGAACGCGCTGATGCCGCGCTTGCCTGCTGCCTTGTCGGTCACGGCCATGACGATCGCCACGTCGGCATGCTTGCCGCTGGTGATGAACTGCTTCACGCCGTTCAAGACCCAGTGGTCGCCATCTCGCACGGCCGTGGTGCGCAGCGCCGATGCATCGGAGCCGACATGCGGCTCGGTCAGGCAGAACGCGCCCAGCATCTCGCCGCGCGCCAGCGGCACGAGCCACCGCTGCTTCTGCGCGTCATTTGCAAACGCCATCAGCATGCTGCACACGGGGCAGTTGTTCACGCTGATGACGGTGGAGGTGCCACCGTCGCCGGCAGCAATTTCTTCCAGGATCAACGCCAGCGAAAGATAGTCGAGCCCCGCGCCGCCCAGTTCTTCCGGCACGGCCACGCCATAGGCGCCCAGCTCGCCCAATTGACGGTGCACGTCTTTCGGGAACGTCGCTTCACGGTCCCATGCGGCTGCGTGCGGCACGATCGCCTCGCGCACGAAGGTGCGGATGGCGTCGCGAATCATCTCTTGCTCTTGGGTCAGCAGCATCGTTCCGGCCTCACCATTCAATGACGCTGCCGTCGTAGTTGCGGAACCCGCCGTTGTCGGCGCGCGTGGCACCGGCAATGACGCGGCGGATACCGGCCACGCTCTCCTGCGGCGTGATGGCCGCGCCCGCGCCGCCCATGTCGGTCTGTACCCAGCCCGGGTGGAAGGTCAGGCACGTGGCGTTCTGGGCGTCGATCGACACCCCGCGCAGCACGGCATTCACCGCCGCCTTGCTGGCGCGATACAGCCAGCCTCCGTTGCCTGTCATGTCCCCAATGCTGCCCATGCGGCTGGAGATCACGGCGAGCACGCCGCCCGCTTCGTCCGCGCCACCCGCACCATGATGCCCGGCTTCCACCATCGGCAGCACCACGGGCAGCACGCCCATCGGCGCCCACACATTGGTGTGCATCACGGCATCGAAATCCGCCTGGCTGACGGGCGTGGCGCCCTGCGTGCGCGGGCCGTAGATGCCCGCCACGTAGATCGCCACGTCCAGTGCTTCGCCGTCGAGCTTCCATGCCAGGCCGGCGACGGCGTTGGTGTCGGTCAGATCAAGCACGTGCGTTTCCGCGCCCAATGCCTGCAGCGCCTGCGCTGCTTCTTGCGTGCGCACGGTGGCAATCACGCGCCAGCCATCCGCACGGTATTGCTTGACCGTTTCCAGGCCGATGCCGCGCGACGCACCCAGGATGAGCGCGGTGCGCGTGCGGCGGGACGTTGCGTTCGTCATGCGCGTGCCTTAGTAGAGTTCGATGCCGACAGCCGTGGCTTCACCACCGCCGATGCACAGGCTTGCCACACCGCGCTTGCCGCCGCGGTGTTGCAGCGCGCCCAGCAGCGTCGCGATCAAGCGCGCACCTGACGCGCCGATCGGATGGCCCAGCGCACACGCGCCGCCGTTCACGTTCACCTTTTCGTGCGGGATGTGCAGGTCGTGCATGGCGGCCATCGGCACCACGGCAAACGCCTCGTTGATCTCGAACAGGTCAACGTTGCCCGAGTTCCAGCCGAGTTTCTTGAACAGCTTGTCGATGGCCGTAACCGGTGCCGTGGTGAACCAGCCTGGCGCTTGCGCGTGCGTGGTGTGGCCCAGCATCACAGCGAGCGGCGTGATGCCGAGTTGCTTGGCAGTCGACTCGCGCATCATCACCAGCGCAGCCGCGCCATCGTTGATCGACGAAGACGACGCGGCCGTCACCGTGCCATCTTTCTTGAACGCGGGTTTGAGCGAGGGGATCTTGTCGACCTTGATGCGGCGCGGGCCTTCATCGGTGTCGATGACGGTGTCGCCCGCCTTGCTCGACACGGTAACGGGCGTGATCTCCCAGCGGAACGCGCCGGATTCGGTGGCCTCTTGCGCGCGGCGCACGGACGTCATCGCGAAGTGGTCCTGGGCCTCGCGCGTGAAGCCGTATTTCTCGGCGCAGTCCTCGCCGAAGGTGCCCATGGCGCGGCCCTTGTCGTAGGCATCTTCCAGGCCGTCGAGCATCATGTGGTCGTAGATCATGCCGTGGCCGATGCGATAACCGCCGCGGCCTTTCGGGATCAGGTACGGCGCGTTGGTCATGCTTTCCATGCCGCCCGCAACCACAACATCCAGCGACCCTGCCAGCAGCGCGTCGTACGCGTTCATCGCGGCGCGCATGCCCGAACCGCACATCTTGTTGACCGTGGTGCAGCCGACTGACAGCGGCAGGCCCGCGCCCAATGCGGCCTGACGTGCCGGCGCTTGCCCCTGGCCCGCAGGCAGGACGCAGCCCATGATGACTTCTTCAATCTGTTCCGGTTTCAAGCCCGCTCGCTCGACTGCCGCACGAATGGCGGCAGCGCCGAGTTGCGGAGCGGTGAGGCTGGCGAGTTCGCCTTGGAAGGCGCCCATCGGGGTGCGGGCGGCGGAGGCGATGACGATGCGGTCGGACATTGCTGCAATCTCCTGGAACTGTGCTTGGGACAAGTTCTGCACTTGTGGTGCAGGGGTTGTGTGTCTCTTGCTTTTTGGGTGGGCCTTGTTGGTCCATCTCCGTTTCGTACCCTGCCGGGCACGACATACTTTTCTTTGTCTTGCCAAAGAAAAGTAGGCAAAAGAAAGGCGCGCCCGAGATGGCGACCCCTTCCTTGAATTTGTGTAACCGGGCGGAGATGGGGAAAACTCGCTGCGCTCAGACAGTTCCCCATCTTGTTTCCGCCCGCTTACACAAATTCAAGGCGCCATCTAGGGCAGGGTACGGCCACACAATCTGTGTGTTGACCTAGCTGGCTCTTGGTTGTTGCTGTGTTGCCGTTTGCTTCGCTTCGCGTCTTGCCGCGTACTCACTACTGCGTCTGTGCTGCGATGGTGTAGCCGTTGATGCCCTAGATGGCGCCTTGAATTTCTGTTGCAGGGAGGAAAAAGAGGGGAGGCCTGTCTGAGCGAAGCGAGTTTGCCTCCCCTCCCTCCCTGCGACATAAATTCAAGGAATCTTTCGCCATCTCGGGCGCGCCTTTCTTTTGCTTACTTTTCTTTGGCAAGACAAAGAAAAGTGAGTCAGCCCCGGCAGGGGATGAAACAAGGGATGGACCACCAACAAAACAACCCACCCCAAACACAAAAAAAATCAGAACCCCACCGGACTAGGCGTACTCCCTTCCTTCCCATAATTCAGCCAAGCCTCACCAAGCTGAGCATGCAGTTCCTCATTGGAATTTGCCGCCATCCCCAGATTGCGCAACATCCCGTCCTTCACGCCGTAAATCCAGCCGTGAACGGTCAGCGGCTGCCCGCGATCCCATGCGTCCTGCACGATCGTCGTCAGGCACACGTTGTTGACCTGGTGAATCACGTTCAGCTCGCACAGCCGGTCATGCTGATCCTGCTCACGGACCACCGTACCGAGATACGTTTCGTGTTGCTCGGCCACGTCACGCACGTGACGAATCCAGTTGTCGGCCAGTCCGAAACGTTGCTTGGTCAGCGCGGCCTTCACGCCCGAACAGCCGTAGTGGCCGACCACCGTGATGTGCCGGATCTTCAGCACTTCCACCGCAAACTGCAGCACCGACAGACAGTTCAGGTCCGAGTGCACCACCACGTTGGCGATATTGCGGTGGACGAACACCTCGCCCGGCGGCAGACCGATGATCTGGTTGGCAGGCACACGAGAATCCGAGCAGCCGATCCAGAGGTATTCCGGGTTCTGCTGGTTGGCCAGGTTGGAGAAGAAATCCGGGTCTTCAGCGTGGACGCGCTCGACCCACTTCCGGTTGTTCTCGAACAGCTCTTTGATGCGATGTGGCATGGTTTCCCGTCGTGTTGAGAGAGTTAAGCGGCGGCGCGCTGCAGCGTCGTGTTGTCTTGCGCTGCGTTGTCGGGCGCGCTCGCGCCGTAGCGATTGACGAAGCGTTCGGCTGCGTCATACGCGTAGAAATCGTGCATCTGCCCGGAGAGCAGGCGCTCCTTGTACCCCTGCCACATGGAGGCTTCGAAAAAGTCTGCGTGGTGCTTCAGGAAGGCTTCGCGCACGCGCGTGTCGCCTAGCAGGAACGTGCGGTATGTCTCCGGGAAAATGTCATGCGGGCCGACGCTGTACCAGACCTCGCCGGACATCTCTTCTTCTTCCGTGCGCGGTTCGGGTACGGTGCGGATGTTGCAATCGGTGAGATATTCGATCTCGTCGTAATCGTAGAAGACCACGCGGCCGTGGCGCGTCACGCCAAAGTTCTTGTACAGCATGTCGCCCGGGAAGATGTTCGCGGCGATGAGTTCCTTGATGGCGTTGCCGTATTCGATGATGCCGTGCTCGACCTGCGCATCGGTGCCTTCGTGCAGCCAGATGTTCAGCGGCGTCATGCGGCGCTCGATGTAGACGTGGCGGATGACGATCTCTTCGCCGCCGTCTTCGCTGCGCTGGTATTCGACCATCGACGGCGCGTGCTTCTCCAACTCCTTGATGAGGTCGTCATCAAAGCGCGAGAGCGGGAAGGCTACGTCCGAATACTCCAGCGTATCGGCCATGCGCCCCACCCGATCGTGGCGCTTCACAAGCTGGTACTTGCTCTTGATCAGCTCGCGCGTGGTTTCCTTCGGCGGCGGGAAGTAGTCCTTGATGACCTTGAACACGTACGGGTACGAGGGCAGCGTGAACACCAGCATCACGAGGCCCTTGATGCCGGGCGCGATGATGAACTTGTCCGACGAGTGCTGCAGATGATGCAGGAAGTCGCGATAGAACAGATTCTTGCCCTGCTTCTGCAGGCCGAGCGAGGTATAGATCTCGGCGCGCGGCTTGCGCGGCATCAGATCACGCAGGAAGGTCACGTAGGCAGACGGAATCTCCATGTCCACCATGAAATACGAGTGCGTGAACGAGAACAGGATCAGCAGTTGTTCTTGCTGCAGCAGCACCGTGTCGAGCGAGAGCTGGCCCGCGGCATTGCGCAGGATCGGTACGGCCAGCGGAAACGTTTTGTCTCCGTTGATCACGCGCCCGATGATGTACGCGGCCTTGTTGCGGAAGAACAGCGACGACAGCACATGAATCTGGAAATTCGGCGCGATGCGGAAATCGCCAAAGTGCTCGCCCACCGCGCGCACGATGTAGCCGATGTCGCGCTCCAGATCTTCAAACGGCGCGTTGAGCTGGAAGTTGTGG
This sequence comes from Ralstonia sp. GX3-BWBA, assembly GCF_003290055.1. Lineage (NCBI taxonomy): Bacteria > Pseudomonadati > Pseudomonadota > Betaproteobacteria > Burkholderiales > Burkholderiaceae > Ralstonia > Ralstonia sp. GX3-BWBA. The sequence goes on along the minus strand of NZ_QMKS01000010.1, from coordinate 116,251 downwards.
ACGATGCGCTCGAAGCAGGCGCCTAGGCCGTCGCGTGTGCCGGGGTAGTAGGCGCGGTACGTCGGCTTGGTGGGCGATTCTTCGTTCTCGATGTATTCCGTCGAGATGGCCGGGCGCACGAAGATGAAATCGTTGTTGAAGTACGAGCGGTGCAGGATGCGCGTACACACCGAGTTGAAGAAGGTCTCGGCGCACTCGGGCTGGTGATGGTTGGTCAGCAGGCCGATGAAATGCAGCTTGATCTGACGCCAGATCTCGTCGTCGATGTTCTCTGCGTCGTATTCGTCTTCGAGGATGACCGATGCTTCGCGCACGCGCTCGTCGTAGTAGGCGATGCGGTCGCGCTGCAGTTGCTGCAGGCCGGCCCAGTCCCCGGTCTCGAACGCAGTCTTGGCCTGTACGCTGACTTCTCGGAACAAGCGGTAGTGCTTGTCGAAGCCGTCGAGCATCGTGCGGGCGACGTCAAAGGCGATCTGCGACGAGAGGAGCTTGGGGAAATGGGACATGGCGTGTGCGCGGGGAGGGGCAGGGAAGCGGCGAAACCAGCAAACCAGGCAGACCTAGATTGTATTGTCTTCGGTGCCGTGTTCGCGTCCTGAAACCGTTGCGCCTCCTTATCCGTTCGGCTGATGGCCCCGTGCCACCAGCCCGCCTGCTCCCGCCCGTTACATCGTCTCTGCGTACAGCTCCCGACCGATCAGCATGCGGCGGATTTCCGACGTGCCGGCGCCAATTTCGTAGAGCTTGGCGTCGCGCCACAGGCGGCCGACCGGGAATTCGTTGATATAGCCGTTGCCGCCCAGGATCTGGATGGCTTCGCCGGCCATCCAGGTGGCCTTCTCGGCCGTGTAGAGGATCACACCGGCGCAGTCCTTGCGGACTTGGCGCACGTGGTCGCGCCCCAAAGAGTCGAGGTTCTTGCCGACCGTGTACAGATACGCGCGGCAGGCCTGCAGCGTGGTGTACATATCGGCCATCTTGCCCTGGATAAGCTGGAATTCGCCAATGCTCTGGCCGAACTGCTTGCGGTCGTGGATGTACGGCGTGACCACGTCCATGCAGGCCTGCATGATGCCGATCGGGCCGCCGGAGAGCACCGCGCGCTCGTAGTCCAGGCCGCTCATCAGCACCTTGGTGCCGCCGTTTTCCTGGCCAAGGATGTTTTCCACCGGCACTTCCACGTTCTCGAACACCAGCTCGCCGGTGTGCGAGCCGCGCATGCCGAGCTTGTCCAGCTTCTGCGCCACCGAGAAGCCCTTCATGCCCTTTTCGACGATGAACGCCGTCATGCCGCGCGCACCCAGTTCGGGATCGGTCTTGGCGTAGACGACCAGCACGTCGCAGTCGGGGCCGTTGGTGATCCACATCTTGGTGCCGTTGAGCACGTAGCGGTCGCCTTTGAGCTCCGCGCGCAGTTTCATGCTGACGACGTCAGAGCCGGCATTCGGCTCGCTCATCGCCAGGGCACCGACCCATTCGCCCGACACCAGCTTGGGCAAGTACTTGGCCTTCTGGGCCGCCGTGCCGTTGCGGTGGATCTGGTTCACGCACAGGTTCGAGTGCGCGCCATACGACAGGCCAACCGACGCCGAGGCACGGCTGATTTCTTCCATGGCGATCATGTGCGCCAGGTAGCCCATGTTGGCGCCGCCGTACTCCTCGGCCACCGTGATGCCGAGCACGCCCAACTCACCCATCTTGCGCCACGCGTCCATCGGGAACTGGTCGGTGCGGTCGATTTCGCCGGCACGCGGTGCCAGCTCGCCCTGCGCCCAATCGCGCACGGCCGAACGCAGCATCTCGATGTCTTCGCCCAAGTCGAATTTCAGGCCGGGCAGATCAATCATGGTGGTCTCCTTGGGCGCGGCTCAAGCCGCTGGTGTCTCTGAGTAATGGGTCTGGCGCTGTGCGGTGCACGCCGCTTGTGGCGGGCGCACCGGTGCCGGAAGGGTGCTTTAAGGTGTTGCGTATTGTATTGACGTTTACGTAAACGTCAATGACCGGTTGTTACGTAGATTTGCGGAATCAGGCGGCCTTGCGTCGCTTGGGCGGCTTGCCCGTGCCGCCCTGCGCGTCTTCCAGCAATCGACGGCACTGGCGCTCATGCTGGTCGATCTCGGCCAGTTGAGCGTTCAGATCTTCCAGTTGCTGTGTAAGCACCGCGCGGTGTTGCGCCAGCGACGCCAGGAAGCGTTCCAGTTGCGGCACCGTATCGCGCGGCGACTCATACAGATCCAGGATCTCCTTGATCTCGCCCAGCGACAGGCCGAGCCGCTTGCCGCGCAGGGTCAGCTTCAGGCGCGTGCGCTCGCCGGCCGAATACACCCGGCGACGCCCGCCCGGGCCTTGGCGATCCGGCGCCAGCAGCCCCTGGTCTTCGTAGAAGCGGATGGCGCGCGGCGTGATGTCGAACTCGCGGGCAAGGTCGGTGATGGTGAAGCTAGCGTCGGCAAGCTCACCGGCATCGCCCGATTCAAGATCGGCGGCGAGCGCGGCGGCGGCAGACGGAGTAGAGGCAGACATGCGGCGAGGAACGGAGTAACGACAGAGGTGTGATTGCGCATGCACGCCGGGCAGCGACATTAAGTTTTCGCTTAAGATGGAAGACCGGCGGCAAATTGACGTTTACGTTAGCGTCAATGGCGCCAAACCGCAATCGCAAAGACCGCCCCGAAGCACCCAAAGGCGGCGACCGAGACCACATCCCCATGAACGCGCTCGAACACCAACTCGACTATCCCTTTGGCGACACGCTTCCCGAAGGCGGCACGCGGTTTGAAGTCGCCCCCGGCGTCTACTGGCTGCGCATGCCGCTGCCGTTTGCGCTCGATCACATCAACCTTTGGCTGCTGCGTGATCGGCAGGACGGGAAGGAGGGCTGGACGATCATCGATTGCGGCATCAACCACGAAGCAATTCGCGGGTACTGGGAAACGATCTTCGCGAACCACCTCGACGGCCTGCCGGTGCTGCGCGTGCTGGTCACGCACTGCCATCCGGACCACGTTGGCCTCTCGAACTGGCTGTGCGAAGGCGGCGACGAAAAGCGCTGGAACGTGCGCCTGTGGATGAGCCTGGGCGACTACGCCTTCGCGCGCATGCTGGTGGGTGGCACCGGCGCGTCGAATGCAGGCGGCGAATTTGCCGCGCGCCATTTCGAGCGCCACGGCTTGACGGACCCGACCTCCATCGAAGGCATCCGCAACCGCAAGGATTACTACAGCACGCTTGTGCCGGGCGTGCCGAGCCAGTACCGCCGCCTGATGGATGGCGATGTCGTCGCCATCGGCGAGCACAAATGGCGTGTCATCACCGGCTTCGGCCACGCGCCCGAGCACGTCGCGCTTTACAGTGAAGATGCCAACGTGCTGATTTCCGGCGACATGGTCCTGCCGCGCATCTCCACCAACGTGAGCGTGTTCGATCTGGAACCGGAAGCGGATTCACTCACGCTGTATCTGGATTCGCTGGGCAAGTACGAGCCGCTGCCTGCGGATGTGCTCATCCTGCCGTCGCACGGGCGGCCGTTCCGCGGGCTGCATACGCGCATCCAGCAACTGCGCGACCACCATGCGGACCGGCTGGCCGAAACGTTGGCTGCGTGCAAGGCCGCGCCGCAATCGGCACGCGACATCGTCAATGTCATCTTCAAGCGCCAGTTCGATGTGCACCAGATGACCTTCGCGATGGGCGAGGCGCTCGCCCACCTGCATGCGCTGTGGCATCGCGGCGAACTGGTGCGCGAAACCGGCGCGGACGGTATCGTTCGATTCCACGCAACTGCATAACCGCACAACCCGTGCTTTCCACCGGAGCCGACCATGGCTGACCAGCATGACGTTCTCGACGACAGCGCCGTCGTCCTGCCGTTTCCCGCGCAAACGCCCACTGCGCCCTATTACGCCGTGATCTTTGCCTCCACGCGCACCGACGGCGACAACGGCTACGGCGCCATGGCCGACCGCATGGTGGAGTTGGCGCGCAGCATGCCGGGGTTCCTCGGCATCGAGTCCGTACGCGATGAACTGGCCGGCGATCAGGGGCGGCCGGGCATCACGGTGTCGTATTGGTCGTCGCTGGAGGCCATTCGCGAGTGGAAGAACCAGGGCGACCACCTTGCCGCGCAGAAGCTGGGGCGCGAACAGTGGTACGCGTCGTACCACCTGCGCATTGCAAAGGTGGAGTACGACTATGGGTTCGAGCGATAACGCATCGCTGCGGCCAACGAAAAACCCGCCAACCGGCGGGTTTTTTTTGGCTGCGGCCAGATGATTTCACTTTAACGCAGCGTCTTCGCAAACTGCCCCAGATACCGCACGCCATCGATCGCGCGGCTGCCGTACCACGACACCATTTCGCCATCGACGAGGTAGACCGGTTTGCCGATCTGCTTTTCCAGCGCGTCGACATGCTCTTCGGTAAAGCTGTAAGGCTCGGTGGAGAGCAGCACGCAGTCGATGTTGCGCACCACCTCATCGCTCCAGCGGAACGTCGGGTAGCGCGTGTCCGGCCGGTTGGGGCGGGCGCAATCGCCGCTCTTATCGGTACCGCATTGCACAGGCGCCGGATCGTCCGGCCACGTATGGCAGTTCACGAGCTTGAGCATGCGCGAGATGTACGTATCGCGCGACACCGTCATCCACGGGTCTTGCCAGATGGCGTACAGCACGCGGTGCGGCAGGAAGTGGCGGGCGCGCAGCGCTTCCAGCTCCTGCGTGAGCGCGTCGGATAGCTTCTGCGCCTGCGCCTCGCGGCGGAAGATGCCGCCCAGCAGCTGGTATAGCGCGAGGTTGTCTTCCGGCGAGCAAGGATGCGTGACGATGATGTGCGGGATGAATTCGCGCAGCTTGTCGACGGTCGGGCGCGTGTTCTCGTCAATGTTGACGATGACGTGCGTGGGCGCCAGTTCGCGCAACTTGTCGAGTTTGACGGTCTTGGTGCCGCCGACCTTCGGTACGTTGCGCACCGCTTCGCGCGGGTGGATGCAGAAGCCGGTGCGGGCGACGAGTTGATCGCCCAGGTCAAGCGAGAACAGCAAATCGGTAATCGAAGGGACCAGGCTGGCGATGCGCGGTGTGGTGTCGACAGGGGCGTGCGCGAGGCCAGCCGCATCGGTGTAAGTCATGACGAAATCTCGGGGTTGCGGGGTTTGCGCCCGGCGCGCGCAAATGCAAAGTCATAGAGCCCGCGCGGCAGCACGTGCAGCAGCTTGGCGACGACGCCCATCTGCCATGGCAGCACCGTGAAGCGCACGCCGCGATGGATCGCATTCACGGCTTTCTGTGCAAAGCGGTCCACCGGCATCAGGAAGGGCATCGGATACGGATTGTGTTCGGTCATCGGCGTCTGGATGTAGCCGGGGGCGATCGTCACCACGCGCAGGCCAAGCGGGCTGAACTCCACGCGCAGGCTCTCCATCAGCTTGATCACCGCCGATTTGGAGGCGCTGTACGCCGCCGCACCCGGCAGCCCGCGCACGCCGGCCACGCTGGCAATGCCGACCAGCGTGCCGCCTGGCTGCCCAGGTTTGGCGCGTGCCAGCATCGGCCCGACGAACGGCTGGAACGTGTTGAGCACACCCATCCAGTTGGTGTCCATCACGATGGCAAAGGCTTTCAGATCACCGGATTCGCGCAAGTCCGTGCCGACCGAGATGCCGGCGTTGGCGATCACCACATCGGGCAGTCCAACTGCGGCGATAAAGACATTTGCCGCATCGCGCATGGAATCGGCGCTGCGCACGTCGGCAGCGTAGCAATGGCAGCGGCTCCGGATACCGGCAGGCAGCGTCTGCACAAACTCATGGAGCGCGTCGACACGTCGTGCGACCAGCCCGATCGTGGCGCCCTGCGCTGCGTACTGACGTGCCAGTGCCTGCCCGATCCCGCTGGAAGCGCCCGTGATGAAGACGATCTCGCTCATGTCGATGTCCTGTTGGTGTGAAGATGTGAAGAAGGCCGACGCACAAAAAACGCCCGCACAGGGGCGGGCGTCGATGGCGGTGTCACGCCCGGGCAGAGGCCCGGAAACGCGGCAACCCGTCACATCTTGCGGTTGCGCACCTGGTCGACGAGGTAGTCGAGCGTTTGGGCGGCGCCCACGTTGCTGCCTGCATCTGCCGGCGAGGTGGTGTACTTGCCCTGCACGACCACGGTCGGCACGCCTTCGATCTTGTACTGATCGGCCAGTTGCGCGGCGCGTTTGGTATTGGCGTTCACACTGAACGAGTTGTAGGTGTCGCGGAACTGCTTTTCATCGACGCCGTTGGCGGCCATGAACTTGGCGATGTCATCCAGTTCGGACATCGAGCGGTAGTTCTTGTGCAGTTGGTCGAACACGCGGTCATGCAGCGTCTTGCCGCTGGCGTCCTTGGCGTCGAGCTTGCCCAGCGCTTCCAGCGTGTAATAGATGCGGGTATGCGGCTCCAGCTTGGCATTGAAAGCCACCGGCACGCGCTTGATCACCACGTCTTTGCCTTGCTTGGCGACCCACGCCGTCCAGGTGTTTTCAAAGTCGTAACAGTGCGGGCAGCCGTACCAGAAGAACTCGGTCACTTCGATCTTGCCTGCGGGCACGGGCTGCGGCGTTTGCAGCACTTTGTATTCCTTGCCGGCGGTGGGTGCGGCATTGGCCGGCGCGGTCATCAGGAAGCCGGCGCCGGTGGCGAGAGCGATCAGGAAAGCAGCGAGTTTTTTCATGGTGAATGGACGACGGATTAGACGACGAACTGGACGAAGCAACGGAAAAACCAGCGAAATCGAGTGCCGAGCCGCTCGACGCGGGTGTCAGCGTAACTGAATCTCAGGTTTCTGACCGATCACAGCCCGCCGGGTTCACAGCGGGCTGCACGGACTTCACGTTACTGGCGGGCGAAGCGGATGACCGATGATTCCACGCCCGTCGACTGCAGGCGGCTGCGCACGGCGGTCATCTCGTCGAGCGAGTTGAACGGCCCCAGCCGCACGCGATACATGGTGGCGCCGTTCACCTCGCGCTGCGTCACCTTGGCTTCAAAGCCTTGCATGGCCAGATTGCCCTTCTGGCGCTCGGCGTCTTCGGAGGATTTGTAAGCGCCAACTTGCAGGAAATAGCCCGTCTTGGCGGCATCCTGGCGGGCGATCTCGGCAATCGGATCCGTCACCGGCTTCTCGTTGGAGGCAGTGACCGGCGGCTTGGGCGGCTTGGCGCCCGGTGCGCTTGCCACCTGCGGGGTCGAGCCCGGCTGGGCCGGGTGGATGGTGATGCCCGGCGGCGGATTGTTCTGCTCGGCGGCCTGATCGACCGGCTTGGCTGGCACGCGGCTCCACAGCGGCGCGTTCGGGTCCGCCGCCTGCGGAGCGCTCGCCTGCGGCGCGGGTTGCACCGGCACCGGAAGCGTGTTGACCACGTTGCCCGCTTCGCTCGGCTTGGGTTGCGCGCCGCCACGCGAAACGAAGGGCACCGGGGCCTTGGTGATGTACACCGCCACCACCACGGCGATCGCCAAACCGACGATCAAGCCGAGCACCAGACCCAGAAACGTGCCGCCCCGTTGCGAGCGGGCACGGGAAGATTGCGTATTGCGTGCCATGTCGATCCTTCTAGAAGCGCCCGATTATAAGAGCGCCGTGTGATGCCAAATCGTGCGCATTTACATCTTTTGCGGCGCGGACACGCCAATCACCGCCAACCCGTTGCGCAGCACCTGTCGCGTGGCAGCCAGGAGCGCCAGACGGGCACGCTTGACGGCCTCGTCATCGACCAGCACGCGATCGGCGTTGTAGAACGCGTGGAAATCGCCCGCGAGGTCGCGCAGGTAGAAGGCCACGGCGTGCGGGGCCAGTTCGCGTGCGGCGTCGGCCAGCATGTCGGGGAATGCGGCCAGGCGTTGCACCAGGGCCGTCGCCTGCGGGCTGACGTCGGGGCCCGTCACCGCGGCCAGATCTGCGCTGGTGAGCGAGGCGGCGTCAACGCCTGCGCGTTCGAACACCGAGCAGATGCGGGCGTGAGCGTACTGCACGTAGTACACCGGGTTCTCGTCGCTTTGCTTGAGCGCCAGATCGACGTCGAAGACAAATTCGGTATCGGCCTTGCGCGACAGCAGGAAGAAGCGCACGGCGTCGCGGCCGCGCGTGAAGCGTGCGGGCCAGTTCGGCTCGCCGGCGTCCACGCAGGCGCGGATGGTGTCGACGCCGGCTTCGCTCTCGGCGTCACCGTTGGACCATTCGATCAGGTCGCGCACGGTCACGTACGAGCCGGCGCGCTTGGAAATCTTGACCTCGGCGCCGTCCTTCATCACCGTGACCATCTTGTGCAGGACGTAATCCGGATAGCCTTTCGGGATGCCGATGTTCAGGCCCTGCAGGCCGGCGCGCACGCGGGCGATGGTGCCGTGGTGGTCGCTGCCCTGCACGTTGATGACCTGTGTGAAGCCGCGGCCCCACTTGGTCGTGTGGTACGCAACGTCGGGCACGAAGTAGGTGTAGGCGCCGTCGGACTTGCGCATGACGCGGTCCTTGTCGTCGCCGTCGTCGGTGGTGCGCAGCCACAGCGCGCCTTCCTGCTCGTATGTCTTGCCGGCGGCAACGAGCGTATCCACCGTCTGCTGCACCTTGCCTTCGGTGTAGAGCGACGATTCCAGGTAGTAGCGGTCGAACTTCACGCCGAAGGCTTGCAGGTCGATGTCCTGTTCGTTGCGCAGATACGTCACGGCAAAGCGGCGGATGGCTTCGATGTTTTCAACGTCGCGCTCACCCGTCACTGGCTCGCCATCGGAGGCGCGTACCGTTTTGCCGGCGAGGTAATCGGCGGCGATGTCGGCAATGTAGTCGCCGTTGTAGGCGGCTTCGGGCCAGTTGGCATCACCGGGTTTGAAGCCGCGCGCGCGGGCCTGCACCGAGACGGCCAGGTTGTGGATCTGCACGCCAGCGTCGTTGTAATAGAACTCGCGGTGGACCTTGTGGCCTTGCCAGTCGAGCAGGCTCGCCAGCGCATCGCCCAGCGCGGCTTGGCGGCCGTGGCCGACGTGCAGCGGACCGGTCGGGTTGGCCGAGACGAATTCCACCAGCACGGGCGCGCCGTCATGTGTATTGGCGGCGCCGTAGCGATCGCCTTCCGCAAACACGGCGGCAATCACGTCGGCGCGCGCGGCGGCCGACAGGCGCAGGTTGATGAAGCCGGGGCCGGCGATCTCAACGGCGGACACCAGGCGCTGGCCGCGGGCATCGGCGCGGATGGCGTCGGCGATCTTGCCGGCCAGCTCGCGCGGATTGGTGCCCAGCGGCTTGGCGAGCTGCAGCGCGACGTTGCATGCGATGTCGCCGTGCGCGGCCTGCTTGGGGCGCTCCAGGACGATCTCCGGTCGGGCTTGGCCCTCGGGCAGCAGGGAGCCGACGGCGTCGGACAACAATTGGGCGATCGTCTGTTTGTGGGAGGGCAGCATAAAGAAACCATGACGCCGACAGTGCTGAAATGGATTGAAATCCAGTTCTGGCGCCGCCAGTTGCGTTGTTCGGGGAAAAGTACGAAATTTTATCAGGTGAGCCGTGGTCTCAGAGGTATCCGCCCCCAGTCATGGCAATCTGCGGCTCCCCCACCCAACCAAGGGAAACAAGAAATCATGATCACCTTTACTTCGCACGCTTCGCAAAAATTCTCGATGCAGAAGGATCTCGCCATGGTGTTGCTGGGCGTGATCGGCAAGACGCTGGGCGAGCGCGGTGTCATTACGCCCGAAGAAATGCCCCACGCCATCGATCGCCTCAAGCGCGCCATCAAGGATGACACGCACCAGGCACATATCAAGGTGGCCGAACTTTCGGCGCCCGAGCTGGACGAAGACGGCGAAGAAGAGCCGCCACATCTCGGCCAGCGCGCCTATCCGCTGCTGCACATGCTGGAAGAATCGCTGGTCGAAAAATCCAGCGTGCTCTGGGGCGTCTGAGCTTCGGGCGCAGGCCCAAAAAAATGCCCGGCCGCCAAACGGGGCGGTCCGGGCATCCGGCCACACGGGCCGGGAGCGGGGGAGGGGGCTGGCGCGTTGGCCGGTGTCTCGTCCTGCTGCGGTTGCGTTATTGGTCGTGGAGCATGTCGGACAGTTCGTCCGCGTGTTCTTCCTCAACGGCCAGAATCTGCTCCAGCACGCGCCGCGTGGTGGGGTCTCGGTCCCCGATGTAACGGATCATCTCCAGGTAGCTGTCGATCGCAATCCGCTCGGCCACCAGGTTCTCCTTGATCATGTCGACCAGGCCGTCGCCTTCCACGTATTCAGAATGGCTGCGCGTGGATAGGCCTTCCGGGTTGAAGTTGGGCTCGCCGCCCAGTTGCACGATGCGCGTGGCGATGCTGTCGGCGTGCGCCTGCTCCTCGTTGGCGTGCACAAGGAATTCTGCGGCGATCGGTTCTGCATTGATGCCCTTGGCCATGAAGTGGTGACGTCGGTAGCGCAGCACGCAGATCAGTTCCGTGGCCAGCGCCTCGTTCAGCAGCCGCAGCACGGTTTCCCGATCGGCTTTGTAGTCTCCGGTCACCGCGCCTTCCTCGATGTGCTTGCGGGCACGTTCGCGCAAGGTTTTGATGTCGGTGAGGAAGCCGCTTTCCGAGGGGGCGGCGACGTTGGTCCGGCTCATGTGTTTGCTCCTGCGGGGTGATTGGCGGGGGTGGTCTATTCGCTGCTGGCGTCGCGTCGGCTGCTGCCGCCGGCCAGCGCGACGACCAACCCGATCGCTGCGCCAATCGCCACGGCTACACCAACCGACTTGAATGGCGCCGCGGTAATGGTTTCTTCGGTGCGATCGAGCGCCCAGTCCATGCGTTCGCGGGCTTGCTGCGCGCGGTCGTTGGCGGCTTGGCGCAGTTGGTCGGCACGCGCATGCAGCGTGCGGCTGGCGCGCCGGGCTTCGGTGCTGCCTTCGTCGGTCAGTGTATGGATGGCGTTTTCGAGCGATCGCAGCAGGCTCTGCACGTCTTCCACGGCGGGGCGAGCGGCGTACCGGGCGTGGTCGACGGCGTCGCTGGCACTGTTCATGGCGCGGTGCGCGCGATCATTGACGTCATCAATTCGGCTTCGGACGCGTTGGCTGGCAAAGAGTGACATGGTGAAGCTCCTCATCGTGGCGCCGCGGGAGACATACACCGGCGGCGCAGTTGGTTCGGGTGCGATTTCGGCTTTTGCGAAAGCGGGCCGTATGCCAAAGGGTCTAGCAAGACACGGGCCGCGCTACCGCCTGGGTGGTCCGCGCTAATCGACGGCCTTGAAGACGGTGACGCCCAGCACCAGAAACAGCACGAACAGCACCACGAAGATGAAGAACAGGACCTTGGCGATACTCGCCGCGCCTGCGGCAATGCCGGTAAAGCCCAGCACGCCGGCCACCAGGGAAATGATGGCGAAGATGAGTGCCCATTTCAGCATGTTGTCGTCTCCGGTTCGGATGGATGGAATGCAGGGCAGCCGCGTATTGGGTGAGAGGCCGGCGCCCTGTCGCGTACTCCCACGCACATCGCGTGCCTGACCGGGGTGCGCCCCAAGTGTCGCGCGGCGCGCCCACGCGGTATCATCCGAATTGCCAAAAAAACACAAACGCAACGCGCGCCGCGTCGGGCGGTTTGACGCGTTTCCTATGGGTCTGCATGCCATGCGGTCATCCTTGCGCTCCACTCTGCTGCTCGCCGGCGGCATTCTGCTGACGCTCGGGGTGCTGATTGCCTCGGAGACGGGCAACATCCGCCTGAGCCAGGGCTATCGGCAGGTGATTCAGTCGCAGCAGGCTGAAACCGCCATCAACGAACTGCTTGCCGAGCTGGTGAACGCCGAGGCCGGGCAGCGTGGTTTCCTGCTCACGGGCAAGGACGAATACCTCGATCCGTACAACAAGGCCATCCCGCATATCCACGCGTTGATGGCAGAAATTCGCGATCACTACGCCAACGATCCGGACGCGCTGAAGCTGTTCTCTGAGACGGCGCTGCAGGTGAGCCGCAAGCTCACCGAGATGGAACTCACACTGATCTACGGCAAGCGTGACCTGGAAGTTGCGCTCGATCTGGTGCGCACCGATTTCGGCAAGGCGTCGATGGAAGCGGTGCGCCAGGGTCTGGATCGGCTGCGTCAGCGCGAGATTGCCACGGTGGCCCGCAGCCTTGAACACGCCGAGCGCGATCTGGCGCTGTCGCGCTACGGCATTGCGCTCATCACGGCGGTCAACATCATCCTGCTGGTGGTGCTGGGCATGCAGCACGCCAAGCGTCTTGCCGTGACGGAGCGCGAGCGCGACATGGCGGAGGAGGAAAGCCAGAAACTCGACCGCATGGTGCGTGAGCGCACGCGGCAGTTGTCCGACTTGGCCGCCCACTTGCAGCGCGTGACCGAGGACGAGAAGACGCGCCTCGCGCGCGAGCTGCACGACGAGCTGGGCGCTATCCTCACCGCCACCAAGATGGACCTGCACTGGCTGCGTTCACGCATTCACGCCAACGAGCCGGCCGTGAGCGAAAAGATCACGCGCGTGATGGCCCACGTGGATCAGGGCATCCAGATCAAGCGCCGCCTGATCGAAGACCTGCGCCCGACGATCCTGCTCAACCTGGGTTTGGTGGAGGCGCTCTCGCAGTTGACGGAGGACGTCGGCACGCGCAACGGCTGGCACACGGAAGTGAGCCTGCCCGACGACATGCCCAAGCTGACCGACGATGCGGCCATCGCGCTGTATCGCATCGTGCAGGAATCGCTGACCAACGCATCGAAATACGCGCATGCGACCACGGTGTCAGTGGCGCTCGATGTGGATGACCAGGGCGTGCGTTTGCGCGTGCGGGACAACGGCCGTGGCTTCCCGGCCGACATCGAGCGGCGCCGCATGGTCGGCCATCACGGACTGCTGGGGATGGAGCAGCGCGCCATTGCGCTGGGTGGCACGCTCGTCATCGATTCGATGCCCGGTGGCGGCGTGACGATCATCGTTGAACTGCCTCCCAGCGATGCCGTATTCGATCGAGGTGCGGCCAACGAACCGTCGGGCATGCAGGCGCTGACTGGCGGTATTGCGCCCGCGCCGGGCCACGGTGGCGCGACGGTGTGAGTCGCCCAGCGTGATGTCAACGCCCAAACAAAAAAGCCCCATCGCGGGGCTTTTTTGTTTTTGATGCCGGTGTAGCTGACGGCGTTACATCTTCTGCTTGGCGTTGTCGGCCGAGTTCTCCAGCTTCTGGCCACCGGTCTGGAGGTCCTTGCCGGCACCGGCCATGGTGTTGCAGCCGGCCAGGAATACACACGTCAGTGCAAGTGCGGCACACAAGGTCTTCATCGAACGCTCCTTGGGGGTGAGAAATGGCGTTGGGCGCGCGCCACGACAGCAGACGCGGCGGGCGCGAAGAATCTCAGGGGTGGAAATGCTGCGCGGGCTGCTGGCGGGGGCGGCCGACGCCGGCGCGCTCTTCGATCACTTCGAACACCTTGTCGAGTTCGAGCGATTTGTCGAAGAAATAGTTTGCGCCTGCCTCAAAGCAGCGTTGCCGGTAGGTCGGCACTTGCGCGTGGTTGGTGTAGACGATGCGCACGCTGGGCGACGCTTGATCGCGCAACGTTTGGAGGACCTTGAAGCCATTGCCCTGCCGCAATTGCAGGTCGACGATCACGACGTCATAGGGGCCCTGTCCGAGAAGGCCCAGCGCCAAGTCTTCGGTGTCTGCCCATTCGACCGTCGCCACGAAGGCGGAAGCCTTGAGGTATTCCAGCACCATGCCGCGAAGCACGGGGGAGTCCTCGATCAGGAGGACGCGCAGGCCACGGGTGGAGAGGGTGACGGCTTGATCCAGCATGGGTTGATGTTAGCCAGCGGGTTGCCGAGGTGGTATCAGGCGTTGTCCTACATGCCAGTTGGGTTTGCGGCGCGCCGAGGGAATTTGGCGCCCCACCTGATGCTACTCAACCAAGCCGTTCTTGATGGCGTAATACGTCAGATCGGCATTGGATTTCATGCCCATCTTTTCCAGAATCCGCGTGCGGTACGTGCTCACCGTCTTGACGCTCAGGAACAGCTCTTCCGCGATGACCGATACCGATTGCCCGCGTGCAAGCTTGCAGAAGATCTGGAATTCGCGTTTGGACAGCGTCTGGTGCAGGGGTTGGTCGGTCGGCTTTTCCAGGCCGCCAATCAGCAGCTCGGCCACCGTCGGGCTCACATAGCGACGGCCTTGCGACACGGTGCGAATGGCTTTCACCAGCTCATCCGGCGCGCTTTCCTTGGTCAGATAGCCCGATGCGCCCGCGCGAATCAGGTTGATGGCGTACTGGTCTTCCGGGAAGGTCGACAGGATCAGCACCGGCAGATCGGGATGGCGCTGGCGAGCGAGTTTGAGGGTGTCGATGCCGTTGCGATCGGGCATGGAAATGTCGAGCACCACGACGTCAAAGGCGCCGGTGCGGAGTTGCTCCATCACCTCTTCCCCGCTGGCCGCTTCCCCCGCGACTTCGATGTCCCGCTCTTCGGACAGGAACTGTCGAAGGCCGGCACGGACGATCTCGTGGTCGTCCGCAATCAGGACGCGAATCATGCTGCTCCTTATGAGCGCGCTGGGCGGGCTGCCCGGCTCCGCGCGCTGCGCTTGTTGGTTCGATACGACAGCAATTGTATCGGACTGTTGCGCCAAAACGGGGCTCCTCTTGCTGGCGCGGTCTGGGGGAGTTGTCAGGGTTTCCATAAAAGACCTCGGGAATGTGCATGAATCGCAACATGTCGATGCCTGCCACCGAGCAATCCATGTGCCTGAGCGCGTGCGCCCAAAGAAAACGGGGCGGAAGAGTTCCGCCCCGGGGTCGCTAAGATGCGCCGGGCTGTGCCCGGCTATCCCACGTAGTGACGTGTTACTTGGTCTGGGTAGTGGCCGTGGCGTTTGCGCCGGCGTCGGCGCTCAGGCCAGTAGAGGTCTCAGCCTTGGCAGCCTTGCCCGACTTCTCTGCCGACTTTTCCGTCTTGCTGACCGACTTGCCGACCTTATCGGCGGTCTTGTCGATGCCGGCTTCCGCCTTGGCCTTGTGCTCGTGCGCGGCCTTGGCGCCGTGCTCAGCCTTGGTGTTCAGTTGGCTCTTCGTGGACTCGGTGTCCAGCTTGGTGCCGGCATCGGCCTTCAGGCCTGCGCCGGTATTGCCTTGTGCCGGAGCCACGGCAGCCGTGCCATTGGTTTGCAGCGATGCGCCGGCCGACGGGGTTTGCGCGTTGGCGTAAGCCGAAGCAGCAGCGATGGCGATGGCGGACAGGGAGATCAGCAGCTTGTTCATGGAAGAGACTCCTTTCGTTCTGAACGGCCACGCGAAGGATTCGTCGCGGCATCACTCTGTGTGTGTTGAGTGAATGGGTTCAGTCTATGGAGCTCTTC
Organism: Ralstonia sp. GX3-BWBA; assembly: GCF_003290055.1. Classification (NCBI taxonomy): domain Bacteria; kingdom Pseudomonadati; phylum Pseudomonadota; class Betaproteobacteria; order Burkholderiales; family Burkholderiaceae; genus Ralstonia; species Ralstonia sp. GX3-BWBA. The sequence continues at coordinate 100,897 of NZ_QMKS01000010.1, read as the reverse complement.
CGGTTACGACTGTTAGGGGGTGTAAGCCTTTGTAATGTAAGGATCGCCCCTCTTGAAACCCCGGCGAAACCAATGCCGGCAAGGGTTTGCGGACGTAAGACACAGTGTGGATCACACCATGTCTTAAACGTCTTGTCACAGAATCAGAGATTTGGCGCGAGGGCGCGCTCCACAAACGCGCGGTCTTCACCGCTGCGGGCGATCATGTCGTCCACTTGATCCTGTCCGATCTTGCCCAGCGTGAAGTACGTGCTGTCCGGGTGCGACAGGTAGAAGCCCGATACCGATGCAGCGGGGGTCATCGCCAGCGCCTCGGTCAGGTTCATGCCGATCTCCTGCGCGTCCAGCACGCGGAACATGTCGCGCTTGACGGTGTGTTCCGGGCAGGCCGGGTAGCCGGGCGCGGGGCGGATGCCCTTGTACTCCTCGCGGATGAGCGCGTCGTTGTCGAGCGTTTCATCCGCCGCATAACCCCACAGGTCGCGACGCACGCGGGCGTGCAGGCATTCGGCAAAGGCTTCGGCAAAGCGATCGGCCAGGCCCTTGAGCATGATCGCGCTGTAGTCGTCGTTGTCGGCTTCGAACTGCTTCTCGCGCTTTTCCACCCCAATGCCGCCCGTCACGGCGAACAAGCCGATGTAATCGGCAATGCCGGTGCTCTTGGGTGCGATGAAATCCGCCAGGCAGCGGTTCGGGCGCATCACGCCGTCGATGATCGGGCGCTCGCTTTGCTGGCGGATGTTGCGCCAGGTGAGCGCGACTTCCGAGCGCGATTCGTCGGTGTAGATCTCGATGTCGTCATCGTTGACGGTGTTGGCGGGCAGCAGCGCGATCACGCCGTTGGCCGTGAGCCAGCGGCCGGCGATCAGCCGCGCGAGCATGCTCTTGCCGTCGGAGAACACGCGACGGGCTGACTCACCCACGATTTCGTCGTTGAGGATGTCGGGGAATTTGCCGGCCAAGTCCCACGTCTGGAAGAACGGGCCCCAGTCGATGTACTGCGCGAGTTCGTTCAGGTCGTAGTTGCGGAACACGCGGCGGCCGATGAACTTGGGCTTGGGCGGCGTGTAGTTCGACCAGTCGATCTTCGTCTTGTTGGCGCGCGCGGCAGCCAGCGACACCATCGGCTGGGCCTTCTTGTTGGCGTGCTGGGTGCGGATGCGGTCGTAATCCGCATGCAGCTCTTCGACGTAGCGCGCGGCGCCTTCGTCCGACAGCAGGCTCGACGCCACGCTCACCGAGCGCGAGGCGTCCGGCACGTAGACCACTGGGCCTTCGTAATTTGGGGCGATCTTCACGGCGGTGTGCACGCGGCTCGTCGTCGCGCCGCCGATCAGCAGCGGGATCTTCTTCACGCGGAAGTATTCGTCGCGCTGCATTTCCGATGCCACGTAGGCCATCTCTTCGAGCGACGGCGTAATCAGGCCCGACAGCCCGATGATGTCCGCGCCTTCCACTTTCGCCTTTGCCAGGATGTCGTTGCACGGGACCATCACGCCCATGTTCACGACTTCGAAGTTGTTGCACTGGAGCACGACGGTGACGATGTTCTTGCCGATGTCGTGCACATCGCCCTTGACCGTGGCGATGACGATCTTGCCCCGCGAGCGCACGTCGCCGCCGGCTGCTGCAATCTGGCGCTTCTCTTCTTCGATGAACGGAATCAGGTGGGCCACCGCCTGCTTCATCACGCGGGCGGATTTCACCACCTGCGGCAGGAACATCTTCCCGGCGCCGAACAGGTCGCCGACGATGTTCATGCCGTCCATCAGCGGGCCTTCGATTACCTGGATCGGGCGGCCGCCCGCGGCAAAGATTTTCGCGCGGACTTCTTCGGTGTCTTCGACCACGTAATCGTTGATGCCATGCACGAGCGCGTGGGCCAGGCGCTTTTCCACCGGCTCCTGGCGCCAGGCGAGGTTTTCTTCGCGCTTGGTGCCGCCTCCCTTGTAGCGGTCGGCGATTTCCAGCAGGCGATCGGTCGCATCCGGGCGGCGGTTGAGCACCACGTCTTCCACGCGGTCGCGCAGTTCGGGGTCTAGGTTCTCGTACACACCCAACTGGCCGGCGTTGACGATGCCCATGTCCATGCCCGCCTGAATCGCGTAGTACAGGAACACGGTGTGGATCGCCTCGCGCACCACGTCGTTGCCGCGGAACGAGAACGACACGTTCGACACGCCGCCGCTCACCTTCGCGTACGGCAGGTTCTGCTTGATCCAGCGCGTCGCTTCGATGAAGTCGACGGCGTAGTTGTTGTGCTCTTCGATGCCGGTGGCCACCGCGAAGATGTTCGGATCGAAGATGATGTCTTCCGGAGCAAAGCCGACCTTGTTGACCAGGAAGTCGTAGCTGCGCTTGCAGATCTGGGTCTTGCGCTCGAACGTGTCAGCCTGGCCCTGTTCGTCGAAAGCCATGACCACGGCCGCCGCGCCGTAGCGCCTGATCAGCTTGGCGTGGTGCGCGAACTGTTCTTCGCCTTCCTTGAGCGAGATCGAGTTGACGATCGCCTTGCCCTGCACGCACTTCAGACCGGCCTCGATCACTTCCCACTTGGACGAGTCGATCATGATCGGCACGCGCGCGATGTCCGGCTCGGAGGCGATCAGATTCAGGAAGCGAACCATCGCCGCCTTGGAGTCGAGCATCGCCTCGTCCATGTTGATGTCGATGACCTGCGCGCCGTTTTCGACCTGCTGGCGCGCCACGGCCAGCGCCTCGTCGAACTGGCTGTTCAGGATCATGCGCGCGAACGCCTTGGACCCGGTGACGTTGGTGCGCTCGCCGACGTTGACGAACAGGGTGCTCTCGCCGATGTTGAACGGTTCGAGGCCGGAGAGGCGCATGGGGTGGTCGGTCATGATCGTTTGATGCGAATGGGGACGGCGGTGTACGGGCGTGGGGCCTGTGCTCAGGCGGCTTCTTTGTATTGGCCGGGCCAAGCGCGCGGTTTGCGATTCGCCACGCGCTCGGCAATCGCCTTGATGTGCTCAGGCGTCGTGCCGCAGCAGCCGCCCACCAGGTTCACCAAGCCGGCCGACGCAAACTCGTCGACCAGGCTGGAGGTGACCTCTGGCGTTTCATCAAAGCCCGTGTCGCTCATCGGGTTGGGCAGGCCGGCATTCGGGTAGCACGAGACGGCCGTGTCACAGATCTTCGCCAGCTCGGCAATGTACGGACGCATCAGCGCGGCACCCAGCGCGCAGTTCAGGCCGAAGGTGATCGGCTTGGCGTGGCGCAGGCTGTTCCAGAATGCCTCGACGGTTTGGCCCGAGAGGATGCGGCCCGAGGCGTCGGTCACCGTGCCGGAGATCATCACGGGCACGCACTCGCCGGTATCTTCGAAAAGCTGATCGATGGCGAACAGCGCCGCCTTGGCGTTGAGCGTGTCGAAAATCGTCTCGACGAGGAATACGTCCGCGCCGCCTTCGAGCAGCGCTTTGCCCTGTTCGTAGTACGCATCGCGCAGCAGGTCGAAGCTGACATTGCGTGCGCCCGGGTCGTTCACGTCGGGCGAAATGCTGGCGGTCTTGGGCGTCGGCCCAAAGGCGCCGGCCACGAAGCGGGGCTTGTCCGGCGTGCTGTATTTGTCGCAGGCCTCGCGCGCCAAGCGGGCGGCCACGACGTTCATCTCGTAAGCCAGCTCCGCCATCTTGTAGTCTTCTTGCGCGATAGTCGTCGCACCGAAGGTGTTGGTTTCGATCAGGTCCGCGCCGGCCGCCAGGTACTGCTCATGGATTTCACGGATGACGTCGGGGCGCGTGAGCAGCAGCAGCTCGTTGTTGCCCTTCACGTCGATCGGGTGGTTGGCAAAGCGCTCGCCGCGGTATTGCGCCTCGGTCAGCTTGTAGCGCTGGATCATGGTGCCCATCGCGCCGTCCAGGATCAGGATGCGCTCGCGCAGCAGCGCGGGCAGGTTGGCGGCACGGGTGTAGGGCAGGGGCGCGGTCATGGGGAGGGACTCCGAGGTGCTGCGGCCGGTCAAATATTCCGGATTTGCGGCCAAAGGTGAATTTTACCAGTCGCATCAATGACTTGCCGCCGTTGTGGGCAATCGCGCTCCTATAATCCACATCACGCCATTTGCCCGCCCTGACGCCCGCCATGCAATTGCTCGATCCCACAGACGCCCACGCTTTCCTGGAGCGTACGCCCGCCGCGCTTTTTGTCGACTGCCGCAGCGAAATGGAACACCTGTTCGTCGGCCATCCGGCCGGCGCCCATCACGTCTCGTGGAACGATGGCCCGCATTGGGAGGTGAACCCCGAGTTCGTGCCGACCGTGCGCAAACTGACCGGCCATGGCGTCGAGCGTCCCATTGTGCTGATCTGCCGGAGCGGCAATCGCTCAGCCGCTGCGGCGCACGCACTGGAAGAGGCGGGTTTCCGTGATGTGTATGTCGTGCGCCACGGCTTCGAGGGAGACCTGGACAGCACGCGCCATCGCAACACGCTGAATGGCTGGCGTCATGCCGGCCTGCCGTGGGAGCAATGCTAGAAGGGCGCTATCGACCCGATAGTCGATCGACACATGAAAAAACGCCCGGCAGCGCCATGCTCCGGGCGTTTTTGTTGATCCGTCTGGCGGGCGATCTTGCCCGCGCGTAGGTCAGTGCATCGTCACCGGCTGCGTCATCACCGTGTCGAATTTGCCGAGAAAGTCGTCGACTTCTTCAACGGTGGGCTCGCTGGCGATCAGCTTTTTCACGTCCTCACGGAAATGCTCGGCTAACTCGCCGCCGAGGAAGATTTCACGTTTGAGGTTCTTGTCCACGATCTCGTAGCCACCCGCTGCCAGCATGGCGTGTTGGCCGTCTACACCGAACTCAACAACACAGTAGTTGTCGCTGTTGTAGATCATCTGCATGGTGCACCTCCGAGGCGTCAATCGTCTTGCTGTTGTGGGGACTGCTCTACTGCTGCACCGGGTAGATGGGGCCCACGACCATGACTTCAAGGGCCGATCAACTCCCGCCTCCTGACCGTTCTGCCCCATCTGCTCCTTGGGCTTTATGATCGGTCACAAAGTTCGCGAACGCGAGGCGAAATGTGTGACGTGCGTTGTGATCGCGTAACAAGACCTTTCCGCTCCTGCATCGAAAGAAGCAAGCGGCCTTCCGCCATTCGGCGGGTAGACGACGGGCCGTGTGCGGGGCGCCTGCAACTATCGGCAAGGCAAGCAGGCCTTATGGCGTGTCACATTGGCTCCCGCATCCTGCGTGCCCGAGGAATTCATCCAGATCGGTGAGGAAGGCCTCCTCCTGTTCGATAGGCGCCAAGTGCGCTGCGTGCGAAATCACTTTCAAACGGGCGTCGGGAATGAGCGAGGCGATCTCGCGCGCTACTTCCACTGGCGCGCCGGTGTCTTGTTCGCCGGTCATGACGAGCGTTGGGCAAGCGATGCGTGCAAGCGAGCTGCGTGTGTCGAGCGCCTTGATGGCCAGGCATGCACCGACATAGCCGTGGGGGAGCGTGGCGCGCAGCAATTCGCGAATGCGTTCCACTACGTCGGGATGGGCTTCACGAAACGGCGTGGTCAGCCAGCGCTGCATCGTGGGTTCGACAATGCCGCTCATGCCGTGCGCTTCGACTTGGCCGATGCGTTCGTCCCACATGGCATGCGCTGACACCGGCGTGTAGCACACGGTGTCGCACAGCGTGAGCGAGAGCAGCCGCTGCGGGTATCGTACGCCCAAAACCTGCCCGACCATGCCGCCCATCGACAGGCCAACGAAATGCACCTGTTCAATCGACAGGGCATCAAGCAAGCCGGCCACATCATCCGCCAATTGGAACAGCGTGTAGGCGCCGTGCGGCGCGCTGGTCTTGCCGTGGCCGCGCGCGTCGTAGCGCAGCACGCGGTGGCGGCTCGCCAGGCGTTGGGCGATGCTGTCCCACAACCGGTGGTCCACGCCCAACGCGTGCGCAAGCACGACCCATGACCCATCTGTGCCGTCGGTACGGTAGTGGATATCGATGCCGTTGGCGCGCACCGTGCCGGAGTTGGAGAGGGCGTTGGCGTCCATGTCAGCCTCCTTCTTGGGACTGGTAGACCAGATCGAATTGCATGCCGTTGGGCTCGGTCTGGCGCAGGCGTACTGGGAGCCAACCGTGATCGGCAGACAGCCAGATCTCTACACGCCGTTTGTCGTCTGCACGGCGCGGCAGGCGTATGAAGTGTTGCGCACGAATCGTGCCGTTGGGGGTGTCGATGGTTTCCTCGCCGACATGCTGGACGCGGGCCACTTCCACGCTGTCGGTATCGGCGATCGGGAATTCCAGCGTGAGGCCGGGGCTGGCGATCCGCTCGGGGCCGCCACGGGCCAATCCGGTCAATTGCAGGAAGACGCTGAAGCGGTCTTGCGTGCCCTCGGGCAACGGAAGCACGGCCGGCGAGCGGGTGAAAGTGACCGTGGGTGCGCCCTGTGCGCCGGAAGCCGGTATGGAGTCGGTCGCGTAATGGAACGTCGTCACGTCGGGTTGTCGGCGCCCGCGCACTTCTTCGTAGCGCGTGGGGGTGAGGCCATACGGGCCGACCACACCTGCGCTGCGAAACGCGAGTTTGCCAAAGAAGAGCGGCAACGGAATTTCCACGGCAAGCGTGTAAGTTTTGCCATCGGTGGCCCAGCGGATCACGCCATCTTCGTTGCGCACGCCGTTGACGTAAGTGGCGTACCGCAGCGTGGCTGAGGGCGGCAGCGAGAACGCGTCGCCCGGCGGTGCAGGCGGCCCGCTCGGGCCTTCGCCGCTCAGATCCTTGACCACGCCCGTATCGCCCGAGGCTTGAGCGCCAGCGCTGGTGAATTCGGACGGGTCCATGCTTGCCAGATCGGGCGCGGGCGGCGTGGGTGTCGGCGCCGGAGCGGGTGGGGTCTGAGAACGCGGACGGGGCGAAGCCGGGCGGGCCTTGGGCGCAGCCGGGGGCGTTGGCGGCTGCACGGGCTCGGGATGCAGCAACAGCGTGGGGATGATCTGCTCGGGCGCCGGCGGCCACGTCACCTGACGGCTGCGCGCGATCCACACGACGGCAATGATGTGCAGCACGAGCACGGCCAGCAGCACGAGCCCGAACCGGCCAAGCCGATAGAAGCGACGCCTGCGGGGTTGCACGCGGTCGGTATTCAGTTCGTCAGGATTGCGGGGCGTGGGGTGCAACGTATCCAAGATCGGCGGAAAGCTGTTGTGCGGCCAGCCGCAAGCGCCGCTCCAGCGGGCTGCTCCAAGTGGTGTCGAAGGTGCTTTGTGCGCCCAACGCGATCAGCACGAGACACAATTGGCCGTTGGCGTCGAACACAGGCAGCGACATCGCGTTGATGCCCGGCAATACGCCGCCGTGGATGCGCGAAGCGCCGTGCTTGCGCACGTCTGCGCAGATGGCGTCGTAGGCTTCGAGCGTTTGCGGCAGCTCGGGGTTCTCGGCGCTCGGGGTATTCCCTGCTGCCGTAATGCGGTCGAGTTCGCGCTGGATGAACGCACGCGTTTGCGCACGCGGCAAGTAAGCGCCGAACACGCGACCGGTGGCCGAGTTCAGCATCGGCATCACGTCGCCCAGGCGCAGGCTGACCGTTACGGGATGGCTGGCTTCTTCCCAGTGGACGATGGCTGGGCCCTGGTTGCCCCACACGGCCAGGCCGATGGTGTGATCGATCTCGTCGCGCAATGCGGCGGCTGCGGGCCGGGCGCGGCGCATCGGGTCTTGCCGGTTCAGGCTTACCAACCCCATTTCCAGCGCGAACGGCCCCAGGTCGTAGCGGCCTTCGGGCGTTTGCGTGACGAGCCCCAGGCGCGCAAAGCTCACCAGATAGCGGTGCGCCTTGGCGGGGTTCATGGGCGCCGCACGCGCCAGGTCGCGCAGCATCATCGGGCCATCGGTGTGCGTGAGCACTTCCAGCAGCCGGAAGCCGACTTCGATGGACTGGATGCCCGAGCGCGCGGGCGCATCCAGTTCGCCATCGGCATCGGACTCCAGGTCGAGATCGGTGTCGGCGGGCAGCGGTGACATGGTGAGGGGTGAGGGATCAGTTCGGGCCAGTTTAGCCGATGCTAGGTGTACCATCCGCGCAGCCTTTTTCCATACAACGCACATGAAACTCGCCACCCTCAAGGATGGCTCGCGCGACGGCCAGCTGGCCGTGGTTTCGCGGGACCTGAAGACCGCTCACTTCGCCACGCACATCGCCGGCACACTGCAGCGCGCGCTGGACGACTGGGCCTTCCATGCACCGCAGTTGCAGGATCTGTACGACCAGCTCAACGCGGGCCGTGCGCGCCACCCGTTTGCGTTTGACGCCGGCAACTGCATGGCGCCGCTGCCGCGCGCCTACCAATGGGCCGATGGCTCGGCCTATGTGAACCACGTTGAACTGGTGCGCAAGGCACGCGGCGCCGAGATGCCCGCCGAGTTCTGGACCGACCCGCTGATGTACCAGGGTGGTTCGGATGACCTTGCCGGCGCGCATGACCCCATCATCTGCCGCAGCGAAGCGTTCGGCATCGATTTCGAGGCGGAGGTGGCTGTCATTACCGGCGACGTGCCGATGGGCACCGAGCCGGCCGCCGCTGCCGAGGGCATCCGCCTGATCGTGCTGGCCAACGATGTGTCGCTGCGCAACCTGATCCCGGCGGAGCTGGGCAAGGGTTTCGGCTTCTTCCAGAGCAAGCCGGCCACGTCGTTCTCACCCGTGGCCGTCACGCCCGATGAATTGGGCGGCGCCTGGCGCGAACGCAAGGTGCATCTGCCGATGACGGTGCGCTGGAACAACAAGAAGGTCGGCCAGCCGGAGTGCGGTACCGACATGGTGTTCGACTTCGGCCAGCTGATCGCGCACATCTGCAAGACACGCAACGTGCGCGCGGGCAGCATCGTCGGCTCGGGCACGATTTCCAACGTGGACCGCAGCAAGGGGTACGCGTGCATCGCCGAGAAACGCATGCTGGAAACCCTCGAATCCGGCGCACCCGTCACCGAATACATGCGCTACGGCGACACCGTGAAGATCGAGATGTTCGACGCCAATGGCGTGTCGATTTTCGGGGCGATCGACCAGGAAGTCGTTGCCCCGGGCACGCAGGCGTAAGGCTTAAGCGGATTCGGGTGCCGTTTTCGGACGGCGCCCCCGCTTTGGCGCCGCGGCACCCGCTGTCAGCGCCTGCCCGTGATACCCCAGGCGCAGCGACAGCGTCCGCCCGGCTTCGCGCAGCAGCCGCGAGGCGGGACCTTCCAGGCTGGAATCGAACACGCTGGACAAGCCCAGGGCCGTGATCGCGCCCGCCAGCTTGCCTTGTGAATCGAGCACCGGCACGGCCACCGAATCGATGCCGTGCACCAACGTCCCGCCGATGCGGGCCACGCCTTCCTGCCGCACCGCCTGCCAGCGAGCGCGGCAGTTCAGCCAGTCGGTCAGGCCGGCCTTGCCGGCGCCGGGGCCGCGCAGTTCGCGGTCGATGAGCGAGACGATCTGGATTTCCGGCATCCACGCGGCGCACGCCTGGCCCGTGGCCGAGTTCAGCAGCGGCATGACCGAGCCGACCCGCACATTGACCGCCACCGGGCGGCCGCTGTCTTCCCAGCGCACGATGACGGGGCCGCGCGAGGTCCAGATCGACAGAAACACGCTTTCGTTCAGCCGTTCGGCCAGCTTGGGCAGCAGGTTGCTGCCTTCACGCACGAAATCCACGTCGGACAGCGCCGACAGCCCCACCTGCAATGCCTGTGCGCCCAACCGGTAGCGGGCGGAGGCGGGGTCCTGCTCCACAAAACCCATGCGCTCCAGCGACACCAGGTAGCGGTGAACCTTTGCGCGCGGCATGCCGAGCTGGCGGCCCAGTTCGGAGACGGCGTGTGCGCCACCGGCATGCGCCATCGCTGAAAGCACGCTCAGCGCGATCTCGGCGGACTGGATGCCGGCGCTGGTGCGTTCAGGCGCGGCGTCTTCTGCGGGCAAATCGTCGGGCGAGGTATCCGGCGGCAGGGGAGCGTCGATGGGCATCTTGAAGTCTCGGGTGTCGCTTTATAAGATACGCGTTACGTTAAAAGATACAACCGGCGCGGCGGCCCGCGCGCTGGAAAAGACCTCGAAACCCGGGAGACGCCATGAAGCTGTCGATCTTTTCCGTGCAGGACCACTACCCCGACCGGCCCCGCAGTCTGCCGCAACTCTACGCAGACGTCATCGCCCAGGCGCGTCATGCCGAAGCGCTCGGCTACGACACCTTCTGGGTGGCCGAGCATCACTTTCACGAGTACGGCGCCGTCCCTAACCCCGCGGTCTTTCTCTCGCATCTGGCCGCGCAGACGCAACGCCTGCGGCTGGGCACGGCCATCTCCATCCTCACCTTCCACCATCCGGCCACCGTGGCGGAGAACTACGCGATGGTCGATGCGCTTTCGGGCGGGCGGCTGTCGCTGGGCGTGGGCTCCGGCTATCTCAAGCACGAGTTCGAAGGCTACGACGTCGACCCCGCCATCAAGCGCGAGCGCTTTGACGAAGCGTTGATGCTCGTCGAGCGCTTGCTCGCTGGCGAGCGCGTGCACCACGCGGGCCAGTTCCACACGCTGCGCGACGTGCGCCTCAACGTTCTGCCGGTGCAGGCCCGCGTGCCGATCCACGTGGCGATCCTGCGGCGCGAGGCGGCGTATCACATTGGCCGGCAGCGGCGGCGCATGCTCTTCGTGCCGTATGCCTCGGTCGACAGCTTCGACGACATCCGCACGTTGATGGACGATTACCGGCGCGGCCTGGCCGAAGCGGGCATTGCCGACACGCGCGGCATGGCGGCCGTCGCGCTGCACACGCACGTGGGCCCCACCGATGCCGCCGTGCGCGCGACGGCCGCCGACGCGTTCGATCTGTACGTCGCCACGCGCCTCTACGCGCGCCGCCAAACCTACGACGATGTGCTGGCCAGCGGCCTGTCGTTATTCGGCACGCCTGACGCGGTGGCCGAGAAGCTCGCGCGGCTGTCCGACATGGGCGTCGATCACGTGATGGCGCTGCATAACTTCGGCCTGATGCCGCAATCGGCCGTGCTCGAATCGATGCGCGCGTTGGTGGAGGATGCGTTGCCGCGTGCCGGCATCACTGCGCTCGCTGCCTGAACCTGTCTAGCCTGGGCGACTCCGCATCGCCAAACCGCCGCAAAACCGCTACGCTCTTTGCCAAACCACGGGAGGAGACCCCCAATGCAGCGACCGAAGTGGCGACATGCGGGCGTACTGGTTGGTTTGGCTTTGCTGTCTTCCGCCGCGCTGGCGGACATCCGCATCGGGGTGACGGTGTCGGCCACTGGGCCGCAGGCCTCGCTGGGGCAGCCCGAGAAGAACGCCACCACGCTGTGGCCGCGAGAGATCGGCGGTGAGAAGGTCGACGTGATTGTCCTGGACGACGCGTCGGACACCACGCGCGCTGTCACCAACACGCGCAAGCTGATGAGCGAGTCCAACGTGGACGTGATCGTGGGCTCGTCCACGACACCGAATACGCTGGCGATGATCGACGCGGCGGCCGAGGGGAGGACGCCTGTGATTTCGCTGGCCTCATCCGCCAGGTTGGTCGAGCCGATGGATGCGAAGCGGCGCTGGATCTTTAAGACGCCGCACTCGGATTCGCACATGGCATCGCTCATTGCCGAGCACGCCGCCGCGCATGGCGTGAAGACCATCGCCTACATCGGTTTTGCGAATGCGCTGGGCGAGGCCTTCCTGGCGGAGGTGCAGCGCTTTGCTGATCTCAAGCACATCCGCATCACCGATACCGAGCGTTTTTCGCCCACCGACAACAGCGTGACCGCGCAGGTGCTGCATCTGCTGGCCAACAAGCCCGACGCGGTGGTGATTGGCGGCTCCGGAACGCCCGCCGCGCTGCCGGCCCGGGCGCTGGCCGAGCGCGGCTACACCGGCAAGATCTACTTCAATCACGGCGTTTCCAACAACGATTTCGTCAGGCTGTGCGGCAAGGATTGCGAAGGCGCCTACGTGCCGACCGGCCCCGTGATGGTCGCCGCCGAATTGTCCGACACCAACCCTGCCAAGAAGCAGGCGCTGGATTTTGCGCGTCGCTACGAGGCCGCCTTCGGCAAGGGAAGCGTGTCGATCTTCGCCGCCTACACGGGTGACATCGGCGTGCTGTTGCAGCGTGCGGTGCCGGTTGCGCTCAAGCGGGCCAAGCCGGGCACGCCGGCCTTTCGCGAGGCGCTGCGCGACGTACTGGAGCAGGTGCGCGATCTGCCCACCAGCACCGGCGTGGTCAACATGAGCCCGCAAGACCACGTCGGCCTCGACCAGCGCGCCCGCGTGATGGCGCAGATCCGCCGCGGCCAATGGCATTTGGCCGATACCGCAAAGTGACGGTGGCGCACATCCCGCGTTGCACGTGCGATCTCATCCGCTATGCTTGATCCATTACCTCGGACGCTATGACCTCGCTCGCTCCCCGCTTTGCCCGCTATCAGGCGCTGACGCTCGTCCAGCACGGCCCCATCCTTGAAATCGTGATGGGCGCGGCGCAGTCGGCCAACCGCAAGCTGTCCACTGCCGATGCCGGCCTGCACCGCGAGCTGGCGGAGATCTGGCGCGATGTGTCCGCCGAGCCCTCGGTGCGCGTCGCGCTCATCCGCGGTGAGGGCAAGGGCTTCTCGGCCGGCGGCGATCTGCACCTCGTCGAGCAGATGGCCGAAGACTTCGACGTGCGCACGCGCGTCTGGCACGAGGCGCGGGACCTCGTCTACAACGTCATCAACTGCGACAAGCCCATTGTCAGCGCCATGCACGGCCCGGCCGTGGGGGCAGGGCTGGTCGCCGGATTGCTGGCCGATATTTCCATCGCCGCCAAGGACGCCCGCATCGTCGATGGCCACACCCGCCTGGGCGTGGCAGCGGGCGACCATGCGGCCATTGTCTGGCCGCTGTTGTGCGGCATGGCCAAGGCCAAGTACTACCTGCTGCTATGCGAGTCCATGACGGGCGAGGAGGCCGAGCGCATTGGGCTGGTCTCGCTAGCCGTGCCCGAAGCGGATCTCGTCAACTGCGCATTCGAAATCGCCGAGCGCTTGGCGGCGGGTTCGCAGACGGCCATCCGCTGGACCAAGTACGCGCTGAACAACTGGTTGCGCTTGGCGGGTCCAAGTTTTGATACATCGCTGGCGCTTGAATTCATGGGTTTTGCGGGCCCCGACGTGCGCGAGGGCATTGCGAGCCTGCGCCAGAAGCGTCCGCCCACGTTTGATGGCGCCTGATAGGAAACACGCCCGTGCGCCCGACCCCGACCGATTTGTAGGAGACACCATGTTCACCCAGATGCCCAATTTCGCCGAAGGCGGTTTCGATTTTCTGCGCAAGCTGTGGGGCGGCGGCTTTGCCGGGATGGCCGGTGGCGGCATGCCCAACATGGCCAGCTTTGCCGCGCCGCCGATGGATCTCGAGGAAATCGACAAGCGCATCCACGACCTGCGCGCTGTTGAGGGCTGGCTGCAACTGAACGCCAGCCTGCTGCGCACGGCAATCCAGGGCCTGGAAGTGCAGCGCGCCACGCTGGTGGCTTTGCAGACCTTCGGCTCCGCGCTGACGCCCGATGCCATGAAGTCCGCGTTCGACGGCCTGACGCCGAGCGCGTCCTCGACTGACGAAGAATCCAAGCCCGCGTGGCCGCACACGGCCGCCACAGCCAAGCCGGCCGAAGACGAACCGCCGCCCGAAGACGAGGCCGAGGCGGAAGAAGACACTGACGACGACCAAGCCGAAGCCCGCGCCGAGAATGCCCAGGCTCAGGCCCAGGCCGCCGCGCAGGCGCAAGCTGCCGCACGTGCCGCCGCAGCCGCGCTGGACCCCTCGCCGTGGTGGAACATGCTGCAGCAGCAGTTCAACCAGATCGCCAGCTCCGCTGCCGCCGCCATGCCGATGCCGCAGAACCTGATGCCGGGTTTCCCAGGAGGCTTCCCTGGGTTTGCGGGGGCTCCGGGCGCGGAAGGGCTGGACGCGGCGCCGGAAGACATCGAAGACAAGACGGCGCCGGCCAAGCCCAAGCGCGCTGCCGCCAAGCCGGCGCAGAAGCCGGCCACCAAGACGCCTGCGGGCAGCACGGCCAAGCCAGCCACCAAGAAGGCGGCTGCCAAGAAAGCGCCGGCGAAATCTGCGCCGCGCAAGCCCGCCAACGACACGCCCTGATCGATGTCGCCAGACTGCACTGCGCTCTTGATGATGGGCGGCGGCGCGCGGGCCGCCTATCAGGTGGGTGTGCTGCGCGGCATCGCGGAGTTGGCGCGGGAGTACGCGCCGGGGGTGGCTCGCACGCCGTTCGACGTCATTTGCGGTACGTCGGCGGGGGCGATCAACAGTTTGGGCCTCGCACGCGGCGCACAGGATTTCACGCTCGCCACCGAGGCGCTCACCCAGCTCTGGGGCAGCCTGCATGCCGATCGTGTCTATCGCACGGACGTGGGCCGCGTGGGCTCCAGCGGTGCCCGGTGGCTGACCGCGTTGGCGTTCGGCTGGATGACCGGCCGCACGCCGCGCGCACTGTTCGACAATACGCCGCTGCGTGAACTGCTTGAGTCGCAACACGACGGTCAGCAGGTGCAGGCCGCATTCGATGCCGGAGCGCTGCGCGCGCTGGCCATCACCGCGCTGTCATACACCACTGGGCGCCACGTCACGTTCTATCAGTCGCCGCATGTGGTGCTGCCGTGGCGGCGTTCGCAACGGATTGCGGTATCCGATGAGATCGGCGTGTCGCACATGCTCGCCTCGTCGAGCATCCCGTTCATCTTCCCAGCCGAGCCGGTGCCGCTCGAAGGTAACGACGAATGGTTCGGCGACGGCACGATGCGCCAGATGTCGCCGTTGAGCCCGGCCATTCATCTGGGCGCGAATCGCATTCTGGTGGTGGGCGCCGCGTCTCGCTCGCAGCCGGGCTGGTACGACACGGTGCCGGCGTCCGGCTATCCGTCGCTCGCGCAGATCGCGGGGCAGGCGCTGGCGAGCATCTTTCTTGACGGGCTCTCGGCCGATATCGAACGGCTGCAGCACGTCAACGCAGTGGTGGCCCGCAACCCCGAGATTGCCGACGCGCGCGACGGCTGGCGCAAGATCGAAGTGCTGGTGATGGCGCCGTCCGAGCGCATCGAGCTGATTGCCTCGCGCCACGTGCAGCGCCTGCCGGGCACGGTGCGTGCGCTGCTCAAGCCGCTGGGCGGCACCGAAGCGCGCGGTGCGGCATTCGCGAGCTATCTGCTCTTCGAACCCGAGTTCACGCAAGAATTGATCGACCTGGGCGAGCGCGACGTACAAGCCCGTCGCGACGAGCTGGCCGCGTTCCTGTACGGCGCGATTCCTGACACGATGCGCGCAGCCTGATCAGCGCGACGAGCGTGTCGACGGTTCAGCCAACAGCGCATCGATGCGCTTGATGAGCGCTGGGTCGCTCGGCTCGATGCTGCTCGGGAACACCGCCGCTACGCGGCCGGTGCGGTCCAGCAGATATTTGTGAAAGTTCCACTTGGGCGGCTGGCCCGTCTGCGTCGCCAGCCACGAATACAGCGGCGACGCGCCCGCGCCAACCACCGCTGTCTTCGAGAACATCGGGAATTTCACGCCATACGTGTTGTAGCAAAAGTCGGCGATCTGCTTGCTGTTGCCGGGTTCTTGCTGAAAGTCGTTCGACGGAAAACCCAGCACCGCCAGGCCCTTGTCGCGGTACTTCGCGTACAGCGCTTCGAGCCCTTCGTACTGATGCGTGTAGCCGCAATAGCTGGCGGTGTTGACTACCAGTACGACGCGGCCGGCGTACTGGCAGAGGTCTTGCGGCGCATCGTCCTGCAAGCGCTTGACGCGAAAGTTCAGGCTGGCGGGGCAGGCGCCTGCGGCAGCCGGTGCTTGCGCGGTGGTTGGGGCGCTCGAAGTGGCGGCATGCCCCGTGCGTGGCAGCAGCAACGCGATCACGGCAATAGCAATCGCAATGGCGATCATCAGCAGATGATGTCGACGCAGCACACCCGACGCGTGCAATTGCAGGCGCGGCCGACGCGCGGAAACGGTGGCAGAAAGCAACATGGCGAATCTCCAAAAGCGGACGCTCAGCCGGCGAGCCGGAGTTTGTCTTCAGTCTAGGGTATAACGCCCCGGGGTCGCCTCAGGTGAAATGTGCGGTATGCGTTGCGCGCCATTCGCCCCACGAATTGCAGCGCTTCCTATACTGGAAACCTTGCCCGGCGGTGCCCGGTCTGACACAAAAGACGGACGGCCACCGCGCTGCCGATCACATCGCGGCGTACCGCGAGACAACGCGCGACCGCATCGCGTGTGAGGGGGTCGCCAAGCCACGTTGCGATTGTGGCGCCGGCAGGCCTGTTGTCACGAGGAAACGGGCGGCGCAGAACTTTGCTCCGGCAACCACGAAAATCGGGGGCGGGTCAAGCATGTCTGCTAGAATCCGCCTGCAAATTCAAAGGCTTACCATGCTCTATCCCGAATTGTTCAAGTCGTTGGAAGCGGTCCGCTGGAATATGGAAAAGGATATTCCGTGGGACACGTTCGATGCGTCGCTGCTGACCGACGCGCAAGCGCAGACCATCAAGATGAATGCCATCACCGAGTGGTCTGCCCTGCCGGCCACCGAGATGTTCCTGCGTGACAATCGTCACGACTCCGATTTTTCGGCGTTCATGAGCGTGTGGTTCTTTGAAGAGCAGAAGCACTCGCTGGTGCTGATGGAATATCTGCGCCGCTTCCGCCCTGAGCTCGTACCGACCGAAGAAGAGTTGCACAACGTGCGCTTCGAGTTCGATCCGGCCCCGCCGCTGGAAACGCTGATGCTGCACTTCTGCGGCGAGATCCGCCTGAACCACTGGTATCGCCGTGCCTCCGAATGGCACACCGAGCCGGTCATCAAGGCAATCTACAAGCATCTGTCGCAGGACGAAGCCCGCCACGGCGGCGCCTACCTGCGCTACATGAAGAAATACCTCGGCCAGTTCGGCGACAGCGCGCGCAGCGCATTCGCCAAGATCGGCGTCTTGATGGCTTCGGCGCGCCGCACCGAAAAGCCGCTCCACCCGACCAATCTGCACGTGAACAAGGCGCTGTTCCCGCAAGACACCGTGCAGTCGCGCCTGCCGAACCCGGACTGGCTGGAGCACTGGCTGGACGAGCAGATCAAGTTCGACGCCGGCTGGGAAAAGAAGGTCATCGAGCGCATCCTGCACAACATGGGTCTGCTGTTCGAGCGCACCTTCGAAACCGTGCAAGACCTGAACCGCTACCGCAAGGAACTCAACGCACGTCTGCTCGGCTCGGCCGAACAAGCTGCCTGATCCTTGCCACTGGCAGTGAGCGGCCCATCGATTCGATGGGCCGTTTTGTTTTCCACCCCGATTTCGCTTTTGCCATGACCGCTCGCCAGCCCGCGCCCGCCTTTGAACAGAAGATCTGCGACTCCGTCGATGTGGAAGCCCGCGTGCGTGCCTTGCCGCGCCCACTGGTCTTCACCAACGGCGTGTTCGACATCCTGCATCGCGGGCACGCCACGTATCTGGCGCAGGCGCGCGCACTGGGCGCTTCGCTGGTGGTGGGCGTGAATACCGATGCCTCGGTACGGATGCTGGGCAAGGGTGACGACCGCCCGCTCAACACGCAGGACGATCGCCTGGCCGTGCTGGCTGCGCTGGAAGCGGTGAGTCTGGTGGTGTTGTTTGCCGAGCGAACCCCGGTCGAACTCATCCAGCGCGTGCGTCCCGACATCTACGTCAAGGGCGGCGACTATGACATCGATGCGCTGGAAGAAACGCGTGTCGTGCGTAGCTGGGGCGGCACGGCGCTGGCGATTCCCTTTGAGCACGATCGCTCGACGACGGCGCTGCTCAAGCGCGTGCGCGCGTCGTCCTGAACGCTTAGCGCGATGCCGTGACTGCCGCGCAAGCGTGCAGGTCTTCGGCTCCCAGCGTTTTCTTCAGTGCGGCCAGTTGGGCTACGACGCCCGATGCCGCATCGGCGGTGGTGGTCACGCGTAGCGAGGTCTGCGAGCCGAGCCGGCGCGTTTGCGTGACCACGGCCGTGCGCACATCCTTGGCGCGCAGTTCGTCCAGACGCTGCTGCGCGCGCTCCTTGTCGCGGAACAGACCGAGCGACACCACAAACGTATTGCCTTCTTGCACGATGGCTGAATCCGCCACGTTGCGGCGTTTGAGTTCGGCCACCTTGCGATCGGCGTCGTCGCGCGTGTCGCGGGCCGGCATGTGGACCCACCAGCGGTTGTCTTCCTGGCGCGTGATGCGCTCAACCTGCACGCCGGCCAGCTGCTTGAGCTGGTCGATGCCTCGCGTGGCCTGTGCTTCGGTCAGGCCGCCGAGTTCGGTGCAACTGCCGCCGCTGTCAGAGGTGGTAGTGGTGGTCAGAGCCGTATGCTCGATGTTCGCTTGCGGACTCGATGCGGCAGGCGCCGACGCCGCCGGCGGCGAGCCTGGCGCCGATTGGGGTAAGGCGGTGGCCGGTGCAGAAGCGGGTGCCGGTTCGAGAATACGGATGGCTTCGGTGCGGATCTGACGGCGCATGCGATCGGGCTCGCGCTCGCTCTCGAACCACGCCTTGGACACTTCTGGCCCGAACACGCCGGTATTGGCCGCGAGCAGAACGCCGTTGACGAGCAGCAGGAGCAGCAGGGCGAGGCGAAGCGTCATGGTGCGAACGGACGTGGATTCGGACGGTGGCTCGGAATGCAGGAACACAGCAGCAACAACGGTAAGACGTCAGACGAAAACTGCAGCCCGGCCGACCGAGGCTAGGCCAGCGTCGCGGCACCTTCCCGGCGCGCGCGCGCCAGCACCTGCAGGCCGAGCAGCACGAGATTATCGTGCATCTGGAACGGCATGCGCAGATGCGGCCCCAGCGCGGCGCGTGCTCCGCCGCTCAGCACGCAGCGTGCCGGGCCGGGGTATTGCTTCTGCAGTGCCATCCACGTCTGCGCAATTGCGCCCGCCTGTGCGATGACGCAGCCCAGCGCGATGGCGTCCTGCGTATTGTCGGCCCAGGGCGGCGCAACGACGTCGCCCGCACTCAGGTAGCTGACATCGACTTCGGGCAACTGCGCCGTGTTGCGTGACAGCGCGCGCATCATTAATGTGAGGCCGGGAAGGATCAGGCCGCCGGCAAACAGGCCATCGGGCGTGACGATGTCGAGTGTGGTGGCGGTGCCTGCGGTTACCAGCAGCAGGGCCGCGTCGGGCCACAAGTGGCGTGCGCCGAGCGCGCCAACCCACCGATCAGTGCCAAGCTGCGTTGGGTCGCGATATCCGTTGCGCAGGCCGGCGGTGGCATCTTCCGACGCGGCAATGCGCACGCGTGCCCCGTCGAACACGCGGGCGATGCGCGCGGTGAGTGCATCGCGCAGTGCCGGGCCAGCCACTGCACTGATCCATACCTCGGGCGGGGCAACGCCGGAGGCGTGGCAATCGCGCCAGTCTTCCACCAGTTCAGCCAATCGATCGTGCGCACGGGCGCCCGCATGCTGCCAGGGTGTGCCGCCGGGTTCTTCGGGCAGGGCGAGTTCGGCATCGGCACCACCGGCAATCCATGCCCACTTGATGCGCGTATTTCCCGCGTCGATCAGCAACAGCGGACGGGCAGGGGTGGTGTGCGCGGCGGAAGCCTTCAGGCGCGTCATGGCTGTTCCGCGTCTGCGCTGCGCAAGGAAACCTCGCCGCTGTGGATCCACTGCACACGTCCGCCAGATTCGATCGCCAGCCGGCCTTGTGCATCGATGCCATGCGCCACGCCTTCGAGCACCATGGTGCCGTCCTGCCACAGGCGCACCCGCTCGCCGGCAAAGGCATCGCGGGCGGCAAACGGCGCAACGAACGGCGCCAGGCCCTGTGCGCCGAAGCGCTGCAGGTGTTCACCCAGCGACGTGAGCAGTGCCGAGAACACGGCATTCGGCTCTGGCGCATCCACCAGTTCTTCCACGCCTGACAGGCCGCGGCCCAGCGTGTTTTCCAGCACGCGCGGCCGTTCCAGGTTCAGGCCGATGCCGATGACGGCCCAGGTCCGGCCCGGCTCTGTCCGTACGGTCTCGACCAGGATGCCGGCCAGCTTGCGCCCCGCAATTTGCACATCGTTGGGCCATTTCAGTGCGAGCGCCTGTCCGCTCCCGCCCCGGGCTTCCGCGTACCCAGCCACGGCGTCGGCCACGGCCACACCCACGGCCAAGCTCAGTCCGCCAAGCTGCGCGGGCTCGCCCGCAAAGGCGCAGGCGATGGAGAAGGTCAAACCGTGGTCGCCACCCCACGGGCGGCCTTGGCGACCGCGCCCGGCGGTCTGGCGCTGCGCGGCCAGCACGCGCGCACCCAGCAGCGGCGCGGCGCCGGCTGGGGCGGGAATCGTCGTGCTGGCAGGCCAGGCGGCATCACGCACGGCGGCCATCAGGTCGGCGCTGGTGGAGCCGGTGGTCTCAACCACATCGACAGGCCAGCCGGCAGCCGGGCCGCTGGGCTGGATGCGCTCGCGCGCAAGGCGCCACCGCGCGGAGGGTTCGGCAAGAGACATAAAAAACGGGCGATCAAGTTCGCGCTAAGAATGCGCGCATTGTACGAGCGGTGCTGCAAACACGGGACTGGCGCTTGCTTCAAGCGATGCAAAGGCCTCACAGTGTGGCAGCCAGTGTGACAGCGTTTGGCGGCGCGTTGGCTACAATTCGACCGATATCCGGCATCACCGCTTACGGAGAACCGTTTGATCACCTGCCGTACACCGCAGCTTGAGGTGCGCGTTGTCGATGGACGCTCCGTCGCCTTTCTCTCCGGCGACTGGACCACGCTCGCGCTGGCCGAGCGCGCTGGCGTGCGCAGCGCACGTCAGCAGATCCGCGCCGGGCTGGACAACGCCAACGCGTGGTGCCTGACCGAAGTCGGCCGTATCGACCACTTTGGCGCGCAACTGCTCTGGCGCGCCTGGGGCAACCAGTGGCCCGAACACCTGGATGCCCGGCCCGACCAGCGCCGCATGCTCGATCGCGTTGCCAAGCTCGACCCCGGCGGCTGGAAGCAGCGCTTGGCGCCGCGCATGAACCCGGTGGCGATCCTCGGCGAGGGCATGCTCGATTTCTTCGATCACGCCCGTAACGGCATCGCCATGGTTGGCCAACTGATGTTCGACTTCGGCAGGTTCGTGCGCGCGCCGCATCGCGGGCCGTGGCGCGAGATCTCCGCCAACATCTACAGCACGGGCTACAAGGCGCTGGGCATTACGGCGCTGGTGGGTTTCCTGATCGGCATCGTGCTGAGCTATCTGTCGGCCAACCAGTTGCGCGTGTTTGGGGCCAGCATCTTCATCGTCAACATTTTGGGGATGGCCATCATCCGCGAGCTTGGACCGGTGCTGGCTGCGATTCTGGTGGCCGGGCGTTCGGGGTCAGCCATCACTGCGCAGATCGGCGTGATGCGGGTGACTGAAGAGCTGGATGCGATGCGCGTGATGGGCATCTCCCACGGCTTTCGGCTGATTCTGCCCAAGGTGATTGCGCTGGCGATTGCCATGCCGCTGCTGGTGGCGTGGACGGATCTGCTGGCGCTGGCGGGCGGCATTCTTGCGGCCAAGTTCCAGCTCGATATCAGTCCGACGTATTTCATCACCTCGTTGCCCGATGCGGTGCCGGTGGCCAACCTGTGGCTCGGCATCGGCAAGGGCGTGGTGTTCGGCATGCTGATTGCGCTGGTGGCGTGCCACTTCGGTCTGCGCATCCAGCCCAACACGCAGAGCCTGGGCGAGGGCACGACTACGTCGGTGGTGGTGTCGATCACCATCGTCATCCTTGCCGACGCCGTGTTTGCCATCCTCTTCAAGGACGTCGGGATATGACGCGCCCCCGCCATCCGCATATCGAGCATGCCGGGGCGCCGCCGGCGATCACGCCCGCGCGCGAACGCGTGATCGAGGTGCGCAGCGTCACCAAGCGCTATGGCAAGGTGACCGTGCTGGACAACATCGATCTGGACGTGTTTCGCGGCGAAGTGCTTTCCATCGTCGGCGGCTCGGGCAGCGGCAAGACGACGCTGCTGCGCCAGGTGGTGGGGCTGGAGAAACCCACCTCGGGCACGATCCACATCTTTGGCGAAGAGCTGACCTGCCAGGTGGGCAACGATCTGCAGTCGATGCGCAACCGCTGGGGCATGCAGTTCCAGCACGGCGCGCTGTTCTCTGCGCTGTCGGTGATCGACAACGTGGCGTTGCCGATGCGCGAATTGCGCACATTGCCCGACGCGTTCGTCCAGCGCGTGGCGATGCTCAAGCTGCAGATGGTGGGGCTCAAATCGACCGATGCCGACAAGATGCCGTCGGACCTGTCGGGCGGCATGATCAAGCGCGTGGCGCTGGCACGGGCGTTGTCTCTGGAGCCGGAGCTGGTGTTTCTGGATGAGCCGACCGCCGGGCTGGACCCGCGCGCATCGGACGATTACGTTGCGCTCATCCGCGAGTTGCGCCAGGAGCTGGGCCTGACCGTGGTGATGGTGACGCACGATCTCGACACCCTGGTAGCGCTGTCCGACCGCATTGCCGTGCTGGCGGATCGCAAGGTGGTGGCGGCCAAGCCGCTGGAGCAGATCATTCAGATCGATCATCCGTTCATCAAGGAATACTTCCTGGGTGAGCGGGGCAAACGGGCCCTGATGGCGCTGGGCCCGCAGATGACGGAGGCGGTGGCTGCAGCCTCGCTTTCGACGCAGGAGGATTGATGGAAAACAAGGCCCACGCATTCCTGGCCGGGCTGTTCACGATCGGGCTGGTCATATTCATCGGGCTGGCCGTCATGTGGTTCAACCGCGACCAGACCGTACGCGTGCCGTACGACGTGGTCACGCGTTCCACCGTCAACGGGCTGAACCCACAGGCTTCCGTGAAATATCGTGGCCTGGACGTCGGCAAGGTCGACAGCATCCGCTTTGACGACAAGGTGCCGGGGCAGATCGTCGTGCGCGTGCTGGTCGACAAGGATGCGCCCATTACCACCACGACGTATGGCCGCTTGGCGTACCAAGGTGTGACGGGTCTGGCCTACGTCCAGCTCGACGACCGCGGCTTCGACAACAGCCAGCACGCGCCCAGCCCGGTGCGCCTGGCCACATCCCAGAAGGACCCCGCTCGCATTCGCATGGAAGCCGGCTTCCTCGACGAACTGGACAAGCGCGGCGACCAGATGCTCTCTAAGCTCGATCAGACGCTGAACTCGCTGTCGATCATGTTTGACGACGAGCACCGCCAACAGGTCACGGCGTCGCTGCAATCGTTCCAGAAGACGATGGACGCCTACAGCACGCTCGCGCAGCAGGCAGAGCCGACCGTGCGCCGTCTGCCCAAGATTGCTGACAACCTCGATTCCACGCTGGTGGCCACGCGCAAGCTCACGCAATCGCTGTCCGACCCCAAGGGGCCGTTGATGACGACGCTTTCCGGCGCCGGGACCGATCTGACGGCGGCGACGCAATCGATGCAATCCGCCGCCAACGTGCTGACCTACGAAACGCTGCCGCAACTCAACGGCTTTGCGCGTGAGGCTCGCCAGGCTGTGCGCGGCTTCGACCATGCCGTGACCGACTTCAACGCCCGGCCGCAGAGCGTGCTGTTTGGCCCCGCGCCCGGCGCGCCCGGCCCCGGTGAGACCGGCTTCACCGCGCCCGCCGCCCGCGCTTCGGCCCAGCCCTGAGGAGATTCCATGCCGATGTTCTCTGCTGTGTTCCGCCGCTCGCACGCGCTGCCTGCTTTGATGGCGCTGTCGCTTCTGGCAGCTTGCTCAAGCGCCCCCGTGGCGCCCGCCGCGCTGTATGACTTTGGGCTCGCGCCGGCCACCAGCGCAGGCGCACGCCTGCCTACCGCCTTGCGCGTGGCCGACGTGGCCGGCCCCGGCTGGATGGATGGCAACGCCATCTACTACCGCCTCGCCTATGCGCAAAGCCAGCGCACCGACGCGTACGCCAACAGCCGCTGGGTGGAATCGCCTGTGAGCCTGTTCGACGCGCGCTTGCGCAATGCGGCGGCCGCGCGCGGCCATGTGGTCGGCTATCCCACGCCCGATGTGCCGAGCTTGCGTATCGAGCTGGTCGACTTTTCACAGGTGTTCGACAGGCCTGAAGCCAGTCGGGGCGTGGTGCGTCTGCGGGCAACGGTGTCACTGGCGCGCGGGGTGATCGACCAGCGCGTGGTGCAGGCCGATGCGCCTGCGCCCAGCCCTGACGCTGCGGGTGGGGTGACGGCGCTCACGCAGGCGTCGGACAAGGCCATCGGCGAGGTGCTCGACTGGGTGGCGGGTTTGCCGCTGGCGGCGCCAACCCCGGCCGCGCCCACAACGCCCGGGGCCGCATTTGGCACACGCCGGCGCTGATACCTCGACCTCTCCACCGGATGGAGGAACCATCCGTGAAGAGCGGCATCGGACGCTATCATGGGCGGCTTCTTCCGGGCATGTCCGCTCCTCCTCCTAGATAGATAGCTGCTTCTTCCGGTGACGGACTTCCACTCGCAACCCGCCGCACCCACTCCGCATCGCCACTCGCCGCTTGCACGCGCCGGGCTGGGGTGGTTCGTGCTGCTGGTCGTCTACGCCAGCCTGTATCCGTTTGCCGGCTGGACGGACACCGGCGTGTCGCCGTTTGCCTTCCTGAGCGCACCGCTGCCGCGCTACAACACCGGCTTCGACCTGCTCACCAACGTGTGGGGCTACATGCCGCTGGGCATGCTGACGGTGCTGGCGCTGCATCCGCGCATCACGGGCTGGCGTGCGGTGTTGCTGGCCCTGCTGGCGGGGTTGCTGCTCTCGGGCGCCATGGAAGCGATCCAGACCTATCTGCCCACGCGCGTATCCTCCAACGTCGATCTGGCGACGAATACGCTGGGCGCGCTGCTGGGCAGCATCGTCATGCTGCCGTTTGCGGCGCGGCTGATCGACCGGGGCGGGCTGCGCCGCCTGCGCCGCCGCTGGTTCGAGCCGCATGCGACCTTTGCGATCCTACTGATGCTGGTGTGGCCGTTTGCGCAGATTTTTCCGCAGGAATTTCTCTTCAGCATGGGCGGGGTGATCCGCAGCATCCTGCTCGATCCATCGCCGGATGCCTTTGTGGTCAATTTCCTCAACGGCTGGTTTCCGGAGCTGTTCGACTGGCAGGACAAGCTGACGGCGCACCCGGAAGCGCTGCAGCGCCAGGAACTGCTGGAAGCCCTCATCACCGCTTGCAGTTGGATCGGCACGGGGCTGCTGGCCAGCGTGGCCATGCGCCGCGGGGCGCCCATGCTGCGCCTGCTGGCCGCGTTGCTGGCCGGCGCGCTGCTGGTGAAGGCGGGGGCGACGGTGCTGCAGTTTCCGCTGGGCGGCGCGTGGGATTGGCTTTCATCTGGCGCGCGTTTCGGGCTGGTCGTCGGCTCGCTGGTGCTGGTGCTGCTGGTGCGCCTGCCGCGCTGGCTGCGCGGTGCGCTGGCCATGGCCCTGCTGATCGCGCTGATCATCCTGTCCAACGTGCTGCCGCCGAGCCCATATTCGTGGGTGTCGGCGCAAAGCTGGCGGCTGGGGCGCTTCGTCCACTTCAACAGCCTTTCTCAATGGATCGGCTGGCTGTGGCCGTTTCTCGGCCTCGGCTACCTCGCCTGGCGCGCCGAGCAGACACAGCTGCAGCGGCGCGCCGGACGTCAGGCGCGTTGAGTCTGCCCCACCGCCGATGCTGCGTGTGGTGAGGCTGCGCGGCGTATGACCAGCAGGGCAAGCAGTGCCGCCAGGTACATGGCGGTCATGGCGACAAAGCCCGCACGCCATCCGAACAGGCCCGTCGACAACGCCGCCACGCCCAGGCCGATGAGCGCGCCGCCCTTGGCTGCACTGCTGCACAACCCCAAAGCAAAGCCTTGACGATCTTCCGGGCTGGTTTCTGCCACCAGGCTGTTGAGGACCGGTAGCAGGCCGCCCAGGCACAGACCCCACGCCAGGCGCGCAGCGATGAACGCGGCTTCCCCCTGAGCAACGCCTTGCCAGAGCGCAGTAAGGCCGCAGACGGCGGTCAATGCGCAGACGCGCCCTAGCGTGACGTGCACGGGCAGGCCCGCAAACCGCTTTGCCCACCAGCGCGCAGACAGCGCCAGTGTCGCGGCCGTGGCGCTGTACGCCAGACCGGCCAGCATCACCGAGCCATGCAGCGTCTCGGTGATATACGGCGCGAGGAAGCCTTGCGGCATGACGCGTGCCGCCTGCACCGCCACTGTGCCGAGCAACAGGCCGATCACCAGGGCGCCCAGCGGAGCGTGACGTGCCTGGCGAGCATCGGCGTCCGGCTCGTCTACGGACTGCGCGGCGGGCTTGATCGCGGGCAGGCAGACCATCGCCAGCGGAATGCACGCCAGGATCACGACCGCGCCCGCCGTGTTGGCCATGCGAAAGCCCATCCACCCCACGAGCCACGCACCAACCGGCGGGGCCATGAAGCTGCCGCACGCCGTGACGGTCTGCAGATCGGCGAAGACTCGCCGGCGCATGTCGGCCGGCGCCACGCGCATGGCGTAGATCTGGGCGGCGGCCAGAAAGCCCGCCAGCCCGCCTTGCACCGTGCGCGCCAGCAGCACGCTTGCTGCTGAGTCTGCATAGACCGACCACAGTTGTGACGCGGCCAGCGCGACCAGCGCCCGCAGGATCATCGGCTTGGGCCCGACACGGTCGGCCAGGCGCCCCCACCATGGCGCGGTGACGAGCGTGGCGGCCATCGGCGCAAAGTACGCTGCGCTCGCCACCCACGCGAACGGCACGTGCGGCACCGGCGACAGCTCACGCAGGAACAGCGGCCAGAACGGCCCCGTCATTTCCATCGCGCCCATTGAAAGGGCCTGGATGACGAGGAGCCACCGGATGGCCCCCCGCCACGCGTCCACAGTCGTTGCCGGGTTCATGCGCGAGCGGCTGCAGCCAGCGGGTTGGGCAGCGCGGCGTGCATGTCGTCGGACTGGTCGCGCAGACGCATGCGGACGAACGTCTTGAACGTCCATGGCGCTTCGAGCAGCGCGTGGCGCTCATGCTTCCATGTGTCGGCATCCAGCGCTGTGCGGTTGGCTTCGAACACGGCCTGCATGGTGTCATGCCATTGGTGCAGCCCGACGGCGCTACCGTGCTCGGGAAACAGCGCCAGGGCTAGTTCACCGATATGGCACAGCAGGAAGGCGTGGATGAGCTTCTTGCGCGGAATGTCCCGATCGGGATACGTGGTGTGGCCGGCACGGAACGGCTCGATCGAAAAGCCCTGTGCCTGCAGCGTCGGCAACGCGATCTTCACGTCGCCAAAGTCACGCACCACTAGCCGCACCGGCATGCCGGCCTCGTCGATGACGACGAAGGTGTTCTGCTGATGCGCCTCCAGAGCAATGCCGTAACGCAGATAGAGGCCGACGATGGCCGGAATGGCGACGCGCAGGTACGCGTTGAAGAAACGCGCGGCCCGCTCGGCGCGCGTGCCATCGGCTTGGCGCGCCAGCACTGTGTCAAGCAGCAGGGGCGCCGCTGCGTGCGTCATGTCCGCGGTGAAGTCCGGCGTGAAGAGGGCACCGACCGGCAGCAACCGCGCGGTTCCGGCAATGCGTGTGGTGGGGTTGTCGCGCACGATCATCGACAGATGCCGGGCGCGATCGTCCTCCGTGCCGGCCACGTGAATGCCGTGGCGTTCAGGCACGATCGACAGAACGTTCGCCAGTCCTGCGTCGGTCGCGAGGATGCGTTCCAGCAGGGCGCTCACGCGCGGCCCCATCACGGCCGATTTGGGCGATACGGTGCGCTCAACGCTGGTCAGCCGCATGCTGACCGGCAGCTTGAGCATCGGGCCGCCCGGCGCGTCGGTCGCGGCCACAGTGCGGAATGACATCGTCGGTCGGGCGGCAATGCTGATATCCGGCAGGTTGATCAATTCGCCGGCGGCGAATTCAGCTGCGAAGGTCTCGCCGAGCGTCGTGTCGCGCTGCCATGGGTGAACGGGCAGCGGCAGCCACGCTTCGGGCGCGAGCTGGCGTGCCAGCAAGGCTTTGCGAAACGCCGCCATCGCGTCGGGGAAGGTTGCCGCGAACCAGTCGGCGTACGGCTGCACTCCCTCCATCGTGGTGACCTGCAGGCGATGCGCCGCGACGGCCACCACGCCGATGGGCACCTGCGCTTCGAACTCCGGTGAGAGCGCGATGACCTGTTCAGGCGCGAGCCCCAGTCGCGTCTTGTAGGCCGGATGCCATGGGTGGCCGCCAGTGCCCCACTGCTCGGTGCGCGCCAGGGTGTGCGGCGTGCCATCCCCGCAGAGCAGGGCCAGCGCGTCTTGCGACGCTGCGGTGCGATGTTCGGCGGCGAGACGTTCGCCCCAGGCCAGCCGATAGGCCTGACACAGCGTGTCGTTGTCCTGGCTGTTGTCCAGTTCCGTCGCGAGGCGGGCAATGGCGGCCAGGCGGTGGGCGTCGGTGGCATCGCCAATGTCCAGCATGGGCGCGAGCCAGTTGAGCAGGGCGGACGGACGTTCAATGGGTGCCGGCGGGCGCTCGTGCGCCAGCACGGCGATATCACCGGTCAATGTCCAGCTGCCGAGCGCGCCCGGACGCAAACCAGTGAAACGCAACAGCACGCGCTGCTGCCAGATCGGCAGCAACGTCACATCGGCGCGTGTATCGGCGATGAGCTGGTCGGCATTGAGCAGCGCTTCACGAAACAGCGCCTGCAGCAGGCGCGACAGCACGCGCCGCCGTGCCAGTTGTTGTGCCGCTGACCAATGCTCGGCGTGCACGCCAACTTCGAGCAGCGCGGGAATGGATTCAAGACGGAAGTTGCCGGCCGCAGCTGCGGGTGCGGTTTGGGTCTTGGCGGCGGTATCGGATCGACGTTGCATGAGGGCTCCTACGGGACATGAGCGTGTGCAGGCGAGCGGGGGCTCGACCCTGCAGCACAGGGGGTCCTGATGTAGGGGCCGCTTCAGAGACAGGCGGGAATGCAGCGCTCCCATGGGGAAGCTGCAAGGGAGGCTCGTTCTTCTAGGTATGTGCGCAATGCAAGCAGCCTGATCGGCTGCACGGTGGCGCCATTTGGTGCGCTGCAGTGTAGATGAGAATGATTCGCACTTGCAACACTATTCCATCAATCTGCGAGCTCGGGTGACGGAGCCGGCGCGTGCCGTCGTCACGTAACCGACATGAATCCTTTCTACCTTAGCGCGTGGTGAGTAGACAGCGCGCGCAGCACAGTCGGGCTCGCCGATGTCATCTGGAGGTCATCTGTGTCTGCCAACCGAAATGCCAGCGCTTCACGCCGCGTGCCTGCGTTTGTGGCGGGTGCGGCTGTGCTGTTCGCGCTCGTGTTGAGCGGTTGCGATGCTTCTGACCCACATGTGCCTGCCGTGGTGCGCGCACGGCTTCCGTGCCGCCCGCCTCGCCGCCGCCCGCCGTTGCCTCGCAAAACGTCTTGGCACCGCCTGTGATTCATACCGTCGACTGACTTTGCGCGTTGCGTTCAGTCAGTCGCTGCCCCGTGTTGTTCCCCCCCCACCACCCCCCCAATACACAGACATCAGGACGAGAACATGACCTCCAACAGTCGCCGTGGTTTTCTCCGCTCCGCCGCCCAGTTGGCTGCTGCATCCGCAGCCATGGGCGCGGTGCCCGAAGGCATTCGTCAGGCGCTGGCGATTCCCGCCCATAACGCGCACCGCAATATCGAAGACGTACAGCACATCGTGATCCTCATGCAGGAGAACCGCTCGTTCGATCATTACTTCGGCACGCTCAAGGGCGTGCGCGGGTACGGCGATACGCGCACCGTCACGCTGCCGACGGGCAAGAGCGTGTGGCACCAGCCGATGGCCGGCGGCGTGGGCGAAGTCCTGCCGTTCCGCCCGAGCGCGCCGGATCTGGGCCTGCAGTTCCTGCAAGACCTGCCGCACGGCTGGAACGACACCCACCTCGCCGTCAATGGCGGGCGTTACGACGGCTGGGTCCCGCACAAGGGCACCACGACGATGGCGTATCTCACCCGCCAGGACATTCCGTTCCACTACGCACTGGCTGACGCCTTCACCATCTGCGACGCCTATCACTGCGCCACGCCCACGTCGACCGACCCGAACCGCTATTACATGTGGACGGGCTATGTCGGCAACGACAACGTCGGCGGCGGCCCCGTGATCGACAACGCAGAAGCCGGCTACGGCTGGTCGACGTATCCGGAAGTGCTGGAAGCCGCCGGCATCTCGTGGAAGATCTATCAGGACATCGGCACGGGCCTCGATGCGGCCGGCTCCTGGGGCTGGACGAGCGACGCCTACATCGGCAACTACGGCGACAACTCGCTGCTCTACTTCAAGCAGTATCAGAACGCGCAGCCCGGCAACCCGCTGTACGATAAGGCGCGCACCGGCACCAACGCGTCGGCCGGCGACGGCTACTTCGACATCCTTAAGCGCGACGTGCAGAACGGCACGCTGCCGCAGGTGTCGTGGATTGCCGCGCCCGAGGCTTTCTCCGAGCACCCGAACTGGCCGGCCAACTACGGCGCCTGGTACATCGATCAGGTCTTGCAGGTCCTGACCTCCAACCCCGAGGTGTGGAGCAAGACCGCGGTGTTCATCACCTACGACGAGAACGACGGCTTCTTCGACCACCTCGTGCCGCCGTTTGCCTCGTCGGGCAGCAATGGGCTGTCGACGGTCGACACCACGGGCGAATACTTTCCGGGCAACAGCACGTACGGTGCCGGCAGCTACGGCCTGGGCCAGCGCGTGCCGATGCTGGTGGTATCGCCGTGGTCCAAGGGGGGCTACGTGTGCTCGGAAACGTTCGACCACACATCGATCATCCGTTTCATCGAGCAACGCTTCAAGCGCACGCACGGCGCGAAGTCGCCGAACATCTCGAAGTGGCGTCGCGCCGTGTGCGGTGATCTGACGTCTGCGTTCAACTTTGCTACGCCCAACGAGGTGGTGCCTGCATTGCCGAGCACCGCCGCCTACGTGCCGAAGGACAAGCTGCGCCACGCCAGCTACGTGCCGCTGCCGCCGCTGGTGCAGGCCGTGCCGAAGCAGGAAACCGGTGTGCGCCCGTCGCGCGCCCTGCCGTACGAACTGTTCGTGCGCGGCCGCCAGGATGAGGCGGCCGGCAAGTTCCAACTGGAATTCGTGAACACCGGCGACGTGGGCGCTGCCTTCCTCGTCTACACCGCCGGCAGCACCGACGCGCCGCGTACCTACACGGTGGAAGCGGGCAAGCGCCTGTCGGACAAGCTGGCCGTGAACGCCGGTGGCGCGTACGACTTCACGGTGCATGGCCCAAATGGCTTCCTGCGCCGCTTTGTCGGCAAGCTCACCCTTTCGGGCCTGCTGCGTCCGCATGGCCATGCGTTGGAAGTGAAGGAGGGCTACGACGTGGCCAACGGCAACCTGCAACTGCGTCTCATCAACCACGGCCGCACGCCCACCGTCTTCACGATCAAGAGCGCGTACACGGGCGAGAGCGTGCAGCGCGAAGTGCGCGGCGGTGACGATGCGTCGGTGTACCTCGACCTGCGCAGCCAGTACGCCTGGTACGACTTGACCGTCACGGCCAGCACCGATGCCGGCTTCGAGCGCCGCCTCGCCGGTCACGTTGAGACCGGCCGCGTCAGTGTGTCCGATCCGGCGCTGAGCGCATAAGCGGTACTCAAGCAAAAGCGGCCCGCCGGCGTGGTCTGCCGGCGGGCCGTTTTTCTTTTTTGATGCTCCAGTGTCAGAGCTGCTTCGTGTACGTGCGTGCCTGATACAGCGCTAGTGCGCTCAGCCCGACGATCACCACGATCGCCAACACATCGGCAAACGGATAGCCCCAGTAATCGGTCATTGCGTGGTCTCCTTCGGTTCGAGGTCGAGCAGGCCGGTGTCGGCCATGCGTTGACGGCCAAAATCGGTGATGGCGTAGCGGAAGTGCACCTTGCCCGTGGCTTCGTCCAGCGTGTCTTCAGCCGTTTGCACCAGCCCGCCGGAGTAGAGATCCGCGAGGATGGCACGGATGCTGCCCGTCCAGTATTCGTCTTCGGGTTTGCCGTATTCGATGCAGGTGCGATGGGCGATGTCGCTGTCCCACAGCGTGTCGTTGCCCGCGAGCAGTTGCAGGATGTAGCCCTTCGTGTGCAGTTTCATGCGTGCGTCTCCGTGGATGCAGGGGTGGCACCGCCGCGGATCACTTCCAGGTTTTCCGAGCGTTCCGACACCATCACGAACCCGCCGAAGATCACCAGCGCCAGGCCGATCAGGAAGTACCACTCCGGAAACTGCAGCGTGAAGATGGCGGTGAAGAGGGTGGCGAACATCGCGTAGAACGCGCCCAGCGCTTGCCCGCGCCCCACGCCGATCAGCGGGAACGACTTGTACCAGGCCACCGCGCAGAACGAGAAGGTGACGCCGCCCACGACCAGCCACAGCAGCGCCTTGCTGTGGACAATGCCTGAGGCAATCTCCGTTACCGGCACGGGCACATGCGCAAACAGGGCGATGGCCGGCAGGATGAGGACGACCCAATAGATGGCCTCGGCGGTGTAGCGGATGGAGACCCCGCAGTCAGGGTCGGTCACGTCCATGGCACGGCCCACGATCGCACCTTCCAGGCCCCAGCCGATCGCCGCCATGGCGCCGCCCAGGTAGCCGATCCACTGATTGCCGCCGCTGTGTGATTCGGCCATCAATGCCGGCGCGTAGATCGCCACGCCGCCCAGGATGATGATGGCGATGCCCACCGCCGCCCGCGCGCTGATGCGCTCGTTGTACCAAAGCTTGGCGACCGTCGCGCCCACCACCGGATACAGCAGCCCGGCCACTGCCGCGAACACGGCGCCGACATAGCCCATCGCCAGATACGAGCCGAAGTTGGCCATCAGCCCGCCGACGACAGCCGCAATGAAGTACCAGCGCGAGATCTTGCGAAACTGGCCGATGGTGCGGAAGTAATCGCCCAGCTTGCCGAGAGAGCCGAGCCACACCCACTGGAAGACCGTCACCATGACGCTATGGAACGCCGTGATGACGGCCGCGCAGACCAGGAATGCGCGCGGATCGGACAGGTCCATCGTGGCAAACGGAGATTCATGCCAGACGGCCGTGCCCGGCACATACCAGGCGCCCCACAGGATGGCCGCCCATAGTGCCCAGCGATAGCCCCATTGCAGGGTGCGTTGATGATGTGCCGCGCGGGCGGCAGAGGAAGAAGCCAAAACCGATCTCCTTGTTCTGTAGGCGCCAGGTGCAGGGAAAACGCGTGTGACGCCCTAGTTACTGGAGGTTAAGAAATTAACTAATAGTTCTTTGGAGTCTATGCCGGCCCTCCAGGCGTGCCGGAAAAATCATGATGGATTGGAAATGTCAGGCGTTGACGTTCGCGACGTCAGTTGACGCCGTAGGCTAGGACGCGCCCGCCTCGGGCACCGTATTGACCACGGTGATCATGTGCAGCGGGGCATCTGTGGCCGGGTCACGCGCCAAGGACGTGGTCATGCGCACCGGCACTGCCGAGCCATCGCCGCGTACCAACTGCAGCGTGAGCGCATACGTGGGCACCGTCCCAGCGAGCAACTCGCCGTATTGGCGCAGATGGCGCGCGAGGTCACTGCGGTGCGTGAGGTCCAGCAGCGTGCGTTGCTGCAGCGCCGCTTCGGACTGGCCCAGCAGCTTGCACAACCACGGGTTGGCGCTCAGGCATCGGCCTTCCAGGCTCACCTGCGCGATACCGATCGGTGCTTGCTCGAACAGCGTGCGCAGTTTGGACTCACTGTCACGGAACGCGGCCTGCGCTTGCACTTGCGCGGTAATGTCCTGCGCCGCGCCGATCATCGTGGGCGTGGCCGCGGAAGGGTCCTGCACCTCGCCTTCCTCACGAAGATGGCGGCGCGTGCCATCGGGCAGGGTGATGGCGTATTCGACGCGATACGGCTGCCGTGAGGCGACGGCCCGATCCAACACGGCCTGCACACGGGCGCGGTCTGCGGGAACGATGGCGTCCAGATAACGTGCCATCGTCACCGGCGTGACTTGCGGCGCCCAGCCGAAGAGGCGGTAAGCCTCATCCGTCCAGCGGCAGGCGTCGCTGCCGGGTTCCCAGATCCAACTGCCGAGGTGGGCGATCTGCTGCGCCTTGGCCAGCAGCGCCTCTGAATCACGCAACGCGGCTTCGGCCGTGTGGCGCTCGGTGGTATCGAGGCTCAGGCCGATCATTTTGACCGGCCGGTCCTGTGCGTCGCGCACGAGCGTGGCGCGTGAGACGATCCAGCGCACCACGTCGGGTGCCGGTGCGATGCGGAATTCATGGGCGTAGACGCCGCCCGCGGTCAGGTTCTGAGCGATTGCCGCCTGCACACCCGGCACGTCTTCGGCAACGACGCATTGCCAGAAATCCTCCAGCGTGCGGATCGGCCGTCCAAACAGGCGCGCGACATTCGGCGAATACGCCACCGCATCCGTCAGCAGGTTCCACTCCCACGTAACCACGCCGGAAATCTCCTGCGCGAAGGTCATGCGCGCCTCACTTTCCATGATCGCGGCGATGTGCTTCTGGCGGCCTTCGCGGGCGCGGGCGTCGGTGGCCAGGCTGGCTTCCAGGTCGGCCAGAGCCCGGTCGCCGTAGCGCAGCCAGAGCCAGTTCACGTTCAGGAAGCGCGCCAGCGCGAGCAGGTTGGCGTATTCGATCTCGCCGCCGCGCGTCCATTTATGGACGGCAGATGGTGACACGCCCAGCGCCGCCGCCACTTGCTTGAGCTGGATGCGACCGCGCGTCAGCACGCCTTTAAGGCGGCCAGCAAAGCTGTCGTCATCAAGTGGGCCGTCGGACGGCGGAAGTGCTGCGGCGGTCATGGGGGCGGATTGACTGGAAGTGATTCGCGACAGTATAGCGTGACAAAAATAGCGAGAATTTATCGATAAATTGCAGCGTTAGGTCATAACGATTGGCCTGGTGCAACTAATTTTTTCTAGACTAGTCGAAAATTCTCCAAAGGTAAATAAAAACACCATCAGTGAATTTCAGGGTCGCCGCATCGGATGGGTGTCTGACAAGACGCCTCGGTGCCGGCATTTCGGGCGCCGACTTCTTTGCGCGCCCATCATCCACAGGGGTACTGGATATGACGCAAGCTTCCCTTTCCACCGATTTCCGTTCCGCCGCACTGGCTCCCCGTCTTGATCTCTATATCGACGGCCAGTGGGTGCAGCCCGAAGGCGGCGTGTACCGCGACATCGTCGATCCCGCCACCGAAAACGTCCTGACGCAGGCGGCCGACGCCTCCGTGGCCGATGCGCAGCGCGCCATCGCCGCCGCCCGTCGCGCATTCGACGAAGGCCCGTGGCGCCAGACCGGCCCGCGCGAGCGTGCACGTCTGCTCAACCGGATTGCCGACGCCATCGACGCCGACGCCGAGAACCTGGCGACGCTCGAATCGCTCAACACCGGCAAAACCATCATCGAAAGCCGCTGGGACATGGACGGCATTGCCGCGACGTTCCGCTACTTCGCGGGCCTGGTCGCCACGGAATCCGGCCTCATCAACGAGGCACCGGACACCGTCATCAGCCGTACGCTGCGCGAGCCGGTGGGCGTGTGCGGCCTCATCACGCCATGGAACTACCCGCTGCTGCAAGCCGCCTGGAAGATCGCGCCGGCGCTGGGCGCGGGCAACACCGTCATCGTCAAGCCGAGCAACCTGACGCCGCTGACCACGCACCGCTTTACCGAGCTGCTGGTTGAGGTCGGCGTGCCGGCGGGCGTGTTCAACCTCGTCACGGGCGCGGGTGAAGCCGGTGCCGAGCTGTCGCGCAACCTGGACGTGGATCTCGTGTCGTTCACGGGCGGCGCGGTTGCCGGCGCGGCGGTCATGAGCGCGGCCATCGGCAACTTCAAGAAGATCGGCCTGGAGTTGGGCGGCAAGAACCCGAACATCATCTTCGACGATGCGGACTTCGATACCGCCGTCGATTACGCGGTCAACGCGGCGTTCTTCCACGCGGGCCAAGTGTGCTCGGCCGGATCGCGCCTGATGCTGCAAGACGGTATCCACGACCGCTTTGTCGATGCGCTGGTCGAGCGCGTCAAACGCATCCGCGTGGGCAATGGCTTCGCTGAAGGCACGGAGATGGGCCCGGTGCAATCCGCCTTCCAGCGCCAGAAGATCATCAACATGATCCAGGCGGGCGTGCAGGAGGGCGCGGTGCTGCGCTGTGGCGGTAAGGCACCGGAAGGCGAGGCGTTCCAACGAGGCTTCTGGCTCGAGCCGACGGTGCTGACCAACGTGCGCGACGACATGAAGATCGCCACCGAAGAAATCTTCGGCCCGGCGCTGACCGTTGAGCGCTTTTCCACCGAAGAAGAAGCCGTGCGCCGCGCCAACGCCACGCCGTTCGGTTTAGCCGGCGCCGTGTGGACGGCCGACCTGAACCGCGCCAACCGTGTGACCCGCGCACTGCGCTTCGGCACCGTGTGGGCCAACGACTATCACCCGTACTTTCCAGAGGCACCGTGGGGCGGCTACAAGGCCAGCGGCATCGGCCGCGAACTGGGCTGCGGCGGCCTGGACGAGTACACCGAACTCAAGCACAGCTACATCAACCTCGCTCCGCAGCCGATGGGCTGGTTCGGCGCGGACGCTGCGTAAGAACGGGAGGGCATCTTTTGACCACAAACACCGTACAGGAATACGACTACATCATCGTGGGCGCGGGCTCTGCCGGCTGCGTGCTGGCTGCGCG
This sequence comes from Ralstonia sp. GX3-BWBA, assembly GCF_003290055.1. Classification (NCBI taxonomy): domain Bacteria; kingdom Pseudomonadati; phylum Pseudomonadota; class Betaproteobacteria; order Burkholderiales; family Burkholderiaceae; genus Ralstonia; species Ralstonia sp. GX3-BWBA. The sequence continues at coordinate 64,178 of NZ_QMKS01000010.1, read as the reverse complement.
CCTCACTGAAGACCCGGACGTGACCGTGCTGCTGCTCGAAGCGGGCGGCCCTGACCATCGCTGGGATTTCCGCACGCAGATGCCGGCGGCACTGGCGTATCCGCTGCAGGGCACCGCGTACAACTGGGCCTACGAAACCGAGCCCGAGCCGCACATGAATAACCGCCGCATGTCGCAAGGCCGCGGCAAGGGGCTGGGCGGCTCGTCGCTCATCAACGGCATGTGTTTCATTCGCGGCAACGCGATGGACTACGAGCGCTGGGCGAGCGATTTTCAGTTGGACGACTGGACCTATGCCGACTGCCTGCCGTACTTCCGCAAATCGGAGACGTACGACAAGGGCGCCAACGACTGGCACGGCGACGCTGGCCCGCTGCAGGTCACCACGCCCAAGCACGACAACAGCCTGCTGTTCCACGCCTTTATCGAAGCCGGTGAGCAGGCCGGCATCCCGGCTACGGACGATCTGAACGGCTACCGCCAGGAAGGTCTGGGCCCGATGGATCGCACCGTGACCGCCAAGGGCCGACGTGCCAGCACATCGCTGTGCTACCTCGACAATGCGCGCAAACGGTCCACGCTGACCGTGCTGCCACGCGTGCTGGCCGATCGCGTGATCTTCGATGGCACGCGTGCCGTGGGCGTCGAAGCGCTGATGGATGGCAAGCGCGAAACATGGCGTGCGCGCCGCGAGGTGATCGTCACCAGTGGCGCTATCGCTTCGCCCCAGTTGCTGCAGCGCTCGGGCGTGGGCAATGCCGATGAACTGCGCGCGCTGGGCATTCACTCCATTGCGCATCTGCCCGGTGTGGGCGAGAACCTGCAGGACCACCTGGAGATGTATATCCAGTATGAGTGCCTGCGCCCGGTGTCGATCTACGAAAACACGCTCTGGTACAACAAGCCGAAGGTCGGCCTGGAGTGGTACATGCACGGCACTGGCCCCGGCGCCAGCAACCACTTCGAGGCGGGCGGCTTCATCCGCAGCGATGACAGCTTCGAATGGCCGAACATTCAGTACCACTTCCTGCCGCTGGCCGTGAACTACGACGGCAGCAACCCCGTGAAGATGCATGGGTTCCAGTGCCACGTGGGTTCGATGCGTTCGCCATCCAGGGGCTACGTGAAGCTCGCCTCGCGCGATCCGCGTGACAAGCCGCGCATCCTCTTCAATTACATGGCGCACGATGTGGATTGGCGCGAGTTCCGTGCCGGTGTGCGCATCACGCGCGACATCATCGCGCAGCGTGCCTTCGATCAATACCGCGGTCGCGAAATCAGCCCCGGTCCGAGCGTGCAGACCGATGCCGAGATCGATGCCTTCGTACGCCATCACGCCGAGACCGCACTCCATCCGTCCTGCACCTGCAAGATGGGGCCCGCAGACGACCCGATGGCCGTGGTCGACAACGAGGGCCGCGTGCATGGACTCGACGGACTTCGCGTGGTCGATGCGTCGATCATGCCGCGCATCGTCACCGGCAACCTGAATGCGCCGACGATCATGATGGCCGAGAAGATTGCCGACCGCATTCGCGGTGTGGCGCCGCTCGCTCGCTCCGATGCGGCGTTCTATGTGCATGGCAAATCGCCGCTGCAGGCGCCGGCCAAACCGCTGGTCGCTAGTGAACTGGTGGTGGCGTGATGCGCTGGCGCAAGGTCGCGACAATGCTGGGTGGGGCGGCGGCGTGCGCTGCTGCCCTGCCCGCACTGGCGGATGACGTGCCGGCCGGCGAGGACAAGCGCTGGTCGGCCAATGCATCGGTTGTCTCGCAATACGTCTCGCGCGGCCTGCGCCAGACCTGGGGAAAACCTGCCCTGCAGGCCGGCGTCGATTACACCGCACCGAGCGGTTTCTATGCCGGTGCATGGGGTTCCCAGGTCAGCGATCACGTCATTGCAGGGGCACATGCCGAGATCGATACCTACCTCGGCTATGCCACCACCGTTGCGCATGGCGTCGAGTTGACCACCGGGCTCTACCGCTACTGGTACCCCGGTGCCCGCTACGACAAGGCGGTCGGCGGCGGCCCCGGCACGGGCTACGACTACACGGAATGGATGGTCGGCGCCGGCTGGCGCGGCGTGTCGGTCAAGGTGTGGACATCCCTGTCGAACTACTTCGGCTTCGATGGCAATTCGCTGGCCGACGGCATCGATCGCGGCAGCCGCGGTTCCACCTACGCCGAAGCCAACTGGGCCGTGCCCTTGCCCAACGACTTCACACTCGGCCTGCATATTGGCCACGAGCACGTGCGCAACCACAGCGCGTTCAGTTTCACTGACTACCGCATTGAACTCTCGCGCCCCATCAACAAGTTCTTGACGCTGTCCGCTGCGTTGACCGGTGCGGACGCATCTGCCTACGCCCGTCAGTTCTCCGTGCGCAACGGCACTGATCGCATGACGCTCGGCCGACGCACGGTCGCCCTCAAGCTGACGGCCACGTACTGAGCGGCAGGCGACGGCGCGCTACCTGCAACCCTTTCTCCACAACCTCTGCTTTCAAAGCACACACCATGGCCTCCCTGGGTTTTACCGACGTTGTCGGTCTGGTCGGCGTCGCCGCTTATGTTTCTGCGCACTTTGGCGTGCAGGTCCTGCATAAGCCGCCGACCGGCGCATTTGCCGTTCGCCTCAATTTGCTTGGACCGATTTGCATCCTGATTTCGCTGATGGGCGCGTTCAATCTCGCGTCGTTTCTCACCCAGTTCTTCTGGCTGGCGCTGACGCTGATGGGCTGGTGGCGGAATAAGCAAGCGGGGCGGCCGGTAGCGGAACCCGCTGGCGCGCCGCGCCCGGGGCATCCCGCGCAGCAGTAGGTTCGCCCCTCACGGTTAAAACCGCGTCTACGTACGCGGTTTTTTTTGCGGGACCGATTTGGGATTGCCGCTAGATATATGGCTCAAGAGTCTCTTTTCCCGGCGCGGGTGCTGAAAAATTGTTGATGTATGAAGAACAGTATTTTCTTCAATTGAGTATTTATTCATCATGGGCAACGATCTATTCTGATCACAAGCGCAACGAACTGAGCGCAACCGAATATCCAGACAGATCAGGAGCCCATCATGAACACCCGTCTCGCAACCGCTTTCTCCGGTAACGCTCTGCTGGCCCTGGTGGCCACGGTTTCGGCTTCCGCAGCGCTGCTGTCGGCCCAACCGGCCGCCGCTGCCGTCCAAAGCAGTGCTGATCCGTACACGCAAGGCGCTGTCGCCAAGGCTGATCCGTACACCCAGGGCGCTGCCGCCAAGTACGACGTCTATACCCAAGGCGCCGATCGCCAAGCCGATACCTACGGCTACCTGTCGTGGAAGAACGACCGCTTCGATCCGTACACCCAAGGTGCTGTCGGCAGGGCTGACCCGTACACCGATGGCGCAATCGCCAAGGCCGATCCGTACACTGACGGCGCTGCCGCCAAGTACGACGTCTACACACAGGGCGCTGATCGCCAAGCTGATACCTACGGCTATCTGTCGTGGAACGGCGATGCCTCGTATCCGAAGGACGCCGCTTCGCAAGCCTGATCGAGCCGCATCAAAGCAAAAGGGCCTTGGGGTACAACCCAAGGCCCTTTTTGTTTGTGCTGCGTTTCTGCTTCGTGATCAGACCACGCCGGCTTCGTGTGCCTGCTGATCCGCGTGGTACGAGCTGCGCACCATGGCGCCCACGGCCGCGTGCGTGAAACCCATCTCGTACGCCTTCTCTTCGAACATCTTGAAGGTGTCCGGGTGCACGTAGCGCAGCACCGGCAGATGGTGGCCCGACGGCGCCAGATACTGGCCGATCGTGAGCATGTCGATGTCGTGCTCGCGCATGTCGCGCATGACTTCGAGGATTTCCTCATCCGTCTCGCCCAGGCCCACCATCAGGCCGGACTTGGTCGGCACGTTCGGGTTGCGGGCCTTGAAGTCCTTCAGCAACTTGAGCGAGTGCGCGTAGTCCGCACCGGGGCGGGCCTGCTTGTACAGGCGGGGCACCGTTTCGAGGTTGTGATTCATCACGTCGGGCGGGCATTCCTGCAGAATGTCCAGCGCCTTCTCCAGGCGGCCGCGGAAGTCCGGCACCAGCACTTCGATGCGCGTGGCCGGCGACAGGGCGCGCGTACGCGAGATGCAATCGACGTAATGCTGGGCGCCGCCGTCACGCAGGTCGTCGCGGTCGACGCTGGTGATGACGACGTAGTTGAGCTTGAGTTGAGCGATCGTCTTGGCCAGGTTTTCCGGCTCGTTCACGTCGAGCGGGTCTGGGCGGCCGTGCCCGACGTCGCAGAACGGGCAGCGGCGCGTGCACTTGTCGCCCATGATCATGAACGTAGCCGTGCCCTTGCCGAAGCACTCGCCAATGTTCGGGCAGCTTGCCTCTTCGCACACCGTCACGAGGTTGTTGGCGCGCAGGATGTCCTTGATTTCGTAGAAGCGCGAGTTGCCGGTGGCGGCGCGCACGCGAATCCAATCCGGCTTCTTGAGCTTCTCGGCCGGCACGATCTTGATGGGAATGCGTGCGGTCTTGTCGAGCGACTTCTGCTTGGCCGTCGCGTCGTACGGCTTGTTCGACGGGGTGGCAGGGGTGGCGACTTCAGTGGCGCCGGCGGCGGAATCGGTCATCGTGTTCTCCGCACGGGCTTGCGGCTCGTGCATTTCAGGGCGCTATGCGGTAGCGGCCTCGGCGGGGTGCGCTTGCGCGCGTTGCTGCAATTGGGCGACCAGCGCATTGGCCAGGCCGCGGGAAACGGGTTGCCAGTCGTTCGCATCGACGGCGCGTCCGGACGCATCACGGGCGCCGGCGGTCACCATATCGACGGTTTCCAGGCCGGCATAGCCACACGGGTTGATCTGCGTGAAGGGCGACAGGTCCATCGCCAGATTCAGGCTCACGCCGTGATAGCTGCAACCGTTACGGATCTTGAGCCCCAGCGCAGCGATCTTGGCGCCTTGGTGCGGCCCGCTCGACAGGTAGATGCCGGGGGCGCCAGCCTTGCGTTCGGAGGCGACATTATACGTGGCGAGCGTCTCGATGACGGCCGCCTCGATGGCGTCGACCAGCGCCTTCACGAACAGTCCACGTCGGCGCAAATCCAGCAAAAGGTAAGCGACGACTTGGCCGGGGCCGTGGTAGGTGATCTGGCCGCCACGATCAACTTTCACCAGCGGGATGTTGCCGGGAGCCAACAGATGCGCCGGATCGCCGGCCAGGCCGAGCGTGAACACCGGCGGGTGTTCGACCAGCCAGATCGTGTCGGGCGTATCGGGGCCCCGCTGCGCGGTGAATGTCTGCATTTCGTCGAAGCAGGCGGCGTAGTCCTGCAGGCCGCGCTCGACGATGTCAATCGGAATCATGCCCGCGAGTGTAGCGCAGGGCCGCTAACGGCGCCCTGTGCCTTTGCCCGCTTCGGTCGCAGGGTCGGGCAAAAAAAGCCGGCGCGATGGGAGGCATCGGCGCCGGCGTCGGCTTTTGCAGCAGATGCCGCAAAGGAGGCTAAGAACAGGTTTCGGGCTCAGGCGGCCACGACCGGTGTGTCGGCGTGCTCGTTCCAGCCGAGTGCGGCGAGTGTGTGGCGCCATCCGTTCGTGACGTGCCACGGCTGGCGCGGCATGTGACCGTCGGTGGCTTCCACGGCCAATGCGACTGGGCCGAGGGCTTTCGGGTCTACCGAGACGACGATTTCTTCACCGCGTTTTACGGCAACGCTGCCGCCCGCGTGCAGCCATTCGTCGCCGGCTTTGTTCTCGTGTGTGATCCATACGTCGTGCCCGTAGGCTTCTTCGACGCGCAGATTCTGGTTGGCCGGCATGCGCAATGCCACCACTTCGCCGGGCTGCAGAGTGAATACAATTTTTGTTAGTACAGCTTTCATGATCGGCTCCTTCACGGCAGTGGGATGGGGCCTTGCCGTTGAAGGAATTCTAGGCGCTTGGTTGCCTTGTACCAAACGATATATATTGCGTTTCTTGATAGTGCAGCTCACATAAAAACCACGCCGCGCTACGAAAATCCGGAGGGAAAGATGACTGAAATCCGCGAGCCGATGCGCTTGCCGTCACTTGGCGCGCTGCGGGTGTTCGAGGCGGCGGCACGCTATGAGAGTTTTTCGCGTGCGGCGACGGAGCTGTTCGTTACGCACGGTGCCGTCAGCCATCAGATGCGCACGCTGGAAGACGAGCTGGGCGTGCCGCTGTTCGAACGGCGCGGCAAGCGCGTCATGCTCACCCACGCGGGCCGCGCCTATGCCGATCGCGTGCGCGAGGCGCTCGACCAGATCGCCCAGGCCACGCACCAACTGCGCGCCGGCAACCGCGATAACCGCCTGGCCATCAGCACGATGCCGTCGTTTGCCGCGCGCTGGTTGACGCCGCACATCGGCACCTTCATCGAGCGCCATCCCGAGTTGGAGGTGGAGCTATTCTCCAGCCCCGCACTGGTCGACTTCGCGCGCGAAGAGGTGGACGTGGCATTGCGCATGGGTTCGGGCAACTATCCGGGCCTGTACGTGGAAAAGCTGCTCGACGATGTGTTCTTCCCGATCTGCAGCCCCGCGTTCAACGGCGGACGTCTGCCGCGCACGCTGGCCGAGATGGCGAGCATGACCCTGCTGCGCAGCGAGGGCGAGGCATGGAAACCGTGGTTCGATGCGGCCGGCGTGGAGGGGTTTGTGGAGCCGCGCGGCGGGCTGATGTTCCAGGATTCGTCGTTGCTGTTGCAGGCAGCAGCAGCGGGGCAGGGTATTGCGCTGATCCGCCCGACGTTGGCCTTCAATGACCTGCTGACCGGTCGCGTGGTGCGCCTGTTCGAGACGACGATCCCGTGCCCGTGGAACTACTACTTCGTGTGTCCGCACAGCGCGCTGCAGACGCCCAAGATGCAGGCGTTCCGCACGTGGCTGCTGCCGGAGATTGCGGCGTTCAAGCTCAAGCTGGCGGGGCTGATGAACGACAACGCGGTGTGCCTGGGGCACGTCTCGAAGGGCTGAGACCGGCCATCGAAAAAAACTCGCTGACAAAGCAAACGCCCCGGCATGACCGGGGCGTTTTGCTTTCTGCCTGGTGGCGCAGAGGTGCGTTACAGCACGATCTTCACCATCGGGTGGCTTGTCAGCGCCTGGTACAGCGCGTCGAGCTGTTCGCGGCTCGTCGCACGCACGATCACCGTCAGGCCCAGGTAGTTGCCGCTCGAAGACGGGCGTGTTTCCAGGCGCCCTTCGTGGAACTCCGGATCGTGCAGGCGGACCACCTCGACAATGGTCGCGGCAAAATCGTCATGCATCGGCCCCATCACCTTGATGGGGAAATCGCTCGGGTACTGGATCAGCGACTGTTCGGGCGGAATGTGGCCCGGCGGGGTGGTGTGAGAGGAGGTCATGTCGAAGTGAATGGGGGTGATTACTTCTTTTTAAACCACAGCTTGACCGCGTCAATCGTGCGGCCGACGAAGCCGGCTTCCGGCACGGCTTCGAGCGCCACCACCGGGAACTCCGATACCACGGTCGAGCCGTCCATCACCTTGACCATGCCCAGTTGCTGGCCTTGCGCGATCGGGGCGATCAGCGGGTCCTTGCGCTCCAGCACAGGCTTCAGGCGCGCACCTGCGCCCTTGGGCACCGTGATCCACTTGTCTTCCGACACGCCCAGTTTCACGTTTTTGGCCTGGCCCTTGTACACGTCGGGCGTCTGCAGCGCTTCCTTGGCCTTGTACAGGCGCACCGTATCGAAGAACTGGTAGCCGTAGTTCAGGACTTTCAGGCTCTCCTGTGTGCGGATAGCGTCGCTCTTGGTGCCGATGATGACCGACAGCAGGCGACGGTTGGCGCCCGGCACATCCGGCAGCGGACGGTTGGCCGAGGTGACGAGGCAGTAGCCAGCCGACTTGGTGTGGCCGGTCTTGCCGCCGTCGACGGTCGGGTCGAGCCACAGCAGGCGGTTCCGGTTGGACTGCTTGATGTTGTTATAGGTGAAATCCTTCTGCGAGTAGAACTTGTAGTCCTGCGGGAAATCCTTGATCAGCGCCGCGGTCAGGATCGAAAGATCACGTGCAGTCGAGTAGTGATTCGGATCGGGCAGGCCCGCGGCGTTCGCGAAATGTGTGCTCTTCATGCCCAGACGCTCGGCTTCGCGGTTCATCAGCATCACGAAGTTGCTCTCGGTGCCACCTACCGCCTCGGCTAGCACGAGGGCTGCATCGTTGCCCGACTGGATGATTAAGCCTTGCGTCATCTCGCGCACCGATGCCGGCTTGCCGGCTTGCAGGAACATGCGCGATTCGTCGGTCTTGACCGAGCGCACGGTCTCGGTGGGCGTGATCATCTGGTCGTACTTGAGCTTGCCGTCGCGCACGGCTTCGAAGACCAGATAGGCCGTCATCAGCTTGGTGAGCGAGGCGGGCTCGATGCGTTCGTCCATGTTCGCGCCGCCGAGTACCTGGCCGCTGGTCACGTCGGTCAGCATCCACGAGCGGGCCGCGACCTGCGGGGCAGGTACCGGTTGCGCCATGGCGGGCAACGCGGTGACCAGCACGGCGGCTGCTACAGCGGTTGCGGCGGCGGAATGGAAGGCGAGGGGCGTGAAATGGGCGAAGCGGGTCTGCATGTCGGGTCCTGCGGTCTGCTTGGAGTTCAATGGCGCCGCCTGCCAGAAAAAAGGGGGGAGGCGCGGCGTCCGGAAAATCAACGGGTTTGGTGTTACGGCTGCGGCGCCCAGGCGCCGGTAATGAGCTGCCGGATCAGATGCAGCTTGCGGTGGAAGAAGTGATCGGCGCCCGGGATGACGATCACGGGCAGCTCCTGAGGTCGCGCCCAGTTGAGCACGTCGATCAGCGGCACGGTGTCATCCTGTTCGCCGTGAATGATGACGGTGTCGGCCGGCACTGGCGCGACATCCCAGCGGGAGGTGGCGGTGCCGACCAGCGCCAGACGCTCGGCGGGCGTGCCCGCTTCGGCCAGACGGCGAGCCACTTGCGACACGACAAAGCTGCCAAACGAGAAACCGCCCAGCGCCAGCGGCAGCGTGGCCACGTCGGCGGACCATTCGGTCTGCGTACGCATCCAGTCGAGCACGGCCAGCATGTCGTCCTGCTCGCCGATGCCGTTGTCGTGCGTGCCTTCGGTCTTGCCCACACCGCGAAAATTCAGGCGCACCGTCACATAGCCCAGGCCAACGAAGGTGCGTGCCAGCGTCTGCGCGACCTTGTTGTCCTTGGTGCCGCCGAACAGCGGATGTGGATGGCCGATCAGCGCCAAGCCGCGCGGCGCGGTGTCCGGCTGGTCGATCGACAGGTCGATCTGCCCGACCGGGCCGGGAATCAGGCGTTCTTCGGTATGAACGTTCATGGAAAAGGGGAAAGCAGATGCAGTAAAGCTAGGCTCATGCGTTGGCAGGGCGGTCGACCATCAGCCGTTCGACCGGTTTGCCTTCAACCAGATGGCTCTGGATGATCTCGTCGATGTCTTCCTTGTCGACAAAGGTGTACCAGACGGCCTCGGGGTAGACCACCATGACCGGACCGAGTTCGCAGCGGTCCAGGCAGCCGGCCTTGTTGATGCGCACGCGGCCTTCGCCGTTGATGCCGAGTTCCTTGCAGCGCTTCTTGGCGTATTCCTGCATGGCTTTCGCGCCGAAATCTGCACAGCAGCGCGAGCCGTCCTCGCGTTCGTTCAGGCAGAAGAAAACGTGGTGCTTGTAATGGCTGCTCATGGGCGGACCGAGAAGGCTGGGAGGGCTGCGTGACGGCACGTGCGGCAGGATGCGAATGGCTTCCTGGCGTCGCGCACCCATGTGGATTTGCGTAACGAGCCGGCATTATACGGCCCCGATGTCACCGTTCCCGCAGGATGCCGGTGCGACGCGACGGCGCGATGCTGCGTTGCAACACGTTTTCCGGATGTCTGGACGCCTTCTGTGCGCGGATTCCGGGATTGACGACGGCTGAGGCGGGTGCCATCGTAGTCACACCAAGGTGGGGCAAGGGTTGGCGGGCCGCCAGTGCTTGAGTTTGACGTTGGCATAGCCCTTGCAATAAAGAGCAACCTGCTGCGGGAGGCGCCGGACACATCGGCGTATCGAGGCAGGAGAGAGACCACACCAGGGCGGGTCGGACCGGGCGAGCAGTTGAGCGCACGGCCGGTCTGTGACACTCGAGGAAGACATGAAAAAACCGTTCTATAAAATCCTGTACGTACAGGTGCTGGCGGCCATCGTCATCGGCGTTCTGCTGGGCCATTTTTCGCCCGCACTTGCCGTCAAGATGAAGCCGCTGGGCGATGGCTTCATCCAACTGATCAAGATGGTGATTGGGCCGATCATCTTCTGTACCGTCGTCTCCGGCGTTGCCGGCATGCGCGACATGAAGAAGGTGGGCCGCGTGGGCGGCAAGGCGCTGCTCTACTTCGAGGTCGTCTCGACTTTCGCGCTGGTGATTGGCTTGGCCGCGGGCCACATCTTCAACCCGGGCTCGGGCTTCAACGTTGATGTGAACACCATCGACGCCAAGGCCGTTGCCCAGTACGCCGCCAAGGCGCATTCGGCCAGCACGGTCGACTTCTTGCTCAACATCATCCCGAGCACGGTTGTCGACGCCTTTGCCAAGGGCGACATCCTGCAGATTCTGCTGATCGCGTTGCTGTTTGGCGGTGCGCTTTCGGCGATCGGTGACCGTGCACAGATCGTCACGGACTTCATCGACCAGGTCGCGCACGTGTTCTTCCGCATCGTGCACATCATCACGCGCGTGGCCCCGATCGGTGCCTTTGGCGCCATGGCATTCACCATCGGCAAGTACGGTGTGATCTCGCTGGTGCCGCTGCTCAAGCTGGTCGGTACGTTCTACCTGACGGCCATCATCTTCGTGGTGGTGGTGCTGGGCATCATCGCGCGGCTGGTCGGCTTCAACATCTTCCGCTTTGTGTCGTACATCAAGGAAGAACTGCTGATCGTGCTGGGCACGAGCTCGTCGGAATCGGCGCTGCCGCACCTGATGGAAAAGATGGAGAAGCTGGGCTGCTCGAAGTCGGTGGTGGGCCTGGTGGTTCCGACCGGTTATTCGTTTAACCTGGACGGCACCAACATCTACATGACGATGGCGGTGATCTTCATCTCGCAGGCGCTGAACATCGAGCTGACCTGGACGCAGCAGCTGACCATCCTGGCCGTTGCCATGCTGACGTCGAAGGGCGCATCGGGCATCACCGGTGCGGGCTTCATCACGCTGGCCGCAACGCTGGCCGTGGTGCCGGATATTCCGGTGGCGGGCATGGTGCTGATTCTCGGTATCGACCGCTTCATGAGCGAATGCCGTGCCCTGACCAACATCACCGGCAACGGCGTGGCCTGCGTGGTGATCTCGGCCTGGGAACGTGAACTGGATCGCGCCAAGCTGGCTCGCGTGCTGTCGGGCGACCGTAGCGATGAGCGCGTGCCGGCCACCCCGGCAGTTTGATCGATCCAATCTGGCTGGCGCCTGCGGGCGCCGGCGCTTGAAAGCGCAAAGCGTATGATTGCGGGGCCTGTCCTTCCAGACGGCCCCGCTTCTTTTTTGGGATGCACCTCGTGAAGCACCTCGGCGGCATGCCGACTGCGGGCACGGCGTTGGAAGGCACGGCAACACTCTCTGCCGCCGACCTCCAGCCGATGTCCGATCCCGATTTCTCTTTGAGCAGCACTTCCGGCTCGCGACGCGGCTTCTGGTGGCTGGTAGCGCTCGGGCTCGTGGTGGTGATGGCCGTGGTGTGCGCGACCACGTTTGTGGTGGCGTGGAACCGGGGGCTCACGCAGGCCCAGCAGGCAGCCGGGGGGCGGGTCGACCGCTATGCCGCCAACCTCAAGAGCACGCTCGACCGCTACGAATACCTGCCGGCGCTGGTGGCGTTGCATCCGTTCATCCACGATCTGCTCTCCAATCCGACGCCTGCCAACGTTGACCGCGCGAACCGCTATCTGCGCGAAGTCAACGATCGCGCTCACGCCACTGCTACGTATGTGATCGCCCCCAACGGCAAGGCACTGGCCGCATCCAACTACAACCAGCCCGACAGCTTCGTTGGTGCTGAATATCTGTTCCGGCCGTATTTCCAGCAGGCGGCGGAAGGCCACGTCGGGCGCTTTTACGGCATTGGCATCACGCGCGAAGAGCCCGGCTATTACATCTCGCAGCCTGTCATGCAGGACGGTCGCGTGATCGGCGTGACGGTCGTCAAGCTGAACCTCGAATGGTTCGGCCGTGCCAGCCACGACGCGTCGGAACCCGTGATGGTGGCGGACGAGAACGGTGTGATTTTCCTGTCGTCCGTGCCCGCGTGGCAGTACCGCACAGTGGAGCCGCTCACCTCCAAGCTGCAGGCGCAGTTGGAGGCGACGCGCCAGTATTACCGCAAGCAGATCACGCCACTGCCGCTGCAGCCTGAGGCGCCGGCCTTCCTGCGATTGACCGGACGGCTGCCGGAAGGCGCAGAACTGATTCGCGTTGGCGAGCGCACGAACGCCACGCGCTATCTGCAGGTTTCGCGTGACCTCGTCGAGCCTGACTGGACGCTGATGTACCTCACACCGGTGGACCCTGTGATGAGCGCCGCCCGCAGCGCCACCGTGGCGGCGGCGTTTGCCTTTGCGTTTGCCTGCCTGCTGCTGTTCTACTGGCGCCAGCGCCGCCTGCGCATGATGGAGATGCTGCGCAGCCGCCGCCTGCTCGAAGCCGCGTATGACCAGCTCGAACGCCGCGTCGAAGACCGCACGGCCGACCTGATGGCCACCAACGAACAACTGCAACACGAGATCGTCGACCGCACGCGCGCCGAGGCCGAGTTGCGCGCCACGCAGGACGAACTCGTGCAGGCCAGCAAGCTCGCGGCCTTGGGCCAGATGGCCGCCGGCATCACGCACGAACTCAACCAGCCGCTGGCCGCGCTGCGCACGTTCTCAGACAACACGCGCATCCTGCTTGAACGCGGCCAGCACGGCGCCGCCACGGACAACCTGCAGGCGATTGCCGACCTGACCGAGCGCATGGGCAAGATCACCGCGCAGCTCAAGCTGTTCGCGGGCCGCTCCCGGCGCAAGGTGGTGGATGTGCAGGTGCGCGTGGCGCTCGATCACACGCTCGCGCTGCTGCGTCCGCGCCTGGGCGACGTGGCACTCGAACTGCACTGGCATATCCCCGAAGCAGATGCCGTCGTTCGTGCGGATGAACTGAAGCTGGAGCAAGTGCTGATCAATCTGATTGGCAACGCGCTCGATGCGATCAACGCCAATGAACCCGCCCGCGCCGGACGCATCGACATCAGCATCGGGCCCCCCGAGGGGGCGCCGGCGCAATCGAATCAACTGACCATTGCCGTGCGCGACAACGGCCCTGGCATTCCGCCAGACGCCATGCCGCACCTGTTCGAGCCGTTCTTCACCACCAAGGAGATCGGCCAGGGGCTCGGCCTTGGGCTGGCGATCTCCACCAGCATCGCGCGCGACTTTGGCGGCTCGCTGTCGGCTGCGAACATGCCAGGTGGCGGCGCGCAATTTACGCTGACACTGGTACGCGCCGACGTCACCTCCGTGGCGTCCACCTGATCCGATTTCTACACAGATACGAACCATGTCCGAAGGCTTGAACGTTCTCTTCATCGAAGACGACCCGCCTGTGCGCCAGGCCACCGCGCAGAGCCTGGAACTTGCCGGCTTCAACGTGCAGGCGTTCGGCAGCGCCGAAGAAGCCGTCGGCAAGATCGACGCGAACTTCCCCGGCGTGGTCGTGAGCGACCTGCGCTTGCCGGGCGCAAGCGGCCTGGACGTGCTCGCGCACTGCCAGTCGTTTGGCACGGGGATTCCCGTGGTGCTCGTCACGGGCCACGGCGACATCACGATGGCCGTGCAGGCGATGCGCGAAGGCGCATTCGATTTCATCGAGAAGCCATTTCCCGCCGAGCGCCTGACCGAAACCGTGCGCCGTGCCGTCGAGCGTCGCGCGCTTGAGCTGGAAAACCGCGCGCTGCGCCGTGAACTGGCTGGCCCGGCGGCAGGCACGCGCATCATCGGGCGCTCGCCTGCGATGGGCGCAGTGCGCGCGCTGATCGAGAACGTTGCGACCACCGATGCGCCGGTGCTCATCAACGGCGAGACCGGCACGGGCAAGGAGCTGGTCGCGCGCAGTCTGCACATGCTCTCGCCGCGTCACGACAAGCCGTTCATCGCGCTGAACTGCGGCGCCGTGCCTGAACAGATTTTCGAGAGCGAGATGTTCGGCCACGAAGCCGGTGCCTTCACCGGCGCGGGCAAGCGGCGCATCGGCAAGCTCGAACATGCCTCGGGCGGTACGCTGTTCCTCGACGAGATCGAGAGCATGCCGATCGCGTTGCAGGTCAAGCTGTTGCGCGTGCTCCAGGAGGGCGCGCTGGAGCGGCTTGGCTCGAATGTTTCGGTGCGCATCGACGTGCGCATCGTTGCGGCCGCCAAGGGCGATATGGAAGCGCTGATTGAGGCGGGTGGTTTCCGGCGCGATCTGTACTATCGCCTGAACGTGGTCGTCATCGATTTGCCCCCGCTGCGTGAACGCCGCGAAGACATCATCCCGCTGTTCGAACATTTCCTGCTTGAGGCCGCCGTGCGCTATCAACGCCCGCTGCCGATGCTGGCTGAGCGCCAGCGCCACGAGCTGATGCAATCGAACTGGCCCGGCAACGTGCGCGAACTGCGCAACGCGGCCGATCGTCTTGTGCTTGGCGTCGGCCGCACGCCGGTCGTGCCGGATGCATCGGAAGACGGCATGCCGCTCAAGGAGCGCGTCGAACGCTACGAGCGCACGGTTATTGCGGAAACCTTGGCGCGCACGGGCGGCTCGGTGCACCAGGCGGCGGATATTCTGCAGGTTGGCCGTGCGACGCTGTATGACAAGATCAAGCGATACGGCCTTTGACTTGGCATGCCCGCACGCAACAACGCCCGGCATCGACCGGGCGTTTTCTTTTCGTGCTCAACCCAGAATCGGATGGGCATCCGCCACCGGGTATCCACGGTCGTCCGTCGGAATCCGCTGGGTTTGGAATGCGATCAGCAATGCCTGAAACTTGCCGTCGATTTCCACAATGACAGCACCGTCCTGCTGTGTGCCGTTCTCGCGCGAATGATCCTTCCCCCCCGGTGTATGCACGACCGGGTTGCCCTGGTTCATGTGGGTTTCGTGCAGGCCGTTGTGCTGCGGCTCGAACAGGAAGCCGAAGCCGTAAACCATCACGTCGGTGCGCGGCGGCCAGCCTTTGCGGTCGTCGTCGCCGGAGCTGCCGTGGTAGACGTAGTCGATCGGCGTGGCGGTGCGGTCGAGGTTGAGCATGTCGTCAACGAGCGCGTTGATGTCGTTGTGCTCGGTCTCGGTATCCAGCGCGATCGGCCGCATGCTCGGAAAGTCGACCAGCCCGGCGTCGCGCACGTAGTCCAGACGCGGGAAACCGCTCTCGTGCAGCCCGGGGGCCAGCGCAGTCAGGTCGGCGGTGATCGGCAACTGCAGATCGGCCGTCCACTGATACAGCACGTGATAACCGGCGGCACCCGCGCCCGGCATGCTGGAGTCGGATTTCACGTTGGCGAGCACCACGAACTCCGAACCATCCGGCGCTTCCACCACGATCGCGTAATGCGGATTGCCGTTGTAGCCCTCCAGATAGGGCACGCCGAATTTCAGCTTGCCCTTGAACATGCAGTAGTGATTGGCCATGCAAACTCCATCGAACCTAGGATTGACGGACCGCCATTGCAACAGGCCCGCGTGAACCTAGTGTGGAACGTGCGTCGCCCAGAAACAAAAACGCCCGGCGTTGACCGGGCGTTTCGTTTGAACTGCGGGGAGGCGCGGACCGCTCAGGCCTGCTTGCCCAGCGTCTGCTTGAGCAGCGCGTCGAACGACGACCATTCCGGTTCGCCCACGTAGCGCTTGAGGATGCGGCCGTCGCGGTCGACCAGGAACGTGGTCGGCGTGAGCTGCACGTCGCCGAAGGCCTTGGCGGCCGAGCCGTCGGCGTCCATTGCAACCTTGAAGGGCAACTGACGCGTCTGGCTGAAGTTCATCACGTACATTGGCGCGTCGTAGTTCATCGCCACGGCCACGTATTCCAGCCCTTCGCCCTTGTACTTGTTGTACGTCTGGATCATGTTGGGCATTTCCTTGATGCACGTGGCGCAGCTCGTGGCCCAGAAGTTGACGAGATAGACCTTGCCCTTCAGGTCTTGCGTCGAGAGCTTTTTCCCATCCAGCAACGTGAAGGTGGCGGCGGGCACCTGCTGCGACGGCGAGAACGCACGCCAGCCGAACCAGCCGGCCACTGCCAGCACCAGCACGATCAAGGGGAGCAACCAACGGCGGCCGCCGGACGTGGCGGTAGCTAGCGGTGAGGTTGCGGAGGAAGTCAGGGTCGAGGCCATGGCGGCAACGGGTCCGGAAGGAAAATCAAGCATCTATTGTAGGCCCGCCGTGCCAGCGCCGCATGTCGGCCGCGACAATCCGTCCGCGATGAGATTTTCGCATCACTTTTCATTGGCGAGGGCGGCTTCATACAAGGCCAGGTCTGTGGGGGAAAAGCAGCAAAAGCTGATCGTGTCCAGGCCGGCGCCGTGTTCTCGCGCGGCACGTACGGCAATCGGCGCAGCCAATTGGGGCGGGAAGCCGTACACGCCGGTGCTGATGCATGGGAATGCGATGCTGCGAACGTCGTGCTTGCGCGCCAGTTCCAGACTGTTTCGGTAACACGCGGCCAGCAACCCAGCCTCGTCTTGCCGGCCGCCGCGCCAGATCGGCCCGACGGTGTGGATGACGTAGCGGGCGGGTAGTCGAAAACCGGGCGTGAGCTTGGCCTCACCGGTGCGGCAGCCGTGGAGCGCGCGGCATGCCTCCAGCAGTTCCGGCCCCGCCGCGCGATGGATAGCGCCGTCCACGCCGCCTCCGCCGAGCAGCGAGCTGTTCGCCGCATTGACGATGGCGTCGCAGTCCAGCGTGGTGATGTCGGCGCGCAAGGCACGCAGGGTGACGGAGGGGATTGGCATGGCGCGGTCCTTGGCGAGCGAAGGGCGGGCATCTCTGTCCGATAATAGGCGGCTCGAAAACGGACAGAAAACCTACAGGAGGCGATGTGGCAGTCACAGCAACGGCAGGCCGGCGGATCGGGTTGGGTGCGGTGGCGTGCGCGCTGCTGATGGCCTGCTCCCCCAAATACGACTGGCGCACGGTCCATTCCAACGAGGGCGCCTACGCCGTGGATTACCCCGCCAAGCCCACCGCAGAAGCCAGGCCCATCGCCATCAACGGCCAACGCATGCCGATGACGATGCAGGCCGCCAGCGTTGACGGCACGCTGTTCGCCATCGGTGTGGTGGAACTGCCCGAGGATGATCCGGTCTGGCGCCAGCGCGCGGTGGAGGCGCTGCGCAATGGCTTGTCCGCCAATCTGAAGGGCCGTGTGACCGAACGAGACATCGCCGTGCAGACCGCCGCACAGCCGCCTTTGTCATTGCCGGCGGTGGAATTGATCGCCCAGGGGGCGGGCGGGGACGATCCCGCGCCGCGCCGGCTGACCGCGCGCGTGGTCGCGACGGGCAAGCGCGCATATCAAGCCGTCGTGCTGGAATCGGGTGATGCCGCACGCGATGCCCGCCAGCAGGAGCAGGTCGACCAGTTTCTCTCCAGCTTCCATCCGTACTAGGCCCTAATCAGGTCCGTGCGCACTGGCCGCAGCCGGTGCACAATCGCCGTCTTCCGCTTTACCGCAACACAACTCACCACATCACGGGGAACCATCATGACGTTGCAAGTCTGGCTGGCCTTCTTTTTGGCTGCCTGGGTGATCGCCATCTCGCCGGGGTCGGGCGCCATCCTTTGCATGAGCCACGGCCTGACGCATGGCGTGCGCCGCACGTCGGTCACGATTGCGGGGCTGGAACTGGGCATTGTCGTGATCCTGTTCATTGCGGGTGCCGGCCTGGGCGCGTTGCTGATCGCGTCGGAGCACGCCTTTACGGCCATCAAGATCGTCGGTGCGATGTACCTGATCTACCTCGGCATCGTGCAATGGCGCACACCCATTCAGATCGCCAAGCCGGCTGAGAGCGAGCCCGTGAAGGTCTCGGGCAGTGGCGCGCGCCGCCGCTTCCTGGTGGGGTTGCTGACCAATCTGACGAACCCAAAGGGCATTCTGTTCATGGTGGCCGTGCTGCCGCAGTTCATCGATCCGGCCAAGCCGCTGCTCTCGCAGCTCGGCATCCTGGCGGCGACGATGGTGTTCGTCGACTTGATCGTCATGCACGGTTATGCGCTGCTGGCCTCGCGGGCGCAGCGGCTGTTCCGCAATCCGCGTGCGCTGCGTTGGCAGAGCCGCTTCTTCGGCGGCATGCTGATGAGCATCGGCGCAGCGCTGTTTTTCGTGAAGCGGCAGACTGCCTGAGTTTCACACGCCGCCCCCAGGGCGACTCGCCAAGTGGGTTGAAGGCGTAGCGCGTGGATGGAAGCTAATCAGCCTTCACCCCGCGTCGATACTGAATTGCCTCGCCCACATGTGCTGCATCGATCTGCTCGTCGCCTGCCAGGTCAGCAATCGTGCGGGCGAGCTTGAGCACGCGCGCATAGGCGCGGGCGGACCACGAGAAGCGCGTCATCGCGTGGCGCAGCAAGCCATCGGCTGCATCGGTGCGGCTGCAATGCAGATCGATTTCATGACCACCCAGCAAGGCGTTGCGTTTGCCTTGCCGTGCAAGTTGTCGCGCGTGTGCAGCAGAAACCCGCTCGGCTACGTTGAGCGTCGGTTCACCAGGCGGCCCGTCGAGCAACTCTTCCTGCGATGGCGTCGGCACTTCGATCTGCACGTCGATGCGATCCAGCAGCGGCCCCGAAATGCGCGCCTGGTATCGCTCCACTTGATCCGGCGTGCAGCGGCACGCCCGCAACGGATGCCCGCGATAGCCGCACGGACACGGGTTCATTGCGGCAATCAGTTGGAAGCTGGCAGGGAAGTCTGTCTGATGCGCGGCGCGTGAGATGGTGATGTGGCCCGTCTCCAATGGCTCACGCAGGACTTCGAGCACGCGGCGCTCGAACTCTGGAAGTTCGTCAAGGAAGAGCACCCCCTGATGCGCCAGCGAGATTTCGCCTGGTCTTGGCGTGTTGCCCCCGCCCACCATCGCCACCGCAGACGCCGTGTGGTGTGGCGAACGGAACGGCCGCACCTTCCAGCGCCGCGCGTCGAAGCCGCGCGTGGTCAGGCTCATCACGGCGGCGGCAGAAAGCGCTTCGTCATCGCTCATGTCCGGCAGCAAGCCGGGAAACCGTTGTGCGAGCATCGACTTGCCGGTGCCAGGCGGCCCGATCATCAGCATGGAATGACCGCCGGCGGCGGCGACTTCCAGCGCGCGCCGCGCTTGCGGCTGCCCGCGCACGTCCGCCAGGTCGGGATAGCGGATGTCCATGTCGACCGGCGCGGGCAGCGCGGCGGCGAGCTTGCGGTCCGGCGCGCTCAAGTGGTCGCATACCTCGATGAGCGTGCGTGCCGGGAGGACTTTTGTGCCGCTCACGAGCGCGGCTTCGGCGGCGTTCTCGGCGGGCAGCACGAAGGCGCGGGCAAGCGGTGTGTCGCCATCGGCCAGTACGGGGTTGCGCGATAGCGCATACGCCATCGCCAATGCACCGCGAATCGGCCGCAGATCGCCGGACAGCGACAGCTCACCCGCAAACTCGTGCGCGTCCAGATGCGTGTGCGGAATCTGGCGACTGGCGGCGAGGATTCCCAGCGCGATCGCCAAGTCGAACCGGCCCGATTCTTTCGGGAGATCCGCGGGCGCCAGGTTAACGGTGATACGCCGTGCCGGAAATTCAAAGCGGCTGTTTTGGATGGCCGCCCTTACGCGATCCTTGCTCTCCTTCACCTCGGTGTCGGGCAGACCGACGATGGTGAACGAAGGCAGGCCATTCGCCAGATGGACCTCCACCGAGACGGCCGGTGCATCGATCCCCGAGAGCGCGCGCGAACGCAGTACAGCAAGGCTCATCGCGCGGCCCTCCGAGAGAACTCACGAGCAAGGCGGTGGGCGTGGCATCGGTGCATGGCGTGACGGAGCGTGGCGGTTGCGGAACCCTCCACTGTGCCAGCCGCGTTGCGCCGCCATGTTCACCGGCATCCAAATTTGACGATCGCCGTCGGCATGAGAAATGGGCAAAAAAAACCGGAGCACGGGGCTCCGGCTTCGTTGTCGGCAGATCAACTCAGGGGAAGGCCGGCATGGCCGTGTCTTCGCCGCTGAAGTGGCCTTCGGGATGCGTCTTCTGCAGCAGCGCGCGTACCTCTTTCACGCGCGAGCGCGGCACATCGACCATCAGCAGGATCTGCCCATCCTCCACTGCCTGCTTGAACGGTTTCAGGCGGCTGTTTGGCACCGAGCTGCCGATCATGCTCGAGGCCCAGGCGCCAAACAGCGCGCCAACGACGGTGGTAATGCCGACCATGCCCCACTGCGGCCCTTCGCCGATGATCGGGAAGATGGCCGCCACGATGCCCGCCAGCACGCCCGCACCCCCGCCGATCACCAGCCCATTCTGAGTGGCGTGGACGATGTCCGAAGTCTGGAGGATGTTGGCTTCGTGCAGGCCGGTGAGATCGATGCCGGGCTTGGAGACGAAGTGGATGTGGCGCTCGGTGATGCGCGCCAGCAGGAGGTCGTTCATCACGCGCCGGGCGCTGACGACGTCCGGCATCAGGAAGTAGAGACGATGTTGCATGATCTTCTCCTCAAGCGCGGTGCGCGCGCGTCTTAAGGACGTTCTAGATCAGTTCGTCAGCCGCAACAAGGCGGCGCATCGATCTTTTCGCTGTGCGCCGCAGCAAGGGTGCGGCGGCCGGCACCGCAGCCTTGCAGATGCGCGCCAGGCGCAACACCCGGCGGCGGATTACTGATCAGCCGGGGTAGCTGACTTGAGTTGCGCTTCCAGCGCGGCCACGCGCGTTTCCAGTTCTTCCAGACGCGCACGCGTACGCGCCAGCACTTGCGATTGCACGTCGAATTCCTCACGCGTGACCAGATCGAGCTTGGAGAAGCCCTGGGTCATCATCGCGCGGACGTTCTTCTCGATATCAGCCGCCGGCGAGTTACGCAGGGCTTCGCTTACGCGGTTTTGAAAGTCGGAAAAGAGATCGGTCGGTTTCATGTGTTTGCTCCGTGGGTCGTGCTGTCTGCGCCAAGCCGGTGCATGCACCGCAACTGTGCGTGAAAATTGCTGTGCCGTGGTGCGAAGGCCTGTGCTTGGCGCGTGGTTTCGGTGCTGCCGGTCGCGATGGTACCGGCTGGGCGCTCTGAACGGCACACCTTGCGTCAAATCTCGCTGCGATGCGGCATTGGCGGCGCCATACAAACGGGGACAGAATCGGTCTTCACAGTTTCCGCACCCGGCCGTGCGAGCCATTGCATGGGGCTGAAATCACTCTATCACATGGTTTTTATCGCGCCATGACGGTGTAGGCCCCCGTGCGTGAATCCGCCTGCGGCAAGCGTTGGCGGCCAGCAGGCGGTGCCAGGAGAGACCCGTCCCCAATTTCCTGCGGTTTTGCGCCCTGGCGCAGCGCGACGCTGTGACCGAAGACACCCTCCAATCCGACGACATCAACATGGCATGACAGTTGCAGAACTGGTGCGAATTTTTTCCATTGCCGTTGCGACTTTCTAAAGGGGGAGAGCCGTTATGAAGAAGTTTGCGTACGCAGCCAGCCTTGTACTCCTGACCGGTGCCGTTGCCGGTGTGAGCCAATCTGCCATCGCGCAGTCCGCACCTGCGGCGGATGCACCGGCCGCCGCGCCCGCGCCGGCGCCTGCCGCGCTCACGGCCAACGTCACGCTGGCCAGCCAATACCGCTATCGCGGCATCATGCAGACCAACAACAAGCCCGCCATCCAGGGCGGCTTTGACTATGCCATTCCGGGCGGTGTGTTGCCCGAAGGCTTCTACATCGGTAACTGGAACTCGTCGATCAGCTGGTTGAGCGATTCGAACTCGAACGTCTCCGCGCCGATCGAGATGGATTTCTACGGCGGCTACAAGACCGAGATCGTCAAGGACGTGCCGATCGACGTGGGCGTGCTCCAGTACTACTACCCGGGCAGCTATCCTGACGGTTTCACGCGTCCGCACACGACCGAAGGCTATGCGCAGATCGGCTACGGCCCGGTCGCCTTTAAGTATTCGCACGCGTTCTCGAACCTGTTCGGCACGCCTGATTCGCATCACAGCCAATACTTCGATCTGTCGGGCAACTTCGACACCGGCTTCTGGGGCCTGACGCTGAACCTGCACGCCGGCTACCAGCAAGTGCCGCATCAGACCGTGCGCGCCTCGTATGCCGACTGGAAGGTCGGTGTGACGAAAGACTTCGGCAACGGCTGGGCGGCGTCGCTGGCCTACATCGATACGAACGCTTCGCGCGCGTTCTATACGAACACGCGCGGCAACTACATGGGCAAGGCCACGGCCCTGCTGTCGATCACCAAGACTTTCCAATAACGATGCGCGGCGGCGCTCCGGTGCCGCCGACCGAGGAGGAACCAGCATGAAACTCATCATGGCCATCATCAAGCCGTTCAAGCTCGACGAGGTCCGCGAGGCGTTGTCCGAAGTGGGGGTGTCGGGCATTACCGTCACGGAAGTCAAAGGCTTCGGACGTCAGAAGGGTCATACCGAGCTTTACCGCGGCGCGGAGTACATCGTCGACTTCCTGCCTAAAGTAAAGATCGAAGTGGCCGTGCCCGACGACGTGGTCGAGCGCGCCGTCGAGGCCATCGAAAAATCCGCGCGCACCGGCAAGATTGGCGACGGCAAGATCTTCGTGGCCGACGTCGAACAAGTCATCCGCATCCGCACCGGTGAGACCGGCGGCGACGCCCTATAAGCCCCAATCCGCCAAGGAAGAGGTCAAAACATGAAAACCTGGTTCACACGATTCCTGACGGCTGGGGCCGTCGTTGCCGTGCTCGCGGGCGCCGTGATGTCGGCGCCGGCCGTGGCACAGGACAAGCCGGCAGCTGAAGCTTCGGCGCCGGTTGCAGCCGCCGCTGCTTCCGAGCCGGCCGCTGCTGCACCGGCTGCAGCCCCCGCCGCTGCAGCAGCCCCCGCCGCTGCAGCAGCTCCGGCCGCCGCAGCTGCTGCGCCTGCTGCACCGGCTGCCGCTACACCTGTCCCCAACAAGGGCGACACGGCGTGGCTGCTGATCTCCACCGCGTTCGTCATCCTGATGACGCTGCCGGGTCTGGCGCTGTTCTACGGCGGCCTGGTGCGTAAGAAGAACATGCTGTCCGTGCTGATGCAGTGCATGGGCATCTTCTCGCTCATCATCATCCTGTGGGCCGTCTACGGCTACAGCTTCGCGTTCACCGAGGGCAACGCGTTCTTCGGCGGGCTGGATCGTCTGTTCCTCAAGGGCCTGACGCCGGATTCGGTGGCTGCCACCTTCAGCAAGGGCGTGGTGGTGCCGGAATACGCGTACTTCGCCTTCCAGGGTGCGTTTGCGGCGATTACCTGCGCGCTGATCATCGGCGCCTTCGCCGAACGTGCGAAGTTCTCGGCTGTTCTGCTGTTTGTGGTGCTGTGGTTCACCTTCAGCTACCTGCCGATCGCGCACATGGTCTGGTTCTGGCCGGGTCCGGACGGCTTTACCGACGCCAAGGCGGCCGAGGTGATGACCGCTAAGTCGGGCTGGCTGTTCCAGAAGGGCGCGCTGGACTTTGCCGGCGGTACCGTGGTGCACATCAACGCCGCCGTGGCGGGTTTGGTGGGTGCCTTCCTGTTCGGCAAGCGCATCGGTTTTGGCCGTGAGGCGCTCAAGCCGCACAGCCTGACGCTGACGATGGTTGGTGCCTCGCTGCTGTGGTTCGGCTGGTTCGGCTTCAACGCCGGTTCGGCCCTGGAAGCCAACGGCAGTGCCGCGCTGGCCTTCGTCAACACGCTGCTGGCGACCGCCGCAGCCGTGCTGTCGTGGAGCTTCGGCGAGTGGTTCGGCAAGAGCAAGCCGTCGATGCTGGGTGCTGCATCCGGTGCCGTGGCTGGCCTGGTGGCCATCACGCCGGCTGCTGGCTTTGTCGGCCCGATGGGTTCGATTGCGCTCGGCATCATCGCCGGCCTGCTGTGCCTGTGGGGCGTGAATGGCCTCAAGCGCATGCTGGGCATGGACGACACGCTCGACGTGTTCGGTGTGCACGGCGTGGGCGGTATCCTCGGCGCGCTGCTGACCGGCGTGTTCGCGGCACCGAGCCTTGGCGGCACCGGCATCTACGACTATGTCGCCAACAAGGTTGCCGACGATTACTCGATCGGCGGCCAGTTGTGGATCCAGTTCCAGGGCGTGGCGACCACGGTCATCTGGTCCGCGGTGGTGGCGTTCATCTCGTACAAGATCGTCGATGCCATTGTCGGCCTGCGCGTGCCGGAAGAAGAGGAGCGCGAGGGTCTGGACATCACGTCGCACGGCGAAACCGCCTACGAAGACTGATGGTCCGCCTCATCCTGCAAAAGACCCGGCTGTGCGCCGGGTTTTTTGTTACGCAGCCCCTGAGCTGGACGTCCTTAAGTCCGATGTAAAAAACCTTCAATTGCCTCTCGTTATGCGGACGCTTACATTGCAGACGTGGTTTCCTCCACCTGCAGAACGCTCCCCGTATCTGTCAGGCTATTCCCCAAGCGCGGCAGCCCCGCGCTTTTTTTTTTGCCCGTTTTTTGTGTGGCTTGCTGCACTGCCGCACTGCGCCTCTTGCGAATCCTCTTTCCTGACCACATATCGATAGCCCGCTGTCGTCTGCAAGCTATTGCCTGTTCCTCTACAATCGGAGTGGGCGATAAATAACATCAATAGGAAGGGTATGGTTCCGCACTTGATCACCGCGCTGAACGGGCCGCTGCTCGAGCTCGAGCAGAAGATTCTTGACGCCACGCCCGCCATCGAACGCTGGTTCCGCCTGGAGTGGCAGGAACACACGCCGCCGTTCTACTGTTCCGTCGATTTGCGCAACGCCGGCTTCAAGCTGGCGCCGGTCGACACGAACCTGTTCCCGGGCGGCTTCAACAACCTCGCGCCCGAGATGCTGCCCCTGGCCGTGCAAGCCGCCATGGCCGCCATCGAAAAGATCTGCCCGGACGCCAAGAACCTCCTGCTGATCCCCGAGCGCCACACGCGCAATATGTTCTATCTGCAGAACGTGGCGCGCCTGTCGCAGATCATGCGTCAAGCCGGGTTGAATGTGCGCCTCGGGTCGCTTTCAGAGGACATCACCGAGCCGACGCCGATCGACTTGCCTGATGGGCAACGGCTGGTGGTCGAGCCGCTCAAGCGCATCGGTACCAAGGGCCGCCGGCTGGGCATGGAAGATTTCGATCCGTGCTCGATCCTGCTGAACAACGATCTGTCAGCCGGCGTGCCGCCCATCCTCGAGAACATCAACGAGCAATATCTGCTGCCGCCGCTTCATGCCGGCTGGTCGCAGCGTCGCAAGACCAACCACTTTGCTGCCTACGACGAAGTGGCCAAGAAGTTCGCCAAGCTGATCGACATCGACCCGTGGATGGTCAACCCGTACTTCACCAAATGCAGCGGGCTGGATTTCCATGAGCGGGCCGGCGAGGAAGAACTCGCCCACGCAGTGGAGACGGTGCTCAAGAAAACCGCCAAGAAGTACAAGGAATACGGCGTGAATGAGACCCCGTATGTGGTGGTCAAGGCCGACGCCGGCACCTATGGCATGGGCGTGATGACGGTGCGCGATCCTTCCGAGGTCAAGGGCCTCAACCGGAAGGAGCGCAACAAGATGAGCGTGGTCAAGGAAGGCCTGGAGGTTTCCGAGGTGATCGTGCAGGAAGGCGTGCACACCTTCGAGAAGATCAACGAAGCTGTGGCCGAGCCCGTCGTCTACATGATCGACCGCTATGTGGTGGGCGGTTTCTACCGGGTTCACACGGGCCGTGGCGTGGACGAGAATCTCAACGCGCCGGGCATGCATTTCGTGCCGCTGCCGTTTGCGTCGAATTCGCTGCCGGACAGCCATGCCAAGCCGGGCGCCGGCGAGCCGAACCGCTTCTATATGTACGGCGTGGTGGCGCGCTTGGCGCTGCTGGCTGCCTCGCTCGAGCTTGAGAAGACCGACCCGAACCCGCTGATCTGATCGGCTGTACCCCGCTGCAGAAGGAGCCGCCATGCGCATCCTGTTCATCGTCGATCCGCTGTCGACGTTCAAGACTTACAAGGATTCCACCTTTGCGATGATGCGCGAGGCGGCAGCGCGCGGCTATGCCATCTACACGTGCCTGCAGTCACAGCTCACGCTGGCGAACAACGTGGTCGAAACCGTTGCCACGCCTATCGCCCTGACCGGCGACGAGCACGACTGGTATCGCGCCGGTGATGCGCGCCTGCTGCCGCTCACTGGCTTTGACGCGGTGCTGATGCGCAAGGACCCGCCGTTCGACATGGAGTACGTCACCAGCACGTGGCTGCTGGAGATTGCCGAACGTCAGGGCGCGCGCGTGTTCAACAAGCCGCAGGCGATTCGTGACCATTCGGAGAAGCTCGCCATCGCGCAGTTCCGCGAATTCACCGTGCCGACCGTCGTGTCGCGCGATGCCAAGCGCCTGCGCGAATTCCACGCCGAGCAGGGCGACGTCATCTTCAAGCCGCTCGACGGCATGGGCGGCGCGGGCATCTTCCGCGTGGGGCCGGATGGCATGAACCTCGGGGCGGTCATCGAATCGCTCACCGACAACGGCGCGCGCACGATCATGGCTCAGCAGTACATTCCAGCGATCCGTGAGGGCGACAAGCGCATTCTCCTGATCGGCGGTTCGCCGGTGCCGCATTCGCTGGCACGCGTGCCGATGGCCGGCGAGGTCCGCGGCAATCTGGCGGCGGGTGGTACGGGCAAGGCGCAACCGCTGTCCGAACGTGATCAGGTGATCGCACATGCACTTGCACCCGTGCTCTGGCAACGCGGCCTGCTGCTCGTCGGCCTGGACGTCATTGGGGATTACCTCACCGAGGTCAACGTCACCAGCCCGACGTGCTTCCAGGAAATCACGCAACAGACGGGCTTCAACGTGGCCGGAATGTTCATCGATGCACTGGAGCGCGCCGCAGGCAAGAGCAGCGGATTGGCGCGCAAGCCCGCCTGATATGGCGGCATGGCCCCTCCGCCGAGGGTCCTCCACAAGGGGGAGGACCAGTACACGGCCGCACAATTGCGCCAAATGGCCCTGATACAATCAGCGTTATACCCATTTGCTTTTCGATCATGGCAGGGATTCTGATCATCGCTCATGCGCCGCTGGCCAGCGCACTGCGCGATTGCGCTGCACACGTCTATTGCGGTCCGCCCGAGCGGCTGGGCGCAATCGATGTCCTGCCCGATGCCGAGCCGGCTGCCGTGCTGGCTCAGGCGCGCGACAAGCTTGCCGAACTCATTGAGGCCAATGGCGCGCTGGTGCTGACCGACATCTTCGGAGCCACACCTGCCAATATCGCCTCGCGCCTGGCCGATCCCGGCCGCGTGCGCGTGCTGGCCGGCGTGAATCTGCCGATGCTCGTGCGCGCCATCTGCTATCGCTCCGAAAAACTCGAACAACTTGCCGCCAAGGCTCTGGCCGGCGGCGCGCAAGGCGTACTGCAGGTCGGCTCGACAGCCGTTCAGAACCAGGTTGCCAATCATCCAGACAAATATGCTGCAGAGGGATATCACCATCATCAATAAGCTCGGGCTGCATGCCCGCGCCTCCGCCAAACTCACGCAGCTCGCCAGCAAGTTCGACAGCCAGATCAAGATGTCGCGCAACGGCCGTCAGGTCGACGCCAAGAGCATCATGGGCGTGATGATGCTGGCTGCGGGCATCGGTTCCACCGTCACGCTGGAGATCGACGGGCCCGACGAGCACGACGCCATGGATGGTCTCGTCGCGCTCATCAACGATCGCTTCGGCGAAGGCGAATAACCCGCCCGCCGCATTCCACTTCAACGCCGCTCCGGCCAGCGTCTATGCCTTTTACCCTGCACGGTATTCCGGTCTCGCGCGGCATCTCCATTGGCCGCGCCCACATGCTGGCGCGTGCGGCGCTTGACGTGTCGCACTACCTCGTCGATGAAGACAAGGTTGAGGCCGAGGTCGAGCGTTTGCGCAGTGCCCGCGCCACCGTGCGCGCCGAGTTGGCCGCACTCAAGCGCGACCTGCCCACCGACGTGCCCGAAGAGATGGGCGCCTTCCTCGATGTGCACGCGATGATTCTGGATGACGCGTTGCTCTCGCAGGTGCCAGAGACGTTGATTCGCCAGCGACGCTACAACGCAGAGTGGGCGCTCACAACGCAACTTGAAGAACTGATCCGCCAGTTCGGCGAAATCGAAGACGAATACTTGCGCGAGCGCAAGGCCGACATCGAGCAGGTGGTCGAACGCATTCTGAAGGTGCTGGCCGGCGCGCCCGCGTTGGCGCCCGCGCCGGTGGCAGTCGGCTGTGATCCGGATGCCGGCATGATTGTCGTCGCGCACGATATTGCGCCGGCCGATATGCTGCAGTTCCGTGGCCAGACCTTCGCCGGCTTTGTGACCGATCTGGGCGGCCGCACTTCGCACACCGCCATCGTGGCGCGCAGCCTCGACATTCCGGCGGCCGTGGGGGTGCATAACGCGAGCACGCTGATTCGCCAGGACGACATCGTCGTCATTGATGGAGACAACGGCATCGTCATCGTCGATCCGAGCGCGTCCATCCTCGAGGAATACCGCCACCGCCGCAGCGAAGGCGAATTGCAGAAGAAGCGTCTCGAACGCCTGCGCCATACGCCCACCGTCACGCTCGACGGTACGCAAATCGATCTGCACGCGAACATCGAAATGCCGGAAGATGCGGCCGCGGCCGTCAAAGCCGGTGCCGTGGGCGTGGGCCTGTTCCGCTCCGAGTTTCTCTTCATGAACCGTCGTGGCGCGTTGCCCGACGAGGAGGAACAGTTCCGCGCTTACCGCACCGCCGTCGAATCGATGATGGGCCTGCCCGTTACGATCCGCACCATCGATATCGGGGCTGACAAGCCGTTGGACATCCGCGACGACGTGTTCGAGACTGCGCCCAATCCGGCGCTGGGTTTGCGCGCGATCCGCTGGTCGCTGTCGGAACCGGCGATGTTCCTGACGCAGTTGCGCGCGCTGTTGCGGGCGTCTGCGTTTGGGCCTATCAAGATTCTCGTGCCGATGCTCGCGCACGCCCGCGAAATCGACCAGACGCTCGATTTGCTGGCACGCGCCAAGGCTTCGCTCGACGCCGATGGCGTGGCCTACGACCCGACCATCAAGGTCGGCGCCATGATCGAGATTCCGGCCGCCGTGCTGATCCTGCCGGTGTTCCTGCGCCGCTTGGATTTCCTCTCGATCGGCACGAACGACCTGATCCAGTACACGCTCGCCATCGATCGTGCCGACAACGCGGTCGCGCATCTGTACGACCCACTGCACCCAGCGGTGCTGCAATTGATCGCGCGCACCATTCGCGAAGCGCATCAGGCGGGCACGCCGGTTTCAGTGTGCGGTGAGATGGCGGGGGACGCCACCATGACACGCCTGCTGCTGGGCATGGGTCTCACCGAATTTTCGATGCATCCGTCGCAGTTGCTGAGCGTCAAGCAACAGATCCTGCGCTCGGACCGCCCACGTCTGATGCGTGAGGCCGAACGCCTGCTGCACGCGTGCGAACCGGCCGAAATCGAAGAGGCGCTCGGCGCGCTGGCGCGGGCCTGATTCAGGCATTTCCAACGCGCCCGCTGTAACCGCGTGTCGTACCGGCGCATCGCCTTCCCGGGGCCAACCCTTCTTTAAGTGATTGAAATTGCACGTTTTTCTCTGGAAAGACGGCTCCCGTGCACCCGCATGACCCTCCGCTCAGAATGGGGTAGAACAAGAATTGTTCTCATTTCCATTCTCTGTTATTCTGGTTTTACAGCGCGTTCTGAGCGCTGCGGAGGAATCCCCGTGTACGTCTGCATCTGCAACCAAGTGACCGACCGCGAAATCCATGGCGCCGCCCGTCTGGGCGTGTCGACGATGGACGAACTCGCCGAAACGCTCGGCGTGGGTACGTGCTGCGGACAATGCCGGGACTGCGCCAAGCAGGTGCTCGCCGAAGCGGTGAGCTGTGTCCCTGTCGATCAGATTTTGGGCCGCGCAAGCACGCATGCCATAATCGAGCGTCGCGACGAGCCCGTCGCCAATGATCAGGCCCTCGTGCCCGGTGCATTGGCTGCCTGATTTCCCGTCTTTCCCTGTCGCCGCGAATTGCCGCCCAGGCGTTGAGCCTCGGTGGCATGTGTTGCTTGCTGGTCAGGCACAGGGCTCGCCTTGAGCGGACGCGTGCGTGCGTCCATCACCGCAGTTGCACTTTGCTGGAGCCCCAAGAATGAAAGGCGATAAGAAGGTCATCCAATATCTGAACGCCCAGCTCAAGAACGAGCTGACTGCCATCAACCAGTATTTCCTCCACGCGCGCATGTACGGCCACTGGGGGCTCAAGCGCATCGGGGACCACGAGTACAAGGAGTCGATCGGCGAGATGAAGCATGCCGATCGCTTGATCGAGCGCATCCTGATGCTCGACGGTCTGCCCAACCTGCAGGACCTGGGCAAGATCTTCATCGGCCAAGATACGAAAGAGATCATCGAGTGCGACCTGAAGCTCGAGCGCGCCGCACACGGCACCGTGGTCGAGGGCATCGCTTACTGCGAATCGGTCAAGGATTACGTGAGCCGCGAAATCTTGGTCGACATTCTGGACGACACCGAAGAGCACATCGACTGGCTGGAAACGCAGCTCGAGCTGATCGACAAGGTCGGCATTCAGAACTATCTGCAATCGCAGATGGAGCCCGAGGGCGAGTAAGCCTCGTCAACCGACGAAAAAGAAGGAGGCCTTGGCCTCCTTTTTTTGTTGCGCGTGTTCCGGCGCTTCAGTGCGCGCCGCCACAGACGGTGCATGACGGCTCACGCGCAATGCGCATCGTCGTCCATTCCATCGATAGACCGTCGAGCATCAGAAGACGTCCGGCAAGCGAACGGCCAATGCCGGTGATCAGCTTGAGCGCCTCGGCGGCCTGCACCGTACCCACCATGCCCACCATCGGCGAGAACACGCCCATCGTTGCACACGCCACATCGGGCGCAGGCTCGTCGGGCGGGAACAGGCAGGCGTAGCAGGGGCCCCCGGCACGGCTGTCGAATACGCTGATCTGTCCATCAAAGCGGATGGCGGCGCCCGATACCAGCGGCACGCCAGCCCGCACGCAGGCAAGGTTGGTGGCTTGGCGGGTGCCGAAGTTATCGGAGCAGTCCAGTACCACACTCACGCCATCGAGGAGCTCGCCGATTGCATCGGCATCGAGCCGGCGCTGCACGGCATTCACGCGCACGTCCGGGTTCAGCCGAGCGATGGCCGTCTGCGCGGATGCTACCTTCGGTTGCCCGACCGATTCCGTTGTGTGGATGATCTGGCGCTGCAGGTTGGTCAAGTCCACCGAGTCGTCGTCGACGATAGTGAGCGTGCCCACGCCAGCCGCCGCCAGATAAGGCAGGGCTGCAGCGCCCAGCCCGCCCGCGCCGATGACAAGCGCGTGGCTCTCAAGCAGGCGCGTCTGCCCCTCGATGCCGATTTCGTCGAGCAGGATATGGCGTGAGTACCGCAGCAGTTGATCGTCGTTCATGGTGATGCAATGAAAAAGGCCGTGCAGTGCACGGCCTCGTAAGTTTGCCAGTATTTGCCGGCCGGTGTCTTATCGGGCGCCGGTGGGCTCCGGTGCAGGCTGCACGCCGCTGGCCGGAACATTGGGCTTCGGGGCAGCCGGCTCGGACGCCGGTGTCGCCTTGCCCTTGGGCAGCTTGGCCGGGGCGCTCGATTCCTTGGCCGCCGGCGACTTCACTGCCTTATCCGGCACCGCGGCAGCCGCGGCTTCCAGCACCGACTTCGAGCGTTTGACCGGCTGACCCTTCAGGTCGGCAATGGCCTGTTGCAGCATGAAGTCTTCCGCCGAACCGAACTCGATCGGCTTCTTGTTGCGCTCCTTCTCGCGCTGCTCGGGCGTCTTCTTGGCGTTTTCTTCTTCCAGACGACGCAGTTCTTCGATGCGGCGCTTTTCGCGCTCGGTCATCTCGGCTTCTTCCGACTCCTGCTTGTTGTGCAGGTGGCGTTCGGTGTCGATTTCGCGCGTAATCAGCGCATCGTCCGGGTCGCCGTCCGGGTTTTGGTCAACCGGAATATCCGGGCGGATGCCCTTGGCCTGGATCGACTTGCCCGACGGCGTGTAGTAGTACGCAATGGTCAGCTTGATGCCGGTGTCGTTCGACAGCGGACGCACGGTCTGCACCGAGCCCTTGCCGAACGTCGTCTTGCCCATCGTCTTGGCGCGGTGATGATCCTGCAGCGCACCGGCCACGATTTCCGAGGCCGAGGCCGTGTAGGCATTGGTCAGCACGATGATCGGCACGGTCTTGAACTCGGGGTCCAGGCCGACCAGCGGATCGGAATCGAAGTTGCTCAAGCGGTAGTTGGCGAAGCTCGCCTTGTACGTGCGCTTGGCATCCGGCACTTGGCCGTTGGTCGAAACCACCGTCGCGTCCGGCGGCAGGAACGCTGCCGACACGCCAACCGCAGCTTGCAGCACGCCGCCGCCGTTGTTGCGCAGGTCCAGGATCAGACCCTTCAGGTGGGCGTCTTGTTTGGCCAGGTCATTGAGCTTCTTGGCCAGGTCCGGCACGGTGCGTTCCTGGAAGCTGGTGATGCGCACCCACGCGATGCCGTTGTCCAGCATCTTGGCCTTGACCGACTGCACCTGGATCTCGGCGCGGGTGATGGTCAGCGGGAACGTGCGTTCTTCCTTCTTGCGATAGATCGTGAGCGTGACCTTGGTGCCCGGCGCGCCGCGCATGCGTTTGACGGCTTGCTCCAACGGCATGCCACGCACGGGTTTGTCGTCGATGCGGGTGATCAGGTCGCCCGGTTGCACGCCGGCGCGGAAGGCGGGGGTGTCTTCGATCGGATTGATGACCTTGACCAGGCCTTCTTCCTGCGAGATCTCGATACCCAGACCGGCGAAGCGGCCCTGGGTCCCTTCCTGCAGCTCCTGGAAGTCCTTCTTGTCCAGGTAGGCCGAATGCGGGTCGAGGCTGGCGACCATGCCCTTGATGGCTTCGGTCAGCAGCTTGTCATCGTCCACCGGCTCGACATATTCACGCTTGATCTGGCCAAAGATGTCCGCCATGAGCCTGAGCTTCTCCAGCGGAAGCGGGCCGACCGTCGCGTTTTGCGCAGTGGCGGAGAGCTGGAGCGTCGCCAGAACCCCGGTGACGAGGCCGATGGCGATCAAGCTGATGTTCTTGAGCGAAGTTCGCATGTGTCGAGCGTGGACGTGGGAACAGTAGATAAACATGGCCCGGGACGGCTCGCGCACATCCCGGGCTACAGGCTTCGACAGTATAAAGGCGTTGGAGTGCCGTAGCGCCCGTTACGGTTTATTTCGACTTGCCTTGGCTGGCCACCGCCGCGAGCGAAGCGGCAATCGCTTCCTGGTCACCCAGGTAGTAATGGCGGATCGGCTTGAGGTTGGCGTCCAACTCATACACAAGCGGCGTGCCGTTGGGGATGTTCAGGCCGACGATGTCTGCGTCGGAAATGCCGTCCAGGTACTTCACCAGCGCGCGGATGCTGTTGCCGTGCGCGGCGATCACCACGCGCTTGCCGCTCTTGATGGCCGGTGCAATCGATTCATCCCAAAGCGGCATCACGCGTGCGACGGTGTCCTTCAGGCATTCGGTCAGGGGCACCTGATCGCGCGTGAGGCCCGCGTAACGGGGGTTGCCGAAGGCGTCGTTGTCGGCGCCAGGCTCCAGCGCGGGTGGTGGCGTGTCGTAGCTGCGGCGCCACACCAGGACTTGCTCGTCCCCATATTGCGCGGCGGTTTCGGCCTTGTTCAGGCCCGACAGCGCGCCGTAGTGGCGCTCGTTCAGGCGCCACTCATTACGGGTCGGGATCCACATCAGATCCATTTCATCCTGCACATGCCACAGCGTGCGGATCGCGCGCTTGAGCACCGAGGTGTAGGCCAGATCGAAGGTGAAGCCGGCTTCGCGCAGCAGTTTGCCGCCTTGGCGGGCCTGGGCGACGCCCGTGTCGGTCAGGTCGACATCGACCCAGCCGGTGAAGCGGTTCTCCAGATTCCACGTCGATTCGCCGTGGCGGATGAGGACGAGCTTGTGCATGACTGCCATGATGAGAAGTGAGAAAACCTGCGGGCGGCTGCGGCGACGTGTCGTACGTCATCGTGCAGCCGCTGAAATCGACTATTTTATAATGCCGCGGGCATTGGGCCCCCGAATCGTTCGGCTGATGTTCGCCCATAAGACTTGCCCGACCCATCCCAGGAAACCGATACCGTGAAGTTCTTCGCCGATTACAACAACCTCGCACTGCTTGCCGTCGCCATCGTTTCGGGTCTGCTGCTGCTCTGGGCGCCCATCCAGCGCCGCATTGCGGGCGGCGGTGGCGCCAAGGTGGGTGCTTCGGCGGCCACCCAGCTCATCAATCGCCGCAATGCCGTGGTGGTGGATGTGCGTGAAAGCGCTGAATACGCCGCCGGCCATCTGCCGCAAGCCAAGCACGCGCCGCTGGGGGAGCTTGCAGGCAAGGCTTCCGGGCTTGCAAAGAACAAAGAGACCCCCATCATCCTCGTATGCCAGACCGGCCAGCGCGCTGGGCGGGCGCAAGCAGTCCTGAAGCAGGCCGGTTACAGTGAGGTGTATTCGCTCGAGGGCGGATTGGCCGCTTGGCAACAAGCTGGCCTTCCGGTTGTGAAATAAAGATACGAGGTTGAAGTTATGGCGCACGTGGTCATGTACAGCACCACCGTCTGCCCCTATTGCGTGGCAGCGGAACGACTCCTTAAGCAACGCGGTGTCGAGCAGATCGAGAAAATCCTGATCGATCGCGAACCCGGCAAGCGCGAAGAGATGATGACGCGCACGAACCGCCGCACGGTTCCGCAGATTTATATCGACGAGCGCCACATCG
The DNA here is from genome assembly GCF_003290055.1 of Ralstonia sp. GX3-BWBA. NCBI lineage: Bacteria > Pseudomonadati > Pseudomonadota > Betaproteobacteria > Burkholderiales > Burkholderiaceae > Ralstonia > Ralstonia sp. GX3-BWBA. Next base: position 29,111 of record NZ_QMKS01000010.1, on the reverse strand, counting down.
GCGGCTTCGATGATCTGTCTGCGCTGGACCGCGACGGTGGCTTGGTTCCGTTGCTGGCTGCCTGATTCGGCGGCCCGGTCTGGCGACCTGCGCGCCACACAGAAACGCCCGGTTTTGACCGGGCGTTGTACTTTTGGGCCGGCTCTTATAGCGGGCCCCATTTGGTCATGTACCATACGCGTTTTGTGCGGCGGAGGCTTCCGCCAAGCACTGACCACATCCCATTTGAAGGCGAGTCATGAGCGACCAGCAACAGCAGCAACCGGGCCAGGATGGCCAGCCGTTCTTCAACATCCAGCGCGTCTACCTGAAGGACCTGTCGCTGGAGCAACCGAACTCGCCGCACATCTTCCTCGAGCAAGAACAGCCGTCCGTGGAAGTGCAGGTGGACGTCGCCGCTTCGCAATTGGCTGAAGGCGTGTTTGAAGTGACCGTCATCGGTACGGTGACGACCAAGGTGCAAGAGAAGGTCGCGTTCCTGGTGGAAGCCAAGCAAGCGGGCATCTTCGATATCCGCAACGTGCCGGCCGAACAGATGGACCCGCTGCTGGGCATCGCCTGCCCGACCATCGTGTACCCGTACCTGCGCTCGAACATTGCCGACACCATCGGCCGCGCTGGCTTCCAGCCGATCCACCTGGCTGAGATCAACTTCCAGGCCCTGTATGAGCAGCGTTTGACTGCCGCCATGGAAGAGGCACAAGCTGGCGGCAATGCTGGCCTCGTGATGCCGGACGGCTCGAAGGCTACTCACTAAGTACGAGGCGCACTGCGCCAGAGGCCCGCGCCAGCCGCACGCTTGCGCGGGCTTTTTTTTTGCCCGACCTGTTGCTCGACTTTTGCCTGACCGATGTTGAATACGCGCATGCGAATTTCCGTTTTGGGTGCCGGTGCCTGGGGCACTGCCCTGGCCAGCCACGCCGCGCAATCGCACGACGTCGTGCTGTGGGGGCGTGACGCGAACCTCGTCGAGCAGATGGCCGCCACGCACATCAACGCACTGTATTTGCCGGGCATGGCGCTGCAGGCGTCGTTGCATTTTTCTGCTGATTTGCAGGCCGCGCTCGACCATGCGGCGGGCGACGACGGACTCGCCGTCATTGCTTCACCCGTCGCCGGGCTGGCAGACCTGGCGCGCACGATTGCCGCGCACGGCGGTGTGCGCAACGTGATCTGGCTATGCAAGGGTTTCGACCCCGAAACCAGTGCACTGCCGCACGCCATCGTCGCCGATGTGCTGAAGGCGTCGGGCCGTACCGACCTCGCTGTCGGTGTGTTGTCTGGGCCGAGTTTCGCCAAGGAAGTCGCGCAGGGTTTGCCGTGCGCCATGACCGTCGCTTCGACCAGCGAGGCGCTGTGCAAGCTCACGCAGCGCGGTTTTCACCATCACGCGATGCGCGTGTACGCAAGCGATGACCTCGTCGGCGTGGAAGTGGGCGGTGCCGTCAAGAACGTCCTGGCCATTGCAACAGGCGCCGCGGATGGCCTGGGCCTGGGGTTGAACGCGCGCGCCGCTCTCGTGACGCGCGGGCTGGCCGAGATGACGCGCCTTGGCCTGGCGCTGGGCGGTCGGCCCGAAACATTCATGGGGCTGACCGGCATGGGCGATCTGCTGCTGACCGCCACCGGCGATCTGTCACGCAACCGCACGGTCGGGATGCAGCTTGCGCAGGGCCGCTCGCTCGACGACATCCTCCATAGCCTCGGCCACGTCGCCGAAGGCGTGCGCTGTGCGCGTGCCGTGGCCGCCCTGGCTCGCGCCAAGGGCGTGGACATGCCGATCACCTTTACCGTCTGCGAAGTCTTGTTCGAAGGGCTTGCTGTTGCGAAAGCGGTCGAGCGTCTACTGCAGCGCGACGCCAAATCCGAATCGGCGCGTTAGTCACGCCGCAATCAACGGCGCGTCTGGTCTGAATCAGGCGCCACCCGCGAACCCGTTCTGGCGCCACGCTTCGAACACGACCACCGCCACGGTGTTCGATAGATTCAGGCTGCGGTTATCCGGCCGCATCGGCAGGCGAATCCGCTGGGAAGCGGGAAACCACTCGCGTCGCGCTTCCGACAACCCACGCGTTTCCGACCCGAAGACAAACCAGTCGCCCGGCTGGAACGCCATGCTGGCAAACGGCGTCGAGCCGCGCGTGGTGAGCGCGAACATGCGCGTGGGATCAGGCTGCGCAGCGCGCAGGAAGGCGTCCCAATCGGCATGCACGCGCATCGTCGCGTACTCGTGATAGTCGAGCCCCGCGCGGCGCATGCGGGCATCTTCGAGCGGAAAACCTAGCGGTTCAATCAGATGCAGCTGTGCGCCCGTGTTGGCGCACAGGCGGATCACATTGCCCGTATTGGGCGGGATTTCGGGCTCGACAAGGACGACGTTGAACATGATCGGGCGGCAGGAGGAATTTCGGCGGCGAGCTTATCCACATTGGGAAGGGTTGTCACCTCGCCACAGCTTGGCACAGGTGGCGCGACACAATGTCGCATAAGCACGTAATCAGGGCGTGCGCAAGGCGACAACGTTGGTGACGCGGGTGGCGCCGGCGCGTTTGAGTTGCGTGGCAATCTCGCCGAGGGTTGCGCCGGTGGTCATCACATCGTCAACGACGCCGACGTGGCGCCCCGCGATGCGCGCAGGCTCGGCGACGACGAATGCACCGTGCAGGTTGGTCAGTCGCTCGGCTCGGTCCAGCGTGGCCTGGGCGGGGTTGTCGCGCACACGGTGCAGGGCGTTGGCATGGGCGGGAATGTCCAATTGGCGCGCCAGCCTGCGGGCAATCTCCCACGCCTGGTTGTAGCCGCGCGAGCGCAGGCGTGCGGGCGAGAGCGGCACCGGCAGCAGCACGTCAGGCAAGCCGCCCGGCGCAGCGGCCAGTGCGTTGCCCAATCGGCCGGCCAGCCAGACTGCCAACGGCAATTGCGCCCGAAATTTCAACCCAGTGACAAGGTGGTCAAGCGGCCAGCCGTAGTCGGCAATGACGACGGTGGCGTCAAAGTCGGGCGCGCCGGCCAAACAGGCGTGGCAATGTCGAGCGGCATGCCGTGCCTCCAGTGCGATCGCACATTGGATGCAGCGCCGCCTGTGCAGATGCGGGGCCAGATCGCCCATGCAGCCGCTGCAGACAAGGCCGCTCTGCACCGCGCCGCAAAGCGCGCAGGCACACGGCAACAGATGACGCAGGCCGGCACGAAACCATGCCGATAACGCGTGTTTGTGCATACAAAAAGCCGCTATCCAAGCCGATTTGCGGCAACTGCGCTATCGGACGGCGCCTCAAACTGCGGGCCGGTATACTTGGCAACCGCAGTATTCCGCCTAGTCTTGTCGATGTCTGATCCCGCTCTTGCTCGTCCTGCCGCCTTGCGGCGCGCCTTTGATCGCCGCGCCGCGCGTTTCGCCGACGTGGATTTTCTGCTGCGCGAAGTCGGCAGTCGCATGCAGGACCGGCTGTCCTACATCAAAGCCACGCCCACGCGTGCGCTGGATTTGGGCTGCGGCCTGGGACAAGGCTTGGCGGTACTGCGCGCGCAATATCCGGACGCACAGATCTGCGGGGTCGACTGGTCGTCCGCCATGCTGGCGCAGGCGCAGAAACTCGACCCGCAGCGCACCGACGCCGGGTGGCTCGGACGGCTGCTGAAGAAGCGGCCGGTCTTTGATTTTGCCCAGGCGGACTTTCGCGCGCTGCCGTTCGCCGGGGCGTCATTCGATCTGCTGTGGTCGAATCTCGCGCTGCACTGGGACCCGGCGCCGCACGCGATCTTTCCGGAATGGCACCGCATCACCACGGAGGGCGGGCTGCTGATGTTCAGCCTGTTCGGCCCCGACACCTTGCGCGAGCTGCGCAGCGCTCTGGCCGGCATCGACGCGGGCGTCCATACGTTGCGCTTTGTTGATATGCATGACATTGGCGACATGCTGGTGCATAGCCGCTGGTCCACGCCCGTCATGGACATGGAGCAGCTCACGATCACCTACGAAACGCCGCAGGCGCTGCTGGCCGATGTGCATTTGCTTGGCGGCATGGCTGGTTTGACGGATGAGGCGGGCCGCAGCCTCGCCGGCGCTGGTCTGCACACGCCGCGCTGGCGCCAGCGGCTATTCGACGCACTCGATGCGCAACGCAATCCCGACGGGCTGATTCCGCTCACCTTCGAAATCGTTTACGGCCACGCCTGGAAGCTTGCGCCGACCCAGCGGCAGGCGTTGGACGAGCAGGGCCGGGCGATGATTCCAATCGATCAGATCGGTCGCAAACCGCGCGTCTGAAACGGTTTTAATGCGGGAACGGCATTGGCTCCACGTTGTCAAGCCGGGACTTGCATAAAGGCGCTTTACCTTGTTTGGGGTCAATCGCGGCCATATAATGCGCCAGTTTGTCGCAGCAGTCCCCCCAAAGGCCTATCCCGTTTTTTGCCACGGGCGAACCGTTCGGGTATGCATCCGAGGCAGGAGTGGTTCAATGCACGACATTGAAACCGCGCTCCACCCAGCATGCGGCGCGTCCACCATCTCGGAATCGCCGCGCAAGAACTGGCTCATGAAGCGAAACTGCTCGCTTTCAACCTGCCAGATTGGCTGGTCCACTCCCTTGGTCGTCATTCCCCCGTTCGTAATCGCTTGGTTTTCTGTCTGGCAACGCGCGTGATTGGTGTTGCCTGACGCGGGGCTGGAGGTCGCGATTCTCGGATGGGCATTGCTGTACTATGCCCGCCACGCCTCCGATTATGGGCAAGTCAAGCTGGAGATGGCCGGCCCGTGATCTAGCAGGTGAGCGTCAGGCGGCGCAAGCTTGCGGACGAGCTTTCCCGGTGTTTGGGACACGGGCAACCAACCCAGGTCTCATGAGCCGCGCACCGGGGCAGAGTGGAATCTGTCAATTGGGTAGATAAAAAATGAAAATGTTGAATAAGACATTGGCAAGTTTGCTGGCGGCAGGCTCTCTCCTCGCCCTCAGTCAAACGGCCCTGGCAGTGGAAGACATGCCGGGCGGCCCCGCAGTGCGGCAGCTCAATCTCGCGCCTCCGGTCACCAAGATCGCCGCCGAGATCCATTGGCTGCACTGGATGATGCTGATCATCTGTATCGTGATCTTCATCGGTGTATTCGGGGTGATGTTCTACTCCATTTTCAAGCACCGTAAGTCGGTCGGCCACAAACCGGCGACGTTCCACGAAAGCACCACGGTTGAAATCATCTGGACCATCGTGCCGTTCCTGATCGTGATCGGGATGGCGCTGCCGGCCACCAAGGCCGTGGTCGCAATGAAGGACACCACCAATTCCGACCTCACCATCAAGGCCACCGGCTACCAGTGGAAGTGGGGTTACGACTACCTGAAGGGCGAAGGCGAGGGCATTTCGTTCCTCTCCACGCTCACCACGCCGCGTGACCAGATCAACAACCAGGCGCCCAAGTCGAACACGTACCTGATCGAAGTCGACAACGAACTTGTCGTGCCGGTCAATCGCAAGGTGCGCATCGTCACCACCGCCAACGACGTGATCCACTCGTGGATGATCCCGGCGTTTGGTGTGAAGCAGGATGCGATTCCGGGCTTCGTGCGCGACGCATGGTTCAAGGCTGAGAAGGTCGGCGTGTATCGCGGCCAGTGCGCCGAACTGTGCGGCAAGGAACACGCCTTCATGCCGATCGTGGTGCGCGTGCTTTCGCAGGACGACTACACCAAGTGGGTCGACGGCAAGAAAAAGGAAATGGCCGCCAAGGCCGATGACCCGAACAAGACCTACACGCTTGAAGAGCTGAAGTCGCGCGGCGAGAAGGTCTACACCGCCAACTGCGCGGTCTGCCACCAGCCGAACGGCAAGGGCGGCGGTCCGTTCCCGGCGCTCGATGGTTCGAAGATCGCGAATGGTCCGCTGGCTGACCACGTGAATATCGTCCTGCATGGCAAGAATGCGATGCCGCCCTGGGCTTCGGCACTCAACGATGTGGAAATCGCCTCGGTCATCACTTACGAGCGCAACAACTGGGGCAACCACACGGGTGACCTGCTGCAGCCGACGCAAGTGAAGGATGCGCGCGGCGGCAAGATGCCCGAAGGCGGCGGCGCCAAGACCGCTGCAACTGAATCCGCCGGCAAGGTGGCGTCCCAACAAGCGAACGCGGCCGAAGACCGCAACGCTGGCTGATTGATCGTCTGCGTGACGAACCGAACCCTAGGAGTTCCTCGATGAGCACCGCTGTTACGCACCCGCAAGATCACGCGCACGGTCATGGAGACGACCACGCGCACGACCATCCGCATGGCTGGCGCCGTTGGCTGTTTGCGACCAACCACAAGGACATCGGTACGCTGTACCTGCTGTTCTCTTTCATGATGCTGCTCTCGGGCGGCACGCTGGCCCTGCTGATCCGCCTTGAGCTGTTCCAGCCCGGCCTGCAGTTCTTCCATCCGGAGCTGTTCAACCAGTTCACCACGCTGCACGGCCTGATCATGGTGTTCGGCGCGATCATGCCGGCCTTCGTGGGCTTTGCGAACTGGATGATCCCGCTGCAGGTTGGCGCCTCCGACATGGCCTTTGCGCGGATGAACAACTTCAGCTTCTGGCTGCTGCCGCCTGCGGCGCTGCTGCTGGTGGGCTCGTTCTTCGCACCGGGCGGCGCCACGGCTGCCGGCTGGACGCTCTATGCGCCGCTGTCGGTGCAGATGGGCCCGGGCATGGACATGGCGATCTTCGCGATCCACATCATGGGTGCATCGTCGATCATGGGCGCGATCAACATCATCGTGACCATCCTGAACATGCGCGCGCCTGGCATGACGCTGATGAAGATGCCGATGTTCTGCTGGACGTGGCTGATCACGGCGTACCTGCTGATTGCCGTGATGCCGGTGCTGGCAGGTGCGATCACCATGGTGCTGACCGACCGCCACTTCGGCACGAGCTTCTTCTCGGCCGCCGGCGGTGGTGACCCGGTGATGTACCAGCACATCTTCTGGTTCTTCGGGCACCCCGAGGTGTACATCATGATCTTGCCGGCGTTCGGCATCATCAGCCAGATCGTGCCGGCCTTCGCGCGCAAGCCGCTGTTCGGCTACAGCTCGATGGTGTACGCCACGGCTTCCATCGCCATCCTGTCGTTCATCGTGTGGGCCCACCACATGTTCACGACCGGCATGCCCGTGACCGGCCAGCTGTTCTTCATGTACGCGACGATGCTGATCGCGGTGCCGACAGGCGTGAAGATCTTCAACTGGGTCGCCACGATGTGGCGCGGCTCGATGACATTCGAGACGCCCATGCTGTTTGCGATCGGCTTCATCTTCGTGTTCACGGTGGGCGGCTTCACGGGCCTGATCCTGGCCGTGGCCCCGATCGACATCCAGCTGCAGGACACGTATTACGTGGTGGCGCACTTCCACTACGTGCTGGTGGCCGGCTCGCTGTTCGCGCTGTTCGCGGGCTTCTACTACTGGGGTCCGAAGTGGTCTGGCTACATGTACAGCGAGACGCGCGGCAAGATCCACTTCTGGGGTTCGATGATCACCTTCAACCTCACGTTCTTCCCGATGCACTTCCTGGGCCTGGCTGGCATGCCGCGTCGCTATGCCGACTATCCGCAGCAGTTCGCCGACTTCAACGCCGTGGCGTCGATCGGTGCCCTGGGCTTCGGCCTGATGCAGGTGTATTTCTTCTTCTTCGTGGTGCTGCCGTCGTACCGCGGTGGCGAGAAGGCTGCCGACAAGCCGTGGGATGGCGCGGAAGGCCTCGAGTGGACCGTGCCGTCGCCGGCACCGTTCCACACCTTTGAAGAACCGCCGCACGTGAAGTAATGCAGGTGTCGCGGGGCAGGCTGCCGATACTGGCGCCGGCTCCGCGATCCTTCGGACAACGATGTCGAATCCAGAAAAAAGCCCAACGCCCGAGCAACGCGCTGCCAATCGTCGCCTGGGGTTCATCCTCGGCACGATCGCGTTGGTTTTCTTTTTGGGTGTGATTTTCAAGCGCGTGGTGTTCGGCTAGCCCGACAGGCGACGCGCTGATCGCCGAACCGAGATTTCGCGAGACCCCTATGAGCCAGACACCGGCACAGCCGGACCCGACCCAAAACGACAAAGCATTCGAGCGCGGCCTGAACCGGTCCATGCTCGGCAAGCTGGCCGTTGTGGTTGTGATCATGTTCGGCTTCGGCTACGCGATGGTGCCGCTGTACAAGAAGATCTGCGAGCTCACGAACATCAACGTGTTGAACACACGGGATGAAGATGGCGGCGCGCTGCGCAACTCGCAGGTCGACAAGACGCGCACGATCACGGTGGAATTCGATTCGAACAGCCAAGGGCCGTTCCGCTTCCGCCCCGTCAAGAACAGCATGGATGTGCACCCCGGCGAGATCAACCAGATCGTCTACGAGGTGGTGAACAAGGAGGGGCGTACGGTCGAGGCTCAGGCCATCCCCAGTTACGCGCCCAAGCAGGCAACCGAGTTCTTCAAGAAGATCGAGTGTTTTTGTTTCAAGCAGCAGACGCTGACGGCCAACGAATCACGCGAAATGCCGGTGGTGTTTGTGATTGATCCGGATCTTCCCAAGGACGTGAAGACGATCACCTTGTCCTACACTTTCTTTGAAATCCACGCGCCGTCGGCCATTGCGCCGGCGATGCCGAACAAGGGAACGTGAGGACATGGACGAACTGAAGGAAGCGACCAAGCGACGCGCATCATTCGCACAGACGATGAAGGCGGTGTTCTGGTCCTTCTTCGGTGTGCGCAAGGGTCGCGATCATGACCGTGACATGGCGCAGTTGAATCCCGTGCACGTGATCATCGCGGGCATTCTGGCCGCGGTCATGTTTATCGTTGTGCTGCTGTTGATCGTGCGGGCAGTTGTCGGTTGAGGATTGAGAAGGTTGAGGAGACGGCCCGCGAAGCATGGGCTGGGCAACATCGAGTGGATTCCTAAAAAAATAGAGCTGGAGAAAAAGAGATGAGTGCGAATCGAGCAAACGCTCCGTACTACTTCGTGCCCGGGCCCTCGCGGCATCCGATTACGGCAAGCCTTGGCTTGCTGATCGTGCTGCTGAGCTCCGCTGCATGGGTGAATGCTCAGCCGTGGGCACCGTGGACATTCCTGATCGGCCTGCTGTGGTTCCTCTTTGTGCTGCGTGCGTGGTTTGCCGACGCCATCTCCGAATCCGAGACCGGCAAGTACGGCGACCGCGTGGATGCCTCGTTCCGCTGGTCGATGAGCTGGTTCATCTTCTCGGAAGTGATGTTCTTCGCGGCGTTCTTCGGCGCGCTGTTCTATGCCCGCACGATTGCCATGCCGTGGCTCGGCGATCTGAACAACAAGCTGCTGTGGCCCGACTTCAACGCGCTGTGGCCGAACGCCGGCCCGGCCGGCACGGTGACGCCATTCACGACGATGGGTCCGTGGCCGATTCCGACCATCAACACGGCGCTGCTGTTGACCTCCGGCGTGACGCTCACGTGGGCACACCATGCGCTGCGTGAAGGCAAGCGCGCGCAGGTCATCCAGGGCCTGCTGCTGACGATCCTCCTGGGCTTCACGTTCATGGGCTTCCAGGCGTTCGAGTACATCCATGCCTATCACGAACTGAACCTGAAGCTGACCTCGGGTATCTATGGTTCAACGTTCTTCTTGCTGACGGGCTTCCACGGCTTCCACGTGACGATGGGCGCGATCATGCTGTCGGTGGTACTGGGCCGCGTGATCAAGGGCCACTTCACGCCGGAGCATCACTTCGCGTTCGAAGGCGCTGCGTGGTACTGGCACTTTGTGGACGTGGTGTGGCTGGGTCTGTACGTGGTGGTGTACTGGCTGTAAGGCAGTATGGGACTGGGGTGGCGCTGCGTCGCCCCGTAGCTCTGCCGACGACCGGCGAAGACAATGCCGCAGACGGGACACCGCTGCGGCGTTTTCGTTTTTCTGGCGTGAGAGATTTGCCGGTGGCTATTGGCCGAAGCGGATGCCAGTACTGTGAATCCACCCCAGCCGGTTCGCGACCAGGATGAAAATGAACAGCGCGATCGAGAAACCGACGCGGAACATCAACGAGCGAACGGTGCGGTTGCTGTGGCCTTTGTCCCGCATCAGGAAGAACAGCGCGGAGGCAAGGCTGCCGAGGATCAGCAGAAACGCAATGGCAACGACGATGCGCATGGAGGGCTGCGGGTTGGGCGATGAAGGGTTGGAAATGGCTGCCGAGCATTATCTCACCGAGGCCACGCAATGACCGTGCGCGTGCCGATGCGACGTTGGTTTGCGCCTGTCCCGATGCTGGCGGGTGTGGCGCTGATCGCGCTCACGTGCTCGCTTGGGCGTTGGCAGCTTTCGCGTGCGCACGAGCGCATCGAGCGGCAGGCCCGCATCGTGGCGCTGGAAAATGCGCCCGCCCAGCGCATCACTGCTCAGCCCGTGACGGCAGATTCAGTGATGTACCGGCCGGTGCTGCTGCGTGGAACGTTCGACGTGGCGCACACGGTGCTGCTGGAGAATCGCCCACACGTCACCAACGACGTATCGCGCCCCGGTTTCGAGGTGCTCATCCCGCTGAAGCTGGAAGGGGCGGGCGGGCGGGCGGTGTTGGTCAACCGGGGCTGGTTGCCGCGCGATCCGACCGACCGCACGCGCATCGCGCCATACACCACGCCAGCGGGCGAAGTGCAGGTCGAAGGGATGGCGGTGCCACATGCCAGCCGGGTCTTCAGTCTGGGCCGCAAGGATGGCGCGGATGAAGTTGGCCAGCGACTTAGGCAGAATATCGACCTCGACGCGTTCTCGCGCGAAATCGGCGTGCCGCTCCAACCGTTTGTGGTGCAGCAGCAATCCGACGCGCAGGACGGCCTGGTGCGCGATTGGCCGCGTGCAGACTTGGGCGCCGACCGCAATTACGGCTACGCATTCCAGTGGTTTGCGATGGCAGCGGCGGTGCTGGGGTTAATGGTCTTCTACAGCGTGCGGCGTTATCGCCGCCTGGCGGGCACGTCCGGGCCCGCTTGAACACGAACTCGCGTTGCGGCTTAGTGCCGCAGCTGAATGTATTGGGAATCACATGGTGAATCAGGAATCCGCACCCGGCGCGCCCGGCACACTCGGGGCGTCCGAAGATCCGCGCATTGACGCGCGTACGCGCCGCGGCCGCTTGATGATGCTGTTCCTCCTGCTGGTGTGCGCCTCGCCGGTGATCGCGTCGTACCTTGCGTATTACGTCTTCACCCCGGCCGGCGGCAAGGCGGCATACGGCGCGCTGGTCGATCCGCAGCGCCCCATTCCGACCGGCCTGATGGTGCAGGACGAGCACGGTGCTGAAGTGCCCCTCGCCAGCCTGAAGGGCAAATGGCTGATGGTGTCAGTGGATGCCAGCGCCTGCGACGACAACTGCGCGCGCAAGCTTTTCACCATGCGCCAACTGCGCATTGGTCAGGGCCCCGACCGAGACCGCATTGTCCCCGTCTGGCTTGTGACCGACCGCGGCGAAATCGACCCGCGCCTGATCAAAGCCTACAACGACGATTACGGCGCCGTGCGCTTCCTGCGCGCGCCCGAACTGCCGAAGAACTGGCTGGGCGACGGCAAGACGCCGCCCACGGATCATCTCTTCCTGGTCGATCCGCTTGGCAACCTGATGATGCAGTTCCCGAAAGATCCGGACCCGAAGAAGGTGCGCGGGGACATGGCGCGGCTCTTGAAGTACTCGCGCATCGGATAAGCCATGCTGCTGCAACTTGCTTCCATCGGCATCCTGATCGCACTGATCCCGCTGTGCTACGTGCTGGTCAAAGGCGATCGCAACAAGTACCGCAAGCTGGTGTGGATCACTGCTTTCCTGACGCTGGACCTGATCATGTTCGGCAGCTTCACGCGTCTGACCGATTCGGGTCTCGGTTGCCCGGATTGGCCGGGCTGCTACGGCACGTCCAACCCGTTCCACGCACGTGACGATATCCATGCCGCACAGGCCGCCATGCCGAGTGGCCCGGTCACGTGGATGAAGGCGTGGATCGAGATGACGCATCGCTACTTCGCGCTTGCTTTGGGCGTTCTGATCATCACGCTGGTGGTGCTCGCGTGGGTCAAGCGCAAGGAACTGAAGCAATTCCCGTGGTATGCAACGGCCGTGCTCGCACTGGTGTGTGTGCAGGGCGCCTTTGGCGCCTGGACGGTCACGCTCAAGCTACAGCCAGCCATCGTGGTGACGCACTTGCTGTTGGGCATGTCGCTGCTGGCCGCGCTGATCTGGCTCGGCTGCAAGAACGATGTGCCGCGGGTGGTGGATGAGCGTGGCGCGTCATTGCGTGTGGCCGCGGCCATCGGGCTCGTCCTGCTCATTGTGCAGATTGCGCTGGGCGGCTGGGTCAGTACGAACTACGCTGTGCTGGCCTGTACAGATTTTCCGCTGTGCAACGGCCAGTGGGTCCCGCCGATGGACTTTGTGCATGGCTTCACGTTCTGGCGCCAGCTCGGCAAGACCGCGGGCGGCGATTTCATCTCGCACGATGCGCTGGTCGCCATCCATTGGACGCACCGCGTGTTTGCAGTCGTCGTGCTGAGCTATCTGGCGTGGCTGGGCTTGCGCGCTCGTCGCATTGGCGGCATCGGCCGTGTCGCGACAGTGCTGCTCGTCGTGCTGGCCGTCCAATTAGCGACCGGCCTTTCGAACATCGTGCTGGGCTGGCCGCTCCTGGCTGCCGTGGCGCATAACGGCGGCGCGGCCGTGCTGCTACTGCTGATGGTGCGTCTGCATTACCTGATTGGGCTCGCACAAGCGCGGGCGCCGATGTCTGTGGCGGCTGCCGTCGTCTGAAAGCTGTCTGACCGTTTTTTATGAATACCGTGGCAACCCCAACAACTTCCACTCAACTTCCTGGCTGGCGAACGACCGCATCGCAGTATGCGGCGCTGACCAAGCCGCGCGTCACGCAGCTTGCCGTGTTCTGCGCCGTGATCGGCATGTTCCTGGCCACCCCGGGCATGGTGCCGTGGCCGGTGCTGATTGGCGGCGCGGTCGGCATCTGGCTGTTTGCCGGCGCTGCCTTCGCCATCAACTGCCTGGTCGAGCGCAAGATCGACGCGATGATGCGCCGCACGGCCTGGCGCCCCTCAGCCAGCGGTGAGTTGGGCACGCGACAGATCCTGGTGTTCTCGGTGGTGCTGGGCGGTGCGGGCATGTGGACGCTGCACGTGTTCGCCAACGACCTGACGATGTGGCTGACGTTCGCCACCTTCATCGGCTACGCGATCATCTATACCTTGCTGCTCAAGCCGGCCACGCCACAGAACATCGTGATCGGCGGGCTGTCTGGGGCGATGCCGCCGGCGCTGGGCTGGGCGGCCGTCGCCAACAGCGTGCCGGCCGAGGCTTGGATTCTGGTGCTGATCATCTTTACCTGGACGCCACCACACTTCTGGGCGCTCGCGCTGTACCGCCGTGCCGACTACGCCAAGTCCGGCCTGCCGATGCTGCCGATCACGCACGGCGAGAAGTACACGCTGCTGCATATCCTGCTGTACACGCTCATCATGATCGCCGCGACCATCCTGCCGTTCGTCTACGGCATGAGCGGCTATATCTACCTGGCGACGGCGCTGGTGCTCGGTTTCGGCTTTCTCTCGTATGCGTGGCGCATGTACCGCAAGTATTCGGACGCACTGGCGCAGAAGACCTTCCGCTACTCGATCATCTACCTGTCGATCCTGTTTGCCGCACTGCTGGTGGACCACTACTTCAAGTTCGGCCCCGCGCTCATGCAAAGCGCGGCGCTGTGACGCACAGGGCCGCCAGCAAGCATGTGCCGTTGGCGTTACGCTAGGCGGTCTGTTTCCAACACGATGACCATGCTTTCTTTCCGACACTTCCGCGCCGCGCTCTTCGCCATGCTGGCCGTCACCGTGATGGCGCTGACGGCGTGCAGCGACAAGCCCGCTTTCAAGAACCTCGACATCACCGGGTCCAAGAGCTTCGGCACCGATTTCTCGCTGACGGACCACACCGGCAAGCGCCGCACGCTCGAGGATTTCCGCGGCAAGGTCGTCGTCATGTTCTTCGGTTACACGCATTGCCCCGATGTCTGCCCGACCACGCTGGCCGAACTGCGCGCAGTGATGGACACCCTCGGCAAGGACGCCGACCGCGTCCAGGTGCTGTTCGTCACCGTCGACCCGGAGCGCGATACGCAAGACCTGCTGGCCAAATACGTGCCCGCGTTCGATCCGCGCTTCATCGGCCTGCGTCCGGCAAACGAAGCTGAACTGAAGAAGGTCGCGTCCGACTTCAAAGTGTTCTACAGCAAGGTGCCGGGCAGTTCGCCCGACAACTACACCATGGACCACACCGCCGGCAGCTACATGTTTGATCCAAAGGGCAACCTGCGCCTGTTCATCAAGCACGGTCAGGGCCCCGAGCCGATCGCCCACGACATCAAGCAATTGCTCGCCGACTGATCTTCGATCGTCGCACAAAGAAAAAGCCCGCCAGTTTGGCGGGCTTTTTTATGGCGGAGGCGGGCAGCTTAGGCGAAGGCCTGCAGTGCACCCTTCATCTTCTTCATCGCGGCCGATTCGATCTGTCGAATGCGCTCGGCTGACACACCAAACTCGTCAGCCAGCTCGTGCAGCGTCGAGCCGCCCGATCCGTCGTCGTTCACGTTCAGCCAGCGGGCTTCGATGATGCGGCGGCTGCGGTCGTCCAGCTTGGCGAGGGCGGCTTCGATGCCTTCGCTTTGCATACGGTCGTTGCCACGCGCTTCGATCACGCGGGTCGGCTCATTGTGCGTGTCCGCCAGATAGGCGATCGGAGCGAAGGATTCTTCGCCGTCGTCCATCTGGCCTTCGAGCGCGATGTCGCCGCCCGAGAGGCGCGTTTCCATCTCGCGCACTTCTGCGCCCTTGACGTTCAACTCGGCCGCCACGGCGTCGATCTCATCCGACGTGAAGGTCGCCTGCGCGTCCTGCTTGTGGCTGCGCAGGTTGAAGAACAGCTTGCGCTGGGCCTTGGTGGTGGCCACCTTGACCATGCGCCAGTTCTTCAGGATGTACTCGTGCATCTCGGCTTTGATCCAGTGCATCGCGTACGAGACAAGACGCACGCCCTGATCCGGGTCGAAGCGCTTGACGGCCTTCATCAGGCCGATATTGCCTTCCTGGATCAAGTCGGCATGCGGCAGGCCGTAGCCGAGATAGCCGCGGGCGATCGACACCACCAGACGCAGGTGCGAGAGCACCAGACGGCGGGCGGCATCGAGATTGTCGTTGTCGCGATATTCGCGGGCCAGACGTTGTTCTTCTTCGGCCGACAGCATCGGCACACGGTTGACGCTTTGGATATAGGCGTCGATGTTGCCCAGATTGCCAGGGAACGCCAGCGCCCATCCATTACCGGCGTTGCCGGACGGCTGGGTGGCGATTGCGGAAACGGTATTCACGGGGATGACTGCGTTCACTCAGGACTCCTGTCGAAATCCAGTGGAGGTTTGGAAAGGCATCTTAGCACTCCAACCGGATGAGTGCTAATAGGACATTTTTGTCCGGTTAATAGTTCCCGTAAATCAAGGTGTATCCATCGATAGTGTGATGTTTGCGACGCAACAAAAAGCGTGTCATGTCCAGTCATAGACCGTGGCGGGGGTTATCGGTTCTCGACTATGCCGCCGTGTTGCGGCCGCGTGACTTAGCCCAATAAAGTGCGCGATCGGCTTCGCGCAGGGCGGCGTCTGGGTCACGCACTTCGGAGCCCGGGCAGGCGACACCAATGCTCGTCGTGACGTGCAGGACGGTATCGCTCGACAGATTGATGGGCGGCCGGATCGCGCCAACGATCTTCTGCGCGGTGTGCAGCGCATCATCCGGGGCGTCGATCGGGTCGAGCAGGATGATGAACTCGTCACCTGCGAGGCGGGCGACGGTGTCGGTGCGGCGCACGGCACGTTGCAGGCGGTGCGCGACCTCCACCAGCACGGCATCGCCAGCGGCGTGGCCGTAGGTGTCGTTGATGTGCTTGAAGTGATCCACGTCCAGATACAGCACGCCCAGCGGCGCGGGCAGGCGCTGACGGCGTTCCAGCGCGGCGCGCAGGCGCTCGTAGAGTTCGTAGCGGTTGGGCAGGCCGGTGAGGGCATCAAAGCGCGCCATGCGCGAAAGCTCCATCTCGCTGCGCTTGGCTTCGGTTACGTCCTGCACAAAGGCGTAGAAACCGCAGCGGCCGTCGCGCGCTTCTCCGGCATCGGGGACGAGCTGGCCGCGGAAATGCCGGGTGCGGCTGCGCGGGCCGGCGGTGTGCGGCTTTTCGTACCACGGCGCGGTGATCTCGAATTGGACGGATTCTCCGCGCTGGGCGCGCACCAGATACGGTGCCAGCAAGGCGTACGTGCCCGGCGTGAACACCCGTTCCGGCGTTTGGCCGCAGACCTCCTCGGGCGTGCGCTGCAGCCAGCGCGCATGCGTGACGTTGCAGAAGGTGAAGACGCTGTCGGGGTTGATGTGCGACACCAGCAGCGGCGCGTTGTCGAGCACGAGCTTGAGTGCGCGTTCACTGCGCGCCAGGGCCAGCTCGGCGCTGGTGCGGGCCGTCAGATCCTGCAGCACCGAGAAATAGCCGCGCAGCGTGCCGCGATCATCGTAGTCAGGAAAGTAGTGCCCGCTCAGGTAGCGGGGCACGCCGGTGCGCACGGACTGGATCTCGAATTGCACCGGGTAACCGGCCAGCACCTCCGTCATGTAGGGCAGCAGCGCGCGGTAGTCCTCGGGGGTGTAGATGTCGCGCACATGGCGGTCGAGCGTCTCATCTTCATTGCGGCCGAAGGCTTCGAGCAGCGTGCGGCTGGCAAAGCGGACGATGCCGTCGGGGTCGACATAGCTGAGCTGCGCGGGCACGTTGTCGGCCACCAGGCGCAGTTGTTCGCGGCTGGCGCGCAGGGCGTCACGGCGGCGCTCGAGGCTTTCGTTGGCGGTGCGCAGCGCGCGTTCGGACGCGGCCAGCCGGCTGGCAAACGGCCGCACCGTCAGACGGATGGCCAGCACGCTGCCGATCATCAGGCACAGCATGAAGGCCGCAAGCCGCTCGAACTGCACGCGCATCGGGGCGTACAGCTCGGCGCTGGCGATCTTGCTGATCAGTGCCAGACCCGTGTGGCCGATGGGCGTATAGCTGAACGACGTCGGCATGCCGTGGATGTCCTGCCACTGGCCGTAGCCGGCCTCGCCCGCCAACGCCAGGCGCGACGGCAGGGGCCGGTGGTCGACCGTGAGGGGCGGCAGCTCGAACACATAGGCATCGAAGCGCTGCGGAAACGACATGGCGCGGCCGCGCGCATCAAAGCCCGACATCGCCAGCGTTTCCGTCATCCCCGTACCGCGTTGGCTGTTGTAGCGGCCTGTCATATGGGCGAGTGGTTGCTCGGCGACCAGCCAACCGATCTGCATGCCGTCTGCCATGACGGGCGTTTCGGTGCGCATGGCAAAACCGTGTACCCATTGCAGCGTGACACGCTCGGGCGCGAGGCCGACGTGCAGCGGTATCGACAGTTCGGGTTCAAGCGTTTGCGTCCCCAGGCTGACGATGCCCTCGCCCGCGAGCGTACGCAGTTGCAGGTACGAGTAGCCTTGCTCGCGATACGCCTGCAGCGCACGCTCGCTGCGCAGGCGCGCTGCGTTGTCGGCCGGATGGCGCAGCACTTCCTGGATGTGCGTGGCGGCGGCCACCAGGCGGGGGCTTTCCGCGCGCATGGCCAGCAGTCGGTCGAACTCTTCAGCGTAGCTGGACAGGGCTCGCGCCCGTGTGGTGCCGAATGTCAGTGTGGCGCTATCCACCTGGATGATGAACGCCGTGACAGTGGCCCCCAGGCCCGCCAGCACCACACAGCCGCCGCTGATCCACACGATGGTGTCTTCCGGCGACAAGCGCAGGCGCAACAGGCCAGGATGCCGGGCTACCGCGGCGCACAGTGTGCCCGTGATCACCAGCAGCGAGCAGACGGCGGCCGCGTCCGGGGCGTGCCATCGCAGCCACGCCGGGTACAGATATTCGAGTGCCATGGCGCGGCCGAGCAGGTCGCCAGCGCAGAGCAGCATCGCCAAGCCGATGAGTCCCCAGAACCACTGCGCGTGGTGCGGTTTGCGCAGGGTGGGCACGAGGCTGAGAGCCGTCGCCGATGCGGCTACCGCCAGCGCGTGGCTGGGGTGCATGCCGCCAATCCATCCGGTCACCCATTGGCGGCCGAGCCAGGCGTGCAGGCCAGGAAAGTCCAACCCGATCGGCCATCCCGTGATCATCTCGGCCAGCCGCAGCGTGGACAGCACCGCCACCGCGCCGCCCAGCCCGCGAGCCGCCGGGTCTGCCCAGCGCGCGTTTGGTCGTACCGTCCCGAGGAGCAGCGCCCCCAGGCCAGCGCCCAACAGCGTCAGGTTGATCCCCGTGGCAAACACGATCAGCAGGCGGTCCGTGCCCAGCCTCACCGCCCATGGCCAATGCTGCAGCCAGCCGACCATCACGGTCAGCCCAATCAGGACGAGGAGAAAGCCGATGCCGCCGGCAATGGCGACAAGCGGCCGGCGAGGAACCATGCAGGTGACGCGTAAGCGGGGCGGTTTCAGGGCGGATGTCTTCTAACCGGAAGATCGGCGGAAAACCGCGCCGCTTGAGCGTTTCCACCCAAATGGGTGGGCTGAATTGCCATGTCTGCAATGTCGAGTGATCGAAGCGCCAATAAATGCGCTGCACTCCGCACATCGCGCCACCTCCCGTGCCTTCACGCAAGTTAGCTACACTGCCCGGACATCGCAGACACCGTTACAGGAGCCGTCAATGACCATCGTCGTCAGCAAGGACACCGAAGGCCTTTTCCGTCACAAGGTCACCTTCCCCGAAGGCGTGACCTACACTGACGTGCCCAAGCCGACGGGCGAGGGCAGTGCGCCCGATCCGCACGCCTACTTTGACGCGGCCCTGGCCAGCTGCAAGGCGCTGACCGTCACGCTCTATGCGCGCCAGCGCAAGTACCCGCTCGATTCGATCGACGTGGCCGTCGAGCACGACGGCAGCCAGGAGCGCCAGGGCCGCTACAAGCTGCGCACCGTGCTGACCCTGCATGGCGATCTAAGCGACGAGCAACGTGCCGACCTGCTGCGCGTAGCCGGCAAGTGCCCCGTTCACAAGCTGATGACCGAGGTGGAGATCAGCATCGACACCGAACTTGCCGAGCGCGCCTGAGGAGCTTTCCGCCATGACTTCCATTCAGCACATCATCGGCCCGCACGTGCGCGATCTGGGCGGTTTCTCGGTTAAGCGCGTGCTGCCCTCGGCGGCGCGCCAGACGGTGGGGCCGTTCATCTTCTTCGACCACATGGGCCCCGTGGATTTCGCCCCCGGCGAGGGCATCGACGTGCGTCCGCACCCGCATATCGGCCTGGCCACCGTCACGTATTTGTTCGACGGCAGCATGGTCCACCGTGACAGCCTCGGCAGCGTGCAGACCATTACGCCCGGCGATGTGAACTGGATGACGGCCGGCAACGGCATCGTCCACTCCGAGCGTTCTTCGCCCGAGGGGCGTGAAAAGGGCGCCCGCGTGCATGGCATCCAGACCTGGGTGGCGCTGCCGAAGAATCAGGAAAAGGTGGACGCCAGCTTCGCCCATCACGCCGCCGACACGTTGCCCAAGCTCGAATGCCCTGGCGTGCAGGGCGTGGTCATCGCGGGGGATGCGTTCGGGCTGACGTCGCCCGTGAAGGTGAGTTCGCGCACGCTGTATGTGGCGCTGGAACTGGCGGCCGGTGCGTCGCTGGTGATTCCGCCCGAGCATGCAGACCGAGGGCTATATCTTGTCGACGGCGCCGTCAGCATCGACGGCGAGGCGCTCGACCCGCAGCACCTCGCTGTGCTGGAGCCCGGCGGTGACGTGACGCTCACCGCACAGGTGTCGTCACGCGTGATGCTGCTGGGCGGTGACCCGACCGACGGCCACCGCCACATCTACTGGAACTTCGTCGCCAGCGACAAGGCTGACATTGAAGACGCCAAGCAGCGCTGGGAGAACGACACCTTCGCCCACGTGCCGGGCGAGACGGAGCGCATTCCGCTGCCGTCCAAGTAAGACCGAGCGATCGATCAGGCAGCCTGCGCCGGTCGTGCACACCGCACGATCGCGCGGACCTGCTTGGCGATCGGCTCCGGCACCGGCTGCTTGCCGTCGAGCACCGCTTCAATCCACCGCGCCGTTGCCGCCACGTCCGTCCCCGCAGGCAATTCAGGCGGCGTATCGCTCGATCCTTCCACCGCCTCAATCACGGTTTCGTGTGATCCGTCGTGCAGCCACTCCACCGCGCTGCCGCGCCGTGCATCGGCCACGGTCTCGCCTTCGGTGCCGCGTGCGAGCAGCACATTGGCCGGATGGCGCAGGAAGTAATCAGTGAGCGTGTCGCGGTATTCCGGGTGCGTGTAGCTCACCAGCCGTAGCGCCTCGTGCGGTGCGTGTCCGCCAATGGGCTGCAGCATCTTCACCACCGTGTGGGCCGAATTGCGTAGGCCGACGATCTCGCGCTTGTCCAGCAGCGACGCCAACTCGGGCGATAGCACGTCAATCGGCACGAACGCTAGCCGATCGCTCTCCAGGCGCTCGCGGGCGTCGTCCATGTGTTCGCAGACGGGCCAGCCAAGCGCTTCGAACAGTGCGGCCGTGGTGATGCGGCCGTCGAAGCGGCGAATGCCATGCACCAGCACCGGCACCCCTTCGCGCGCCAGCAGCTTGGCCAGCAACGGCACGAGGTTCGGCTGGCGGCGGGCACCGTTGTAGCTGGGGATGACGACCGGCAACGCGCGCTCAGGCGTGTCCGGTGCCGGCAGCGGCCGGCAGTGCGCATGCGAGGCTTCCAGCATGCCGTCGAGTTCTTCCGGGGTCTCGCCTTTGATGCGGTAGGCCATGAGGATGGCGCCGAGCTGCACGTCGGAGATACGGCTTTCCAGCATGGCGGTGAAAAGCGCGCGGGCGTCGTGCTTGACCAAGGCACGGGCGCCGTCTGCGCCGCGGCCGATTTCCTTGATGAAGCGGGCGGCGGGGAAGGGGCCGGTGGAGAGGGCGTCTTCAGCGGCGTTGTCGGGGAGGATGGGGGGAGCGGGCATTGTTCATGGCGCGGGTGATTGGCTTGGGGTTGATCATAGCGCTGTGGATTCTGCGCTGGCGCCATGGGGTGGTTTTTTTGCGTCCTGTGGTGCGTCCCTTGTTTCAGCCCCGGCAGGGGGGCGAAAGGGAGGCAGACCACCAAGGCCAAAACCCAGATCCAACAACAGACCTCAAGCCGCCTCCGCCACCGGATGCCGCTGCTTCCGATAAAGAAAATCCAGCACCGCAGTCCGACAAGCGTGATACGCCGGATCATCCGCCAACGCCATCCGATCCCGTGGCCGCGCCAGCTCCACCTTCAACACTTCACCGATGGTGGCAGCTGGTCCATTGGTCATCATCACGATCCGGTCAGCCAACAAAACAGCTTCATCCACGTCATGGGTGACCATAACCACCGTGCTGCCGGTGGCGGCAACAATCTTCAGCAGCTCATCCTGCAGATGCGCGCGCGTGAGTGCATCCAGCGCGCCAAAGGGCTCATCCATCAGCAGCACCTTCGGCTCCATGGACAGCGCCCGCGCAATCCCCACCCGCTGCTTCATCCCGCCGGAGATCTCGTGTGGATGCTTCTGCTCAGCATGCGTGAGCCCCACCAGCGCCAGCGCCGCATGCGTGCGCTCACGCAATTGGGCCTTCGTCTCGGTCTTGCCAAACACACGCTCGACGGCGAGATACACGTTGTCAAAGCACGTGAGCCAAGGCAGCAGCGAGTGGTTCTGAAACACCACCGCCCGATCCGGCCCTGGTCCGGCGATCTCCCGTTCGGCCAGGATCAACCCACCAGTGGTCGGCCGCGTGAGCCCGGCAATGAGATTGAGCAACGTCGATTTGCCGCAGCCCGAGTGGCCGATCAATGCGATGCACTCACCGCGCGCGACGGTCAGGTCGATGTCGCGCAGGGCAACGAACGGGCCCCTCTTGGTCTTGAACGTCTGCCCGACGTTTTCGATGCGCAGGAATTTGTCTGTCATGGCGATCCCCCCATTTACCTCAAACCGCGTCGTATGAGAAGCGCCGTGCAATCGCCAGCAGCGCGTGCTCCAGCAGCAAGCCCACCACCCCAATCACGAAGATGGCGATGACGATGTGCTCGACCTTCAGGTTGTTCCACTCGTCCCACAGCCAGAAGCCGATGCCGACACCGCCGGTGAGCATCTCTGCCGCCACGATCACCAGCCACGCGGTGCCGATGGACAACCGCACGCCCGTCAGCATGTACGGCAGCACGGCGGGAAACAGCACGCGCGTGAACACCTTCCACTCAGACAGGTTCAGCACACGCGCCACGTTCAGGTAGTCCTGCGGCACGCGCGTCACGCCCACGGCGGTGTTGATGACCATCGGCCAGATCGAGCAGATGAAGATCGCCCAGATGGCCGCCGGGTTGGCCGACTTGAACAGCAGCAGCCCGATCGGCAGCCACGCCAGCGGCGACACCGGCCGCAGCAGGCTGATGATGGGCGAGGCCATCGCATTCAGAAACGCAAAGCGCCCGATGATGAAGCCCGCCGGAATGCCGATGACCGCGGCCATGCCGAAGCCCGCACCCACGCGCGCCAGCGACGCCAGCACGTTCCAGCCCACACCTTGGTCATTCGGGCCATTGCGGTAGAACGGATCGGCAAACAGTGTGACCGCCGCTTTCCACGTCACCGCCGGTGTGGGCAGCGCCGGGATGGCCGAGGCGATGCCCTGCCAAGCCAGCACGAACAGTGCGAAGCCCAGCGCGGGCGGAAAGCCTTTCACTACAGCTGCAACAAACCAGTCGCGCGCAACCAAGCGGCGACGTTCAGGGGCGGCGTCGGACTGCACGCCGGACAACGTTTTGACGAGCGTGTTCATGTCGGGCTCCATCGACGTGAGGGACCGCAATCAGAAATTCAGGAGGGCAGCAGCGTCAGGCTTTCAGCTTGAAGCCGTCGGCATATGCGGCGGGGTTCTTCGCATCCCACACCACGCCGTCGATCAGCTTGGCGGTGCGCATGTCGCTCTTGGGCAGCGGTGTGCCGGTGGCGGCAGCGGCTTGCTTGAAGATGTCGACGCGGTTGACCTGCTTGGCCACGGCCAGGTAATCCGGATGCGCCTTCAGCAGGCCCCAGCGCTTGTGCTGCGTGAGGAACCACATGCCGTCTGACAGGTACGGGAAGTTGACCGCCCCATCGTGATAGAAGCGCATCGGGTCCGGGTCGTCCCAGGTCTTGCCCAGACCATTCGAGTAGCGGCCCAACATGCGGTCGAGAATGATGTCCATGTCGGTGTTGACGTAGGACTTGGCGGCAATGGTCTCGGCCGTCTTGCGGCGGTTCGATGCCGACGCATCGATGAACTTGCTTGCCTCCAATACCGCAGCCGTGAGCGCGCGTGCCGTGTTCGGATACTTCTGCACGAACTCCGCCGTGGTGCCCAGCACCTTCTCCGGATGGTCTTTCCAGATGGCCTGTGTGGTCTCGGCGGTAAAGCCGATGTTGTCGGCAATCGCGCGGGCGCCCCACGGCTCGCCCACGCAGAAGCCATCCATGTTGCCCACGCGCATGTTGGCCACCATCTGCGGCGGCGGCACGGTGATCGCCTTGGCGTCCTGCAGCGGGTGGATGCCGTGCGCGGCCAGCCAGTAGTACAGCCACATCGCGTGCGTGCCGGTCGGGAAGGTCTGCGCGAACACATATTCGCGCTTGTCCTTCGCCATGACGGCCTTCAACGACGTGCCGTCCTTGACGCCTGCTTCCTTGAGCTTGGATGACAGCGTGATCGCCTGGCCGTTGTTGTTGAGCGTCATCAGCACGGCCATGTCCTTCTTGGGGCCGCCGATGCCGAGCTGCACGCCGTAGATCAAGCCGTAGAGCACGTGCGCCGCATCCAGGTCGCCCGACACGAGCTTGTCGCGCACGCCGGCCCACGAGGCTTCTTTCGACGGCGTGATCTTGATGCCGTACTTCTTGTCGATGCCCAGCGTGGACGCCATGACCACCGAGGCGCAGTCCGTGAGCGGGATGAAGCCGACCTTCAGCTCCGTCTTCTCGGGCGCATCGGAGCCAGCGGCCCAGGCACCGGCACGCACCAGCGGATCGATCAATGCCACGGCACTGCCTCCTGCAATCGTCGCCGCGGCTTTCATGATGCTGCGGCGCTTGGGGTTGATCGGATTGACGAAGGCGTCGGTCTTGTCTGGCGCGGCCATCCATGGCTCCAAAGAAAAGGCGTCCCGACGCGCGCCATCGACCATCGCAGAGAAGGGGTCGCAGAGCTGTGCGTCGGGACGCCGTTGTCCCATGCCGATACCCACGTTGGCATCGGCTTCGCAGCGACACTCGCAAGGGGTATGCCAACGTTGAGCAATGGGGCTCGGCGTTCCGAGTTCAGAGCTCGGCGCGCGAGGCTTTTAGCTCGGCGGTTGAGGTTAGGAACCCGGCGCGCGAGGCTTTTAGCTCGATGGCTGAGGTTCGGAACTCGGCGCGTGAGGCTTTTAGCTCGGCGGATGGGGTTCGGAACTCGGCGCGTGAGGCTTTTAGCTCGGCGGATGGGGTTCGGAACTCGGCGCGTGAGGCTTTTGGCTCGGCGGTTGAGGTTCGGAACTCGGCGCGTGAGGCTTTTAGCTCGACGGTTGGGGTTCGGAACTCGGCGCGTGAGGCTTTTAGCTCGACGGTGGGGGTTCGGAACTCGGCGCGTGAGGCTTGTTGCTCGGCCGTTGGGGTTCGGAACTCGGCGCGTGAGGCTTGTTGCTCGGCCGTTGGGGTTCGGAACTCGGCGCGTGAGGCTTGTTGCTCGGCCGTTGGGGTTCGGAACTCGGCGCGTGAGGCTTGTTGCTCGGCCGTTGGGGTTCGGAACTCGGCGCGTGAGGCTTGTTGCTCGGCCGTTGGGGTTCGGAACTCGGCGCGTGAGGCTTGTTGCTCGGCCGTTGGGGTTCGGAACTCGGCGCGTGAGGCTTGTTGCTCGGCCGTTGGGGTTCGGAACTCGGCGCGTGAGGCTTTTAGCTCGACGGTTGGGGTTCGGAACTCGGCGCGTGAGGCTTTTAGCTCGACGGTTGGGGTTCGGAACTGAGCCTGTGAGGTCCGGAAAGCCGCGCGCGACTGGTGCGTTTCCAGCGCCGGAGTTGTGCGACGCACCAAAACTGGGCGGTGGCCCGACCGCTCAACTGGCCATCACATCGATGACGCGTTGGGCGGCTTCCACCAGCTTGATGTTGCGGTCCATGGCCATTTTGCGCAGGCGCTTGAAGGCGTCGTCCTCCGACAGGCTCATCTGCTTCATCAGCAGGCCCTTGGCGCGTTCGAGCACCTTGCGTTCGGCCAGCTGCGTCTTGGCGGTATCCAGTTCGGCGCGCAACGCACTCTCGTGCTCGAAGCGAGCGTAGGCCACGTCCAGCACGGCCTTGACGCGCGTGGGCTTGATGCCGTCGACGATGTAGGCCGTGATGCCGGCGGCAAACGCCGTCTTGATGCGTGTGGCGTCGTCGTTGTCGGTAAACAGCACGATCGGGCGCGGCGCGTGCTGTGTGGCCACGCAGACGTGCTCGATGGTGTCCCGCGCGGCCGATTCGGACGCGACGATCACCATGTCGGGCTGTGTCTCTGCAATGCGCTCCGGCAGCGTCAGGTCGGCATCCGCCAGGCCCACGTCAACAAAACCGGCCTCCGCAAGGCCGGCGCGGATCAGCTCCAGGTTGATCTGTTCAGCATCGAGCGGATCGCGCACGAGCAGCACGCGCATCGGCGCGGCCGGGTGCAGGGCGGCAGGCGGGGCAGATGGGGCGGGCGGTTTCGTTTGCATGGTGCAAAGTGGGGCAGGGTGCACGCCACTCATGCAAGAACCGCGCCGGGCCGGTGCGGGTGTATTCTCGCAAACTCGTCGGTCGCCGGGGGGCGGTGGCCGCAGTGTCCCCACCTGTTCCAATCCAGCTTAGTCCCAGGAGACCCGCATGACCGAGTTCGTCGTCACCCCGCCCGCCGTCAATGGCATTCCCGTCCGTGGCGGGCATGGCCAGTTTCCGGTGCGCCGCGTGTATTGCGTCGGCCGCAACTACGCCGCCCATGCCCGCGAGATGGGCTCCGACCCCGACCGCGAACCGCCGTTCTTCTTCTGCAAGCCGGCCGACGCCGTGCGCTACATCCCCGACGGTGAGACCGGCCAGTTCGTCTACCCGACCGAAACCAAGGATTGCCACTACGAGATCGAACTCGTGGTCGCCATCGGCACGGGCGGCCGCGACATCTCTGTGGAAACCGCAGCCAACCACATCTACGGTTACGCCGTCGGCCTGGACATGACGCGCCGCGACCTGCAGAACGCCGCCAAGAAGGGCGGTCGCCCGTGGGAAACCGGCAAGGCGTTCGACGGCTCGGCACCCATCGGGCCGATCGTCCCGGCCAAGGATGTCGCCCACGCAGACAAGGGCGCCGTCACGCTGTCGGTCAATGGCCGCGAACACCAGCGCGGTGACCTGTCGGACCTGATCTGGTCGGTGCCGGAAACCATTGCGTATCTGTCGCGCCTGTTCGAACTGCGCCCCGGCGATCTGATCTACACCGGCACGCCCGAAGGCGTCGGCCCGGTCGTCGTCGGCGATTTGATGGTCGGCAAGATCGACGGCGTGGGCGAGCTGCATGTGAAGGTCATTTGAGCGGAAGAGTCAGAAGCCATGTCGATCAAGCTGTATAACTACTTCCGCAGCTCGGCGTCGTTCCGTGTGCGCATCGCCCTGGAGTTGAAGGGCTTGCCGTACGACTACGCGCCGGTGCACCTGCTCAAGGGCGAGCAGATGGCGCCCGACTTCGTCAAGCTGAACCCCGACGCGCTGGTGCCCGTGCTGTGCGACGGCAACGACGTGCTGAACCAGTCCTTGGCGATCGTCGAATACCTGGAAGAGACACATCCCGAGCCCACGCTGCTGCCGGGCTCGCCAAGCAACCGCGCCCACATCCGTGCGATTGCGCTGGCCATCGCGTGCGAGATCCATCCGCTGAACAATCCGCGCGTGCTCAAGTATCTGAAGAACACCTTCAACGTGGAAGAAGAGGCGCGCAACGACTGGTACCGCCACTGGGTGAAGCTGGGGTTTGCAGCATTGGAGACGCGGCTGTCGGCGTCACCGCTCACGGGCGCCTACTGTGTTGGCGACACGCCGACGCTGGCGGACGTGTGCTTCGTGCCGCAGGTGTTCAACGGCAAGCGGTTTGATGTGGCGGTGGAGGATTACCCGACGCTTGCGCGCATCTTTGAGCACTGCATGGCGCAGGAGGCGTTTCAGAGGGCTGCGCCTGGGGTGCAGCCGGATGCGGCGTGATTGAGATGTGGGGCGTCGCGGTGGCGACGCCTTTTTTTGCGCCATCGGACATCCAACCCTAGGAACAAAAGTCGGTTCGCTAGTTGTTGATAGAGATGATCTGGATCGTCGGCTTACTTGTAATGACCCAGCGAAACCTGCACAGGTTAAGCGGCTAAAGCGAACGCCTCGGCCGGGGTCTTCATCTTCAGCGCCTGGTGGGGCCGTCGATGGTTGTAGAACTGAATCCAGTCGGCGATTGCGCGGTTGGCATGCCGCAGGGTCTCGAAGCGATGTCGGTGCACGCATTGCTCCTTGAGCGTGCGGATCACGCGCTTGACCATCCCGTTCTGCTGCGGGCAGTGCGGCGTGATGAACTCCTGGCGCAGGCCATAACCACGCACCAAGGCCGTGTAATCGCGGCTGGTAAAGACCAAGCCGTTGTCGCTGCGAAGCAGGAATGGCGTCGGAACCTTTCCCAGCGTACCGAACCGGGCGATCAACGCATGTTCCAGCGCGCTCGACGCCGTGGTGGCCTTCCCGCTGCGCGACAGATGCCAGCCGAGTAGCTCTCGCGTGTGGCAGTCGATCACCAGCGCCAACGTCGCCCAACCGTCTCGTCCTGCCCAGACGCGGCACATATCGGTTGACCAGCGCTCGTTCGGTGCGGTGGCCACCGATGGCATGGCCTGAACGCGCGGCCGGAAGCCAATTGGCCGCTTGCGAACCTGCCACCCCTTCAACTGGAAGATGCGTTGGACCGTGTTCTTGTTGAATCCCAGTAGGTGTGCGACCGTGCGATAGCCGAACGACGGCGACTCTTCGATCATCGCCTTGATCGGCTCCGCGAAGCGGGCCTGTACCTTCGGTTCTGCCTTCACTGGCCGGTAGTACACCGTGCGGCGCGGTACGTTAAACCACCGGCACAGCTTCGAGATCGAGACGGTAATGCCTTCAGCCTGCAGTCCCTGGCGGATCGTCTCGATCACTTGTCGTCCTCGCCCAGCAGGGACTGCAATTTTTTTCTCGCACGCAGCTCCAGCATGGCTTCGCCGTACGCCTCCTGCAGGTCCTTGATCTGCCGCTCGTATTGCTCTTTCACGTCCAGCGGGTTGGCACGCAGCGCGTTCTCCATGCCCCGCTTGCCGTCCTCCACCCACCCCTCGACCTCGGAGGGCGACAGATCATAGGCCCTGCTGGCCTCCGCTACCGTCGTCTTGCCCTGAATGATGTCCAGCACCAGCGCGCTCTTGCGCTTGGCCGTCCAGCGTTTGATGTCTTCTTCCATCTTCGTGCTCATCGTCTTTTCTCCTGTTGTGACGTGAGCAGGTTTTCACTGGGTCATTAAATAACTCCTGAATCTCGAATTGAGAAGAAAGAAAAATCCCGCTGAGAACGTATTTTGCTTTTATATCTGTTTTTTATTCTGCCTCTTCTTTACCATTGCGACATTTCTAAGAGATTTTTAAGGAATGAATTTTGTGCCTTCCTGAGTCCATAGAGGCATTCCTCATAAATTGCAGGATACATGGTTCCATCGGAACTCCTTTCCCATTTTGCGCCCGCGTCTCGTTGTAGCTCGCAAAATTTTTCAGCGTGCGATTGCGAAGTCATGTATTCGTCCAATAGTCGAGCATGAGAATTTCCATGGGGAATTGATTTCGAAACACTCTTGTAAATTATCTCGTTCTCTTTTGTGAGATTAATTCTTAGTGCTTGGTAACATTGCGCATCCCCGTATCCACCC
>NZ_QMKS01000001.1:0-140404 GCF_003290055.1 Ralstonia sp. GX3-BWBA | reverse complement strand
GGGTCCCCGTCAATTCCTTTGAGTTTTAATCTTGCGACCGTACTCCCCAGGCGGTCAACTTCACGCGTTAGCTACGTTACTAAGGAAATGAATCCCCAACAACTAGTTGACATCGTTTAGGGCGTGGACTACCAGGGTATCTAATCCTGTTTGCTCCCCACGCTTTCGTGCATGAGCGTCAGTGTTATCCCAGGGGGCTGCCTTCGCCATCGGTATTCCTCCACATCTCTACGCATTTCACTGCTACACGTGGAATTCTACCCCCCTCTGACACACTCTAGCCGTGCAGTCACCAATGCAATTCCCAAGTTAAGCTCGGGGATTTCACATCGGTCTTGCACAACCGCCTGCGCACGCTTTACGCCCAGTAATTCCGATTAACGCTTGGACCCTACGTATTACCGCGGCTGCTGGCACGTAGTTAGCCGGTCCTTATTCTTCCGGTACCGTCATCGACCCCAGGTATTAACCAGAGCCATTTCTTTCCGGACAAAAGTGCTTTACAACCCGAAGGCCTTCTTCACACACGCGGCATTGCTGGATCAGGCTTTCGCCCATTGTCCAAAATTCCCCACTGCTGCCTCCCGTAGGAGTCTGGGCCGTGTCTCAGTCCCAGTGTGGCTGATCGTCCTCTCAGACCAGCTACTGATCGTCGCCTTGGTGGGCCTTTACCCCACCAACTAGCTAATCAGACATCGGCCGCTCCTATAGCATGAGGCCTTGCGGTCCCCCACTTTCACCCTCAGGTCGTATGCGGTATTAGCTAATCTTTCGACTAGTTATCCCCCACTACAGGGCACGTTCCGATGTATTACTCACCCGTTCGCCACTCGCCATCAATCTAGCAAGCTAGATCATGCTGCCGTTCGACTTGCATGTGTAAGGCATGCCGCCAGCGTTCAATCTGAGCCAGGATCAAACTCTTCAGTTCAATCTGCTGTTTTTCGCTCTTTACGAGCGGTCGCTCACTCTCAGAATCTGACTTGAACTTTCGTTCAAACCTTACTTCTGTGCGAGCACTTCATTACTTGTTAGCTAGCGGATCGAAATCCGCCGCATCCAGTATTAAGCGCCCACACTTATCGGCTGTTTGCTTGTTAAAGAACTTCGCGATCAACTTTGTTCACCGCGTCGCTGCGTTGTCTGCAGCAGAGAAACGAGATTATGCAGAGCTTTTTCGTCGCTGTCAACAACTCGTCGAAGAATTTTTATCATCAACTCGCCGCCAACCACTCCTGAATTTCCAGCCAATCGCCAACCACACAATCGACCGCAAACCCGCCCCACTCCTGCTTCTCCACCACCTAACTCCACCGCCTCAACCTGCGTTTCGGCGCTGTGTTTTGCAGCGAGGGGCGAACTATAGGCGGGTTCCTGGAGGTTGGCAACACCTTTGTCGTTACGGGTTGATGACGAGTTCGTGAAGAATCGCCGCCAGCCCCGTCTGCGCCTAGGATTGCGGCCGCAAAGCACGCGCAAACGAGGCCGCGAATACTCGAGGTTGTTACTCGGGTATTCCCGAGATCACTCCGCTAAGCACTGCTTATTGGTGCTTGAACGCCGGTGCGCGCTTCTCGACGAAGGCGCGCATGCCCTCTTTCTGGTCTTCCGTGGCGAATGTGGAGTGGAACAGGCGGCGCTCAAGATGTACGCCTTCGCTGAGCGAAGTCTCGTAGGCCGCGTTGATCGACTCTTTGATCATCATGACCGTGGGCAGCGAGAACCCGGCAATGGTTTCTGCGGCTTGGATGGCTTCGTCGAGCAGCTTGTCTGCGGGGATGACGCGGGAGACCAAGCCGGCGCGCTCAGCTTCTTCAGCGCCCATCATGCGGGCGGTCAAGCAAAGATCCATGGCCTTGGCCTTGGAGACGGCGCGCGGCAGGCGCTGCGTGCCGCCGGCGCCGGGCATGGTGCCGAGCTTGATTTCTGGCTGGCCGAACTTGGCGGTGTCGGCGGCAAGGATGATGTCGCACATCATGGCCAGTTCACAGCCGCCGCCCAGCGCGTAGCCGGCCACTGCGGCAATCACCGGCTTGCGGATGCGGCGGATGGTTTCCCAGTTGCGCGTGATGTATTCGTTCTTATAGACCGTGGCGAAGTCGTATTCAGCCATGGCGCCAATATCCGCGCCCGCGGCGAACGCCTTTTCACTGCCGGTGATGACGATGGCACCGATGTTGGCATCGGCATCGAAGGTGAGCAGCGCGGCGCCAAGCTCATCCATGAGCGCATCGTTGAGGGCATTGAGCGCCTTCGGGCGATTGAGCGTAATAAGACCGACGCGACCGCGCGTTTCAACCAGAATGTTTTCGTAGGACATGGAAGCTCCAGTTGGAATGGATGTAATATTAGCCGACCAACCGGTCGGTTAATCAATAAACCGATGACCGAGGAGGAGACAAGATGACTAGCCCGACCATTCTGCTTGACTGGCATGAACGCGTGGCAACCATCACGCTAAACCGGCCCGATCAGCTCAACAGCTTCACGGCCGGCATGCACCAGGAACTGCGCGACGCGCTGGACAAGGTGGAGCGCCAGCGGGCCCGCGCGCTGATCCTGACCGGAGCGGGGCGCGGTTTCTGCGCGGGGCAGGATCTCTCCGAACTCAATTTCACGCCCGGTCAGATGACCGACCTGGGTCAGCTCATCGACGAACAATTCAACCCGCTGGTGCGCCGACTGCGTGCCATGCCCCTGCCAGTGATTGCCGCTGTGAACGGCGTGGCCGCGGGCGCGGGCGCGAATCTGGCGCTGGCGTGCGACATCGTGATGGCCGCCGAGAATGCGTGCTTCCTGCAGGCCTTCGTGAAAATCGGGCTTCTGCCGGATTCGGGCGGGACGTGGTTCCTGCCGCAACGCATCGGTGTGGCGCGGGCGATGGGCCTGGCGATGCTTGGCGAGAAGCTGGACGCAAAGACAGCGCTCGCCTGGGGCCTGATCTGGGGCGTTTATCACGATGCCAAGATCCTGATGACCGAAGTGAATTGCATGGCCGACCACTTGGCCAAGCAGCCGACGCGGGCGCTAGCCGCCATCAAGCGTGCGATGCATGCGGCGCCCACCCAGTCGCTCGACGCCCAGTTGGATCTGGAACGCGACCTGCAGCGCGAACTCGGCAACTCTCATGATTACGCTGAGGGCGTCGACGCTTTCCTCAACAAGCGCGTGGCGCATTTCACCGGCGAATAGCGGAATCTGCATGACCGAGACCACCCTCCACGACGCGCAGGCCCTGGCCGAGGCAGCCTGCAAGAGCATGTTTGACGCCGATGCCTGCACCCGCTGGCTTGGCATGCACGTGGAGGCGGTCGGGCCCGGCTATGCCCGCTTATCCATGACCGTGCGGCCGGAATTCCTGAATGGCCATCGCACGTGTCATGGCGGACTGATCTTCACGCTGGCCGATTCTGCCTTCGCGTTTGCCTGCAACAGCCACAATCACAACACGGTGGCGGCTGGGTGCAGCGTCGAATTTCTGCGGCCAGCGCATCGCGGCGATGTGCTCGTCGCCGAGGCAACCGAGCAGGTTTTGTCCGGCCGGCATGGCGTGTACGACGTTCGTGTCTCCAACCAAACCGGTGAGGTGGTCGCCATGTTTCGCGGCAAGTCCGCACAGATTCGCGGCCACGTCATTCCCGTCTCCGACAGCAGCGAGGCCTAGCCGCACCATCGTTATAAAGATCCGAGATCGCGCCACCACAAGAGGACGCCGCACGACGGCATCCCGAGGAGACCCGCATGCGCCCCCGCTCGACCGACCTGCCGCTCGATCCAATCGAGACCGCCAGCCGTGACGCCATCCAGGCGTTGCAGCTTGAACGCCTGAAGCGCAGCTTGGCGCACGCGTATGAGAACGTGCCGGCCTACCGGGCCAAATTCGACGCGGCGGGCGTGCATCCGTCGGATTTGCGGTCGCTTGCCGATCTGGCGAGGTTTCCATTCACGACCAAGGCGGATTTGCGCGACAACTATCCGTTCGGCATGTTTGCGGTGCCACAGGATCGGATTGCGCGTATCCACGCGTCGTCGGGCACGACGGGCAAACCCACGGTCGTCGGCTACACGCTGGCGGATATCGATACGTGGGCCGGGTTGGTGGCGCGCTCGATTCGGGCGGCGGGGGCACGGCGCGGCGACAAGGTCCACGTGAGCTACGGCTACGGGCTTTTCACCGGCGGCCTAGGCGCGCATTACGGCGTGGAGCGCGCTGGGCTGACAGCCATCCCGTTCGGCGGGGGGCAGACCGAGCGGCAAGTGCAGTTGATCGTCGATTTTCAGCCGCAGATCATCATGGTCACGCCCAGCTACATGCTGGCCATTGCCGACGAGTTCGAGCGGCAAGGCATGGACCCGGCCACGTCCAGCCTGCAGATCGGCATCTTCGGGGCCGAGCCATGGACGCCCGAGATGCGCAGCGCGATCGAAGCGCGCATGGGGCTTTCAGCGGTCGACATCTACGGCCTATCGGAAGTGATGGGGCCAGGCGTCGCGAGCGAATGCGCCGAAACCAAGGACGGCCCAACCATCTGGGAAGACCACTTTTATCCGGAGATCATCGATCCGGACACGGGCGAGGTGCTGCCTGACGGCGAGTTCGGCGAACTGGTGTTCACCTCGCTGACCAAGGAAGCGATGCCCGTGGTGCGCTATCGCACCCGCGATCTGACGCGTCTATTGCCGGGCACGGCGCGTCCGGGCTTCCGTCGCATGGAGAAAATCACCGGCCGCTGCGACGACATGATGATCGTGCGCGGCGTGAACGTGTTCCCCTCGCAGATCGAGGAATTGATCCTGAAGCACGCGGCGCTGTCCCCGCACTATCAATGCGTGCTCGGCAAGGAAGGACCGCTGGATACGCTGACGGTGCGGATCGAGGCGGCGCTGGGTGCGCCGGCTGACGCAGCCCAATCGGCGGGCCGCCAACTGGCGCACGACATCAAATCGTTGATTGGCGTGACAGCGGCGATCGAGACGTTGGCCAGCGGCGGGATCGAGCGCTCGGTCGGCAAGGCGCGCCGCGTGGTGGACTTGCGACGGGGTTAGTCCCTCTCTTTAGCGGGCGGCGACGCCGACGCTGCCACCCTTCGGCACGAGCACCCAAAGGCGGCCCGCCTGCTTCATGCGCCCGGCCAAGTCGCCCGCGGCATCGCCATGGCCGAAGTAGTAATCGGCACGGACGGCGCCGCGAATGGCTGAACCCACGTCCTGCGCAAAAACGAGTTTCTGGATGGGATCGGTCGACAGCGGCTTGGTGGTCGACAGAAACACCGGGGAGCCCAGCGGAATGTAAGTCGGATCTACTGCAATCGAACGCTCGTCCGTGAGTGGCACGCCGAGCTTGCCGATCGGGCCGCCCGTGTTGCCCGGCGTCTCTGCAAAGAACACGTAGCGCGGGTTGATGTTGAGCATCTCGTCGACGCGGCTCGGATTGGCGCGTGCCCAGGCCTTGATTCCCTGCATGGTCGCCTGCACCGGTGTGATTTCACCCATGTCGAGCAGCCAACGCGCGAACGAGCGGAACGGCTGGTTGTTGGTCCCGCCCACGCCCAGGCGCATGATGCCGCCCTCTTCCAACTGAACCTGGCCCGAACCCTGGATCTGCAGGAACGCTGCTTCGACCGGGTCGTCCACCCAGACAATCTCTTGGCCCTGGAGCGCCGGACTGCGGATCAATTGCGCGCGGGCCGGCAGGGTCTTGCCGCGCCACGCAGCGGGCATGCGGTACAGCGGCGTCTGATAGGCCCCGTGGCGGGTGCGCGAGCCGCGCAGCAGCGGTTCGTAGTAGCCGGTGATGAGGCCACTGTCGGTGCCGTCGTCCTTCACGACCCGATACGGCGTGAAGTTGTCTTCAAAGAAAACGCGCATGGCGATCGGGTCGCCAGCGTCGACCATCAGGCCGGCGGTGCACACGCGCGACCAATCGGCGCGACGCTTCATTGCCTGACAGTTCGACTGCAGTGCGGGCCAGGCGGAGGCGAGGTCATCGACAGTCCAGCCGGACACATCAGCCCAGGTGGCGGGAGCCAGATGCCCGCCGAGCGTGCCGGTGGGCGCCTGCGGCGCTTCGACGCGCGGCGGCGGCCCGCTCGTGCAAGCTGCCAGCATTGCGGCGACCAGTGCCGCGGCCAGGGAACCCATCCGCGCAGCCCATCGGCGGTGCAGGGCGTTGCCGGCTCGTGTCAATGCGTCCAAGGTTGCTGCTGTCATGCGTGTTCCATCCTGTCCGGTGCGGCCCCGGGCTTGGCTACAATGCCTCGCACCCGAGCTTCCCGCCGTCGACCATGAGCGAATTCTTT
Source organism: Ralstonia sp. GX3-BWBA (assembly GCF_003290055.1). Lineage (NCBI taxonomy): Bacteria > Pseudomonadati > Pseudomonadota > Betaproteobacteria > Burkholderiales > Burkholderiaceae > Ralstonia > Ralstonia sp. GX3-BWBA. The sequence goes on along the minus strand of NZ_QMKS01000001.1, from coordinate 134,105 downwards.
GAAAACCATCCGATGATGCTGTTCGGCCTGGAGGCCGGCGTGGCGCTGTTCCTGCTGATCTTCATCGTGATCTGGACGATGTCGGGCGCCAAGAAGCATCCGCGCCCACTGCGTGCGCCGCCCGAACACCCGTCGCGCCATAGCGATGCCGCCAAGCCTTCGGAATCGACCGCCGCCGCCCCGAAAGATTCGCAAGCGGCCAAATCCGACGCGCCCTGATTCCCGATCAGTGCAGCATGCGCGGCATCACCAGCGCAAATTCGGGGATGGGCGCCTCGAAGCGGTGACCGTCCTCAGCCACGCAGAAGTATTCTCCGCGCATCGTGCCCACGGGTGTCTTGATGGTCGCCCAGCTCGTGTATTCGAAAGACTCGCCCGGCGGCAGCAGCGGCTGGTGGCCAACCACGCCCAGGCCGTTCACTTCCTGCACCTGCTCGTCGGCGTCGGTGATCACCCAGTGGCGGGAAATGAGCTGGCTCGGCACGTCACCGGTGTTGCGGATGGTGATGGTGTAGGCGAAGGCGTAGCTGCCCTGTTCCGGCTCGGATTGCTCCGGCAGATAGCGCGTCCGGACCTGGACGGTGAATTCGTAGCTCGGCATGTCGATCCACAATCAGAATTGGCGCCCATTGTGCGGCATGGCTGTGGCAGCGGCAAGGCGCTGGCAGACGGCCGATCCGGCTAAAATGGCGGCCTCCTTTGCGCATCTGCGCGCCTTATCCGTCTCCCATCATGTCCGCAGCCATCGATCCGTCCGGTTTCCGCATTGCCCCGTCCATCCTGTCCGCCGACTTCGCCCGCCTTGGCGAAGAAGTGCGCCGCGTGCTCGAATCGGGCGCCGACTGGATCCATTTCGACGTGATGGACAACCACTACGTGCCGAACCTGACTGTCGGGCCGCTGGTCTGCGAGGCAATTCGCCCGCACGCGCAAAAGGACGGCAAGCCGGTGCCGATCGACGTGCACCTGATGGTCAGCCCGGTCGATCGCATCATCCCGGACTTTGCCAAGGCCGGCGCTGACCTGATCACGTTTCACCCGGAAGCTTCGGAGCACATCGACCGTTCGCTGGCGCTGATCCGCGACAACGGCTGCAAGGCTGGCCTGGTCTTCAACCCGGCCACGCCGCTGCACTATCTGGATCATGTGATGGATCGCCTGGACATGGTGCTCATCATGTCGGTCAACCCGGGCTTTGGCGGCCAATCGTTCATTCCGGAAGCGCTGAACAAGCTGCGCACCGTTCGTCAGAAGCTCGACGCATACCAAGACAAGACCGGCCGCAAGATCCTGCTTGAGATCGACGGTGGCGTGAAGGCAGACAACATCGCCGAGATTGCCAAAGCCGGCGCCGACACCTTCGTCGCCGGTTCGGCCGTGTTCGGCAAGCCGGATGCAGATGGCGGCTACCGTGGCACCGTGGGTGCGCTGCGCCAAGCGCTCGCCCCCCTGGCATGACGACGGGCGTGCTACCCGCCGGCCCAGTTCGCGCCGTCATCATCGATCTGGACGGGACGATGGTCGACACCGCAGGCGACTTCCACGCCGCCATCAATGCGATGTTGGAGGCGCTTGGCGCCACGCCGGACATGCCGACCGAGGAAGTCGTCGGCTACGTCGGCAAGGGCTCGGAAAACCTCGTGCGGCGCGTGCTCGATGCGCGCTTGCCACCGGCTCAGGCCAACAGCCGCTTTGCGGAAGGGCTAGAGGCGTACCAGCGCGCCTACATCGCCATCAATGGTCAACACGTGAGCGTCTATGAAGGCGTGCGCGAAGGGCTGGCTGCACTGCGCGACATGGGCATCGCCCTCGCGTGCGTGACGAACAAGCCACACGATTTCACGCAGCCGCTTCTGGCGCAGCTCGGTCTGAACACGTATTTCGACCTCGTCTACCCGGGTGACGCCTTCCAGTATCGCAAGCCCGATCCGTACCCCATGCTGCGGGTGGCGGAGGCGTTTGGCGTGACCCCGACTGAAATCGTGGCCATTGGTGACTCGGAAAACGACGCCCGCGCGGCCCGCGCGGCCGGCATGCGCGTGCTGGCGGTGCCGTACGGCTACAACCACGGCCAGCCTATACAGCACGCAGGAGCCGATGCTATAGTCGACACACTTTTTGCGGCAGCTGAGTTGATCCGGCCCTATGCAGAGCCACACAACACCGTCTCTGCCGCTTCCAACTGACGATCCATGTTCCTGAATCGCAAACGCGTCGACGCTGGTGGTGACCGGGGGGCTTGGCCCTGGCGGCCCTGGCACGCCCTCGTCCGGGCGTAAGCGTTTGCACGGCTGCTGATCGTTCTTCCTCGGTTTCGGCACTCTGGCGCGTCACGAGCGCGCCGCCCAAACCACCCCCGCATCTCCTGCCCCAAACGCTGACCGCCCGCCGGTCTTCCGCTGGCCCGCTTTCGGCTGCGGACGACCCTTGCGGGATCGCACGGTCGCTTTTACGACGTTCGCGCGTTCCCATCCCTGATGTTCTGCTAACGTTCCGACGGCATCATTGACGCTCTTGCGTTTGCCGTGGAGCGAACGCATGCCGGTGGGCGCGCAACCGCCCGCCTGGCGAATCGACCTGACCGCTCATGACCGAACTCGAATTCAAATCGCTGGCCGACCAGGGCTACAACCGCATTCCGCTGATTGCCGAGGCTCTGGCCGACCTGGAGACGCCGCTGTCGCTGTATCTGAAGCTGGCGCAATCACACGACCGCGGTACGCATACGTTCCTGCTGGAATCGGTGGTGGGCGGCGAGCGCTTTGGGCGTTACTCCTTCATCGGCCTGCACGCGCACACGCTGCTGCGCGTCAAGGGCAACCACACCGAGGTGGTGACCGACGGCAAGGTGGTGGAAACGCACGACGGCAATCCGCTGGACTTCATCGCCGCGTTCGAGCGCCGCCAGAAAGTGGCGCTGCGCCCGGGCCTACCCCGCTTCTGCGGCGGCCTGGCTGGTTATTTCGGCTACGACGCCGTGCGCTTCATCGAGCTGCGCCTGGCCGAAACCGCCCCGCCCGATGATCTGCAATTGCCCGACATCCAGCTCATGCTGTGCGAAGAGCTGGCCGTGATCGACAACCTGTCGGGCAAGCTCTACCTCATCGTCTACGCCGATCCGTCCAAGCCCGAGGCCTATTCACGCGCCAAGCAGCGCCTGCGCGCGTTGCGCACGAAGCTGCACCAGCCGGTGGATGTGCCGGTGACGTCGCCGTCGGTGCGCACCGACACCATCCGCGAGTTCGACAAGGCCGACTACATCACCGCCGTGCTCAAGGCCAAGGAATACATCGCCGCCGGCGACATGATGCAGGTGCAGATCGGCCAACGCCTGGTCAAGCCGTTCCGCGACGCACCGCTGTCGCTGTACCGCGCGCTGCGCTCGCTGAACCCGTCGCCGTACATGTATTTCTACAACTTCGGCGACATGCAGATCGTCGGGGCATCGCCGGAAATTCTGGTGCGCCAGGAAGAACGTCGTGTGCCGGCTGCTGAAAACAACGGCAACGGCGCCGACGAATCCGCCCGCATCGTCACGATCCGCCCGCTGGCCGGCACGCGCCCGCGCGGCAGCACGCCCGAGCGCGATGCGGAACTCGCCACCGAGCTCCTCAACGACCCGAAGGAAATCGCCGAGCACGTCATGCTGATCGACTTGGCGCGCAACGACATCGGCCGCATTGCCGAAATCGGCTCCGTCAAGGTGACGGACCAGATGGTCATCGAGAAGTATTCGCACGTGCAGCACATCGTCAGTTCCGTCGAGGGCCGCCTGAAGCCCGGCATGACCAACATGGACGTGCTGCGCGCGACCTTCCCGGCCGGCACGCTCTCGGGTGCACCCAAAGTGCGGGCGATGGAGATCATCGACGAGCTGGAGCCGGTCAAGCGCGGCATCTACGGCGGCGCGGTGGGCTATCTCTCGTTCTCGGGTGAGATGGATCTGGCTATCGCCATTCGCACCGGCATCATCAAGGACGGCAATCTCTACGTGCAGGCCGCCGCCGGCGTGGTGGCCGATTCGGACCCGGATGCCGAATGGAGGGAAACCGAACACAAGGCGCGCGCCGTGCTGCGTGCCGCCGAGCAAGTGCAAGACGGCCTCGACGCCGATTTCTGAGGTCAAGGAGAACACCATGCTGCTGATGCTCGACAACTACGACTCCTTTACCTACAACATCGTCCAGTACTTTGGCGAACTCGGCCAGGACGTGCGCACGTTCCGCAACGACGAGATCACGATCGAAGAGATCGAAAAGCTGAACCCCGAGCGCATCTGCCTGTCGCCCGGCCCGTGCACGCCGACGGAAGCCGGCATCCTGGTTCCAGCCCTCAAGCACTTTGCAGGGCGCGTGCCCATCCTGGGCGTATGCCTGGGGCACCAGGCCATCGCAGATGCGTTTGGCGGACGAGTCATCCGCGCACAGAAGGTGATGCACGGCAAGGTCAGCATCATCGAAAACACCGGCGTGGGCGTGTTCGCCAACCTACCGCGGCATTTCAAGGTGACGCGCTATCACTCGCTGGCGATCGAGCGCGAAACGCTGCCGGACTGCCTGGAAATCACCGCCTGGACGGAAGACGGTGAAATCATGGGCGTGCGCCACAAGACGCTGCCCGTCGAAGGTGTGCAATTCCACCCGGAATCGATCCTGTCTGAACACGGCCATGCACTGCTTGGCAATTTCCTGAAGGAACGCGTCTGATGCGCCGCGCGTGCGCGGTCGTGGCCGCAATGATGGCAAGCCTGCCGGCAATGGCCAGTACGCTGGAAGCCTGCCGCGCGGCCCAGTCTGAAGCCGGCGGCGTCGCTCAATGCGTGCAAGGCGCACGCAAGGCAGCGCTGGCCGAACTGGCGACCGCGGAATCCGCCCGCCGCAACGACCTGCGCGCACGCATGAACCTGCGCGGCGGCATTGATCGGGGCGCCGCCATGGCCTTTGACCGCACCGTGCGCGCACACCAACTCTATCGACAGGCCGAATGCGACCTGGAACGCCGCTTGGCTCGCAACACGCCCGATGCCGACCTGGCCGAAGCCGCGTGCGAGGCCGACCTGTCGCGTGAGCGCATCGGCGCCTTGCGCGACGTCGCACAGCCGGCCACCCCGGCTGCGGCTCCGGCAGCGCCCAACTGAATACGGAACGATCATGTCCATCACCCCGCAAGAAGCGCTCGTTCGCTGTATCGAGCACCGCGAAATCTTCCACGACGAGATGCTGCATCTGATGCGGCTCATCATGCGCGGCGAGATGTCGCCAGTCATGGCGGCCGCCCTCACCATGGGGCTGCGCGTCAAAAAAGAGACCATCGGCGAAATCGCGGCCGCTGCCACCGTCATGCGCGAATTCGCCACCAAGGTCGATGTGCCCGCTGAGGTGTCCGATCACTTCGTCGACATCGTCGGCACGGGCGGCGACGGCGCCAACACTTTCAACATCTCGACCGCCTCGATGTTCGTGGCGGCGGCGGCTGGCGCACGCATCGCCAAGCATGGCGGGCGCGGCGTCAGCTCCAAGTCCGGCAGCGCCGATGTGCTCGAAGCGCTGGGCGTCAACATCATGCTCACGCCCGAGCAGGTGGCCGAATCGATCGAGACGGCAGGCATCGGTTTCATGTTTGCGCCCAATCACCACCCCGCCATGAAGAACGTCGCCCCCATCCGCAAGGAACTGGGCGTGCGCACGATCTTCAACATCCTCGGGCCTCTGACCAACCCGGCCGGCGCGCCGAACATCCTGATGGGCGTGTTCCACCCGGATTTGGTCGGCATTCAGGTGCGTGTGATGCAGCGCCTGGGCGCGAAACACGCCGTGGTCGTCTACGGCAAGGACGGCATGGACGAGGTATCGCTGGGTGCCGCCACGCTCGTCGGGGAACTCAAGGACGGCGTGGTGACCGAATACGAAATCCATCCCGAGGACTACGGCATGCAGATGGTCTCCAACCGCAGCCTGAAAGTGGCCGATGCGGAGGAGTCCAAAGCCATGCTGATCGACGCGCTGGAAAACAAGCCCGGCACCCCGCGCGAAATCGTGTCGCTCAACGCGGGTGCAGCGCTGTACGCAGCCAACATCGCCGGCTCGATCGGCGATGGCATGAAGCTGGCGCGCGAGGCGATCGCCTCGGGCGCAGCGCGTGCCAAGCTCGACGAGCTCGTGCGCGTCACCAACCAGTTCAAAGCCTGATATGTCCGACATCCTGCAGAAAATCCTGGCCGTGAAGGCCGAAGAAGTGGCCGCCGCGCGCAAGCACCGTGACCTCACGAGTGTGCGCGCAGAGGCCGAGGCCAATCGCACGGACAGCGCCCTCGGCCCCCGCGGCTTTGCCAAGGCGATGCGCGAGAAGATCGCCGCCGGCCACGCCGCCGTCATCGCCGAGGTGAAAAAGGCGTCACCGTCCAAGGGCGTACTGCGCCCGGACTTCAAGCCCGCCGACATCGCCCGCAGCTATGCCGAGCACGGCGCCGCCTGCCTGTCGGTGCTGACCGACGAGCAATTCTTCCAGGGCCACGCCGACTATCTGCGCGAAGCCCGCGCCGCCTGCGCGCTGCCCGCACTGCGCAAGGACTTCCTGGTCGATCTGTACCAGGTGTACGAGGCGCGCTCGTGGGGCGCAGATTGCATCCTGCTGATCGTTGCTGCGCTGGATCAGGGCCTGATGGTCGAACTCGAAGCGTGCGCGCTCGAACTCGGCCTGGACGTGCTGGTGGAAGTGCACGACGGCCATGAGCTGGACCGCGCGCTGCGCCTGCAAACGCCGCTGGTGGGCGTGAACAACCGCAACCTGCGCACGTTCGAAACCTCGCTCGACACCACGCTCGACCTGCTCAAGCACATGCCGGACGATCGCATCGTCGTGACGGAATCCGGCATCCTCACGCCGGACGACGTGCGCAAGATGCGCGCCGCCGCCGTCAACGCGTTCCTCGTCGGCGAAGCCTTCATGCGCGCCGAAGACCCGGGCGCCGAACTCGCCCGCCTGTTTGCCTGATCGATGGCCCGCGAGATTGAACTGAAGCTGGCCGTATCGGCCGGCACGCACGACACCCTGGTCGGGTGGCTGGACGCCCATGCGCAGGCGGCCGGCTCGGTGGAATTGGGAAACGTCTACTACGACACGGCCGACCAGGCGCTGGCACGCAACCGTGCCGCGCTGCGCGTGCGCCGTCAGGGCAGCCAATGGCTGCAAACGCTGAAGACCGCAGCAGTGAGTACGTCCGGTTTGAGCGCCCGCCACGAATGGGAGGTGCCGCTACAGAATGATGCGCTGTCCGTCGATGCCTTCGTCGCCAACAACGCCGCTGAGGCTGCTGATTATGTTCGGCCACACGCGGCTGCGCTCGCCCCGCTGTTCCGCACCGATTTCACGCGCCGCCTGTGGCATGTGCGTGCCGAGGGCGGCGAGATCGAGATTGCACTGGACGCCGGCGCCATCCTCATCCCCGGCACGCAAGCACGCGAGCCGATCGACGAACTCGAACTGGAGTGGAAGCCGACAGCCGGCAGCGCGCTCAGCGAAGACGCAATTGCCGAGCGACTACGCGCCTGGACCGAGACGCTGCACGCCGCTGTGACCGGACTCATGCCGCTGGACATCAGCAAGGCGCAACGCGGCTACCAGTTGCGCGCAAAAACCATCGGAGGCCAAGCGTGACGCGACGCGCCGATCCGGCGCAAGCCGCCCTCTTCGACGAACCCGCAGCAGACACGACCGCCGTGAGTTTCACCCCGCTGGCCCAGCAGTTCGACGCCCTGCCCGCCGATTGGAAGGCGCTCCTCACGCCTTGCATCGCGCAGACCAACTGGCCAGAGTTGTGCGCCTTTGTTGATGGCGAGCGGGCGGCGGGCAAGCCGATTTTTCCGACGGATGTCTTCCGCGCGTTGCACCTGACATCGGTGGACGATGTGCGCGTCGTCATCCTCGGTCAGGATCCGTATCACGGCACGGGCACCGTCGATGGCCGCGAGATTCCGCAGGCGCATGGACTGGCGTTTTCGGTGCCGGCCGGCGTGCGCGTGCCGCCGAGCCTGCGCAACATCTACAAGGAAATCGAAGCCGAATTCGGCGGGAAGCTTCCCAACACTTCGGGCAACCTGGAGGGCTGGTCACGGCAAGGTGTGCTGTTGCTCAACACCGTCCTCACCGTTGAACAAGGCCAAGCCGCCAGCCACGCCAAGCGCGGCTGGGAACGCATCACCGATTGCCTGCTGGAGCAGCTCGCGCGCGTCGGCCACAAGCGCGTGTTCATGCTGTGGGGCAGCCACGCGCAAGCCAAGCGCGCGCTGCTGTCGGACGGGCATCTGGTGCTGGAGGCGCCGCACCCGTCGCCGCTATCAGCGCATCGCGGGTTTCTGGGGTGCGGGCATTTCAAGACGGCCAATGATTGGCTAGCGGCGCAAGACCAGCCAGCAATTGATTGGTTGACGCCGCAGGTGGACTGAGGTGCGGGCCGTCTAATCCCTCGACGCCCGCAGTGCCCGCCCCAGCGCTCCACAACGCAGCGCGATCTTGGCCGTGTCGGCCCGCAGCGCCTGCAGGCGCCGCTCCAGCAAGTGCATCGCCGATAGCGAATCCGATTCTGCTGCCGCATCAACCATGCGGGAACGGGCAGATTTATCGGCGAAATCCGCAGCGCCCAACTCTTGCGTATCGCGGGGACGCACGCCCCAACCGCCTTCATGCACAGCCTGGTCGAAACGCTCCTTGGCGCGCGCGAGGCTTTCGAGCGCGGCTTCGGCGGTCTGTTCGACCAGCGCGCGGGTGTCGGCCTCGTCCAGTTCCTGCGCGCGCTGACGCATCAAGATGCGCACCGCCGCCACATGGGCGGCCACCAGGTAGTTCTGAACGATGAAGCGGTTGAGGTTGTCGACGGCGCGGTGGCGGCTCTTGGGCTCGTCCAGCATGCGCGCAAAGGCTGAGATCAGCCCCGTGAGCGATTCCATGTACTGCTTGCGCTGCACACGATAGGCAAAGTCATCCTTGAGCGTGCCGAGCAGCAGCTCGCGCGCGGCCTCAATAAAGCGCCGGTTGGTGCGCAGCACGTCGTCCACCAGCTTGGGCAGGTTGCGATATTCCCAGGCTGGCAGCACATAGCTGAAGGCGGTGGCGATGGCGGCCCCGATCAGCGTATCGACCAGCCGTTCACCAATGGCGCCCTTGCTGCCCGGCAGCAGCAGGTTGATCTGGATAAGCACCTGCACGCACGCCGCAATGGCCGTGTAGCGGTAGCGCACGGTGACGAACGCCGCGCTGGCCGCTGTCGACAGGTACAGCACACCCATCAGGATCCACGTCGAATGGGTGAAGCGCAGAATCACGGCCGCGATCACGCAGCCGATGAGCGTGCCGAGCACACGATCGAAATTGCGCTGGCGCGTCATGCTAAACGTCGGCTTGAGGATCACGACAATGGTCAGCAACACCCAGTAGCCGTGCGACGCATAAGGCAGGTGGTCGGCAATCCACAACCCGGCGGCCACCGCCATCGAGATGCGCAGCGCAAAGCGCAACACCGGAGACCGCCACGTCAGTTCTTCCAGCACCAGCCGCAGTTCGTATTTCTGGCGTGTGAGGAACGGCGTCATGTCCGGGCGCAGCAGCACCTGCGACGGTTCGACCTGCGTGTCGGTGGCGGCATGCAACTGCGCCATCAGGCGGATCGCGCCGCGCACCGTGGCCACCGATTCCTCCAGCGCAGCGATGGCTTCGATGGGCACGCCATGGTGGTTTCGCTGTAGATCAAGCAGCGCAGCCTCGATGGCGGCCATCTCGTAGTCGTACGACATCGGCGTGGGCGATGGGCGATCACGCCCGACGGCATAGGCAACGCCTTCGATGTCCAGGCGCATGCGCTCGATCAGCTCGCGCAGCAGACGCAACACCTCGGCATCGGCCAGCCATTGGCGCAGCACGGTGTAATCGGTGTTGGACGACAGCAGGTACTCATAAATGTCGAGCATCCGCATGTGGATCTGCACGAGGCGCCCGTCGCTGGAGGTACGGTTATCGCGGAAGACAAAATCGCGTGCCACCTGCTGCTTGTCGGCCACCGAAATCTGCTGGCGAACGAGCGCATTGAACTGCTCGTCGAAATCCTTGGATGCATCGTAAAAGCCGGCTTTGCATTCCACGTACACGGCCAGTTCGTACAGGCATTCGGCCAGCACCTGCTCTTTGATGCGCCGCCGCTGGCCCCATGCCACCGCCATCGCAAAGGCCATGTAGCCGATGGCGCCGAGGAAGAACTGCAGGGTGTGTTCCACCGCTTCGCGGAAAGCGAATTCTTCGGTAAAGGTGAGCGTCATGACGAACAGCGCCGCAAACTGCAGCGGCATCGTCTTGTTGCCGTACGCCACCATGAGCCCCGCCAGGAAGCTCACCACCACGATCACCACCGGCAGGATCGCGTACGGCGTCACCACCGCCACGAGAAAGGTGACGGCGGTCGTCAGCAGCACGCACGCCATCATCTCGTTGAACTTGTGCCGCAGCGGGCTGGGCAAATCCATGAGGCTCGTGCACAGCGCGCCGATCGACACCACCATCGCGCCCTGCAAGTCCATCACCAGCAGTGCGAGCAGCGTCAGGCCGATCACGCCCGTGGCAGTGCGGATGCCGCGCGAGACGTAATGGCTGTAAAGAAAGGTGCGTGGATCGTGGACGTAATCCATCGGATCAGGCGGCGTGCGTCAGGCCGACTTGCCGCGCGCCACCTTGCGCGCTGCCGCCCGCTTGCCCAGCCAGGCCGAGCGCAGCGGCGACGGCTCCGTTGCCAGCGCCAGCGTGAACTGTGGCGTTGCATCGGCGGCGAGCGTCACGTTCAGCGTCATCAGTTCGTCGCGGCGGAACACGTGTACCGGCACGGTATCGCCGGCGCGATGGCGCGTGAGCGTCTTGTCGAGCTGGCCCGCCGGCACACGCAGGCCGTCCACTGCAACGATCAGATCGCCGGCGGACAAACCACCGCGCTGCGCCGGGCTGCCGTCGAAGACCTGCTGCAGCTTGACGAAGCCGTTCTCGGCGGCGGTCTTGACGCCCAGCGCGAGCGCCGTATCGGCGGCCTTGCGCGTGGCGCTCACGCCCATCGCCTTGAAGAGCGCGGGCAGCGGCGGGTCCTCACGGCCTTCGCTCAACTGGCGCACCAGCGTGCGCAGGCGTACACCGGTGGTTTCTTCCATCAGGCTGATCAGTCCGGCTTCGGTCACGCCGCGCTGCGTGTGACCGGCGGCATAGAAATCGCGGCCGTACGTCACCCACAGGGCGCGCATTACGTCGTCGAGCGAACGTTCGCCGTGGGTCTGCGTGCGGATCGTGAGGTCGAGCGCCAGCGCCACCAGGGAGCCCTTGGTGTAGTAGCTGACGATGGCATTGGGTGCGTTTTCGTCCTGGCGGTAGTACTTCGTCCACGCATCGAACGAGCTTTCGGCCACGCTCTGCTTCAGGCGGCCGCTGCCGCGCAGCACGCCGTTCCACGTCTTGCCGAGCATCTCCAGATACTGCGCTTCAGAGATCAGGCCCGAGCGCACCAGCATCAGGTCGTCGTAGTAGCTGGTGAACCCTTCAAACAGCCACAGCAGCGGCGTGTGGACCTCGCGGTCGAGCGCATACGGCACGAAGGTGGCCGGCTTGATGCGCTTGACGTTCCAGGTGTGGAAATACTCGTGGCTGACGAGGCCGAGGAAGGTGCGATAGCCCTCGGTGGTCTCATCGCGGCCGGTCACGGGCAGGTCGTTGCGCGCGCACATCAATGCGGTGCTGGCGCGATGTTCCAGGCCGCCGTAGCCGTCGGTGGTAACCATCGTCATGAAGACGTAGCGGCGGTTGCTGTCGAGGAACGGCGCCGTAGCGGTGTGCGGCTCGAACAGGCGGATCTGCGCTTCGCAGATGCGCTTGAAGTCGCGGGCAATGCGTTCCAGATCGAGATTCGGCACGCGGCCGGTAAAGACGGCGTCGTGCTGCGCGCCGCAGGCCTCGAACGACACCAGCTCGAACGTGCCCATCTCGACCGGGTGGTCGATCAGTTCGTCGTAGTCCGCCGCTTCGTACCAGCCGAAGCCGTAGCGCTTGGCGCCAGCCTTGCCCTGGACGCGGCCAGTGGCCTCGCGCAGCGCGGTGGCCACGCGCCAGCCCCGGTAGCCGTCTCCGGCGGGCGGCTGGATATCGACCAGGCAACGCTGGTCATCCGCGCCTTCCACACGCAGGAATACCGACGTGCCGTTGAAGAAGCCGTGCGTGGCGTCCAGATGCGCCGCGCGCACCGACAAGTCCCACGCATAGACGTCGTATGAAACCGTCAGCGGCCCGCTGCACGGGGCGGCCCACCACGTGTGCTTGTCGACCTTGGTCAGGCGCACCGGCCTGTCAGCCGACGATGCCTCGATCCGCACGATGTTGCGTGCGAACTCGCGGATCATGTAGCTGCCCGGAATCCACGCCGGCAGCGAAAAGCGCTGGCCTTGGCTGTCAGGCGCGTCAACAGTGACGGTGACGGTGAAAACGTGCGCTTCAGGCGCGGCGGGGGCGATGGTGTAGCGGATCGGCTTCATGGCGGACATTGTAGCGTTGCCGTCCCATGCTGCCGAAGGCAAATCGTCCGCAAACCGGCCTGCCAGCCTATCGGTTGACGTCGACCACGACGCGCCCACGCATCTTGCCGGCCATGATGTCGTGTGCAGCGTCAATGGCCTCCGAAAGCGACACTTCGCGCGTGATGGCAGCCAGGCGATCGGGCAGCAGATCGGCGGCCAGGCGCTGCCACGCGGTCTGGCGCAACGCACGCGGTGCCATCACGCTGTCGATCCCGTACAGCGTTACGCCGCGGAGGATGAACGGCGCGACGGTCGCCGGAAAATCCATTCCCTGCGCAAGCCCGCACGCCGTGACGACACCGCCGTAGCGCACTTGTGCGCACGCGTTGACCAGCGTGTGCGAGCCTACCGAATCGACCACCGCGGCCCAGCGCTCCTTCTGCAGTGGCTTGCCAGGGGCGGAAAGCTCGGCGCGGTCGATCACTTCTGCTGCACCCAGCGCCTGCAGGAAATCGGCCTCGCTCGTCTTGCCGGTGGACGCCACCACGCGGTAACCCAGTTTGCCGAGCAGCGCGATGGCGATCGAGCCCACGCCGCCCGACGCGCCGGTCACCAGCACCTCGCCATCGTCTGGTTTCACGCCGGCCCGCTCAAGCGCCAACACCGAGAGCATCGCCGTGTAGCCTGCCGTGCCGATCGCCATGGCCTGCCGCGCATCGAGCCCCGCCGGCAATGCCACCAGCCAATCGCCGGAAAGCCGCGCCCGCTGCGCAAGGCAACCCCAGTGCGCCTCGCCGACGCCCCAGCCGTTGAGCACGACCGAATCGCCCGTCCTCCAGTCCGGGTGCGAGGAATCGAGCACCACTCCCGCGCCGTCGATACCGGCCACCATTGGCCATTTGCGCACGACGGGGCCTTTACCGGTGATGGCCAGGCCGTCCTTGTAATTGATGGTCGACCAGTCCACGCGAATCAGCACGTCGCCAGCGGTCACGTCGTTGGCAAGCGCTTCGGGCGTGGACAACGCCGCGTCATCGAGGTCGACGATGTGGGCCAGCGGCCCGCCATCCTGCTTTTCCAGCATCAGCGCGCGAAACGACATGCCAAGTCTCCGAGGGTGAGGTGAATGCAAGCGCCCAAAGAAAAAGCGCCGGATCTACCGGCGCTTCCTTCGTGCGAATTAAGACTTCTTGAGCGCGGCGAACTTGCGCTCCAGCGTGGCCGCGTCGATCAGGCCCGGGGCCCGGGTGCCGTCCGGGAAGATGATGGCCGGCGTGCCGGTCACGTTGAGCTGCTGGCCCAGCTTCAGGTTGGCTTCCAGTGGTGTGTCACAGGTACCGGCGCCGCCCGGGGCGGTCTTGGCGGTCATCCAGTCGCGCCAGGCCTTGGCGCGGTCAGCCGAACACCAGATCTGCTTGGCCTTGGTGTTCGAGTCTTCCGACAGGATCGGGAACAGGAAGGTGTAGACCGTGATGTTGTCGACCTGCGTGAGCATCTGCTCCAGCTTGTGGCAGTAAGGGCAGTTCGGATCGGAGAACACGGCGATCTTGCGTGCGCCGTTGCCCTTGACCCATTTCACAGCGCGGTCCAGCGGCAAGTCGGACCACTTCACGCGGTTCAGCTCAGCCAGGTGCTCTTGCGTGAGGTTGGTAGCGGTCTGCGTATCAAGCAGGTCGCCGTTGAGCACGTAGCGGCCGGTGGCGTCGCTGTAGACGACCTGGCTGCCGAGGTTGATTTCGTACAGGCCAGCCAGCGGCGACTTGGTGACGCTTTTGATCTCCACGTTCGGGCCCAGGGCCTTCTGTACCGTGGCCTTGACCTTGTCCAATGCGGGCTCGGCAGCACCGGCGCTCAACACATAGCCCGCGCCAATGGCTGCCACGGCCACCGCAGAGGCGATGGCCGCCACCCGAATACGAAACGACATAACGACTCCTGGAACCCCGAAAAACCACAAACCCACTGAGACTGTCTCAGCCGAGTGCGTGCTTGATCAACAAGCGTTTGATAAATGGTGTCATACCCACCATGCGCATCCCCGCGTTGCGTACCGTACGGGGCAGCGCGCCCGGCAGGGCGAACAGTTTGTGCAGACCATCGGTGGCGGCCGTGAGCGAAAGCAGGTCTTCGCGGCGGGCGCGCTCGTAACGGCGCAGCAACCTCAGATCGCCATGATCGCGCATGGTTTCACGTTCCGCCATCACCCGGCCAATTTCGGACACATCCCTAAGCCCGAGGTTCATGCCCTGCCCGGCCAGCGGATGAATCACATGGGCTGCATCGCCCACCAGCGCCACACGCGGCGCGACCGCCCGGCTGGCGTGTTGCAGCACGAGCGGGAAGCCCTGCGCAGGCGTGATGTTCGATAGGCGTCCAAAGCGTGCGGCGATGGCGCCACCGGCCGCGGCTTCCACGGCGCGGCACAGCGCCTCCGGCGACAGCGCGAGCAGCTCGCGGGCGTGGTCTTCGCTGGCGGACCACACCATCGACACGCGCCGATCTGGCAACGGCAGCATCGCGAGGATCTCGCCGCGCAACGGGGCGGTGTCATCCGCCGCGGCGACCTGCTCGGCGGATGCACCGAGGAACCATTGCCACGCGGTGTCCTGATGCCAGCGCTCGGCCTGGAAGTTGGCGACCACGCCAAGCTGCCGATACGGCTTCGCTTCAGCCTGGATGCCGGCCTGCTGGCGCACCCACGAATTCTTGCCGTCGGCGCCGATCACGCATTCCGCGCGGATCGTCTGCCCGTCGGCCAGCGTCAGGCGCACGGCATCGGCTTCCATTTCGAAGCCGGTGGCGGCATGCGGGAAGGTCTGCACCGTGTGGGCGAAGTGCAGTGCGGTTTCCAGTGCGCGCTCGACCAGCGACGATTCAGCAATCCACGCCAGTTGCGGCGTGCCGGCTGCGTAGGCGGAAAAATGCAGGTCGGGGTGGGCGTGCTCGCCGCGTGCGGCAGCGTCGTCGCCGAAGATCCGCATGTCGTGCACAGGCTGCACGCGCGTCATGTCGAGCGCCGGCCAGATGCGCAACTGCTCCAGCAGCGCCTGGGAGCTGGACGAGAACGCGTAGACACGCGCATCCCAGGCATCCGGCCCCGACGGTGCGGAGGCTGGCGCGGGCGGCGCGATATGCGCAATGCGCAAGCCGATCTGCGCCAGCCGCAGCGCACAGGCGCGCCCGACGATGCCGCCGCCCACCACGGCCAAGTGGTAAGGCGCTGCCTCTTTGGGCGCAGCCTTGGAAGAGGAAAACGCGGGTGTATTCATGGTGCGCCGATTATAGCGGCGGGGGGTGTTCCAGCCTTGTGGCCGCGCAAAAGTGTCACGGCCGGCACTTGGCGCCGCCGCATCCCGGCTCGGTGTTTACGCCTACTGGCCCGGCGCAAGACGTCCGCGCCACCCGAACCCATTGCAGCGTGCAGCGCATATTTGGCGCGCATACATGCCGCTTGCGCCGCATATGTGCAAGACACTTCGCCAGCCCGGAAACGCACGATGTGATGCCGCTTTCACCTTGAATCCGGGCCTCAAGCCATCCGTCGGGATGGACGATAAAAGCCGGGTAATTCGACGTTTTGACACGCGCGACCCGCCGATACAGTGCGGGTCCGATCCACGCATTCCTCATCGCCATGTGGACTTTTTCCGAACGCTCCGCCGCATCGCTGACGCTGGCCGCGCTGCTGGCACTGGCCGGCTGCGCGCAAATGCCTGCCCAGACGCCGCCCCCGGTGGCCCGCACCGCGCCCACGGGCGAAGTCATGACCTTCGCCATCCCGCCCGATGCACTGGGCGCGCATGACCCGCAACTGACCGCCGTGCTGACCAAGGCCGGCGCGTTGGCCGCAGCGCAGAAACGCCCGGCGACGATCCAGGTAGCCGCGCTGGCGCAGGATTTCCGTTATCTGAACCAGGCGCTGTGGAACGGCGTGCCCGCGCAGCGCGCCGCCTACGTCCGCCTGGAAAACCTGACCGTCAGCGCCAGCCAGCCGTACAGCGTGACGATCCGCACGCAGGATTAAGAGGACCGTCATGCGTATGCACCATCTGCTTTTCCCGCTCACCGTTGGCCTGTTGGCGATACCGGCCGCATCGACCCTTGCCGCACCGCCCGACGCATTGATGCCGGCGACGGCCGCAGCGCCCGACCGCGTCTATCCGCCCCTGCCCTCGCTGGCGATGCTACCGCCCGGCGGCGGTGCCGAAATCGAAGCCGCGCCCGCCGTACACACGCGCGGCGGCAAGCGCAAGGTTGTGACCACGCAGTGGCGCAAGGCGACCGAGCCGGTGCCGCGCATGGTGGTGTCGGAGGCATCGCATACGTATCTGGCCAGTATCGAGCGGCAGCTTGAAGTGGCCCTGCAGAAGTAACCAACGATCGCCGTCGGAGCCGTCATGCCCCTCGCCCGCCCTCTTCGCTTGAACTGCAGCCGCCTTGGCGCGGCGCTTGTGCTGGCCGCCTCCAGCGTTGCTGCGCACGCCGCCTCGGGCGATTGCTTCGAGCAGGCCGGCGCCTATCAGGGCGTCAACCCGACGGTGCTGCGCGCGATCGTGTGGTTTGAATCGAAGGGCGATGCGGGCGCTGTCCACCACAACGCCGATGGCTCGGTCGACATCGGCCAGGCGCAGATCAACTCGATCCACTTCAGTACGCTGGCCCGCTACGGCGTGCCGCGCCGTGCGCTGACCGACGCCTGCGTCAACGTGTTCGTGGCGGCATGGCTGCTCAAGCAAAAGATGGTTCGCCATGGAAACACGTGGCGGGCCATCGGCGCGTATCACTCGGAAACGCCTGTCCACCGCGACGCCTATGCGCGCAGCATCCAGCGGGTGCTGATGTCGTGGGGAGAATTGCGGGCCGACCGCTGAATCGGGTCCGGCCTCCGAACCGCTCTGCCGCTCAGTAATACGAGACGGCGGCGTACGCCTGACGTGCGCCAATGGCACGGCGCTCGCCGCTCACCAAGCGCATCAGTTCATCCTGACGCGGGCAGACCAGCGCACGCACACGGGCGTCGTTGGCCAGAATGCGCATCATCAGGTCGCGCTTGCGTTGCGCTTCTTCGTGCGACAAGGCCGGGCGCAGGCCGTGGCCCAGGCGCTCCATGTGGGCCGCGCATTCGCGCTCAAGCAAGCTCACTTCGTCCCAATCGCCGCGTTCGGCAGCATCCACCATGTCTTCGGACAGGCTCGCGATGGCCTCGTAGCAGGCAAACAGGCCGGCGCTGTCGGAAACCGTATGGATCGGGCGGGCGGCGGTGGCGATGGTCCAGGACATGCTGTGCTCCAGAATCAAACGTGTTGTTTGCGGGAAGCCAGTGCAATAGGCATGCCCGGCCGGCCCGCAGCCGTCTCCGACTCGCGCGGAAACGGCGCTCAAGCCTTTGCCGGCCTGGCCTCGCAGGATACGGAGGGCATCTGGTGGCAGGCATCGCGGGCCCGAAAAGCCGCCGCCTCAAGCGAAGTTGTTACGTTTCTGGAACGTAACGCGTAACAGGGCCCGTAACGCCGTCACCCCGCTCGCCCATGCAGCCGGGAGGCGCCTTGTCTGACCGAAGGCGCCTTCTAGAATGAGGACATCGCGCCGCTCCCGCGCGGTCTGTCGCCCGAAGAATTGGACACGTGAATCACGTCGACATTCCCTGGCCAGGCATCTCTGGCGCGCCGATTGCCCATCGCATGAGAACTCACATGGACCAGACGAACGACGGGCACCCCGCCCTGCGCACGGTACTGCTCACCAGCATCACCATGGTGGCGTTCGCGTCGAACTCGTTGCTGTGCCGGCTGGCGTTGCAGCACGCTGCCATCGACGCGGCGAGCTTTTCCAGCATCCGGTTGGTGTCGGGCGCCGTCGTGCTGGCCGTCCTTGCGCGGGCGAGCGCGGGGCGGGCGCCGCCAGCGCGTGCTGATTGGGCTGCCGCGACGATGTTGTTCCTCTACGTCGCGTTCTTCTCGTTTGCGTATCTGACGCTGAGCGCAGGCACCGGCGCGCTGATTCTGTTTGGCGCGGTGCAGCTCACCATGCTGGCGGCTGGCCTGCGTGCCGGCGAACGGTTCGAGGCCCTTGGTTGGGCGGGTTTTGCGCTGGCGGCAGGTGGGCTCGTCTATCTCGTATCGCCCGGCGTGACAGCGCCGACGCCGCTGGGTGCCGCGTTGATGACGGTGGCGGGCATCGCCTGGGGCGTGTATTCCCTGCGCGGGCGCGGGCTCGACAATCCGCTGGCTGCCACTGCCGGCAACTTCCTGCGCGCCGCGCCCATGGCGCTTGCGCTGAGCCTGTTGCTGTATGGCCGCGCACACGCCAGCCCGGCCGGTATCCTGCTCGCGCTCGCCTCCGGCGCGCTCACTTCGGGCATCGGCTATGTGATCTGGTACGCCGCGCTCAAAGGGCTGTCGGCGATCCGTGCGGCGGCGGTGCAACTGTCGGTGCCGCCCATTGCGGCGTTCGGCGCGGTGCTGTTCCTGGCGGAGCCGCTGACACCGCGTCTGGCTGCCGCCTCCGCCGCCATCCTCGGCGGCATTGCCCTGGTGCTGGCCAGTCGCACGCAGCGCAAGCGCGCCGAAGCGGCATCCCAGGGCTAGACGCCATCCGGAGCGGTTACAATCACGCCTTTCCGTGAACGACGCGCACAGCCCGGATTCCGCTGTGCTGCCGCCTCCCCCGCGTCACGCAACCCCTTGATTTAGAGCCTTTTTCACCATGAGCCTCCAATGCGGCATCGTTGGTCTGCCGAACGTCGGCAAGTCGACCCTGTTCAATGCCCTGACCAAAGCCGGCATCGCTGCCGAGAACTACCCGTTCTGCACGATCGAGCCCAACGTAGGCGTGGTGGAAGTGCCGGACGTCCGCCTGCAAGCGCTGGCCGACATCGTCAAGCCCGAGCGGGTGCTGCCGGCGGTGGTCGAGTTCGTCGACATTGCGGGCCTGGTGGCGGGCGCCTCCAAGGGTGAAGGCCTGGGCAACCAGTTCCTGGCCAACATCCGCGAGACAGATGCCATCACGCACGTGGTGCGCTGTTTCGAAGATGAAAACGTGATCCACGTCGCAGGCAAGGTCGACCCGATCGCCGACATCGAGGTCATCAACACCGAACTGGCCCTCGCTGACCTGGCCACGGTTGAAAAGGCACTGCAGCGCTACACCAAGGCCGCCAAGTCGGGCAACGACAAGGAAGCCGCCAAGCTGGTCGCGGTGCTGGAAAAAGCACAGAAGGTGCTGGACGAAGCCAAACCCGTGCGTGGCCTGAACCTGACCGACGACGAGTGGGCAACCATCAAGCCGCTGTGCCTGATTACCGCCAAGCCGACCATGTACGTCGCTAACGTGCGCGAAGACGGCTTCGAGAACAACCCGCACCTGGACGCCGTGCGCAACTACGCCGCGCAGACGAATTCGCCGGTGGTGGCCGTCTGCGCTGCCATCGAAGCCGAAATCGCGGATCTGGATGACGCTGACAAGGCTGAATTCCTGGCCGACATCGGCATGGACGAACCCGGCCTGAACCGCGTGATCCGCGCGGCCTTCAAGTTGCTCGGCCTGCAAACCTACTTCACCGCCGGCGTGAAGGAAGTGCGCGCCTGGACGATCCACATCGGCGACACGGCCCCGCGCGCCGCTGCGGCCATCCACACCGACTTCGAACGCGGCTTCATCCGCGCCCAGACGATTTCGTACGATGATTTCATCCAGTTCAAGGGTGAACAAGGCGCCAAGGAAGCTGGCAAGATGCGCGCCGAAGGCAAGGAATACATCGTCAAGGACGGCGATGTGCTGCACTTCCTGTTCAACGTCTGATCAGCACAAGCACAACGAAAAAGCCCCGCAGTAATTGCGGGGCTTTTTTCATGGGGACGCGAGTATGCAAGCCTGGGTAACAGGCCCGCCCGGGTACCGTCCAGCCTTGTAACGTTGAGGCGGCCCAGCATCACTTTTTTACATGCGGGAAGGACCGATGACGCGGCTTCAGTGCTCCACCGGGCGCATCGTCATGCCGTTTTCGCGTGTCGGGCACGTCGCTTGCGTAGCGCACAGCGGATACGCTGAACCCCGGCAGGCCGCTTCCGCCCGGGGCAGCCCGCCGCCCCCGCCAGGCATTCAGCCAAGGCCTTCGGGGCGGCGCACTCGCCCAACGCCATGAGTTCGCAATCGCCTCCGCCCTTGTCCGTAGTTGACGACATCGACGCCTCGCCCGGCATCGGCAGCCACGCTGCCATCCAGTCGCGCGGGGTGTTGCTGTGCCTGTCCGAACCCGATTTACGCATCCACCAGGCGAGTGAAAACCTGCAGGCCGCGCTGGGTACGCCACTGGCCACTGCGCTGCAGGCCCCCGTCGACCGTGTGATCGGCACCGCCGGCCGCAAGTTGCTGGAGCGCGCCCTGGGCACACACAGCATCGACGGCCATCCGCTGTATATCGGCACGCTGCAGACGCCGCACGGCCACGCGCTCGACGCGGTGATGCACCGGCACAAGCGCACTCTGATCTTGGAGCTGGAACCCGCGGTGCATGCGGCCGACGGCGCGTTTGCATCAATGTACCCGCTGGTGCGCACCTTCATCGCCAGCCTGCAAGCCGTCGGCACGGTCGATGCGCTGACGGACCTCGCCGCCCGCGAAGTCCGCCGCCTTACCCGCTTTGGCCGCGTCACGATCTACCGCATTGACCGCGATGGCTCCTTGCAGGCACTGGCCGAAGCGCGCGACAAGGCCTATGACACGCTGGTGGGCACGCACCTGTCGGGCGCCGGCATGACGCCCGAACTGCGCAGCCTGTATAGCCACAACCCCTTGCGGCTCGTGGCAGACGTCGACGACACGCCGGTGGGGCTGGTGCCCCCGCTGCATCCGTCCACGGGGCGCACGACTGATCTGACGTACGCTGCCTTGCGCGCGGCGTCCGAGGCGCAGCGCGAAACCATGCGCCGCATGGGCGCGAAGGCCTCGCTCACGCTGGCGCTTACGGTGCGCGGGAACCTGTGGGGCTTGATCGCATGCCACCATGCGACGCCCTGTTCGTTGTCGTTTGAAGTGCGCACGGCATGTGAACACCTCGCACAGATTCTGTCGCTGCAGATCGAAGCGAAGGAAGACCGCGCCGAGATCGCCCACCGGCTGGAACTGCGACGCATCCTGGTGCGCCTGCTGGCCGCGATGGCCGATCGCGACCATTTCCACGAAGGCCTGATCGAACATCCCGCCGATCTGCTGCGCTTTGCCTCGGCCAGCGGCGCCGCCATCGTGCGCCAGGGCGAGTGCGTGCGCATCGGTGCCGCGCCTGACGAAGACAGCATCGTGCGCCTGACCGAATGGCTGGCCAATGAGCACCCCGGCGAGGTCTTCCACACCGACCGCCTGGCCACCACCTATCCGGACGGCGCCGCGCTGCGGCCCCAGGCCAGCGGCGTGCTGGCCGTGCAGGTTTCGCAACTGCATCGCCACTACGTGCTGTGGTTCCGCCCCGAAACTCCGCACACCGTACGCTGGGTGGGCGACGCACCGGAATTGGCCAACGACCACGCAACCGGGCACATGCTCGGTCGCACGCACCATTGGCAAGAGCAGATCGCGCACACCTCGCGCCCGTGGCGCACGAGCGAAGTGGAAACTGCCGCGGAGTTCCGCTACGCCGTGCTCAACATCGTGCTGCGCCGCGCAGAAGAAGCCGCGGAGTTGACGAGCGAGCTGCGCCGCGCCAATCACGAGCTGGAAGCGTTCTCGTATTCCGTTTCACATGACTTGCGCGCCCCGCTGCGACACATTGCCGGCTATGCCGAACTGCTCGACGAGATGGAGGGTGAGCACGTCTCGGCGCGCGGGCGGCACTTTCTGCAGACGATCTCGGAGTCGTCGCGCTTTGCGGGCAAGCTGGTCGACGATCTGCTCACCTTCTCGCAGATGGGCCGGGGCGCGCTTCACCTGACCGATGTCGACCTCGCCCAGCTCGTGCGCGGCGTCGTGCGGGACCTGACGTTAGACCAGGGGCGCCGCCATATCGAGTGGAACATCGCCGCGTTGCCCGTGGTGCGCGCCGACCCGGCATTCCTGCAACTGGCGATGCGCAATCTGCTCTCCAACGCCATCAAATACACGCGTGACCGTGATCCGGCACGCATCCATATCGACGCCGAACAGACCGACGCAGAAACCATCGTGCGCATTGCGGACAACGGCGTGGGCTTCTCGATGGAATACGTAACCAAGCTGTTCGGCGTGTTCCAGCGGCTGCATCGCATGGACGAGTTCGAGGGCACCGGCATCGGCCTGGCCAATGTGCGGCGCATCATCGATCGCCATGGCGGCCGCACATGGGCCGAGGGCGAGCTTGACCGCGGCGCGACGTTCTACTTCGCGCTGCCGCGCACGCCCGACCCGCAGGTGGCATCCGGGGCGGGCCAGCGCACACCCATGACTCGCGATGCCTGATCGTTCTTTCCACGTTCATTGTCACCATGCTCAAACCCATCCTGCTCGTCGAAGACAACCCAAACGACCTCGAGCTGACCTTGCTGGCGTTGGAACGCAGCCAGCTTGCCAACGATGTGGTCGTCACCCGAGACGGCGCTGAAGCGCTGGATTACCTGCACGCGCGCAATCTTTACGCGCAACGCGTACCGGGCAACCCGGCCGTGGTGCTGCTCGACTTGAAGCTGCCGAAGGTCGACGGCCTGGAAGTGCTGGCCGAGATTCGCGCCACGCCCGCGCTCAAGAGCCTGCCGGTGGTCATGCTCACCTCGTCGCGCGAAGAAACCGACCTGCTGCGCAGCTACGAGCTGGGCGTCAACGCCTATGTGGTCAAACCGGTGGAGTTCCGTGCGTTTGTCGATGCGATTGCCGACCTGGGCGTGTTCTGGGCGGTGCTCAACGAACCGCCGCCCGGCTCCACCCGGGCGCGCCGCACGTTGCTGCCGGCGAGCTAGCCGCCCCATCCGGAGCATTCGCCCCCATGCCCAATCTGCAACTGCTGCTAGTCGAAGACAATCCGCTCGATGCAGAACTGACGCGCGCGCGGCTGGAAACCGCCAACCTGCAGGCCGACACCACGCTGGTCGACAACGAGTCCGACTTCATCGCCCAGCTCAGCACACGGACCTTCGACGCCATCCTGGCCGACTACATGCTGCCGCAGCTCACGGGTGCGGAAGCGCTCGACATTGCGCGTCGCATGGCGCCGCAAACGCCGTTCATCTTCGTATCGGGTGCGCTGGGCGAAGAGCACGCGGTGGACATGCTCAAGCGCGGCGCCACCGATTACGTCATCAAGCAGCGCCTGCAGCGCCTGCCCGTGGTGCTGTTGCGCGCGCTGGCCGAAGCCGCCGAACGCCGCCAGCGCATCGCTGCCGAAGCCGCCCTGCGGGAAGCGGAAACGCACTTTCGCCTGCTGATCAACGCGCTCAAGGAGCACGCTGTGCTCTCGCTAGACCCGCAGGGCATCGTGCGCACCTGGAACGCGGCGTCGCGCAGCATTCTCGGCTATGCGCGCGAGGACATCCTCGGCAAGTCGGCCGAGATTCTGTATCCGCAGGCTGCGCGCGAGGCCGGTGAATTCCAGCGCAAGCTCGAACGCGCGCGCCGCGAAGGCAGCCTCACCGACGACCGCTGGATGCTGCGCAAGGATGGCACGCCGTTCTACGCATCGAGCGTGGTCACCGCCATCCACAACGAGACCGGGCAACTGGTCGGCTTCTCCAAGATCATCCGCGACTCCACGGAAGAGCGCATCGCGGCCGACGCTCTGCGCCGTGCAAAGGAAGAAGCCGAGACCGCCAATCACGCCAAGGACCACTTCCTGGCCGTGCTCTCGCATGAACTGCGCACGCCACTCACGCCAATCCTGACCGCCGTGCATCTGCTGGAACTGCGCCAGGATTTGCCAGCGTATGTGGTCGCACAGCTCGAAGTCGTGCGCCGCAATGCCGAGCTGGAAGCGCGCCTGATCGACGACCTGCTCGACATCACCGGCATTGCACGCGGCAAGCTGGCGGTGAGCTTTGCGCTGGTCGATTTGTATCCGCTGCTGGAGAGCACGCTGGAGATGTCGCGCAACGACATGCAGGCCAAGCGGCTGTCGCTCAAGACGCGCTTCGAGGCGGGCCGCAGCCGGCTGTATGCCGACGGCGCACGCATCCAGCAGGTGATCTGGAACCTGGTACGCAACGCCGTCAAGTTCACGCCAGAAGGCGGCGCCATTGAGGTGCGCGTCTGGAACCCGTCGCCCGCCACCGTGGCCGTGGCGGTGAAGGACAACGGCATCGGCATTGAGCTCGACGCACTGCCGCGTATCTTCTCGGCGTTCGAGCAGGCCGATGCATCGATCACGCAGCGCTTTGGCGGGCTGGGCCTAGGTCTGGCGATTGCCTACGCGCTGGTGCAGAAGCATGAGGGCTCGCTGATTGCCGAGAGCGCCGGCCGCCACGAGGGTGCCACATTCACGCTCACTCTGCCCCTGGCCACCGAGATGGTGCAGCTCGAGACACCGCCCTCGCCGCCCTCGCCACGCGCCCAACCGACGCGCGGCCTGCACGTACTGCTGGTGGAAGACAACGCCGATACAGCCGAAGCCATGTCGCAGATGCTGGAAATCCTCGGCCACAGCGTCGCCGTAGCCAATGGCGCCCGCACGGCCATGCAAGCCGCTGAATCTGGCACGTTCGATCTGCTGATCAGCGATATTGGCCTGCCAGACGGCAGCGGCCTGGACGTGGTGCGTGTTTTTGCCGAGCGGCAAGCCGCACCGTCGATTGCGATTACGGGCTACGGCATGGAAGAAGACATCGCCCGCTGCCGCGACGCGGGCTTTACGGATCACCTGACCAAACCCGTGGACTTCAAGCGGCTGGAAACGCTGATGGCCGGCTATCTGGCCGCGCGCGATGCGCGCACTGCCGGCGTGGGCGCGGGCTGAACCGCGCCAGAATGCCGCAGGACACTCGCCCCTAGCGGCGCAACAGGCCCCACGCGGCGGGCAGCAGCATGGCGCCCACTACGGCGGCCGTCCAGGCCATGATCTGCCCATCGGCATAGAGGTGGGCAAACTGGCCGCTGTAGTAACCGAACAACGCGCCAATCCCGCCCGTCGCCAGCGCAGCCCCCCACCCCAGGCGTTTGCCTGCGGGATGCAGCCAACGCGCCGCGACGCCCACCGCCAGCCCGATCCACAGCGGCCCGATCCACCCCATGCCTGTTCTCCGTATTGCCCTTGAGCGATTCAACTGGACGCGTACCTTAGCGCAGGACGCTGCAGAAGGCCACGCTGACCCACCGCGCGGCGCGTGACGAATAACCGACATTCATTCACACACACCACCAGATTTGACCTGGGTCCTGCTCATCCGGGGGCCGGGCGTTATAATCCAGAGTGCTCAAAATTCGTGCCGTCCCCATTTAACCGGCCGCCCCACATGCAGTTGCTGACGCTCGGAATCAACCACCACACTGCGCCGCTTTCCCTGCGCGAGAAGGTGGCGTTTCCGCTCGAGCAGCTCAAGCCCGCGCTGGGCACGCTGCGCCAGCACCTGCCGCACCTCAGAAGCACGGCCGAAGCTGCCATCCTTTCCACCTGTAATCGCACTGAAATCTACTGCGCCACCGACGGCAACTTGCCCGAGCAGACCGCGCACGAGCATGCGATTCGCTGGCTGGCACAGCACCACAACATCGATCCCGGCGAACTCGCGCCCCATGTGTATTCGCTCGGGCAATCGCTCGCGGTGCGCCACGCGTTTCGCGTGGCCAGCGGGCTCGATTCCATGGTGCTGGGTGAGACGCAGATCCTCGGCCAGATGAAAGACGCCGTGCGCACCGCCACCGAAGCGGGCGCCCTGGGCACGTACCTGAATCAGCTATTCCAGCGCACCTTTGCGGTGGCCAAGGAAGTGCGCGGCACGACAGAGATCGGCGCGCATTCCGTGTCGATGGCCGCTGCCGCTGTACGCCTGGCGCAACGCATCTTCGAATCGATCGCCGATCAGCGCGTATTGTTCATCGGCGCCGGTGAGATGATCGAGCTGTGCGCCACGCACTTCGCCGCGCAGACGCCACGCGAGGTGGTGATCGCCAACCGCACGCTGGAACGCGGCGAGAAGCTCGCCGAATCGCTGTCGAACCAGGGCCTGAACGCCCGCGCCGTGCGCCTGGCCGAACTGCCGACCAAGCTCGCTGAGTTCGACATCGTTGTTTCGTGCACCGCCAGCACGCTGCCCATCATCGGCCTGGGTGCCGTGGAGCGCGCCATCAAGCAGCGCCGCCACCGCCCGATGTTCATGGTCGACCTGGCCGTGCCGCGTGACATCGAACCCGAAGTCGCGCGTCTGTCCGACGTATTCCTCTACACCGTGGACGACCTGGGCGCCATCGTGCGCGAAGGCAACGCGCTGCGGCAGGCCGCCGTGGCGCAGGCCGAAGCCATCATCGACACGCGCGTGCTGAACTTCATGCACTGGCTCGATGCGCGCAGCGTGGTGCCCATCATCCGCGATCTGCATGCGCAGGCCGAAACGCTGCGCCAGGGTGAACTGGAACGCGCCCAGCGCATGCTTGCGCGCGGCGATGATCCGGCGCTGGTGCTCGAAGCGCTGTCGCAAGCGCTGACCAAGAAATTCCTCCACGGCCCGACGCATGCGCTCAACCACACGCAGGGCGAAGGCCGCGAGCAGCTCATCGACCTGCTGCCGGCGTTGTTCCGCCAGTCCAGCCACTCCGAGCGCTAGCGGCCAGCGCATCGCACGCGCGCCGCATGTTTTCACTCCGGCACGCAACTTCTGGCGCGGTATCATGCGCCGCCTTCGCTTCCAGCGTTTCCCACCGCGACTGCCCGAATGAAGCCCAGCATGCTGTCCAAGCTCGACCAACTGGCCGAGCGCATCGTCGAAATCAACGCGCTGCTCGCGCGTGAAGACGCCACCGCCAACCTCGACCAATACCGCAAGCTCGCGCGCGAGCACGCCGAGCTGGAGCCCGTGGTCGCACAATTTGCCGCGTGGAAGCAGGCCGAGGAAGACATCGCCACCGCGCAGGAACTGGCGGCCGATCCGGACATGAAGGCGTTTGCCGAAGACGAACTCCGCGCCGCGCGTGAGCGCATGGAATCCCTCGAAGGCGAGCTGCAACGCCTGCTGCTGCCCAAAGACCCGAACGACCATCGCAACATCTTCGTGGAAATCCGCGCCGGGACGGGCGGCGATGAATCCGCACTCTTTGCCGGCGACTTGCTGCGCATGTACACGCGCTACGCCGAACGGCAGCGCTGGCAGGTGGAGATCGTGAGCGAATCGCCGTCGGACTTGGGCGGCTACAAGGAAGTGATTGTGCGGCTGGTGGGCGAAGGCGCGTACTCGCGCCTGAAGTTCGAATCTGGCGGCCACCGCGTGCAGCGCGTGCCGGCCACCGAGGCGCAGGGGCGCATCCATACGTCGGCCTGCACCGTGGCGGTCATGCCGGAAGCCGATGCGCTGGCCGACATCCAGATCAACCCGGCGGATTTGCGCATCGATACATTCCGCGCATCCGGCGCGGGCGGCCAGCACATCAACAAGACGGATTCCGCCGTGCGCATTACCCACTTGCCGACCGGTCTGGTGGTGGAATGCCAGGATGACCGCAGCCAGCACCGCAACAAGGACCGCGCCATGCAAGTGCTGGCTGCGCGCCTGAAGGATCGCCAGGAGCGCGAAGCGCAAGCCAAGGAAGCCAGCGCCCGCAAGAGCCTGATCGGCTCGGGCGATCGCTCCGACCGCATCCGCACGTACAACTTCCCGCAAGGCCGCGTGACCGATCACCGCATCAACCTGACGCTGTACAAGATCGACGCGATCATGGACGGCGACATCGACGAACTTGTGGGCGCATTGGCGGCTGAGCATCAGGCGGAACAACTCGCAGCGCTGGGCGAAGACGCCTGATCGCCCAATCGTAAAAAAAGCGCGCCTGCCGTAACATCCGCTTGCGTTTGATACAGCTTTGCGCGATGGCGCGCCGGCCTCGCGTTCCTATAATCGATCTCGATCACGCCGAGTGCATCGCCGGTCGCATCCGGCAAGCACTCACCAACAAGCGCGGCAACATCACGATTAGGAGAATCGCAATGCGTACCCAACTGCTGGCCATCACTGTCGCCACCTCCCTCGCACTCGGTCTGGCCGCCTGCGGCAAGAAAGACGACGCCACCGACCAGGCCGCCAAGAGCGCGATGGAGCAATCGAAGGACGCCGCCAAACAGGCGCTCGACAACGCCGGCACCGCCGTGAGCAAGGCCGCCGACGCCGCCAAGGTGGAACTTTCACAAGCGGCGTCGGATGCGCAGGTCTCTGCATCGGGCGCGCTGGCCCAGGCCAAGGATGCCGCCAAAACCGCGGCCGACAAGACGGCCGATGCCGCCAAGGTTGCAGCCGACAAAACCGCTGACGCCACGAAGGAAGCGGCCAACAAGGTCAAGGACGCGACCAAGCAATAAACGCTGCTTAACCGCACCGACCCGCTCGCAGGCCCGCGCCACTTCGGCCGGGCCCGTGTTATTTTGTGCGCCCGATCTTCGCTGCTGGCCTGTTGCCGTGTCGTCTGCTCCCGTCATTTCGCCCGAAACCCTGGCTCGCGTGTCCGACGCGCTGGCAGTGCTGGCAGGCGCCGGCTTGCCTGCGCTGGAAGCACGGATGCTGGTCTCGCACGTGACAGGCCTGTCGCGCGTGCAACTCATCACGCAAGACACCTG
The DNA here is from genome assembly GCF_003290055.1 of Ralstonia sp. GX3-BWBA. Taxonomy (NCBI): domain Bacteria; kingdom Pseudomonadati; phylum Pseudomonadota; class Betaproteobacteria; order Burkholderiales; family Burkholderiaceae; genus Ralstonia; species Ralstonia sp. GX3-BWBA. Next base: position 104,867 of record NZ_QMKS01000001.1, on the reverse strand, counting down.
CGCCATCGACGTAGCCGCGCGCACGCGGATCAGCGAACTCGCCACACGCCGGCTGGCTGGCGAGCCGATGGCCTATCTGCTGGGCGAACGTGAATTCTTCGGCCGCACGTTCAAGGTGACGCCAGCCGTGCTGATTCCGCGGCCCGATACCGAATTGCTGGTCGAACAGGCGCTGGACCGTCTGGAAGAACACGATGCGCCGGCCGTGCTCGACATGGGCACGGGCAGCGGCATCATCGCCATCACGATTGCGCTGGCGCGGCGCGACGCGCGCGTATGGGCCACCGACGCCTCCTCCGACGCGCTGGCCGTGGCGATCGACAACGCCAAGGCGCTCGGTGCCGCCAACGTCCAGGCTGCGCTGGGCGACTGGTACAGCGCGCTGGCCGAAGCCGATGCGCCGGCCGCCTTCGACTTGATCGCCAGCAACCCGCCCTACATCGCCGCCACCGACGCGCACCTCGACCAGGGCGACCTGCGCTTCGAGCCCGCCAGCGCCCTCACTGACCACGATGACGGCCTGCGCCACCTGCGCAGCATCGTCGCAGGGGCGCCTGCGCGGCTCGTCTCCGGGGGATGGCTGCTGGTCGAACACGGCTACGACCAAGGCGAACCTGTGCGTGCGCTGCTGGGCGGCGCGGGCTTCGCCAACGTCTTCACGGCGCAAGACCTGGCCGGCCACGACCGCTGTAGCGGCGGGCAATGGCTGGATCAAAACGCCGGTGCGCGTTCCTCGCTAAAATAGACAGGCTTTCCAATGTGGATGTCAGCTCGGACACCCAGCTGCCGCCCCTCACCAAATCGAGTCTCCCCATGAGCACCACGCACGAAAAGATCGACCAGATCGTCAAAGGCCACCCCGTCGTCCTCTTCATGAAGGGCACGGCGCAATTTCCGATGTGCGGCTTCTCGGGCCGCGCCATCCAGATCCTGAAGGCCTGCGGCGTAGACCGGCCGCACACCGTCAACGTGCTGGAAGACGATGAAATCCGCCAGGGCATCAAGGACTACGCCAACTGGCCGACCATTCCGCAGCTCTACGTCAAGGGCGAATTCATCGGCGGTTCGGACATCATGATGGAGATGTACCAGAGCGGCGAACTGCAGCCGCTGCTGGCTGCTTGAGCTCCGTTCTCGTTTCAGCGTGACCTCAACCCTGAACGCAGCGACCCAAACGCCACCTGTGCGCCGCATCATCGTGGCCATCACGGGGGCGTCGGGGGCAATCTACGGTGTGCGGCTGCTGCAGGTTCTGCAGGGCCTGCGTGAATCAGCGGGGGTGGAATCGCACCTGCTGATGTCGCCCGCAGGGCTGATGAATGTGCAGCACGAGCTGCACATGGCACGCGAAGAAGTAGAAGCGCTGGCGCATGTCGTGCATAACGTGCGCGATATCGGCGCGACCATTGCCAGCGGCTCGTTTGCGGCGGAAGCGATGGTGGTGGCGCCCTGCTCGATGAAGACGCTGGCGGCCGTTGCGCACGGCCTGTCGGACAACCTCATTGCCCGCGCGGCCGACGTCACGCTCAAAGAGCGTCGCCGCCTCATTCTGATGGTGCGCGAAACGCCGTTGAATCTGGCGCACCTGCGCAACATGACGGCCGTTACAGAGATGGGCGGAATCGTGTTCCCGCCCGTGCCGGGCTTCTACCAGCGCCCCAAGACGATCGACGACTTGGTCGACCACACGGTCGGGCGCGTGCTGGACCTGCTTGGCTTGCCGCAGACGTTGGCGCCGGGCTGGCCGGGCTTGCGTTCAACGGACTAGACGCAGATCAGCCAACGGCCGATCAGCGGTGGCGGTAATTGAAGTACACCGACGGTCCACCCCAATAACCGCCGTAATAGGCCGGATAAGCCGGTGCGACATAGACCGGCGCAGGGGCCACGGCCACCGGTGCCGGATACACCGCACAACCCCCAAGCGTCGCGGCCAACAAGGCCAGAGCCACGATTTTCATGATTAGCGTCCTTCGGCCCCGCTAGTGGAGCCATGTGGACGTTATAAGCCGAGGCGAGCGACGCCGGCGTCATGCGGGTGTAAGCGGTGTAACCGAAAACTACGAACGTGTGTCCGTAAGCTCACTGCTTAGGCGTCGGTTTGCCTGGAGAGGGCTTGGCCGTCGCGGCGGGTGACGAAGCCGCCACACCGGACGCAGCAGCCGGCTTGGGCGCATTCGGATCGACTTCCGCACGCATCTGGTCCATGACCGCCCCGGCACGCGGCGCCCAAAGGAATTCCACCGTGCCGTTCTGCGGCTCTTCGGGAATCGCGTACATCGTGATGATGGTCTGATGGCCTGCCCAGCGTGCACGCAGCGAATCGACCGTTTTGCCAGACTTGAGCTTGAGTGGCGCCTTGCCTTCCTGCGCGGGCTTGCCGTAGCGATCGGACAGGGCCTGGAAGACGCGCTGCTCGGTATCGACGCCGCGCGTCGGCACGAACATGCCGGCGATGTTGCCATCCTGGTCAATCAGGAGCACAGCCTGCGGCCCATCCATCAACTCGGGGCGCGATGCCTGAGGCACGCCCAGCGAGCGCGTGCGGCCATGCGATTCAAGCGCGTCGGAGCAATATTCGGCGACATCCTTGCCGCCATTCGCGCGTACGTCTTCGCACGAGGGCAGCTTGCGCAGCGGCTTGCCGAGCGGGAAGGCATCGAGCAGCACCGCTACGTCGCCGGGATCGCGCACTGCCTTGGCTGGTGCTGCAGCCTTGGGAGCCGCCTTGGCTGCAGGTGCGGCAAACGCCCCAGGCGCGAGCAACGAGGTCGAAAAGGCAAGCGCGGCGGTTGCCGTGGCGCGTCGCGTCCAGCAGGTCATGCGAACTCCATGGAGGAAAGAGCCGAGAGTGTGCCACGCGGGAATCGCGGCACACAGGAAAGCGTTCTGACTGCCGGCCGGCGGTGCGCGTTCCCCTCAACCGAACGGCTGACCCACCACAGACCGCCTGATTACACGCCATTTGACGCGGATATCGGCCCGATGCGGCGAGAAACATTATCAAAATGTTGCCGGTTTTGATCTCGGAAAGGTACGGCGGGTAAAATCTTGGCGGCACAGACGAATGACCGGCAGGACCGAAGCGTCACGTTCCTCGGCCCGCCGCATAGACGCGATCTCATTTTGAACATTCCCTCCGCTGTTTCCTCCCGCATGCCGGGGGCCGCTCGCGCGGCACGCACCCGTTCGGTAGCCGGCTATGCGCGGCTGGCCGTGGGCCTGCTGGCGCTGGCTTCGGCGCATGCTGCGCTGGCCTTCGGTTTCAACGATGTGGCCGTACGCGCCAAGCAACTGGCCTCCAAGCCGTACCAGGCGCCCGCCGACACCCTGCCCCGAGGACTACGCGAACTGCGCTACGACCAGTACCGCGAAATTCGCTTCAAGTCCGACCAGGCTTACTGGCGCCGCGACAAGCTGCCGTTCGAACTCGGTTTCTTCCACGAGGGCTCGTACTACGACCAGCCTGTGAAGATCAACGAAGTGTCGCCCGCCGGCGTGCGCGAAATCCGCTTCGATCCGCGCCTGTTCGACTACGGCCCGGTCAAGCTCGACCCGAAGCAGTTGCAGAAGCTCGGCTTCGCCGGCTTCCGCGTGCACTACCCGATGAACACGCCCAAGTACAAGGACGAGGTCATCGTGTTTCTGGGCGCGTCGTACTTCCGCGGCATCGGCAAGGGGCAGGTCTACGGCCTCTCCGCGCGCGGGCTGGCCATCGACACCGCACTCAATTCGGGCGAAGAATTTCCCCGCTTCACCGATTTCTGGATCGAACGCCCTGCCGCCAACGCGAAAGAGCTGACGATCTACGCGCTGCTCAACTCGCGCCGCGCCACGGGTGCCTACCGCTTTGTCATCAAGCCGGGCAGCGACACGGCGGTCGACGTCAAGGCACAGCTGTACATGCGCGAGAACGTGAGCAAGCTGGCCATCGCCCCGCTCACCAGCATGTTCTTCTTTGGCGAGAACCAACCGGCGCCGGCGCTGGATTTCCGCCCCGAAGTGCATGACTCCGACGGCCTGTCGGTGCTTTCCGGCACAGGTGAATGGATCTGGCGTCCGCTGACGAACCCCAAGCGCCTGCTGGTCAGCTCGTTCGGGACGACCAATCCGGGCGGCTTCGGCCTGATGCAGCGTGACCGCGCGTTCTCCAGCTACCAGGAAATCGGCGACCGCTATGAACTGCGCCCGAGCGCGTGGGTCGAGCCTGTCGGCAAATGGGGTGCGGGCCGCGTGGAGCTGGTGCAGATTCCGACGCCAGACGAGACGAACGACAACGTGGTCGCCTACTGGGTGCCCGAAAACCCGCCCAAGCCGCATCAGCCGTTCAATCTCGAATACCGCCTGCTGTGGCAGAAAGACGCCGACAAGAAACCGGCGCTGGCATGGGTTACGCAGACGCGCCGCTCGCACGGCTGGACAACCAAGCGCCCCGACGAGCGCAAGCCCGACGATACGATCGCCTTCGTGGTCGACTTTGAAGGCCCCGCGCTGGCGAAGCTCGCGCCGAATGCACCGGTTGAGCCGGTGTTCTCGGCAGATGCCAACGGCAAGATCGAATCGATCTTCGGCCAACCCAACACCGCGACCGGCGGCTGGCGCGTGACCGTGCGCCTCAAGCGGGTCGACGACGATAAACCCGTCGAAATGCGCGGCTACCTGCGCAGCGGCGGCACCGGACTCTCTGAGACGTGGAGCTACCTGTTACCTCCGGGCTGAACGTGACGACAGCCCAGACTGGCGGTGCCGCTGGCACTGCCCCCTCCACCAGCCCTGCCACAGCGCAGTCTGTGGCCGACCATTACCTCGAAGCGCTGCCGCTGGCGGCCGACGCGCGTGCTGCGCTGCTGCGCAACGCGAACATCACGGCCGGCGACGACGATGCGGCAGCGCTCGCCAAGCTGCATCACGCACTGGCCAGGCTGGACCCGGCGCAGACGACCTCCCTCGACGCCGATGCGCCGGCCTACGCTTCTGTAGGCTCCCGTCTGGATGCTGCCTATGGCGCCACGCGCGCCGATGCCGCGTCGACGGAGCCTTCTGCCGAGCCCGCGCCGCCGCTTGAGCACGACAGCCAAGGCCGCATCCACCTGGATACCGGGCCTACGCCTGCGCGTCGCTCGATGGTGCCGTGGCCATGGGTGCTGGGGCCGATCTGGCGCACCCGCAAGGCCATCGACCGCTGGATGCATGGCGGCAAGAAGCCGGTGCCGTATGAAGCGCCCGACTCGCCGGACCCGAAGGGCATCTGGCGCTTCGTCGGCTCGCGCCGTCGCCTGACGCTGCTGGCGCTGATGATCGCGCAGACCGTCGCTGCCACGTGGGCGATGAGCACGGTGCTGCCGTACCACGGCGCCGACTGGCTCGAGGCCATCATCATCGTGCTGTTTGCGGTGCTGTTCTGTTGGGTGTCGGCGGGTTTCTGGACAGCCATCACCGGCTTCCTGCTGCTGGCCTTCCACGGCGACCGGTTCGTCATCTCGCGCCGCGCCACGCCCGACGCCACGATTCCGGACGACGCGCGCACGGCCATCGTCATGCCGATCTGCAATGAAGATGTGCAGCGCGTGTTCGCGGGGCTGCGCGCGACGTACGAATCGTTGCAGCGCACGGGGCATCTGGAGCACTTCGACTTCTTCGTGCTATCGGACTCCGGCGACCCGGATATCCGCACCGCAGAAGCCGATGCGTGGCTGCATATCTGCCGCGCGCTCGATGGTTTCGGCCGCATCTTCTACCGTTGGCGCCGCCACCGCGTGAAGCGCAAGAGCGGCAACATCGACGATTTCTGTCGGCGCTGGGGCGGCAAATACCGCTACATGATCGTGCTCGACGCCGACAGCGTGATGAGCGGCGATTGCCTGACGCGCCTCGTGCAGTTGATGGAAGGTGCGCCAAGCGCGGGCATCATCCAGACCGCCCCACGCGCCGCCGGCCGCGACACGCTGTACGCGCGTATCCAGCAGTTCGCCACGCGCGTGTACGGGCCGCTGTTCACCGCCGGCCTGCACTACTGGCAGCTCGGCGAATCGCACTACTGGGGTCACAACGCCATCATCCGGCTGGACCCGTTCATCAAGCACTGTGCGCTGGCGCCGATTCCGGGCAAGGGTTCGCTTTCGGGCGAGATCATGTCGCACGACTTTGTCGAAGCCGCGCTGATGCGCCGCGCCGGCTGGGCCGTGTGGATCGCCTACGACCTGGACGGCAGCTACGAAGAAATGCCGCCCAACCTGCTCGACGAGCTGGGCCGCGACCGCCGCTGGTGCCACGGCAACCTGATGAACTTCCGCCTGTTCGGCGCGCCAGGCTTCCACCGTGTGCACCGCGCGGTGTTCATCACCGGGGTGATGGCCTATCTGTCGGCGCCACTGTGGTTCCTGTTCCTGATCCTGTCGACGGCCCTGCTGGCCAAGCACACGCTGATCGCGCCGGAGTACTTCACGCAGCCGCGCCAGCTCTTCCCGATCTGGCCGGAGTGGCATCCGGAAAAAGCAGCCGCGCTGTTTTCCGCCACCGCCACCGTGCTGTTCCTGCCGAAGATTTTGAGCGTGCTGGTGCTGTGGGCGCAGGGGCCGAAGCGCTTTGGCGGGGCGATCCACCTGGCGTTGTCGATGGCGATTGAGGCGGCGTTCTCGGTGCTGGCCGCGCCGGTGCGCATGCTGTTCCACACGCGCTTCGTGACGGCCGCGTTCCTCGGCTGGAAGGTGCACTGGAAGTCGCCGCCGCGTGAGGACGCGCAAACCCATTGGGGCGACGCCGTACGCCGCCATGGCCTGCACACCGTGATCGGCATCGTCTGGGCTGCGATCGTGTATTGGCTGAACCCGAGCTTCCTGTGGTGGCTTTCGCCAGTCGTGGGCGCGCTGATCGTGTCGATTCCGCTGTCGGTGTTCTCCAGCCGCGTGAGCCTGGGCCGCCGCATGCGGCGCCTGCGCCTGTTCATGATCCCCGAGGAAGTGCGCCCGCCGCGCGAACTCCGCGCCACGCGCAAGCACCTGCGCAATGCGCCCCCGATGCCGGACTTCCGCCAAGCCGTGGTCGACCCCGTCACCAACGCACTGATGTGCGCGATTGGCACCGCGCGCTTTCCGCACGACCGGCGCCTGATTGCTGTGCGGGAGGCACATGTGCGTCACGCACTGGAAGTCGGTCCCGACAAGCTCACGGGCAAGCAGAAGCTGGTGTTGCTGTCGGATCCGTTCGCGCTGTCAGCGCTGCACCTGGCGGTGTGGTCGTCACCTGAACAGCGAACGGCCTGGGAGCCTGCACAGGGCTGAACAAGCCGCCTCACGTGAAATACCGCGCCCCACCAGTGTCTTGCCGGTGGGGCGTTTTACTTCCCGTTACATCCGTAGGATTTGCGTATCACCTGAAGCGCCCGGCGGTTCATAGAATGGCATCACGAACTTGATACACGAAGTCGACGGCACATCAGCCCCGGCCTCGCAACCGTAAGGAGAAGCATCATGAAACGCACACTGCTCGCATTCGTTCTGGGCGGCGCCGCGCTGTGCGCCTCGACGGCGGCGTTGGCCCATGTGGACGTCGGCGTGTCGATCGGCGTGCCTGCGCCGGTGTACGTGGCCCCGGCCCCTGTCTATGCTCCGCCGCCTGTGGTCTATCGCCCTGCCCCGGTGTATGCCCCCGCTCCGGTCGTCTATGGCGGCTACTACCGCGACCGCGACGACTGGCGTGAGCGCGAATGGCGCCGTCACGAGTGGCGCGAACGCGAATGGCACCACGATCACGGGTGGCACCGCGGCTGGGACCGCTAACGCCTGACGCCTGATGCCTGACGCGAACAGGAAGCCACATCGGCACACGGGCCGCTCGCACGAGCGGCCCGTTACTTTTGTACGCTCGACTGCCTGCGCAATCCGCAAACCGACCTATGCTGACGTAGCGGCCACTGCAATCCCGCCACCGGTCGCACAGCACACGGGAGGACGCCATGTCGATCTCCAGCACCCTCGACGGCTGCCTGCGCAGCAAGGGCTGCCTGTACGAGGTGATTCGTCATCCGCATACCCACACGAGCACTGAAACCGCGCAATCTGCGCATGTCCCGGGCGACCGTCTGGCCAAGACGCTGCTGCTCGAAGACAAGCTTGGCTATGTCGCGGCCGTGTTGCCATCCACGTATCACCTGCATCTGTCCGAGCTACAAAAGGAATCGGGCCGCTTGGACCTTACGCTGGCCGATGAATCGGAGTTGCGCGAAGTCTTCCGGGACTGCGATGCAGGGGCCGTTCCGCCCGTGGGCATGGCCTACGGCATGCCGACCTACATCGACAGCAGCCTGATGACCCACGGCGACGTCTACTTTGAAGCTGGCGACCACGAAAACGTCGTGCATATGGACATGGACCAGTTCATGGCCTTGATGCGCGACGCCAAGCCCGCTCATTTCGCGTATCGCATGCAGGGCATCCTCTTCTGAGGAGACGGCCATGGCCGACGACGTTGTCATCACGGTCCGCAACAACGGGCCGTATCACATCAAGGGAAGCTTCCGGATCGTCACCCAGGGCGGACGCGAATTACCGGTGGAGGAAGGGCAGGCATGGCTGTGCCGCTGCGGGCACTCGTTGAATAAACCGTTCTGTGACGGCTCGCACAAGCGCGTCGAGTTTGACAGCAACCTCGACGCGCCTGCGCCGGTTGAGGCAGACCGGTCACCGTAAGCGGGAACGCGGGCCGAAAGACCCGCGCGTCCCCGCTTAGCGCGTAACGGGCTTGTAGCGGATACGCTTGGGCTTCGCACCCTCCTCGCCCAGACGCTTCTTCTTGTCGGCTTCGTATTCCTGGTAGTTGCCCGGGAAGAATTCGACGTGCGAATCGCCTTCGAAGGCGATGATGTGCGTGGCGATGCGATCGAGGAACCAGCGATCGTGCGAAATCACCATCACGCAGCCGGCGAATTCGAGCAGCGCATCTTCCAGCGCGCGCAGCGTTTCCACATCGAGGTCGTTCGAAGGTTCATCCAGCAGCAGCACGTTGCCGCCCGAGATGAGCGTCTTGGCCAGATGCAGGCGTCCACGCTCGCCGCCCGACAGCGTGCCGACGTGCTTCTGCTGATCCCCACCCTTGAAGTTGAAGCGGCCGATGTAGGCGCGCGATGGCGTCTCATACCGACCCACCGTCAGGATGTCGGACCCGTTCGAAATCTCTTCGAAGACGGTCTTGTCTGCGGACAGCGCGTCGCGGCTCTGGTCAACGTAAGCCAGCTTGACCGTCGGACCGATCTTGATGGTGCCCGAATCCGGTTGCTCCTTGCCCGTGATCATGCGGAACAGCGTCGACTTGCCGGCGCCGTTCGGGCCAATGATGCCGACGATCGCGCCCGGCGGAATCGTAAAGCTCAGGTTGTCGATCAGCAGGCGATCGCCATAGCTCTTGCTGACGTTGGTGAATTCGATCACTTCATTGCCCAGACGCTCGCCGGCCGGGATGAAGATTTCCTGCGTTTCGTTGCGCTTCTGGTATTCCTGGCTGTTCAACTCGTCAAAGCGAGCCAGACGCGCCTTCGACTTGGCCTGACGGCCCTTCGGGTTCTGGCGCACCCATTCCAGTTCTTTCTTCAGCGCCTTCTGGCGGGCCGATTCGCTCGACTCCTCCTGCTTCAGGCGCGTCTCTTTCTGATCGAGCCACGAGCTGTAATTGCCCTTCCAGGGGATACCGTGGCCGCGGTCGAGTTCGAGAATCCACTCGGCGGCGTTATCGAGGAAGTAGCGGTCGTGCGTCACGGCCACCACGGTGCCCGGGAAGCGCGTGAGGAACTGTTCAAGCCAGTCCACCGATTCGGCATCGAGGTGGTTGGTCGGCTCGTCGAGCAGCAGCATGTCGGGGCGCGACAGCAGCAGCTTGCACAGCGCGACACGACGCTTTTCACCGCCCGAGAGGTGCTCGATCTTGGCGTCCCACGGCGGCAGGCGCAGTGCATCGGCGGCAATTTCCAACTGCAATTCCACGTTGTCACCGGCACCAGCGGCGATGATGGCTTCCAGGCGCGCCTGCTCTTCGGCCAGCTTGTCGAAGTCGGCGCCTTCCTCGGCGTACGCGGCGTAGATCGCTTCGAGTTGCTTTTGCGCGTCCATCACTTCGCCCAGGCCGCTTTCAACCTCTTCACGCACGGTCTTGGCGGGATCGAGCTGCGGCTCCTGCGGCAAGTAACCGATGTTCAGGTTGGGCATCGGCGTGGCTTCGCCCTCGATATCCTTGTCGAGGCCGGCCATGATCTTGAGCACGGTCGACTTGCCCGAGCCGTTCAGACCCAGCACGCCGATCTTGGCGCCCGGGAAAAACGACAGCGAGATGTCCTTGAGGATCTGGCGCTTGGGCGGAACGATCTTGCCCACGCGGTTCATGGTGAAAACGTACTGTGACATGGCGGAATTGCGGGGGGAAACGCAGAAATGGGGAACCCGGCGAGTTTAACAAAGCCGGGGCATGGCAAACCCAAGGCTCAAGGCCGCACGAGCAAAAGAAAAAGGCGCCCACCAGGGGCGCCCTTCCGATGCATCGGAGGCCAGGCCTCGTTACATCGTCATCATGTTGGCGTTCATGTTATGCATGACCCACAGCGAGCCGACAACGACGATCGCCAGGATCAGCAGCGTGAACAGGAAGGCCATCACGTTCCAGCGCTGGGCGGACGAGCCGTCCAGGTGCAGGAAATAGATCAGGTGCACGACGATCTGCACGACCGCCAGGGCCATCACCGTCACCAGCACCGTCTGGTGCGAGTAGCCGCCGTCCATCACCATCTTGAACGGAATGGCCGTCAGGATCACCGCCAGCACGAAGCCGATCAGGTAGCCCTTGACGGTGGCATGGCCAGCGCCGCCCGCTGCATGACCGTGGGCATCATCGTGGGCAATGCCCGTCGAAACGTTGGTCTGTTCCATTTACATCGCTCCCAGCAGATACACGACGGTAAACACGCCGATCCACACCACGTCCAAGAAGTGCCAGAACAGGCTCAGGCACGACAGGCGGGTCGATTGGGTCGGGGTCAGCCCTTTGCGGCTGATCTGCCACATCAGGACGATGATCCACAGCATGCCGCTCGCCACGTGCAGGCCGTGCGTACCGACCAGCAGGAAGAACGACGACAGGAACGCGCTGCGGCTCGGGCCCGCGCCTTCTGCAATCAGGTGGTGGAACTCGTTGATTTCCATGCCGACGAACGCGGCGCCCAGCAGCAGGGTGATGCCCAGCCACAGCATCACTTGGTCCTTGCGGCCGTTCTGCAGGCTGATCATCACCATGCCGTAGGTGATGGACGACACCAGCAGGATGCCGGTTTCGATTGCCACATACGACAGATCGAAGAGTTCCTTGCCCGTCGGGCCGCCCGCCGTCGCACCGCGCAGGACGCAGAACGTGGCAAACAGCGACGCGAAGATGATCAAGTCGCTCATCAGGTACACCCAGAAGCCGAAGACCTTGGTGTCTGCGGCATCGTGGTGGTGCGCATGGTCATGCGCGTGGTCGTGGCCGTGCGCGTGACCGTGCGCGGCGTGACCGTCTAGAACATTGGAAGCCATGGTTTAAGCCTGCGAACCGATACGTTGGAAGTAGGCCGACTCGGTCTCGTGAACCTCGTGGGCGGGCACGTAGTAATCGATGTCGTCGTTGTTGCTGCGAAGGATGAAGCTGCCGATCATGCCGACCAGACCCAGCACGGCCATCCACCAGATGTGCCAGATCAGCGCAAAGCCCATCACGATCGAGAACATGCCAATGAAGAAGCCGGCGCCGGTGTTCTTCGGCATGTGGATCTTTTCGTAGCTCGGTGCGACCTGCGTCAGCACTTCACCGCGCGCCTTCATGTCTGCAAAGGCGTCGATGTCATGGATGACCGGCACGCGGGCGAAGTTGTAGTGCGCCGGCGGCGAAGACGTCGCCCACTCCAGCGTACGGCCACCCCACGGGTCGCCCGTCAGATCCGCCAGCGCATGACGGTTGCGGACGCTCACGAAGATCTGGATGAGCTGCGAAGCGATACCGCAGGCGATGATCGCGGCGCCGATCACGGCGACGATCAGCCACGGTTGCCATGCCGGGTTGTCGGTATGGTTCAGACGACGCGTCATGCCCATGAAGCCCAGCACGTACAGCGGCATGAACGCGGTGTAGAAACCCACGAACCAGCACCAGAAAGCGCGCTTGCCCCACTTCTCGTCCAGCTTGAAGCCGAAGGCCTTCGGGAACCAGTACGTGATACCAGCCAGGTAACCGAACACCACGCCACCGATGATGGTGTTGTGGAAGTGAGCGATCAGGAACAGGCTGTTGTGCAGCAGGAAGTCAGCGCCCGGCACGGCCAGCAGCACGCCGGTCATGCCGCCGATCACGAAGGTGATCATGAAGCCGATCGTCCACAGCATCATCGAGTTCAGCTCGACGCGGCCGCGGTACATCGTGAACAGCCAGTTGAAGATCTTCACACCCGTCGGGATCGAGATGATCATCGTCGCGATACCGAAGAACGCGTTGACGTTCGCACCCGAGCCCATGGTGAAGAAGTGGTGCAGCCACACCAGGAACGACAGCACGGTGATGCCGGCGGTCGCCCACACCATCGACGTGTAGCCGAAGAGCTTCTTGCGCGAGAACGTCGAGACGATTTCCGAGAACATGCCGAAGGCCGGCAGGATCAGGATGTACACCTCGGGGTGGCCCCAGATCCAGATCAGGTTCACGTACAGCATGGCGTTACCGCCGCCACCGTTCGTGAAGAAGTGCATGTCCAGGTAGCGGTCGGCACCCAGCAGCGCCAGCGCCACGGTCAGCACCGGGAAGGCGGCCACGATCAGGATGTTGGCGCACAGGGCGGTCCAGGTGAAGATCGGCATGCGCATCAGCGTCATGCCCGGCGCGCGCATCTTGAAGATGGTCGCGACGAAGTTCACGCCGGTCAGCAATGTCCCGAGGCCCGATATCTGCAATGCCCAGATGTAGTAGTCGACCCCCACGCCCGGGCTGTACGCCAGCTCCGACAGCGGCGGGTATGCCAGCCAACCGGTGCGAGCGAATTCACCCACGCCCAGCGACACGTTGATCAGCACAACACCTGCGGCAGCCAGCCAGAACGACAGCGTGTTCAGGAACGGGAATGCCACGTCGCGCGCGCCAATCTGCAGCGGCACGATCAGGTTGATCAAGCCCGTCATCAGCGGCATGGCCATGAAGAAAATCATGATCACGCCGTGCGCGGTGAAGATCTGGTCGTAGTGCTCAGGCGGCAGATAGCCGGCACCGCCGCCCGAGGCGACCGCCAGTTGCGAGCGCATCATGATGGCGTCGGCAAAGCCGCGCAGCAGCATCACGATGGCCAGAATGCAGTACATCACGCCGATCTTCTTGTGATCGACCGAGGTGATCCACTCATTCCAGAGGTAGGTCCACTTCTTGAGATAGGTGATCAGGCCGAACACGCCCGCGCCACCCAACAGAATGGCCGACACCGTCACGACCACGATGGGCTCGTGCAGCGGAATGGCCTCCAGACTCAACTTGCCAAACATCGTCAACTCCTAGGAATTCTTGGCCGCGCTCTTGGGCGCAGGCAGGGCGGACTGCACCGGCAGCGGACGCGTTGCCGCCTCAGCCGTGGCCGTCGTGCAGTTGGCGCCTTCGAGCGCCTCGTCGAGCGTCAGGACCTTGTCCCCTTCGCCCATCTTGTCCATGTATTTGTGCAGGATGCTGTGATACAGCGTCGGGTCGACCGAGGCGTACGCCGCCGGCGGCACCTTCTCGCTCGGCTTGGACAGCTCGGCGTAGCCTTCCTTGGTCAGGTTCTGCGACGACTCACGAACCTGCTTGACCCAGGCGTCGAACTCTTCGTTCGTCATGGCCGTGGCCTTGAACTTCATGCCAGTGAAGCCCGAGCCGCTGTAGTTCGACGACATGCCGTCAAACACACCGGTCTCATTGGCGATCAGGTGCAGCTTGGTCTGCATGCCCGCCATGGCGTACACCTGGCTGCCGAGCTGCGGGATGAAGAACGCGTTCATCACCGTGTCGGACGTGATCTTGAAGTTGATCGGGGTGTTGGCCGGGAACGCGAGCTGATTGACCGTCGCGATCTTCAGTTCCGGATAGATGAACAGCCACTTCCAGTCGAGCGAAACAGCCTCGACCGTGATGGGCTTCACATCCGATTCGATCGGCTTGTACGGATCGAGCGCGTGCGTGGACTTGTAGGTGATCACGCCCAGCACGATGATGATCAGGCAGGGGATCAGCCACACCACAGCCTCGATGGCGTTGGAGTGCGACCAGTCCGGCTCGTAGCGGGCCTTGGTGTTGGACGCGCGGTACTTCCACGCAAACACCAGCGTCAGCACGATCACGGGGATGACCACCAGCAGCATCAGGCCGGTCGCCACTAGGATCAGCGTCTTTTCTTCAGCCGCAATCATCCCCTTCGGGTCCAGGACCGTCAGGTTGCAACCCGCCAGCAGGAGCGGGAGGCTTGCGGCGAGGAGCCGCTTCATATGTGGAACGAGTGTGTTCTTCATGTCTTGCACAATTGCGCCGGCGATGCTTCCGGACATCACGGGAGCCCAGCAGCCCAGACAGCGGCCACAGGCGGAAAAACGCGGGAAATGAGAAAAGATCGAACTACCGGCACCCCGAATACGCCTGGGTGCAGCAGCGGATCTTCGATCACATCGGGCGCCGGTCAGGGAGAAGCTGAACCCAACGCCCTCAGTTGGCGAGGCGGGCTTCGCTCATGTCGGGCACGGGCGAAGTCGAGCGCCGCCGCGTCGCACAAAGCGGCGGACGACAGATCGGGGGCGTTAAAGGTCGGAGCAGGCACTACGTCATGCGCCCGTTGGGGGAGCGCGGTTGGGAGTGGAATGCGGGCGCGATCTTACCGCCAGATGGCGCTCCGGATCGTGCTATGTGCTCAGGCAAATAGAAAACGGCGTCGATTGACAAGTGATGCCCTCGCCGTACGGCTAGGGTTTACGTGGCTTTGCGGGTAAGCAAATCGAAAGTGCATGTTGTTGCACTGCGACAATCAGCCACAGTGGTGCGCACCCGACGTTGCCCCCAGATGTGCGCCCAAATACGGGATCCATGATGAGAACACTTCGCATCTGGGAGGGCCACCGAAGTGACCTTCTCATCCCTTGAGACTGCGTCACTGGCTGATTAGCCCAACGATCCGCACCAGCACCAGCCCCGCCGCCACTACAAGGTAACCGCGCAGCACGAACATCCACGTGCGCTTGAGTGGCGTCCAGCGCGCGGGCGTGAGTTGCTCGAGCGGGGGCATCGTCCAGTGGTCACGATCCAGCACGCTCACGCGCTGCGGATGATGCGGCCGATGGGTACGTCGCTCGATACGCCATAGCACGAGCGACATCACCACCGCGATCAGGGTGCCGCCGATCAGGATGGCGCCAATCTCGAATTCGCCAATGCCCGGGAACAGCACCGCGGCAGTAAGGATGACCGACAACATCACCAGCACAGCCACCACACCGCCGGTGAAGATGTTCATCGCGCGGCCGTTCGTCCACGGGCCCAGCACGGCCTTGTCGTTGCATAACAGCAGCAGGAACACTGTCGCACTCGGCAACAGCACCCCGGCCAGGGATTGCACGGCATTGGTCAGCAAACCGAGCGGCACGCCTGGCGTCAACACCAGCCCTGCTGCCAGCAACGTCAGCCCAAAGTACACGGCGTAGAAGCCCTTGGCCTCCGTCGGCTTGCGATGCAGCGAATGCCGTACGGCAAACACATCGCCAATCGCATACGCGGTCGACAACGACACCGCGCACGCGCCGATGATGCTGGCGTCCAGCAGCGCAATCGCGAACAGCACGCCGGCCCAGCGGCCCGAGTGGCGCTCCAGGCCGTGCGCCGTGCCGAGCGCATCGGTGTAGTTGCCGAACTCGGGCGTGCCGTGGAAGGCCTGGGCACTGAAAGCGATCATCGCCACCGCCCCAGCAATCACGAGGACGATGCCGAGCCACAGATCGGCGCGTTCATAGCGGATGAAACGCGCGGTGATGCGCTTGTCGATCACGTAGCTCTGCTGGAAGAACAACTGCCACGGCGCCACGGTCGTCCCCACGATGGCAATGATCAGCAACATCACCTCGGCCAGCGGTGCACCCGCTGGCAGCGCCGGCACGAAGAAGTCGTGTGCCACCTGCCCCATCGGCGGATGCGCCATCACGAACACCGGAATAAGCGTGAGGCTGCCCGCCACCAGCGCCAGCGCAAAGCGCTCGAAGCGGCGGAAATCTCCGGTAGACGCGGCCAGCATCACCAATGCCGCCGCCGCGCACACGCCCCAATGTCGCGGGATGCCGAGGTACTCAAGCGCCAGGCTGATGCCGATGAACTCCGTCACGAGCGTCAGCGCGTTCACCAGGAACAGATCGATGACGGAGAAACTGCCCCAGAACTTGCCGAAGCGCGCAAAGATCAACCGCGCATGGCCAACGCGCGTGACGGCGCCCAGTCGCAGCACCATCTCCTGGTTCACGTACAGCACCGGAATGAGCAGCAACAGCGTCCACAGCAGCGTGGTGCCGTAGTTCTGCCCGGCTTGCGTGTATGTGCCGAAGGCGCCGGCGTCGTTGTCGCCGACCATCACGATCAGGCCAGGCCCGAGGATGGCGAGCAGCGTGCGCAAGCGCGCGCGCCAGCTATTGCGGGCGCCCGTATCGTGGTGCGCGATGGTGCCGAGCGCACCGCGAATGTCGCCCACATGGGCATCGTCTAGCGCGGCCTGACGTGGTGGTGCGTCGATGCCCGAAGCGAATTTGGTCATGTCGACCTCCGTTTGTGTGGTGTTGTTGGATTACCAGTACGTGCGCGACAGGCGCACAGCCGCTGCGGCGTAACCGTGGTTGGAAGGTGGCTGGCCGCCGTCACCTGCCCGGCGATTGGAGGTCACAGGTACGGCGTCGGTGCGCTCAGGTGCAGCAGCGCGTGGCTGCACGAACACCGAGCTGAACGGCAGTGCGATCGCCGAGAAACGACGGGCGGGAACATTGAATTTGCGCATGACACACTCCTGGCCGCGTGCACATACGTACGCCACGCAGCGATCGCCACGCGGGACACGCGCGGCGGCATAGTCGGAACGATCAAGGAGCGATGCAGACACCGCTGCCTTGCCGGGGCGGCAAGTCAGCAGCAGGGAACAACCGTGCGGCGGACTCGCCTAGCAGAAAAAAGACGTTCGGTAAGGTCGACTCGGACTGTCCATATGGGTCCTCCTACGGTTAGAACTCGGCGTGGACACGCACGCCCACAAACTTCGCCGGACCGCGATCGCGGTTGTAGCCCGGGTTCTGAATGAGCTGGAAATCCGGGCTGATCGCCAGAGCCTTGGTTATCTGCAAGCTGTAGAACAGTTCCAGCACGCGCTCGGGGCCATAGTTCAAGCCGCCATCGCCAAGGAACGCGCCGCTGCCGCCCGCGGCCAGATAGGCGCGGTGATCCGGCCCCAGCATATTCACCGCGACGGCCACGCCCAGCACATCGTTCGTACGTTGCCAAGCGGCGCCCTTGAGCAATCCGCCAAACGAGACGCTCCGGCCGACTTCGGTAAAGGCGTACGTTTCGGTCTTGTCGTCGGACCAGTTCAGGCGTGCGAACAGGCCGAGGTTGTCGCCGGCTTTCTGTTCGAACGAGACGCCAACGCCCAGCTTTGCGTGCGCCTTGCGCACCAGCCCGACATCGGGCGCTGCACCAATGACCGCGCCCAGCGCCATCGCATCGTCAAACCGGCCCATGCGCGCCTGGTTGCGCCAACCGAGCAACCGCGCCGTGCCTTCCTGACCGAACAGCGTGTAGCGCTTCTCCAGCTCGAGGATGTCGCCGTAGTGCTTGAGGAAACGCGTGTCGAGTGGCAAACCGTTCGATTGCTCCGGCTGCAGGAAACGGCCTGCGCGCACGGCCCAACCGTTCTCGCTATCGATGTACTCAAGCGCCACGCCCCAGTTGTAGCCACGCGCATCGGCGGGGTAGTCGAACGACGGATGCGCCATGAACGACCAGTTCAAGAACTGCGTGCGCGGGTCTTGCGCATAGGACACCGCATCGAACACATCGGGCACGGCAAAGTTGCCGGCAGTCAGCACCACGCGGCGCTTGTCGACGGCGTTGGCGAACTGGTTGAAATCGGCGTCGATCTTTTCCGTGCCGCCATCCAGACCCCACGTCTGGCGCAGGAAAGCGCGAGCACGGTACAGGGTGGGATTCGTCCCGGCCGTCTTGGCCAGCTCCCCGTTGGGCAAGCCGCCAAGGCCATGCAGCTCAGAAAACGCCACGCCCTGCGCGACCTCCGGGTTGAAATGGAACTCGGCGCCCTTCCACAAGCGCATGCCTAGGTCGAGCGTGGCCGTGAAGGAATAGCTTTTTGCGCGCGCGGCGCCGAGGCTGTTACCGCCGCTGTACGCAGCGTCGAATGCAGGTTTGCGTTGCCACACATAGGTGGTTTGGCCATGGAAACCGAAACGGTCGTCCAGTTCGCCGCTGGCGATGCGTGGAACGTCATCCGCTGAAGGGGGTACACCCGCCGCATGCGCCATCGACATCACCGACACAACGGCCGCCGCGCCCATCAGCACACGAACCCAAACCAGCGGACGCACCGCCACCCAAACGTACTCCAGCGTCGAAAGAAACAGCATGAGACCTCCCCCGCCCGTTTCTCTGACAGGCGTAGGCGAACGCCGGCCACGCCGCATCATGGCGCGCGCAAACGCACGCAGCCACGCGGCTGTGCCGGATACAACAATCGAATTCAGGAAGTGACTTGCGCAGAGAACCTACGCAAGCGCCACCACCCGCCGTGCAATACGGCTAGGCAGTGGTGAGGCGCGAAGAGGGTGCGCCGAGACTGTCTAGCCGTTCAATGTGCGATCGAGGATCGACTAGAACAACTGTCCATGGAGATGCACTCCGTAGCTATGACGGGGCGCAGAGTAACAAAGTCTCGTTGACGGCGGCAAGCGTTTTCTTGGAGGTGTCGCGAAGCCCATTGCACGGCTGCAACAACCCGATGTGCGGCGCCTCGCAAGTCGGTATCGGTACACTGCAATCGCGATCGAGCGCATCACGTGAGAGTGCTCGCCACAGCGATATCAGACGGAGGTTGTATGACGCGCTTAGCAATGCTGCTCACCACGATTGCCGCAATGGCAGGCATGGCCGGTTGCTCGACGGCAGGCTTAGAACACACCAAGAATGCGGGGGAATCCAAGATGGCCGAGCACACATCGCCTGCCGCCACGTGCCAGACAGCCGCCAGTTCCGATGACGCCTTGATCGGCAAATCCGAACAAGAGGCCGCCTCCTTGCTCAGCGGCTGCCTCTGGCGCATCAGCGAGCGCGACGGCAAAGCCCTGCCCGGCACGATGGACTACCGAGAAGAGCGCCGCAATCTGGGCATTCAGGGCGGCAAGGTAATCTGGGTGCGGCGCGGTTGAAGCTCGCAAAGTTGAACGGGCCACCGGACAAAAGAAAACGGCCTCCGCAAGGGAGACCGTTTTCGTGATGCTGGTGCCGGCTGCAGGACTCGAACCCGCCACCTGATGATTACAAATCAACTGCTCTACCAGATGAGCTAAGCCGGCAAAGAAACGCGATTCTAACCTAACACGCGTTACTTGACGACCTTTAGCGCCGGCTTTCCACCGATGCGCGGCACATTCGGTGGTGTCGGTTCGTCTTCCGGGCCGGTTTCCGCTTCGACAGGGACCGGCGCAGGCACCGACTCAGAGTCCACCGCGGCTAGCTTGGGCGGCGGATTGTTCTCGCGTTCGGTTGCAGCCTGCGTCGTCGGTGTACTGCGTTCCACCGGGAATGCCATACCCTGCCCGTTCTCGCGCGCATACACCGCAAGCACGTTTTCGATTGGCACCTCGATCTTGCGCGAGACGCCCGAGAAGCGTGCGTGGAACGTGATCCACTCATTGCCCATGTCGAGCTGGCTGGTCGCGTCAAAGCTCACGTTCAGCACGATCTCGTCGTTTTTGACGAACTCGCGTGGCACGTTGGTGCTGTTGTCGACGAAGACAGCGATGTACGGCGTGAAGCCGTTATCCGTGCACCATTCATAGATGGCACGGATCAGATAAGGCTTGGTGGATGTTTCCGACATGATGAAATCAGTGACCGTTGGGCGCGGTCCCGCGCAGGTTCAACCTGAGCGTGGCCCGACCCAGCGGCAATCAGCGGCGCATGACCTTTTCCGACGGCGTCAGCGCTTCAATATACGCCGGGCGGCTGAAGATACGCTCAGCGTATTTCATCAGCGGGGCCGCATTCTTGGAGACTTCAATACCGTAGTGGTCCAGGCGCCACAGCAGCGGTGCAATCGCCACGTCCAGCATCGAGAACTCTTCGCCCAACATGTACTTGTTCTTCAGGAAGATCGGAGCCAGCTGCGTAAGGCGGTCACGGATAGCCGCACGTGCCTTCTCGTGATTCTTCTCGGCCGCCTTGCCCTTTTCGTTCTCGAGCACGGAAACGTGCGTGAACAGTTCCTTCTCGAAGTTGAACAGGAACAGGCGGGCGCGGGCGCGCTGCACCGGATCGGCCGGCATCAGTTGCGGGTGCGGGAAGCGCTCGTCGATGTACTCGTTGATGATGTTCGACTCGTACAGAATCAGGTCGCGCTCAACCAGGATGGGCACCTGGCCGTACGGGTTCATCACCGCGATGTCTTCCGGCTTGTTGAAGAGATCGACGTCGCGAATCTCGAAATCCATGCCCTTTTCGAACAGGACGAGGCGGCAACGCTGCGAGAACGGGCAAGTGGTGCCCGAGTACAAGACCATCATGGTTGTAGTTCCTTGGCGCATGGGCCGGGGGCGGCCCTATGACGGTACAGCCGTGACGACAAATGACATCGCCACGGCACAAAAAGCGAAAAGGCAAAGGGCTAGAGCCAGTTCTCCACCGGCCTAGCCCTTGCCCGGAAAACACGGATTTTACTTGATGTCCTTCCAATAGGCCGCATTCAGGCGCCAGGCCAGCACGAAGAACACGCCAATGAACAACAATACCCAGACGCCGAGGCGCTTGCGCAGGTTGCCCGCGGGCTCAGCCATCCAGTCCAAATAGCTGACCAGATCGGCCACCGCCTGGTCATATTCGACCTTGTTCATCTTGCCTGGGACCGTCACTTCAAGGCCAACGAGCTTCTTCTCGGCCTCGCCGTGCTCGGACTTCACTTCGGCATACTTCGGCACTTGCTGGCCTTGCAGTTCCCACAGCACATGCGGCATGCCGACCTTGTCGAAGACCAGGTTGTTCCAGCCGGTCGGACGCGTGTCGTCACGGTAGAACGTGCGAAGGTAGGTGTAGAGCCAGTCGCTGCCGCGCGCCCGGGCAATCACCGATAGGTCTGGCGGTACGGCACCAAACCACTTCTTCGCGTCCTCGCGGTCCATGGCGATGTGCATCATGTCGCCGACCTTGTCTGACGAGAACAGCAGGTTTTGCTTGATCTGCTCTTCACTCAAACCGATGTCGCGCAGGCGGTTGTAGCGCATCGCGCTGGCGCCGTGGCAGTTCAGGCAGTAGTTGACGAACAGCTTGGCGCCGCGCTGCAGCGCGGACGTGTCGCTGGACTGGTTGGGCGCCGGATCGAGCGGCACGCCGCCCTCATTGGCCATCACGGGCGCGGCAAACACGAGACCGGCCAAGGCGAAAATCGCAAGCAGCTTTTTCATTCTTGTGTCCTTCATGGGTCCTTGTGCTCGGCTCGAATCAGTGCGGCGTGAACGTGACGCGCTCAGGCACTGGCTTGAACGTCCCGATCTGGCTCCAGATCGGCATCGCGAGGAAGAACGCGAAGTACAGAATGGTGCCGATCTGCGAGATGATCGAACCGACCGGGCTTGGCGGCTGAATACCCAGGTAGCCCAGCACCGCAAAGGCGATCACGAAGAGGATCAGCAAAGTCTTGTGGAAGCCCGGGCGATAGCGGATCGACTTGACCGGCGAGTGGTCAAGCCACGGCAGGAAGAAGAAGATCACCACCGAACCGCCCATCACGACCACGCCCCAGAACTTCGCATCGATGAACTTGAAGCCCAGTGCCAGGATCACGGCCACAGCCACAGCTACCACTTTGACATTCATGCTCTTCGTACGAGCGAACAGCAGACCCAGCATGATCGCGATGAAGCCCCACAGCCACGGCAGGAAATCCGACGTGGTCGCGCGCAGCATCGAGTAGAACGGCGTGAAGTACCAGACCGGCGCAATGTGCAGCGGCGTCTTCAGCGAATCTGCCGGGATGAAGTTGTTGGCTTCCAGGAAGTAACCGCCCATTTCCGGCGCGAAGAACACGATCGCGCTGAAGATGAACAGGAAGACCGCCACACCGACGATGTCATGCACCGAGTAATACGGGTGGAACGGAATGCCGTCCAGCGGAATGCCGCGCTCGTCCTTCTTGGCCTTGATCTCAACGCCGTCCGGGTTGTTCGAGCCCACTTCGTGCAGCGCGATGATGTGCGCCACCACCAAGCCCAGCAGCACCAGCGGCACCGCGATGACGTGGAATGAGAAGAAGCGGTTCAGCGTCGCGTCCGATACAACGTAGTCACCGCGAATCCACAGCGACAGGTCCGGGCCGATCAGCGGGATGGCGGAGAACAGGTTCACGATCACCTGCGCGCCCCAGTACGACATCTGGCCCCATGGCAGCAGATAGCCCATGAAGGCTTCGGCCATCAGGCACAGGAAGATCAGACAGCCGAAGATCCAGACCAGCTCGCGCGGCTTACGGTACGAGCCGTACAGCATGCCGCGGAACATGTGCATATACACGACGATGAAGAACGCCGAAGCGCCGGTCGAGTGCATATATCGCACCAGCCAGCCCCACGGCACCTCGCGCATGATGAACTCCACGCTTGCATAGGCGACGGGGATGCCAGCGGCGTTGAGCGTGCCGTCCGGCTTGTAGTTCATCACCAGGAAGATGCCCGTGACGATCTGGATCACCAGCACCAGCAGCGCCAGCGATCCGAAGAAATACCAGAAGTTGAAATTCTTCGGCGCGTAGTACTCCGACAGATGCGCCTTCCACAGCTCGGATGCCGGGAAGCGTGCATCGATCCAGCCCAGCAGCCCGGTTGTCTCCACCTTCTTCTCGGCCATGATCAAGCCTCTCCTTTCTCGTCTTTACCGATCACCAGCTTCGTGTCGGACAGGAACATGTACGGCGGAACGTCGAGGTTCTGCGGCGCGGGCTTGTTCTTGAACACGCGGCCAGCCAGGTCGAACGTTGAACCGTGACACGGGCAGACGAAGCCGGGGTCTCCGGCAAGCTGCACGTTGGCGCCCACGGGAAACGGACCAGACGGGGAGCAACCAAGATGCGAGCAGATGCCGACCACGACCAGCAGGTCTTTATGCTCGGCACGGGAGCGGGTTTCGTTCTTGCAGTAGTCCGGCGTCTTCATGGTGAAGGGCACGTCGGACTTGGGGTCGGCGACTTCGTTATCGGTCTTCTTGAGCGATTCCAGCATGTCGGGCGTGCGTTTGAGCAGCCAGACCGGCTTGCCGCGCCATTCCACCACCTTCATCTGGCCGGGGGCCAGGTCACTCACGTCGGCCTCTACGGGCGCGCCCGCTGCACGGGCTTTTTCAGATGGTGCGAATGTGCAAACGAAAGGGGCCGCAACCGCAACCCCTCCCACACCACCAGCCACGGACGTCGCAATCAATAGATTACGGCGACCCTTGTCCACGTTTTGCTGGTCACTCATTCAAGACCCCAGGATGAGAAATCAAGATAGATTCGCGTCAACCGAAAATTATACCCGAGCGTACCGAGCGAACGATAGCGGTCGCGGGGCGCAGCGGTTATAGATATAGTGAACACGCCGATCGCCCGCCAGCCCAATGCTGACAAGGCTTTGGCATGGCTCTTGCAGCCTCGCTTTCAACAATTCAGGTCAACCGTTCGTTAGCTTGACCGTTTGTCTCGAATCAAACAATCCGGAGAAAACCGATGGCACTGATGCAAGACTTCAAGAAATTCGCGATGCGCGGCAACGTGATCGACCTGGCAGTGGGGGTGATCATCGGTGCGGCGTTCGGCAAAATCGTCGATTCGCTCGTCAATGATCTGATCATGCCGCTGATCGGCCGCATCGTTGGCAAGCTGGATTTCTCGAACCTGTTCATCCAACTGGCAGAGGCGCCCGCGGGTGTGCCGCACACCCTGGCCGATCTGAAGAAGGCTGGCGTGCCGGTCTTCGCCTACGGCAACTTCATCACCGTGGCGGTCAATTTTCTGATTCTGGCGTTTATCGTGTTTCTGATGGTGCGCGCCATCACGCGCATGATCGACGCCAACCCGCCGGCAGCACCCGCTGAAACGCCGGAAAACATCCTGCTACTGCGCGAGATTCGCGACAGCCTGAAGACCAAGCCGTAATCGGACGTCGAATCACACCGGATTCGGGATATCGATGAAGGTGTGACGCACGCCGAAGCGCTCGGCCAGGTGATTGCCGAGCGCCCGAACGCCGCCACGCTCGGTGGCGTGGTGGCCCGCACCGATATAGGCAACACCCGATTCGCGCGCCAGATGCGTGGTCTGCTCCGACGCCTCACCGCTCAGATACACGTCCACACCGGCGGCCACGGCAGCATCAAACCAGCCTTGGGCACCCCCCGTGCACCAACCGATTGTGCGCACCGGACGACCCTCCTCGCCGATCACGAGGGGCGCCCGATTCAGCTTGGCCGACACCGTCTGCGCGAAAGCGCCCAGCGTGGTCACTTCGGCAAGCGTACCAATCCAGCCAAGTTCATCGTCGCCGAACCGGCCCTGGGGCGAGATGCCCAGCAACGCACCCAGCTGCGCGTTGTTGCCCAGTTCAGGATGCGCATCGAGCGGCAGGTGATACGCGAACAGGTTGAGATCGTGCGCCAGAAGTTGCTTCAGGCGCGCATGCTTCTGCCCCACGACACGGCCGTCCTCGCCCTTCCAGAAATAACCGTGATGCACGAGGACGGCGTCGGCACGGGCTTCGATGGCGACTTGGATCAGCGCCAGGCTGGCGGTCACCCCCGTCACGATATGCGTAATGGTGTCGCGCCCTTGTACCTGCAGACCATTGGGGCAATAGTCCCGAAAACGGGCCGCCTGTAACAGGTCGTTCAAGTACAATTCAAGTTCTTTTCGATCCATTTGGACTCAATTTCGCTCTATGTTGCGCCGCTTTTGGCTGTTTTTCGCGCAAGCCGTCACGGTCGTCCTGGCCGTCTGGTTTGTGATCGCCACGCTCAAGCCTGATTGGCTGCAGCGCGGCAAGGTGGCAGTGCAATCCGGCTCGCCAATTGTTGCGCTTAAGGAAGTCGCTCCGCTCGGCCACGGCGGCACCTCGAGCAACTCCTACGCGGAGGCCGCCAAGGTCGCCATGCCTGCGGTGGTCAACATCTTCAGTAGCAAGAACGCGCCGAAGCGCGGCAATAACCCGCAGGCCAGCGCAGATCCGTGGTTTCGCTTCTTCTTCGGAGACCGCGCCCCGGAACAACGCCAGGAACCCACGGCCAGTCTTGGCTCGGGCGTGATCGTCAGCTCGGAAGGCTACATTCTAACGAACCACCACGTGGTGGACGGCGCCGACGAGATCGAAGTCGCCCTGACCGACGGCCGCAAGGCCAACGCCAAGGTGGTCGGCTCCGATCCCGAAACCGACCTGGCCGTCCTCAAGATCAACCTGCCGAATCTGCCCGCCATCACGCTGGGCCGGCTGGAGAACGTGCGCGTCGGTGATGTGGTGCTTGCCATCGGCAACCCGTTCGGCGTGGGCCAGACGGTCACGATGGGCATTGTCTCTGCCTTGGGCCGCAGCCACTTGGGCATCAACACCTTCGAAAACTTTATCCAGACCGACGCTGCGATCAACCCAGGTAACTCAGGCGGCGCGCTGGTCGATGCCGACGGCAACCTCCTTGGGATCAACACGGCGATCTACTCGCGCTCAGGTGGCTCGCTAGGCATCGGCTTCGCGATTCCGGTATCGCTGGCCAAGCAGGTGATGGAATCCATTATCTCGACCGGTAGCGTGGTGCGCGGCTGGATCGGTGTTGAGCCGCAGGATGTGACGCCGGAAATTGCAGAGTCATTTGGCTTGTCGCGCAAGGATGGCGCGCTGATTGCCGCCGTGGTTCAAGGTGGCCCCGCAGACAAGGCGGGCCTGCGCCCGGGAGACATTCTCACCAGTGTCAACGGTGGGCCGATCCTGGATACGACGGCGCTGCTCAACAGCATCGCTCAGCTTCAACCGGGTGCGGAAGCCAAAGTAACGGTATCGCGCAAAGGCAAGGCGGTGGAACTGACTATCGTCGTCGGCAAGCGCCCGCCGCCGACGCGTCGCAACGTACCGATGCCCTCGCAGGACGACGAAGAACAACAGTAAGCGGCAGGTGTCGGAACACACTAACGGCGGCCATATGTGCCGCCGTTTTTTTATGCTCGCACGCTTGAGCATCAAGCCAGCACGTTGGTGGGCCGAGAGCCGCCTTGACGCCGCCGCGCCCGCTCAACGCAACGAGCGATCCGACGTACCAACCACTGCGCTGCTGCGTTGATACGAGTTGCCTTTGTTCCGCTCTGCTGCGCCCCCCCCGGGGCGTATGCCGTCGCAAAGCAGCAGGCGAGACGCCCCGCTGTCGCTTGCCTGCACTCCTCCACCATCAACTGAAGCTTGCACACCAGCTAGGCCACCCTTGGCAGCGTTTCAGCCATGGAGGTGCACTGCGAATCGCTCGCACAAAGAAAAACGCCGATCCCTTTCGGAATCGGCGTTTAACCGTTTAATTCGATGCGCTCTTACGAGCGCGTCAAATTAGAACTTGTGACGCAGGCCGACGGTAGCGCCGAACTGGTTGTTGCTGTTGTTCGGACCCGAGAACACTTGGTTGCCGCCCGTCAGCGTCGTGCCAGCGTAGCCAGTGTCGTTCAGACCCATCACGCCCAGACCCGAGCCGCCGCTGTTCTTAGCATAGGCCACGTTGAAGTAGGCGTCGGTGCGCTTCGACAGAGCGTAGTCGGTACCGACCACGAACAGCCACGGGTTGCCCGTACCGCTGTTCTTGAACTGTTGGTAGTAAGCCGTGCCCGTCAGCGACAGAGCCGGAGTAGCTTGGTAACCCAGGCCAGCCCAGTACAGGTTCGAACGCAGGTTGCCGTTGCCAGCAACAGTTGCGTAGTTAGCCTTGTACCAACGGTAGCCAGCGTACAGCTTGGCCGGGCCGAAAGCGTACGTACCAGCGATCGTGGCGCGTTGTTCGCGGTTGTCGCTACCAACGGTCGTCGAGTTGGTCTGGTCGTACACTGCGCCGATACCCAGCGGGCCGCCAGCGTAGTTAGCACCCAGGCTCCACTCGCGGCCGGTCTTGTTGCTGCCAGCCACTTCGTTGCCGTTGTAGTTGAACGAGTACAGACCGGAGACGCTCAGGCCACCGAACGTGCCGACGTACTTGACGGCGTTGTCAGCACGACCAGCGAAGAACGCGTCTTGCGAGGCCAGCGAGTAACGCGTGGCGATTGCCATCGGGTCATACATCAGCGAGAAGTCGTACAGCAGGTTTTGCTGACGACCCAGGGTCAGTTGACCCCACTGGCCTTGCAGACCGACGTAGGCGTTACGACCGAACAGACGGCCACCTTGAGCCGACGTACCCGTGTCCAGGTTGAAGCCGCTTTCCAGGTTGAAGATACCCTTCAGGCCACCGCCCAGGTCTTCAACACCACGCAGGCCCCAACGCGAGCCCGACAGGCCGCCCGAATCCAGGCCAAAACGCGAGCCGCTGCTGCCAGCGGTAGCGCCCGGCACCTTGTTTGCGTAGGTCAGACCAGCGTCGACCACGCCGTACAGGGTCACGGAGGATTGTGCATAGGCGCCACTGGCGGCCAGAGCTGCAACAGCAGCTGCAAACAGTTTCATCTTCATATCGACACTTTCCTTGTCAACTGATTGGGAAATCTTGACTGTCCTTATGGACGACGCAGATACCTCACGTCTGACCGCATTATGTGCCAGCGTTGACTGATTCCGGAAACCCTTTCTGGCTCTGGGCCGCGATTTGCGGCCAAGTTGTTGCTCATGGGCAACACGCGCCAAGCCTCGTGGAGAGGGGGGCGCGACCCGCTTTTTGCGCGGTGGCACAGGGGTTGGCGGGCGATTGTCACCCCCTTCCTGTGCAGCAAATTTGGCGGTCGGCGACAGCTCTGAATTGTCGCCTTCGCACCACGTTACGGCAATAAGTGCTTCTTTATTCTCTTTTTATCGACCGAGTGCGGCGTGCCATCGCTTTAAGAAATCGGCACGGCGGAGCTGATCTTGATGGGCGAGTAAACCCGGGCCGACGGGAATGGGTCGATGCGTGTTTCCAAGTTCGGCGAGCAGGCGCTTGGCGGTGAGCCCAGTCTCAACGTCCTGGCGCAGCGAAAACAAGAGCGCGCGGTCTGCCATCACGCTCTGGCCATCACGCGAGAGCATGAAGTCGAGCCAGAGGCGCGCGGCGTTCGGGCGGGCAGCACGCCGCGCGATGAAGGCAACGCGCGTAGCCACCAGCGTGTAGTCGGTCGGCATCTTGATGGCGAGCGCCGGGTTGCGATCGGCGTAGCGCGCGGCGTACGAGCCGATCACGTTGTAGGCGAGCAGGCTTTCGCCCGATGCGACGCGCTCCAGCATCGCGGCCGTGGTGATGTACAGATTGACGTTGACGCCACCTAATGCCTTGGCAACATCCCAGAACACCGGCGTGGTGCGCGCGTCTTCGGCGGCGAAGAGGAAGGCCGAGCCGGAGTGCTCGATGTCGTACGAGGCGACGCGACCGCGCAGCAAGTCACGATGGCCATTCAGAATGCGGGCGAAATCGGCATGGGTCGAAGGAATCAACTCCGCCGGCAGCTGGCGCGTGTTGTAGACGAAGACGACCGGCTCGTAGCTCGTCCCGTACGCCTCGTTCTTCCAGATGGCCCACGACGGCAGGTAGGGCCGTTCGGGCGATGCGTACGAGAGTGCGTGGCCGTCGTTCACCAGCTTGAACTGCTCGGGCATGGCCGAACTCCAGACCACATCGGCGCCCGGCGACTTGGCGGCGAATTCAGCGAGGAAGCGGCGGTAAATGTCGTCGCTGTTCTGCTCGCGGTAGTCGACGGTGATGCCGGGGTAGCGCGTTTCGAAGGCGCGGATAAGCGGGTACGCCGCTGAGAAATCCGTCGTGGAATACACCGTGACACGGCCTTCGCGGCGCGCGGCGTCGATCATCGCGCCGTAATCGCGCGGGTAGTACGAAGGCAGCTCCGGCGCCGGACGGGCCAGCCACTGCGCGTGCGCCCCGCGCGCGACGACGCCGCTTGCAGCCAGCAATGTGGCGGTCTGAAGCCAGCGGCGACGGGAATTGGGGATGGACGACATGCCGGTTGAAGCTCAACTGGAGCCGCATCAGGTGGACGGTGTGATGGGGATGCGGGCGCCACGCATTATCATGAAAATGTAGCCAGAACGATATTGAGAGACACCCGATGCGGATTTTGCTGGTGGAGGATGAGGAAGAATTGGCCGCATGGCTGGCGCGCGCGCTGGCGCAAAGCGGCTTCGTGATCGAGCGCGCGGCCGATGGCGTCATCGCGGAAGCCTTCCTCGGCTCTGGAGAATTTGACGCGGTGGTGCTGGATCTGCGCTTGCCGCGCAAGGATGGCTTTGCCGTGCTGGCCGACATGCGCGCGCGCGACGACCGCACGCCGGTATTGATCCTCACCGCGCAGGGCGCGCTGGACGAGCGCGTGCGCGGGCTCAATGCCGGCGCGGACGATTTCCTCACCAAGCCGTTCGCGTTGTCCGAGCTGGAAGCGCGGTTGATGGCGCTTATCCGCCGCAGCCGCGGCCGGGCGTTCCCGCGTCTGCGTTGCGGGCCGCTGGAGTTCGACACCGGACGCAAGGCATTCCTGCTGTCCGGCGAGCCACTGTCGCTCACGCCGCGTGAGCACGCCGCGCTGTCGGCGCTGCTGCACAAGACCGGCCAGCCGATCAGCAAGGTGCATCTGTTCGACAAGGTCTTCAACCTGGACAGCGATTCCAGCCCAGACGCAGTCGAGGTGGTTGTGCACCGCCTGCGCAAGAAGCTGGCGGGCATGGGCGTGCAGATCGTCACCGTACGCGGGCTAGGCTACATGCTTGAAGCCGGCGATGGTGAAGCGCCTACCGCCGGCGATAGCAGCGCATGATGCAGCGGCTCGCCTGGCTTCGGCTGCCGCGCAGCCTGAAACTCACGCTGCTCTGGTTGCTGCTGCCAGGGCTGGTGGGTGTGCTAGCCATCGACATCGTCTCGGCGTACCAGGCGCTGCGTAGCGCGACCGATCGCGCGTACGACCGCGCCCTGCTCGGCTCGGTGCGCGCCATCGAGAACGGCGTGACGATCGAGCGCGGGCAGGTCCAGGTCAACGTGCCGTATGTGGCGCTGTCCATGTTCGAATCGACCGCCCAGAGCAATGTCTATTACCGCGTCGCTTTCGAGCCCTTGCCCGGCAAGGCGCCTGAAGCGGCGCTGACGGGCTACGACGATCTGCCACTGCCCGTCACACGGCTGGAAAACGACAGCCCGCTCTTCTACGACGCGATGTACCACGACGAGCCCGTACGCGTGGCCGCCGTGGCCAAGCCGCTGTATCAGCCCGGGCTGCCGGCGCGCATCGTCATTCAGGTGGCGGAAACCATCGAGACGCGGCGCGCGCTGCAACAGGCGGTGTGGCGCGGTACGCTGCTGCGCGATGCGGCGCTGGTGGCGGTGAGCGCCGCGCTGTTGTGGCTCGGCGTGACTGTCGCGCTGCGCCCGCTCAATCGCCTGGCACGCAGCATCGGCGTGCGCGCGTCGGATGACCTGCGGCCGCTCGACGCCACGGACGTGCCCGCCGAGGTGCGTCCGCTGGTCAACGCGATCAACCACCACATTCATCGCTACGCCGAACTTGCGGAGGCGCAAAGCCAGTTCCTTGCCGATGCGTCGCACCAGTTGCGCACGCCGCTGGCCGTACTGCTCACGCAAGCCGAATACGCGCTGCGCGAAACCGACCCGGCGCGCGTGCGCGAAAGCCTGTCCGCCATCATCGCGCGCCTGCAGTCGACGAACCGGCTGACCACGCAATTGCTCGCTCTTGCGCGCGCACGACATGCGGGACAGGATGCGCCGGCCGAAATCTTCGACTTTGGTGAATTGGCACGCGACGTGGTGGTCGACGCACTGCCGCTGGCGCGCGAAAAACAGCAGGACCTCGGGTGGGATGACGGCGGCCTCGCCATGACGCTGCCCGTCATCGGCTACCCGGCCTTCCTGCGCGAGGCGCTCTCCAACCTCGTGCACAACGCCATCCGCTACACGCCGGCCGGCGGACGCATCACCGTACGCGCCACTGCGGAAGGCGATGCCGCCCTGGTCTGCGTGGACGACACCGGGCCCGGCATGAACGCTGACGAGCGCGCACATGCGTTCCAGCGCTTCCGCCGTGCGCACGAGGGCGGGAGTCGCTCGGGTAAACCCAAAGTCGCGCCCAAAGACGCCCGCTATGCCGCCGAAGGTTCCGGCCTCGGTCTGGCCATCGCACGTGCCTATGCCGCGCGTAGCGGCGGGCAAATCGAGCTAGCAGACGGCGAGCCGAACGAGCACGGTGGCGTCGGTTTATCGGCGCGGATTCGCGTGCCGCTGGCGGCTGCGACAGCCCCCACCGAACATGCTGCGACGCAGCAGACGCAATGAAAGCGTGACGAAAGCGCGCGATTTCTATAATCCGCCGCACCTGGGGCCATCCGTCCGAGCTACACGCAGCAAGCCATAAGTAGCCGGCCCCATACCATCACAAGCAAACAGGAGACAAACCCATGCTTCGTGGACGCTTTACGCCTGCGCACGCCGCTCTCGCTTCGATCGCGGCTGCCGCACTGACCCTCAGCGCCGCCGCCTTCGCGCAAGTCCCGGCCGGCTACCCCGCCAGCTATGCAGATACCATTGCCGCCGCCAAGAAGGAAGGGAAGGTAGTCGTGTATGCGACGACCGACACCAAGGCTGCAGATCCGCTGATCAAGGATTTCGAGTCGCTCTACCCGGGTGTGAAGGTCGAGTACAACGACATGAACAGCAGCGAGCTGTACAACCGCTTCATCAGCGAGCAGGCTGCCGGTGGCGCCTCGGCTGACATGATGTGGAACTCGTCGATGGACTCGCAGCTCAAGCTCGCGCAGACCTACGCGATGAAGTACGACTCGCCGGAAGTGCCGAACCTGCCGAAGTGGGCAGTCCACAAGGGCATCGCCTATGGCACGACGTATGAGCCGGCCGTGTTCCTGTACAACAAGCGTCTGATCAAGGATTCGGAAGTGCCGCAAACGCACGCCGATTTCGCCAAGCTGGTCGCCAGCCAACCCGAGCGCTTCAAGAACAAGGTCACGACGTACGACATCGAGAAGTCTGCCGTGGGCTTCATGATGGCTGCACAAGACAATCTGGATTCGCCGCAGTACTTCGACTTCGTCAAGGCAGTGGGCCCGAACCTGGTGCTGCAGTCCTCCACCGGCACGATGATGGAGCGCGTGGCCTCGGGTGAAAACCTGGTGGCGTACAACATCCTCGGTTCGTACGCGATTGCACGCGCCAAGAAGGATCCGTCGATCGGCATCGTCTATCCGAAGGACTACACGCTGGTGGTGTCGCGCGTGGCGATGATCGCCAAGAAGGCGAAGAACCCGAACGCGGCCAAGCTGTGGCTGGACTACATCCTGTCCAAGCGCGGCCAGGAAATCCTCGCCAACAAGTCGGATCTGCACTCGTTGCGTGAAG
The DNA here is from genome assembly GCF_003290055.1 of Ralstonia sp. GX3-BWBA. NCBI lineage: Bacteria > Pseudomonadati > Pseudomonadota > Betaproteobacteria > Burkholderiales > Burkholderiaceae > Ralstonia > Ralstonia sp. GX3-BWBA. The sequence continues at coordinate 72,008 of NZ_QMKS01000001.1, read as the reverse complement.
ACGTGACGGGCGAAGCCACCGCCGCCGGCCTGAAGAAGATTCTCGGCAGCAGCATCAAGCCGATTCCGGTTGACGAATCCATCCTGGCGTTCCTGGAACCCAAGAAGCGCCTGGACTTCATCAAGCAATGGCGCACCGCCGCCGGCCGTTGATCTGATCCGCTGATCTCCGGCACCCTTCTCATCTGACCGACCTGCCGGCGCCATCCGTATCTGGCGCCGGCTCCTCCTGGAGGCACCATGCGTTCTCTAGCGCAAGACCGTGCCGCCGCTCGCCAAGTCACCCTCAAGCGCTCGCCCTGGACGCGTGTGGGACAGGCTTTGCCGCGCGGCGTGGTCATTCTGCTTACCGCGCTGGCGATTTTCACGCCGCTGGCGCTGATCTTCTACCAGAGCTTTCTGTCCGCGCCGTTCTTCATGCCCGACGCGCTGGCGGGGCTGGATGCGTATCGCTTCATCTTTACGGATTCGGATTTCTGGCAGGCCTTTGAGAAATCCACCGCGCTCGCTTTCGGTCTGGCGGTGATCTCGGTACCGCTGGGCGGCATCCTGGCGTTCCTGATGGTGCGTTCGGACTTGCCCGGCCGCCGCGTTCTCGAACCGCTGCTGATGATTCCGGTGTTCGTCTCGCCGATGGTGCTGGCGTTCGGCTACGTGGTGTCCGCCGGCCCGGTAGGCTTCTACACTGTGTGGTTCAAGAGCGTGTTTGGCGGTGCACCGTGGAACGTGTATTCGTTCACAAGCATCATCATCATTGCCGGCCTGACGCACGTGCCTCACGTGTATCTGTATGTCTCGTCGGCGCTGCGCAGCCTCGGTTCGGACGTGGAAGAAGCCGCTCGTATCGCGGGGGCTTCGCCGCTGTCGGTGGCACTCAATGTGAGCCTGCCGATGGTGCGCCCTGCCCTGCTGTACGCAGCCGTGCTGGTGACATTCCTGGGCTTCGAGGTGTTCGGCCTGGTGCTCGTGCTGGGTGATCCGGAAGGCCACCTCGTGCTAGCGACCTATCTGTACAAGCTGACGAACAAGCTCGGCACGCCGGCATATCACCTGATGGCGGCCGTGGCGGTCTGCCTCGTGATGGTGACGTTCCCGCTGGTGCTGCTGCAACGCTACATGCTGAAGTCGGCCAACCGCTTCGTCACGGTCAAGGGCAAGGTCACGCGCAGCCGTCCGTTGCCGCTGGGCAACTGGCGCTGGCCGGCGTGGGCGGTTGTGGTGCTGTGGTTTTTCGTAACGGTGGTGGTGCCGCTCTCGGGTATCGCGTTGCGCGCCTTCGTGTCGAACTGGGGTGAAGGCGTGTCGCTGGTCGAGGCATTCTCGACCACGGCGTTCCAGCAGATCTTCGAGCAGCCGCAGTTCCTGCGGGCGATGGTCAACACAGTGCTGATCGGCGTGATCGGCGGCGCGCTGGCCGTGGGCTGCTACACGTGCATCGGTCTGGCCATGCACCGCAAGCCGGATGGCTGGACGCGCTTTCTCGATTACAGCGTGCTGGTGCCTCGCGCCATTCCGGGTCTGCTGGCGGGTCTGGCGTTCCTGTGGGTGTTCCTGTTCGTGCCCAACTGGATCGAGACCGGCCTGACCGACAGCGGCCTGCCCTTCGCCAACTGGATCATCGAGAACGTCGTGCCGAGCCTGCGCGACCTGCGCAGCACGATCTTCAGCGTGTGGATCGCTTACACGGTGGTGTGGCTGGCCTATGGCCTGCGGTTGATCTCGGCCGCGCTGCTGCAAGTCGGTCCGGAGCTGGAAGAAGCCGCACGCTCGGTGGGCGCCACCCGTGCCCGCACCACGCGCGACGTGACCGTGCCGCTCACGCGCTACGGCCTGCTCGGCGCTTGGCTGCTGATCTTCCTGATTTTCGAGCGCGAGTATTCGACCGGTGTGTACCTGCTGTCGCCGGGCACCGAGACGATCGGCTCGATGCTGGTTTCCCTGTGGGCGGGCGGCGCCATCGATATCGTTGCCGCGCTGTCCTTCGTCAATATCGTGCTGGTGGCCGTCGGCCTCGGCATCGCACTGCGTTTCGGAGTGAAGCTCCATGATTGAACTCACTGTCAACGACCTGCACTTGCAATACGGCAACAACCCGGTTCTCAAGGGTGTCTCGATGCAGCTGCAGAAGGGCGAGGTCGTCTCGCTGCTGGGCCCGTCGGGTTCGGGCAAGACCACGCTGCTGCGTGCTGTCGCCGGCCTCGAACAGGCCAGCCAGGGCACCGTCCAGATCGGCGATCGGGTCATGTTCGACGGCGCCAAGAAACTCGACGTGCCGGCCGAAGGGCGCAACCTGGGCCTGGTGTTCCAGTCGTACGCGCTGTGGCCGCACAAGACCGTGGCCGAGAACGTCGCCTACCCGCTCAAGCTGCGCAAGACACCTGCCGCGCAGATCAAGGAGCGCGTGCAGGCGGTGCTGCAGCAACTGGGCCTCGGCCATCTGGGCGAGCGTTTCCCGAGCCAGCTCTCCGGCGGCCAGCAGCAGCGCGTGGCCATCGCCCGCGCGCTGGTCTACAACCCACCTGTGATCCTGCTCGACGAGCCGCTCTCGAACCTCGACGCCAAGCTGCGCGAAGAAGCCCGCGCCTTCCTGCGCGAGCTGATCGTGCGCCTGGGCCTTTCGGCCCTGATGGTCACGCACGACCAGAGCGAAGCGATGGCCATGTCCGATCGCATCCTGCTGCTGAACAACGGCGTGATCGAACAGCAGGGCACGCCCGAGCAAATGTACGGCGCGCCCGAAACGCTCTTCACCGCCGAGTTCATGGGCAGCAACAACCGCATCAACGGCAAGATCGCCGAAGTGCGTGACGGCATGGCCCGCCTGGTGGACGACACTGGCGGCTGGTCGCTGTGGGGGGTGGCGCGCGGTGATTTGAAGCCCGGTGCATCAGCGCACGGCGTGATCCGCCTCGAACAGGTGCGCGTGGGCGTCGACAACGCTGACAACACAATCCACCTGCCGCTCGCAACGCGCATGTATCTGGGCGACCGCTGGGAATGCCTGTTCCGTGCCACCGACGACAGCGGTGCGACCGGCACAGGCCTGCGCGCCTACTCCGCCAGCGCCCCGAGCGACGGCAAGTACGCACTGACCTTCCCGCGCGAACAGTTTTGGCTGTACGCCGCTTAAGGCAACAGCCGCAACAGCGGATTCATCGGCAACAAAAAAGGCAGCCTCGGCTGCCTTTTTCTTTGGCTGATGCCGGGTCGGCCCGTCAGTCTTTTACCACCGGCAAGTGCTCTGGATTGTTCTCCGGAGCCGTGGTCTTACGGATAAAGATTGCCGCCAGGATCAGCCCCAGCTCATACAGCAGCCACAGCGGCACCGCCAGGAGCAACTGGGACATCACGTCAGGCGGCGTCACCACCGCAGCAATCACGAACGCACCCACCACCACGTACGGCCGCGCCTGCCGCAGCTTCTCCAGACTCACGATGCCAAAGCGCACGAGCACCATCACGACCACCGGCACCTCGAAGGTGATGCCGAAGGCGAGGAACGTGGTCATCGCAAAGCTCAGATACTTGTCGATGTCGGTCGACATCTCGGCGCCCAGCGGCGCGTTGTAGTGCGCCATCACCTTGAACACCGTTGGGAAGACCAGGAAATATGCAAATGCCACACCGCACAGGAACAGCACATAGGTGCTCACCACCAGCGGCATGATCATCCGCTTCTCGTGCGTATATAGCCCCGGCGCCACAAAGCGCCAGATTTGGTACAGCACCCAGGGCAGGGCGATGAGGAAGGCGGCCAGCAGCGTCACCTTCATCGGCACGAAGAACGAGCCGGTGACATCCGTCACGATCATGTGGCCATTCTTGGGCAACGCCTGGATCAGTGGTCGAGAGAACAGATTGAAGATATCCGGAGCCCAGTAGACCAAGCCCAGAAAGACCAGCAGCACGCCGGCACCCGCCTTGACGATGCGCTCGCGCAGTTCGACCAGATGCGAGATGAAGGTTTCCTGCGCGCCGTCCTCGGGCGACTCTTGCGGATCGAGCGGAGCGGCACTCATGTCGGGTGGGAAAGAGGGAAGTCAGGACGCGGCACCGCAGACACGGCTCGCGCCCGGAAGATCATTCGAAGAAGGAGCGCGCACGCGACTGTGCGGCAACGATGGGCGGACGATGACGCTTGACGCGTGCCGCGCCCGATTGCGCCCACATGCGTACGCCCTGCTTCTGGCGGTACCACCTGGGCATCGAGAGCTGCTTGTTGCGCCAGCTGTTGCGGCCGTTGCGCGACTTGCCCGGTGCCGGGCGCCAGTCCGGGGCGGAGGTCGCCGTTTGCGCGGGATCACCAAGCGCCTCGTTCAGGCGTTCGTTGATCTCGGTCGTGTGCTTGCTGACCTCCTGGTGGATGGTCTGCTCGACATTGCGCGCGGCCTGCTCGAAGTCGGTGCGCATCTTGCGCAGCTCCTCAAGCTCGATTTCACGGCTGACCTCAGCCTTCACGTCGGCGATGTAGCGCTGTGCGCGGCCAAGCAAGGCGCCAGCGGTGCGCGCCACTTTGGGCAGACGCTCCGGCCCGATGACGACGAGCGCCACCATGCCAATCAGCGCCAGCTTGGAAATGCCGAGATCGATCATCGGTCAGCGCGCGTCGGTGTTCAGCCTTGCTTGGACTTGTCGCGCGCTTCGACGTCGATCGTCGTCGAATCGTGCAGCTCGCGCGGCGGCTGGCCGGCGGTCTGTTGCGGTTGTTGCGAACCCGCGGGCTTGTCTTCCTGCCCTTCGCGCATGCCGTCCTTGAAGCCCTTCACGGCGCTGCCCAGATCCGAACCGATGTTGCGCAGCTTCTTTGTGCCGAAGACCATCATGATGATGACCAGCACGATCAGCCAGTGCCAAATGCTAAAGGAACCCATGTCCTACTCCCACGTAAATGCGGCTGGTGGCGTCGCAACGGTGGCGACGCCATTGGTTGATTTTACGGATTTGCGTACATCGGCTTGCTGTCATTCAGATACAGCCAACCTTTCACAATACGATACAGCATCCAGATGCCCAGAGCCCACAAGACGGCAAAGCCGATGAAGGCCACGGGAATGAGCAGCACGCCGATCACACCCCACAATACGCACCACCAGAACGAACGGATTTGCCAACGGAAGTGCGACTCATACAGCGTGCCCCGCACATCGTCGCGCTTAACATACCCGACGATGATGGCAATCAATGCAGTGATACCGCCGGTCAGCCAAAAAATGGCGTAGAGCGCATACAGAATATGCGTCAGGCGACGCAGCCCTGCCAAGCGCTCCGCGTCATCCGTCACCGCCACTGCTGCTCCGTATTTGTCCACGCTGCCCCCCTGCGACGATTCGTCACCATAGTCAGTCACCCGCCGCGTCGCGCGCCTGCGACTTGCGCAGCGCCTTCTCTTCCAGACCGGAAAGCCCTTCGCGGCGCGCCAGCTCACTGACGACGTCATCCGGCGTGAGGTTGAAGTGCGACAGCAACACCATGGTGTGGAACCACAGATCGGCCACTTCGTAGACGACCTTGCTGCGCGCCTCGTCGGTCATGCCTGCGGCGCGGGCGTCCTTGGCGGCCATGACCGTCTCGGTGGCCTCTTCGCCGATCTTCTTGAGGATGGCATCGTCGCCCTTGTTGAACAGGCGGGCGATGTAGCTCTTTTCCGGGTCGCCGCCGTTGGCGAGCTTGCGGGATTCGAGCACCTCGCCCAGGCGGCGCAGGGTGTCACTCATGATTGTGGCCGGGCTTGCCGGCGTAGATATCGTCGGGGTCCTTGAGCACGGGCTCGACGGTATGCCAATCGCCGTCCTCCACATTGCCTTCGAACTTCTGGAAAAAGCACGCGTGGCGGCCAGTATGGCAGGCGATGCCGCCGATTTGTGTGACGCGGAGCAAGACTACGTCTTCGTCGCAGTCGAGGCGGATTTCGTGCACCTTCTGGATGTGGCCGGACTCCTCGCCCTTGTGCCACAGGCGCTTGCGCGAGCGCGACCAGAACACGGCCTCGCCGGTTTCCACGGTCTTCTGCAGTGCCTCACGGTTCATGAAGGCGAACATCAGGACGTCATTGCTGCCCTGCTCCTGCACGATCACCGGTACCAATCCGTTGTCGTCCCAGTGGACCTTGTTCAGCCACTTCTTGCTCATAGTCCGATCCGTACTGGAATGCCCTGCTCTGCCATGAATTGCTTGGCCTGGCCGACGGTGTATTCGCCGTAATGGAAGATGCTGGCAGCCAATACCGCATCGGCGTGACCTTGCTGGATGCCGTCTGCCAGATGCTGCAGGTTGCCGACGCCACCTGAGGCGATGACCGGCACCGGCACTGCGTCCGACACGGCGCGCGTGAGTTCCAGATCGAAGCCGGCCTTGGTGCCGTCCCGGTCCATGCTGGTGAGCAGGATTTCGCCCGCGCCACGCTGCGCCATTTCACGTGCCCATGCCACGGCGTCCAGGCCTGTGCCTTTGCGGCCGCCGTGCGTAAAGACTTCCCAGCGCGGTGCCTCGCCTTCGCCCGACACTTTCTTGGCGTCAATAGCCACGACAATGCACTGTGCGCCATGGCGGGCGCTGGCGTCCGAAACCAGCTGCGGATTCGACACCGCCGACGAGTTCATGCTGATCTTGTCCGCACCGGCATTGAGCAGCCGGCGGACGTCTTCCAACGCGCGCACACCGCCGCCCACCGTCAGCGGAATGAACACCTGCGAAGCCACCGCTTCGATGATGCCCAGCATCAGGTCACGCCCGTCCGACGTGGCCGTGATGTCGAGGAAGGTGATTTCGTCGGCGCCCTGCTCGTCGTAGCGGCGTGCGATTTCGACGGGGTCGCCCGCGTCGCGCAATTCGACGAAATTGACGCCCTTGACCACCCGGCCGTTGGTCACGTCCAGGCAGGGGATGATTCGTTTGGCTAGCATGATGAGTCGGGCGCCGGAGCGCCCGTTGTGCACGGCTGGATCAACGATCAGGCCGCGCCGAGTTTGTCCGCGAGGGCTTGCGCTTCCTTGAAGTTCAGGTCGCCGGAGTAGATCGCGCGACCACAGATCACGCCTTCCACGCCATATTCTTCGACCGCGCAAAGATGGTCGATGTCCTTCAGGTTCGACAGGCCGCCACTGGCAATGACCGGAATCTTCACCGACTGCGCCAGCTTGACGGTGGCATCGATGTTGATGCCCTGCAGCATGCCGTCGCGGCCGATATCGGTGTAGATGATGCCTTCGACGCCGTAGTCTTCGTACTTCTTGGCGAGGTCAGCGACTTCGTGGCCGGAGAGCTTGCTCCAGCCGTCGGTCGCCACCTTGCCGTCCTTGGCATCGAGCCCGACGATGATGTGACCACCGAACGCCGTGCATGCGTCCCGCAGAAAGCCCGGGTCCTTGACCGCCGCCGTGCCGATGATCACGTACGACAAGCCATCGTCGAGCCAGCGCTCGATGGTGCCCAGATCGCGGATGCCCCCGCCGAGTTGCACGGGAATCTCATCGCCCACCTCGGCGAGGATGGCCTTGACGGCCGCCTCGTTACGCGGCTTGCCCGCGAAAGCGCCATTCAGATCGACAAGGTGCAAGCGGCGCGCACCCTGCTCGACCCAATGCCGCGCCATGGCGGCAGGGTCTTCCGAGAATACGGTGGCTTGATCCATATCGCCTTGTTTGAGGCGCACACACTGACCGTCCTTCAGGTCGATGGCCGGGATGAGCAACATAAGCGTGACGACAGAGTTGAGGGGAAAAGATTAAAAAGGGCGAAAAATGGATTCGATTGCGACGCCACGGCGGGCATCACGGATTCCAGTGCACGAAGTTCCGGTAGATCTGCAGGCCCGCTTGCGCACTTTTTTCCGGGTGAAACTGTGTTGCAAAAATATTATCCCGGGCGATGGCGGAGGTAAACCGCACGCCGTATTCGGTCTCTCCGACCGATTCGTCGGCGTTGGCAGGCCGGGCGTAGTAGCTGTGCACGAAATAGAAGTAGCTCTGATCCGCCACACCTTCCCAGAGGGCGTGGGCACGACTCTGGTGCACGCGGTTCCAGCCCATCTGAGGCACTTTGTACCGTGAACCGTCCGGCTGCAACTGGCCGTCAAGGTCAAAGCGGACCACATCGCCTTTGATGAGGCCCAACCCTTCGGTGTACTGCTGCCCGAGGCGTGCCTCTGTGCTGCGCTCGAGCAACATCTGCTCGCCCACGCATACGCCGAGCATCGGCTTGCTGCGCGATGCCTCCAGCACAGCGTCGCGCAGGCCGGACTGGTCGAACGCGGCCATGCAGTCGGGCATGGCGCCCTGCCCCGGCAGCACCACGCGGTCGGCCGAACGAATTTCATCCGCTTGCGCACTGATGCGCACATCGGCCTCTGGAGCGACGGCCATCAAGGCTTGCGCTACCGAGCGCAGATTGCCCATACCGTAATCGACGATTGCGATCTTAGTCATGACTTAACTTAGGCCCTAAGTACGGGCAACAGGGTTTTCAGCCCATCAACGATGAATTCCACGGCCAGCGCCGCCAGGATCAAACCCATCAACCGCGTACCGACGTTGATGCCGGTGCGACCGATCACACGGGCGATCGGCTCGGCCGCGCGCAACACGATCCAGACCACGGCCGCGATCGCAACACCGACCCCAGCCAGGAGAAACAAGTCCCACCAATGCTTGGTCTTGCCAGCGTAGACGATGACCGTGCTGATCGAGCCCGGGCCCGTGAGCAGCGGAATCGCCAGCGGCACAACCGCAATGCTGGCCTTGGCACCGGCCTCGTCCTCTTCTTCGGGCGTGGCCTTGGTGCGGCTGGTCTGCGCATTGAGCATGTTCAGCGCGATCATGATCATGATGATCCCGCCGCCGACCTGCAGCGAGCCCACCGAGAACCCGAAAAAGCTGATGATCTGCTCGCCAAGCAACGCAGACAGGCCAATCACGATCGCCACCGAAATCGACGCGACCTTGATGGTGCGGCGCTTTTCTTCATCCGTCTGGCTCTCGGTCAGGCTGATGAAGAACGGGATCGCCCCGATCGGGTTGATCAGCGCGAGCAGCGAGAAAAAGCTTTTTGTCAGATCCATCGGATCGGCGGCCGGTGTTGGAGTCGGGTAGGCGCGGCCAGGCCGACGCAGTGATTTACAGGGCGCCCTTGGTCGACGGAATCGTGCCGGCAGCGCGCGGGTCGATCTCCACCGCCATGCGCAGCGCGCGTCCAAAGGCCTTGAACACGGTCTCGATCTGGTGGTGTGCGTTGACGCCGCGCAGGTTGTCGATATGCAGCGTCACGCCAGCATGGTTGACGAACCCGCGGAAGAATTCGATGGACAGGTCCACGTCAAAATTGCCCACGCGTGCGCGCGTGAACGGCACGTGGAACTCCAGGCCCGGACGGCCGGAGAAGTCGATGACCACGCGCGACAGGGCTTCGTCCAGCGGCACGTAGCTGTGGCCGTAGCGCACGATGCCCTTCTTGTCGCCGATGGCTTTGGCGACGGCCTGGCCCAGCGTGATGCCGACGTCTTCCACGGTGTGATGATCGTCGATATGGGTGTCGCCGGTGGCCGAGACGTCCAGGTCGACCATGCCATGTCGGGCGATCTGGTCGAGCATGTGGTCGAGGAAGGGGACGCCGGTGTTCAGCGTTTGCTTGCCCGTGCCGTCCAAATCAAGGGCGACGCGGATCTGCGTTTCAGAGGTGTTGCGAGTGACCTCGACACGGCGGCTCATGGGGCTTCCTGCACCGATGCGGCAAAGGCATCGATAAATTGCGCGTTTTCTTCGGGATTGCTGACCGTCACGCGCAGACAGTTGGCCAGCAACGGGTGCATTTTACTGACGTTTTTAATCAGAATCCGCCGATTGAGCAGGCGCTCGAACAAAGCGGCGGCATCGGGCACGCGCAGCAGGATGAAATTTGCCGCGCTCGGGAACACTGTCACGCCCGGTTGGGCCGACAGCGCATCGATCAACTTGGTGCGCTCGGCGCGCAGGGTCGCTGCCTGGGCATCCAGCACATCCACGTGTTCGAGCATGAACTGGGCAGTCGCCTCGGTCAGCACGTTCACGTTGTACGGCGGACGCACCTTGTCCAGCTCGGCGATCCACTTCGGGTGGCCGGCCACGTAGCCGAGGCGGATGCCGGCCAGGCCCAGCTTCGAGACCGTGCGCATCACCAGGAGGTGATCGAAATCGCACAGGCGCGGCATCCAGCTATGTTGCGCGAACGGCTGGTACGCCTCGTCGACCACCACCAGGCTCTGGCACACGGGGCCGCGAGCGGCGCGGATGATCGCGTCCATGTCGGCCGCGTCGAACAGATTGCCGGTCGGGTTATTCGGATACGCCAGGTAGATGACGGCGGGCTGGTGCTCGGCCATGGCGGCCAGCATGGCTTCACGGTCGAGCGTCAGGTCCGCCTTGAGCGGCACGCCGACGAAGTTCAGGCCCAGCAACTGCGCCGACATCGCATACATCACGAAGCCCGGCACGGGCGCCAGCACGGTCGCACCGGGCTTGGCCGCGGCAATGGCGATCAGGCTGATGATCTCGTCCGAGCCGTTGCCCAGCAGCACCTCGGCGCCGGCCGGCACGTGCATCACCTGCTTGAGCTGCGCCTTGAGCGCGTCGGCGGTCGGCACCGGGTAGCGATTGAGCGCGACTTCGGCCAGGCGCTTGCCCAGCGCGTCGCGCAGCATCGCCGGCAGCGGATACGGATTCTCCATCGCGTCCAGCTTGACCATGCCGGTCGCGTCGGGCACGTGGTACGCACCCATGGCGCGAACGTCGTCGCGCACTATGCGGGCGAGCAGGTCATCCAGAGAGGCTTGGGCCGGAGCGGTGGCGGTCATCGTTGTGCGGCGAGTGTTATTCGGAGGCGGGGCGTTGCAGGCGATATTCAGCGCTGCGGGCATGCGCCTGCAGGCCTTCGCCATAGGCCAGCTCGGCAGCAATCTCGCCCAGCATCTGCGCGCCGGCTTCGCTCACCTCGATCAGGCTGGAACGCTTGATGAAGTCGTACACGCCCAGCGGCGATGAGAAGCGCGCCGTGCGCGAGGTCGGCAACACGTGGTTCGGACCCGCGCAGTAATCGCCCAGCGATTCGCTGGTGTACTTGCCGAGGAAGATCGCGCCGGCGTGGCGGATGCGCTCGGCCCACTGGCGCGGGTTCTCTGCCGAAATCTCCAGATGTTCGGGGGCGATGTCGTTGGCGATGTCGCAGGCCTCTTCCATGTCGCGCACCTTGACCAGCGCGCCACGGCCCGACAGCGATTCGGCAATCACGCTACGGCGCGGCATGTCTTCGAGCTGGCGGTTGATGCTGGCTTCCACCTGCGCGATGAACTCTGCGTTCGGGCACAGCAGGATCGACTGGGCCAGTTCGTCGTGCTCGGCTTGCGAGAACAAGTCCATCGCCACCCAATCCGGATCGGTCGTGCCATCGCAGATGACGAGGATTTCCGACGGACCGGCAATCATGTCGATGCCAACCGTGCCGAACACGCGACGCTTGGCAGCGGCCACATAGGCGTTACCCGGGCCGACGATCTTGTCGACGGCGGGGACGGTGTCGGTGCCGTAAGCGAGCGCACCCACAGCCTGCGCGCCGCCGATGGTGAACACGCGGTCGACGCCGGCAATGCAAGCAGCAGCCAGCACCAGCTCATTGCGCACGCCACCCGGCGTGGGCACCACCATGATGATTTCCTTGACGCCGGCCACGCGAGCCGGAATCGCATTCATCAACACCGACGACGGGTATGCCGCCTTGCCGCCCGGCACGTAAATGCCCACGCGGTCGAGCGGCGTCACTTTCTGGCCGAGCACCGTGCCATCGGCTTCGGCGTATTCCCAGCTGTGCGTGCCGCACTCGATCTTCTGCTTCTCGTGATACGCGCGCACGCGGGCAGCAGCGGCTTCCAGTGCCGCGCGGCGCTTCGGCTCCAGGCCATCCAGCGCGGCTTGCAGGGTGGCTGGCGACAGTTCCAGCGCGGCCACGCTGTCGGCTTCGATGCGGTCGAAGCGGCGCGTGGCCTCCAGCACGGCGGCATCGCCGCGCGCCTTCACGTCGGCCAGGATCTGCGCGGCGGCGCGGTCGATGGCTTCGTCTTCGCTCGCCTCGAAAGCGAGCACCTGGCGCAGCTGCGCCGCGAATCCGGCTTCGGTCGAATCCAGCTTACGGATGGTCAGGCTCATGCGGCTTCCCCAACGCGCGCGTCCGTCGCGGAGGCGCGCTCGAAAGCGTCGAGGATGGGCGCCAGCCGGTCGCGCTTGAGTTTCAACGCAGCCTGGTTGACGACCAGCCGGGAAGATATCTGCACGATCTCTTCCACCTCGACGAGGTTGTTCGCGCGCAGCGTGCCGCCCGTGCTGACCAGATCAACGATGGCGTCAGCCAGGCCCACCAGCGGGCCCAGCTCCATCGAGCCATACAGCTTGATCAGGTCGACGTGCACGCCCTTCTTGGCGAAGTGCTCGCGCGCGGTATTCAGATACTTCGTCGCCACCGACAGGCGCGCGCCCTGGCGCACCGCGTTGGCGTAATCGAAGCCCTTGGGCACTGCCACCGACATGCGGCAGCGGGCGATGTTCAGGTCGATGGGCGCATACAGGCCGGCCATGCCGTGCTCCATCAACACGTCGCGGCCGGCTACGCCGAAGTCCGCCGCGCCGTATTGCACGTAGGTCGGCACGTCGGACGCGCGCACGATGATCACGCGCAGCGCCGGATCCGACGTCGGCAGAATCAGCTTGCGCGAGGTTTCCGGATCTTCGGTCACCTCGATGCCGGCGGCCTTCAGCAGCGGCAGCGTCTCTTCAAAGATGCGCCCTTTGGACAGCGCCAGCGTGAGCTGGTTGGAGGCGGACTGGAATGCGTTCATGGCCGGCGGGTTCCTTACCTTACGCTTGAATGCGGCGGATCTTGGCGCCGACAGCGGACAGCTTGTCTTCGATGCGGTCGTAGCCGCGGTCGAGGTGATAGATGCGGTCGACCAGCGTCTCGCCCTGCGCGATCAAGCCGGCAATGACGAGGCTGGCCGAGGCGCGCAGATCGGTCGCCATGACGGTCGCACCCGACAATTGCTCGACGCCCGTCACCACCGCCGTCTTGCCATCGATGACGATATTGGCGCCCAGGCGGTTCAGTTCCTGCACGTGCATGAAGCGGTTTTCGAAGATGGTCTCCGTTACCGTGGCGGAACCTTCAGCAATGGCGTTGAGCATCATGAACTGCGCCTGCATGTCGGTGGGGAACGCCGGGTATTCCGACGTGCGGAAGCTCACTGCCTTGGGGCGGCCCGTCATCTGCACACGGATCCAATCGTCGCCTGTGGTGAGCGTCACGCCGGCTTCGCGCAGCTTGTCGAGCACGGCATCCAGAATGCCGGGCGGCACGCCGCGCAGCGTCACGTCGCCGCCGGCCGCAGCCACGGCACACAGGAACGTGCCGGCTTCGATGCGATCGGCAATCACCGTGTGGGCGGCGCCGTGCAGCGCTTCAACGCCCTGGATCACCAGGCGGTCGGTGCCGATGCCTTCGATGCGCGCGCCCATCTTCACGAGCAGGTTGGCCAGGTCGGTGACTTCGGGCTCGCGTGCTGCGTTTTCCAGCACGGTTTCGCCGTCGGCCAGCGCAGCGGCCATCAGCAGGTTTTCGGTGCCCGTGACCGTCACCATGTCAGTGACAATGCGCGCCCCACGCAGGCGCTTGGCGCCCTCAGGCAGCTTGGCTTCGATGTAGCCGTGCTCGATGACGATCTCGGCGCCCATCAGTTGCAGGCCCTTGATGTGCTGATCGACCGGACGCGCGCCGATACCGCAACCGCCCGGCAGCGACACACGCGCATGGCCGAAACGCGCCAGCAGCGGGCCCAGCACCAGGATCGACGCACGCATGGTCTTCACCAGGTCGTACGAAGCTTCCGGCGTGTGGATGGTCGCGGCGTCGAGCGTGAGGTGGTGACCGTCGAGCGCACCTTCCACGCCCATCTGGCGCAGCAGTTTGAGCATCGTGCGCACGTCTTGCAGGTTCGGCACGTTGCTCAGCGCCAGCGGCTCGGCCGTCAGCAGCGCGGCACACATGATGGGCAGCGCAGCGTTCTTGGCGCCAGACACGCGGATTTCGCCCGACAACGGGCCATTGCCTTCGATCAGCAGTTTGTCCATGAGCGAGACGTCTCGTCGATCACTTTGAGAGGGGCGCTCAGCGAGCGCGAGGTCGGAATCGGTTGAAACGGTAACCGGGGTGGGATCAAGCTCGGCCATCAGGACTGCCACTCCGCCGGGGTGAGCGTCTTCATGGAAAGCGCGTGGATTTCCGCGCGCATCCGCTCACCCAGCGCTGCGTAGACGAGCTGGTGACGCTGGATCAACCGCTTGCCTTCAAATTGCCCGCTGACGATGGTGGCAAAAAAATGCTGGCCGTCGCCCTCCACTTCGAGGTGCTCGCACGGCAGACCGGTTTCGATGTACTGCTTGACTTGTTCGGGTGTGGGCAACATAGCCGTCCCTTCTCCAAAAACGTTAGGGTGGTGCGTCGTTGTTGTTTTTAGAGACCGCCGCAAAATGAAGCGAAGCGGTTCTGAGGGTTCAGGGCCGATGCAGACGCTACATGCAGTACGGCAAGGAGGCCCTGGGCCGTCAGAATCATTTTTCAGCGGTCTCTTATCGACGCATCAATGGCGCAGCTTGTAGCCCGTGCGCAGCATCTGCAGGGCCACTCCCCCCACCACGACCAGCGCGATCAGCATCACGCCGAGGCTCGTCGTCACCGGCACATCGGACACACCGAAGAAGCCGTAGCGGAAGCCGTCGATCATGTAGAAGAACGGGTTGGCGTGGGACACCGCCTGCCAAAACGGCGGCAGCGAATGAATCGAATAGAACACGCCCGCCAGGAAGGTGGCCGGCACGATCAAAAAGTTCTGGAACGCCGCCAGCTGGTCGAACTTTTCAGCCCAGATGCCCGCGATGAGCCCCAGCGTGCCCAGCACGCTCGCGCCCAGCACCGCAAACACGATGATCCACAAGGGCTGCGCGAAGTGCAGATGCGCAAACAAGGTCGTCACGACCAGCACGCCCGTACCCACAGCCAGACCGCGAATGACGGACGCGCACACGTACGCGCCAAACATTTCCCAGTGCGACAGCGGCGGCAGCATGATGAACACCAGGTTGCCGGTGATCTTCGACTGGATGAGCGAAGACGAACTGTTTGCGAATGCGTTCTGCAGCACACTCATCATCACCAGACCGGGCACCAGGAAAGCGGTGTAGCTCAGCTGGTCGAACACCTTGACGCGATCTTCCAGCACGTGACCGAAGATCAGCAGATACAGAAGCGCGGTCAGCACCGGCGCGGCCACGGTCTGGAAGCTCACCTTCCAGAAGCGCAGCACCTCCTTGTAAAGCAGCGTGCGGAAACCGACCCAACGGCCCGGCAAGCTCTCGGGAATGGCGTTCATGCAGCGGGCTCCAGCGCAGAATCGGGAATGGCAGGCGCTTGAGGCCCGACCGGCAAGCCACCTTCGCGGCGCATGATCTGCACGAACACGTCTTCCAGATCAGCCTTGGCGACTTCCATGTCGTCGATCTCGCAGCCGGCGAGGCGGCACGTGGAGAGAAGCTGTTCGACTTCGCCATAGCCCGACAGGCGCAAGCGCACACCGCGCTCGCCGTGGTTGCCCGGCAGGCGCACGGCTTCCAGCGACGCGGGCAGCGCTCCCTTCGCAAAGCTCAGCACCAATTGCAGCCCGGCAAATTGCGAGAGCAGATTCGCCGTGCGATCGAGCGCCACCACTTCGCCAAACTTGAGCATGGCGATGCGGTCGCACAGAGATTCGGCTTCTTCCAGGTAGTGCGTGGTCAGCACGACGGTATGGCCTTCGCGGTTCAGCCGCGAGATGAATTTCCACAGCGTCTGGCGCAACTCGACGTCCACGCCGGCGGTCGGCTCGTCCAGCACGATCACGGGCGGGCGGTGTACCAGGGCCTGCGCCACCAGCACGCGGCGCTTCATGCCGCCCGACAGCGCGCGCATGTTGGCGTCTGCCTTACTGGTGAGGTCCAGGTTGGCCATGACCTCATCGATCCAGTCGTCGTTCTTGGTCAGGCCGAAATAGCCCGACTGCAGGCGCAGCGTCTCGCGCACCGTGAAAAACGGATCGAACACCAGTTCCTGCGGCACCACGCCGAGCTTGCGGCGCGCCATGCGGTAGTCGGAAACAACGTCGTGACCGAGCACACGTACGTGGCCGGAATCGGCACGATTCAGGCCCGCGAGGATGGAGATCAGCGTGGTCTTGCCCGCGCCGTTGGGGCCCAGCAGGCCGAAAAACTCGCCCTGCTCGACAGACAAGCTCACGCCCTTTAGCGCTTGCAACGACTTGTAGCGCTTGCGGACGTCAGCGATTTCGATGGCTTTCATGGCCGACAAAGTGAACTACTCTGCGCATCCCAGGGCCGTGGATCGACAAGACCGTGACGGCCGCGGATACCGCACACGGCGGCTGCAGAGCGACAAACCCAGAATTATAGGGGAACTGCACCAACTCACGGCGCCACAGCTAACGACGCCGAACCGCGAATGCCGAGGGCGCGCGCAACGCCCCGACCGGAGCGCGGCATCGCGATGATGGGTTCGGGGCAATCACCCCGCGCCCACACCGGACGCCGCCTCAATGTCGAGCGTGATGGTCGGCGGCAGGGGCCGGCGCGACGGCCAGCAGAGACTCCACGCCGTACAGCGTGGCGAGGTTGGACAGCGCTTGCGGAGCGCCTGCGATATCGAGCGCGATACCGGCATCCTGTGCGGTGCGCTGCCATGACAGCAGCACCGCCAGCGCGGACGAATCGACCTGCGACAAGCCGGCGCAATCGACGTGCAGTGCGGCAATGCCGGCTTCGCGCGCTTGGCCGAGCTGAGCCTCGCCCTCGCGCAGAACGCGCGGCGCTTCGCGGTGAGTCAGCGGGCCGGACAAGGTCAACATGGTGGAAATGGATGCGTCAGAAAAAGAAACAGCGGCCAGAGTTGACCGCTGTGTCGATTCTACCGGAAGGCTGCTTACTTTGCCGGAGCCTTCTCGAGCTGCGTGTTGCGCTCGTTCAGGAAGCTCACCAGGCCGGCCACGCCGCCCCGCTTGCTGATGACATCGGCAAACTGGTTCTTGTACGTTTCAGACAGCCACAGGCCGCTGATGTTGATGTCGTACACCTTCCAGCCACCGGCCGTCTTTTCCAGGCGGTAATCCAAGGCCACCGGCTCGCCGTTGTTGTTCACGGTCGAACGCACCACCACGTCGGTGTCATCCGCGGCCGCACGGAACGGCTTGTACGAAACGGTTTGGTTCTTCACGTTCGACAGCGCGCCGGCGTAAGTGCGGATCAGCAACGTTTTGAAGCTTTCCTGAATCTGCTGCTGTTGCTCCGGCGACGCCTGGTTCCAGAAGCGGCCCATGGCGATCTGCGTGGTGCGCTTGAAATCGGCGCGCGGCACGATCTTCTGGTCGACGAGCTGGTACACCTTGGTCATGTTTCCGCCACGCAGCTCCGGATCGCTCTTGATGGTGGTGAGCACGTCGTCCACAGCCGTCTTGACGGTGGCCTGTGCATCCGCTTCCTGAGCGTGGACCGGCGCGGCTGCAACGGCAGCCGTCAGCGTGAGGCCGGCGAACAGGGAGCGGAGAAGCTTCTTCAACATATCGCGTCCTTATAGTGTGATTTTCGGGTCGCTTGCGGCACATTCGCCGCAATCTTGTTGGCGATTAGAACAGACCGCCCGCAGGCAAGTTCGTGCGGGCCGGCCAGTTTTACGCCTTGTCACCTTTGAGGCGACCTTGTTACGTGTACCGATCAGCGACGAAATACCGGCCAGTTGGGGGTGAAGCGCTGGTACGGCGAGACCGTGGCGTCACCGGTATCCGGCGATTTCTTGTTGTCCTGATCTTCCGGCAGGTTGCCGTCATAGATCAGGTAGCGGCGGCGCTGCAGATAGGCATCGCGCAGGAAGGTGTACTTGTCGACAGCGGCCTGTTCGAGCACGTTGCTGGCCCCAAGCAGGTTCGCACGCACGTCGACCACGCGCAGGGCGGCCAGCGAGTAGGTGACTGCGCTGTCGTGCCAGTACGTGAGCGGATCCATCTGCCAGTCCACCAGGAACCCCACAGTGTCACGTGCGGTGCTCGGACCAAGCAACGGCCAGACGACGTACGGACCCGACGGCACACCCCATACACCCAGTGTCTGGCCGAAGTCTTCCTTGTGCTTGGGCAGGCCGGCGTCCGACGCGATGTCGATCAGCCCCCCCAGACCCAGCACCGTATTGATCGCCACACGCATGGTGTCTTCCAGCGCGGCCGTGCCCTTCAACTGCAGCAGGTTGTTGACGGCCGAATAGACATCGCCTGCATTCGAGAAGAAGTTCGACACCGCCGTGCGCGCCGGCGACGGCACCACATCGACATACGTTTGCGCAACCGGCTTCAGCACGCCCTTGTCGAGGTCCTCATTGATGCGGAAGACTTCGCGGTTGAACGGCTCGATCGGATCGGCCGGATTGGCATTCGGCCCGGTGGCACAGCCGGCCAGCAGCGAGGCGCCTGCAGCCACGGCCAGCGCAAAGCCGCGCAGCGCACGGATGGATGTTGTTGTTTTCATGGTTTATTTGCTCCCACTGCCCTCGACCGGCTTGGCTCCGCCGGCACTGCCATTAGCGCTGCCGGCACCGGCATCCGCGGCCTTGCTGTAAAGGAACTGGCTGATCAGGTTTTCCAGCACCACCGCCGACTGCGTCATCGTGATCTTGCTGCCGCTGGCAAGCATGGCCGAGTCGCCGCCCGGTTCAATACCGATGTATTGCTCACCCAGCAGACCCGAGGTCAGGACCTTGGCCGAACTGTCTTTCGGAAACTGATAACGCTGATCCATATCGAGCACGGCGATTGCCTGGTAGCTCTTGTCGTCGAAGAGGATCTGCGACACACGGCCGACCACCACACCCGAACTCTTGACCGGAGCCCGCACCTTCAAACCGCCGATATTGTCGAAGGCCGCTTTCACCTGGTAAGTCTTGGCAAACGAGAACGAGCTCATATTGCCCGCCTTGAGCGCCAGGAATAGCAGCGCAATGATGCCCACCAGAACGAATAGGCCGACCCAGAAATCGAGGACGCTTTTACGCATGATCTTTTCTCGTTGAACGCTAACGACAACCGGCGGCTCAGCTGAACATCAGTGCCGTGAGCACGAAATCCAGCGCCAGCACGGTGAGCGACGCGATCACCACCGTCCGGGTAGTCGCGCGCGAGACGCCTTCCGGCGTGGCCTTGGCCTCATAGCCCTGATACAGCGCAATGAAGGTGACCGCCACACCAAACACGACACTCTTGATGACGCCGTTAAGCACGTCGTCCATGACATCCACGCCGGCCTGCATCTGCGACCAGAACGCCCCAGGGTCCACGCCAATCAGCCCGACCCCGACGAAGTATCCGCCCAGAATACCCACCGCACTGAAAATCGCGGCCAGCAGCGGCATGGCAATGAAACCCGCCCAGAAGCGCGGCGCCAGCACGCGGGCTAGCGGATCGACGCCCATCATTTCCATGGCGATCAGTTGCTCGCCGGCTTTCATCAAGCCGATCTCGGCCGTGAGCGAGGTACCGGCGCGACCGGCAAACAGTAGTGCCGTCACCACCGGCCCCAGTTCGCGCACCAGCGACAGCGCCACCAGCAGGCCCAGCGCCTGCTCGGAGCCGTATCGGTTAAGTGTGTTGTAACCCTGCAAGCCAAGCACGAAACCAACGAACAGGCCCGATACGGCAATGATGATGAACGAATCATTGCCGACGAAGCGCAGTTGCTCGATCACCAGGCGCGGGCGGCGAAGCACATCGCCGGAAGCGCCAATGAGCGAAATCAACGTGCGCGCGGCGTAGCCGAAGCGGCTGACCAGCACCAGGACAAAGCGGCCGATGGTAGAGATCACCGTGCGCCTCCGTTCTTGCCCAGACCGAAGTCATCGGCCAGGGGCGCCCCAGGATAGTGGAACGGCACAGGGCCGTCCGCCTCGCCACGCACGAACTGGCGCACAAACGGATCGGTCGACGCGGTGAGCTCAGCCGGCGTGCCCTGCGCGGCAATGCTACCGTTGGCGATGAAGTAGACGTAATCGGCGATGCGGAACGTCTCCTGCACGTCGTGCGAGACGATGATGCTGGTCGCGCCCAGCGCGTCGTTCAGCTTGCGGATGAGCGAGGCGGTCAGGCCCAGCGAGATCGGGTCCAGCCCGGCGAACGGCTCGTCGTAAAGGAGGAGCGACGGATCGAGCGCGATCGCCCGCGCCAATGCCACGCGCCGCGCCATACCGCCGGAAATCTCTGAGGGCATCAGGTCGCGCGCACCGCGCAGGCCGACGGCGTTGAGCTTCATCAGCACCAGATCGCGGATGAGCAGTTCGGGCAGTTCGGTATGTTCGCGCAGTGGAAATGCCACATTGTCGAACACGGACAGATCGGTAAACAGCGCTCCGAACTGGAACAGCATGCCCATCTGCCGGCGTGCCGCGTACAGCTCACGCTTGCCCATGGCGCCGATGTCCTGGCCGTGTACGCGCACTGTGCCGGCGGCAGCGGCCACTTGGCCGCCAATCAAGCGCAGAATCGTCGTCTTGCCGCAACCGGAGCCACCCATGACGGCCACCACGCTGCCCCTGGGCACGCGCATGCACAGGCCGGACAGAATGCGCCGCGCGCCTGGCTGATAGGCGAAATCGACCTGATCGAGTTCGACAACGGCGTTGGAAGGCTGGGTGGACACGGTAGAGATCGGTGCAGAGGGCTCGGCAGGTTGGCGGCTTCATGCTGCCGCATCTCGTTGTCTTGACTTCCGCGGGCTCGCCAAACGAGGCGGCTTCGCGCGGCCCGCCATTATAGGTGGAAACCCGCGTAGCCCGTCAGTCACGCCTTGCTTACCGACAGTTAGTGTGGCTTGTTCGCCGCGCCGCGGGTTTTCGGCCCTTGCGGGTTGCTGAAAGTGGTGCGCCTGCGAAGTTGGGCTGGCGCTGCAGACCGGCAGTGGAAGTGGCCTATTCGCCGCTATCGAGCCGTAGATCGGCTTGGCGAATCATCCCCTGCCAGTGCGTGGCATCACGGCGCACGGTTTGGGCAAACGTGTCGGGGGCATCCCACTCCGGCTCGAAGCCGCCAGCACGCAACGTAGCGTGAACGTCACCTGAAGCGACGGCGCGACGCAGTTCGGCCGCCGCGCGTATCGACAGAAGCCGGGGGGTGCGCGCGGGCATGAAGGTGCCGATCCAGGCGCTGCGATCGAATCCGGCGAGACCGCCTTCGCGTAGCGTCGGCACGGCGGGCGCGAAGCGCGAGCGAGCTCCCCCCGTCACCCCGAGCAACCGTAGCTGGCCATTGGCAGCGGCTGCCGCCACGCTCGGATAGCAGGCGAAACATGCCGACATGCGTCCGGCCAGGACCTGTTGCACGAGCCCCGCTTCACCGCGAACGGCCACATGCGGCGCATGGAAAGCGTAGTCGCGCACAAACTGCTCGGCGACAAGGTGCGACCACGTGCCGACGATATCCGAGCCGCAATTGACCGTGACGGACTCGCCGCGCGCCTGCGCAAGCAGATCGGTGATGGAGTAGATCGGCAAGCGCGCATCGACAGCGAGAAACAGCGGCAGCGTGGCCACCATCGCTACCGGTTGGAAGTCACGCAGCGGGTCATACGACGCTGGTTCCAGCGCGGGCTGAGCGACGAACGTGGTCTGTTGAAGCAGCAAGGTATGGCCATCAGATGGCGCGCGGGCAACGGCCTCACCGGCGGCCATGCCATTGGCTGCGGGGCGATCCTCGACGCCCACCTCGCGGCCGACCTGCTGTTGCAGTTGCGTCGCCAGTGCCCGGGCGAGCGCATCAAACGCACTGCCTTCCGCCGCCGGCACGACCAGACGCAGCGGTTGCGAGGGATACCCTTGCAGCAATGCATGCGCGGGCGACGTCAGCATTGCCGGCAGCACACCCAGCCACGCAAGCGCCCGCCGCCGCTGCCGGTCCGGCATATGCGGCACATCGGGCGCGTGGGGCACATCAGCACGCACATTGCGGGCACGAGGTCGCATGAGGCAGGTTGGGATCACGAGGAGATCTCATTCTAGAAATCCGCCCGTCCGCCCTGCACTCATGTAAACCATGTCGACGTAAACCATGAGGCATGACGCGCGCGCCAAAACACGTGCGTCACAAATAAAAAGGCCCGCCAAGGCGGGCCTGAGTCATCCGGTCAACCGCGTGGTCAGCGCGGCAGTTCCGAATGGCCCATGAGAAACGCGTCGACCGAGCGGGCGGCTTGGCGGCCTTCCCGGATGGCCCACACGACGAGCGACTGGCCGCGGCGCACATCACCGGCGGCGAACACCTTCGGCACGTTGGTGGCGTAGGCGTTGTCGCCTTCGGTGGCGGCACGCGCATTGTTGCGCGCATCCTTCGTCACGCCGAAGGCATCCAGCACGCCGCCGACCGGGTTCGTAAAGCCCATCGCCAGCAACACGAGATCGGCCTTGAGCGTGAACTCGCTGCCTGCAACTTCGGCCATCTTGCCGTCCTTCCACTCCAGGCGCACACCGGTGAGGCCCGTCACGCGGCCGTTTTCACCGATAAGCGCCTTGGTGGCAACCGACCAGTCGCGCTCGCAACCTTCGTCGTGCGACGACGACGTGCGCAGCTTGATCGGCCAGTACGGCCACACCAGCGGCTTGTTCTCTTCTTCGGGCGGACGCGGCAGCAGTTCGAACTGCGTGACCGACGCGGCGCCATGGCGGTTGGACGTGCCCACGCAGTCCGAGCCCGTGTCGCCACCGCCGATCACGATGACGTGCTTGCCATCGGCGCGGATCGGGTTCGGCGCATCGCCGGCCACTTCCTTGTTCTGCGGGATCAGGAATTCCAGCGCGTAATGCACGCCGTCCAGATCACGGCCCGGCACCGGCAGATCGCGCGGCACTTCCGAACCGCCCGTCAGCACGACGGCGTCGAATTGCTTAAGGATGTCGTCGGCAGAGATCATCTCCCGCGCGTCGTTGGTGATGCCGGCCGGAACCGTCTTGTCGCCCACCATCACGCCGGTGCGGAAGGTCACGCCCTCGGCTTCCATCTGTTGCATGCGGCGGTCGATCTGTGCCTTTTCCAGCTTGAAGTCGGGGATGCCGTAGCGCAGCAGGCCGCCAATGCGGTCGTTCTTTTCGAACAGCGTCACATCGTGACCGGCGCGCGCCAGTTGCTGCGCAGCAGCCATGCCCGCAGGGCCCGAGCCGACCACGGCCACGGTCTTGCCGGTCTTGTGCTTCGGCACTTGGGGCGCGACCCAGCCTTCTTTCCAGGCCTTGTCGATGATGGCGTGCTCGATCGACTTGATGCCCACCGGCAGTTCGTTGATGCCCAGCGTGCAAGCCGCTTCGCACGGCGCCGGGCAGATGCGGCCCGTGAACTCAGGGAAGTTGTTGGTCGAGTGCAGCACTTCAATCGCCGTCTTCCAGTCCTGGCGATACACCAGATCGTTGAAGTCCGGGATGATGTTGTTGACCGGGCAGCCGTTGTTGCAGAACGGAATGCCGCAGTCCATGCAACGTGCGCCCTGGATCTTGGCTTCGTTGTCCGCCAGCGCGAACACGAACTCCTTGTAATGCTTCACGCGCGCTTCGGGCGCTTCGTATGCCTCGTTCTGGCGGGGAAATTCGAGAAAACCGGTCGCCTTGCCCATGGTGTCCTTCCTGACCCGATGCTGCTCTGCTGGCACAGTCGTGCTAGCCAGGCAGTCGGGCCTGTCTTGTGAGGTTGCGTTGTATTCGGTGGTGGCGAATGGCCGATCGCGCGGATCAACCATTCGCCGAGTCGAGGGGAATCAGGCTGCGATCTGTTCGCGGCCGGCTTCCTGTTCGCGCTCGTACATCTCGGCCAGGGCGCGCTTGTACTCGGTCGGGAAGACCTTGACGAAGCGGCGACGGGCGTTGTTCCAGTCGGCCAGCAGCTCCTTGGCACGCTCGGAACCGGTGTAGCGGAAGTGCTTTTCCACCAGCGCCTTGAGCAGGTGCTCGTCTAGCACGCGCTCGCCGTTCACCTTGTGCCAGGTCGCCGAGGTATGTGCCTTCTCCTGGTCAGCTGCCGACAGCACGGATTCCAGTGCGACCTGCGCCGTGTTGCAGCGCTTGTCGAACAGGCCGTCTTCGTCATAGACGTAGGCGACGCCACCCGACATGCCTGCCGCGAAGTTGCGGCCGGTGATGCCCAGCACGACGACGGTGCCACCGGTCATGTATTCGCAGCCGTGGTCGCCCGTGCCTTCCACCACCGTGGTGGCGCCGGAGTTGCGCACCGCGAAGCGCTCGCCGGCCACGCCGTTGAAGTACGCTTCACCGGCCAGCGCGCCGTACAGCACGGTGTTGCCGACGATGATGTTGTTGGTCGGCTCACCGCGGAACTCGTGCGGCGGACGCACGATCACGCGGCCGCCCGACAGGCCCTTGCCCACGTAGTCGTTACCGTCGCCCACCAGGTCCAGCGTCACACCGTGCGCCAGGAACGCACCGAACGACTGGCCGGCCGTGCCCTGCATCTGCACGTGGATCGAGTCATCAGGCAGACCTTCATGGCCGTAGCGCTTGGCCACTTCGCCCGAGAGCATCGCGCCCACGGTACGGTTGACGTTGCGCACCGGCTGGATGAACGACACGCGCTCGCCCTTTTCCAGCGCAGCCTTGGCCTTCTCGATGAGCTGGTGATCCAGCGCGCGGTCCAGGCCGTGGTCTTGCACGTCGACTTGGTAGCACGGCTCGCCTTCCTTCTTGGCCGGCTGATAGAAGATGCGCGCGAAGTCCAGACCGCGGGCCTTCCAGTGTTCGATGCCGGACTTCGTGTCGAGCAGGTCCGCGCGGCCGATCAGTTCGTTGAACGTGCGGATGCCCAACTGCGCCATGATTTCGCGCACTTCTTCGGCCACGAAGAAGAAGTAATTCACCACATGCTCGGGCTTGCCCGAGAACTTCTTGCGCAGCACCGGATCCTGCGTCGCCACGCCCACCGGGCAGGTGTTCAGGTGGCACTTGCGCATCATGATGCAGCCCTCGACCACCAGCGGTGCTGTAGCGAAGCCGAACTCGTCCGCGCCCAGCAGCGCGCCGATTACCACGTCGCGGCCGGTCTTCATCTGGCCGTCGGCCTGCACGCGGATGCGGTTGCGCAGGCCATTGAGCATCAGCGTCTGCTGCGTCTCGGCCAGGCCCAGTTCCCACGGCGTGCCGGCGTGCTTGATCGACGACCACGGCGAAGCACCGGTACCGCCGTCATGGCCCGCGATCACCACGTGATCGGCCTTGGCCTTGGCGACACCTGCAGCCACCGTGCCCACGCCCACTTCCGACACCAGCTTGACCGACACGTCCGAACGCGGATTCACGTTCTTCAGGTCGTGGATAAGCTGCGCCAGATCCTCAATCGAGTAAATGTCATGGTGCGGCGGCGGCGAGATCAGGCCCACGCCCGGCACCGCATAACGCAGCTTGCCGATGTAGTCCGTCACCTTGTGGCCGGGCAGTTGGCCGCCTTCGCCAGGCTTGGCGCCCTGCGCCATCTTGATCTGGATCTGATCAGCCGAAGCCAGGTACTCAGCCGTCACGCCAAAACGGCCCGACGCCACCTGCTTGATCTTCGAGCGCAGCGAATCGCCTTCCTGCAGTTCCAGATCGCGCTCGACCACTTCGCGGCCGATCACGTCCGACAGCTTCGTGCCCTGCTTGATGGGAATGCCGCGCAGTTCATTGCGGTAACGGCGCTCGTCTTCGCCGCCTTCACCCGTGTTCGACTTACCGCCGATGCGGTTCATCGCCACGGCCAGCGTGGTGTGCGCTTCGGTCGAAATCGAACCCAGCGACATGGCGCCGGTAGCAAAGCGCTTGACGATCTCCTTGGCGGATTCCACTTCTTCCAGCGGGATCGCGCGTGCCGGGTCCACCTTGAACTCGAACAGACCGCGCAGCGTCATGTGGCGCTTGCTCTGATCGTTGATCAGGTTCGCGTATTCCTTGTACGTCTGGTACGAATTCGCGCGCGTCGCGTGCTGCAGCTTGGCGATCGAATCCGGGGTCCACATGTGCTCTTCGCCGCGGACGCGATAGGCGTATTCGCCACCAGCGTCCAGCATATTCGCCAGCACCGGTGCATCTCCAAAGGCGTCACGGTGCAAGCGCAGCGCTTCTTCGGCCACCTCGAAGATGCCGATGCCGCCCACGTTCGATGCGGTGCCGTGGAAGTACTTGTCGACCAGTTCACGCGACAGGCCGATTGCTTCGAAGATTTGCGCACCCGTGTACGACATGTACGTCGAGATGCCCATCTTGGACATCACCTTGTGCAGGCCCTTGCCGATCGCCTTGGTGAAGTTGTAGATGGCTTTCTCGGCGGTCAGGCCCAGACCCGGCGCCAATTCGGCCAGCGTCTCCATCGCCAGATACGGATGCACGGCTTCTGCGCCGTAGCCGGCCAGCAGCGCGAAGTGGTGCACTTCGCGGGCCGAACCCGTTTCGACGACCAGACCGGTGCTCGTGCGCAAGCCCTTCTCCACCAGGTGATGGTGGATGGCGGACGTGGCCAGCAGCGCCGGAATGGCAGCCTGCTTCTCGTCGACCGCACGGTCCGACACGATCAGGATGTTGTAGCCCGACTTGACCGCGTCAACCGCCTCGGCGCACAGCGAGGCCAGACGCGCTTCGATGCCTTCCTTGCCCCACGCCACCGGGTAGCAGATGTCCAGCTCGTAAGCCATGAACTTGCCGCCGGTGTAGTGCTCGATGTTGCGGATCTTCGCCATGTCCTTGAAGTCCAGCACGGGCTGGCTCACTTCAAGACGCATCGGCGGGTTGATGTTGTTCAGCTCAAGCAGGTTCGGCTTCGGCCCGATGAACGAGACAAGCGACATCACCACGTTTTCGCGGATCGGGTCGATCGGCGGGTTCGTGACCTGCGCGAACAGTTGCTTGAAATAGTTGTAAAGCGTCTTGTTCTTGGACGACAGCACGGCCAGCGGGCTGTCGTTACCCATGGAGCCTGCGGCCTCTTCGCCGTTGGCGGCCATCGGGGTCATCAGGAACTTGACGTCTTCCTGCGTGTAGGCGAAGGCCTGCTGGCGGTCCAGCAGCTTGGCGGCCGGCTTGGTCTCGGCGGCCACGTCTTCGGGCTTCGCGTCCAGCTCGTCGAGCTTGATGCGCACGGCATCGATCCAGCTCTTGTAGGGCTTGGCGTTGGCCAGGTTGTCCTTGAGTTCCTTGTCGTCGATGATGCGGCCCTGCTCCATGTCGATCAGGAACATCTTGCCCGGCTGCAGACGCCACTTCTTGACGATGCGCGACTCGGGAATCGGCAGCACGCCGGCCTCCGAGGCCATCACGACCATGTCGTCGTCGGTCACGTAATAGCGCGCCGGACGCAGGCCGTTACGGTCGAGCGTTGCGCCGATCTGACGGCCGTCGGTAAAGCAGATGGCGGCGGGGCCGTCCCACGGCTCCATCATCGCGGCGTGGTATTCGTAGAAGGCGCGACGGTTGTCGTCCATCAGCGTGTGCTGTTCCCACGCTTCCGGAATCATCATCATCATCGCCTGGGCCAACGGGTAGCCGGCCATCGTCAGCAGTTCGAGGCAGTTGTCGAACGATGCGGTATCCGACTGGCCCGGATAGATCAGCGGCCACAGCTTCGGCAGATCATCGCCCAGCACCGGCGACGAGATGCCGCCCGTACGCGCGTTGATCCAGTTGACGTTGCCCTTGACGGTGTTGATTTCGCCGTTGTGCGCAACCATGCGGTACGGGTGCGCCAGCTCCCAGGCCGGGAACGTGTTGGTCGAGAAACGCTGGTGCACCAGCGCCAGCGCCGACACCGTACGCGGGTCTGCCAAGTCCTGGTAATAGCGGCCCACCTGTTCGCACAGCAGCAGGCCCTTGTAGACGATCGTGCGCGCCGACATCGACGGCACGAAGTATTCCTTACCGTGCTTGAGCTTGAGCGCCTGGATCGCGTGGCTGGCCGTCTTGCGGATCACGTACAGCTTCCGCTCCAGCGCGTCGGTGGTCATGATGTCGCGACCGCGCCCGATGAAGATCTGGCGGATCACAGGCTCGGTCTTCTGGACCGTCGGCGACATCGGCATGGTCTTGTCGACCGGAACATCGCGCCAGCCCAGCACGACCTGGCCTTCCAGACGCACGGTGCGCTCGAGTTCCTGTTCGCAGGCCAAGCGCGACGCGTGCTCCTTCGGCAGGAAGATCATACCGACGCCGTATTCGCCGGCCGGCGGCAGGTTGATGCCCTGCTTCGCCATTTCTTCACGGAAGAACTGGTCGGGAATCTGCAGCAGGATGCCCGCGCCGTCGCCCATCAGCGGATCAGCACCGACCGCGCCTCGGTGGTCGAGGTTATGCAGGATGCGCAAACCCTGCTGGACGATCTCGTGGCTCTTCTTGCCCTTGATGTGAGCGACGAAGCCGACGCCGCAAGCGTCATGTTCATTGGTCGGGTCGTACAGACCCTGGGCCGACGGTGCGGCGGGGAAGGAATGTTGTTCCACGGCGATCTTCCGAGGTTGTGGGTACTTCGCGCCGTCGTAGAAGGCCCTCGCGATCGTGCGGATGCGGTGGCAGACAAGCAATGGCGCGCCGCACCATGAATGCGGGGTGGAACGAATATAAAAGAGCAGCCTGTAACAGGCAAAAGTTTTTAAATGGGGTCGGAGTAAATTAATAAATGCACGACAACAGTGCGGGTTTATTAATGGGGACAGATTAAATTCGAGCGCAGTGATGAGGCTGTGCGTGACGGCCCCGCCACCCTACTATTCAGTGCGCGCGCTGTCCTCCGCGCCCACTTCTGCGGGTTGGCGAGGCGGTCGCCCCTTCGGCAGGGGCGCAACGCGGCGGCCACCGGCGCGCGCCAGTGTCGCGAGAAACGCCTCGTTTCCGAGTGGCCAGCCGCTGTGCACATGCTGGCGAATCTTCGCAAGCTGGTCTGAACCCAGACCTTCATGCCACAACGTTCGATAGCGCGATTGGCGCTCGAAAGGCGTGTTGCCAAGACGCCAGTAGCAATAGTGGTCACTCACCCACGGAATGGATTGAATGCCCACATGATGCCGATACGTGCTCCATCGGTCGTCTTCCGGCGTGCTAACCAGGCCTGCGCGCACCGCGTTGGATTCCACATACAACAGTATCGGCAGCACCCATTCGGCCGGGTCCAGTACGGTCGAGCGGAAACGCCCTTCCCATAGCGTTCCGCTGCGATCAGCGGCGGCGTTGAAGTACCGCGTATAGCGCCGTCCGACCGCCTGCAGCGTGCGCGAAAGGCTGTCCGCCACCTTGGGCGTTCCCACCAGATGCACGTGATTCGGCATCAGCGAGAAACCATGGACGGCGAAGTCGTGCTCGCGTGCGGCCATGCGCAACGTATCGAGATAGAACGCGTAGTCGTCGTCGCCGCGAAAAACGATCTGGCGGTTGTTGCCGCGCTGCAACACGTGCACAGGGACATCGGTGGGACTGAGGCGAGGCAGGCGGGCCATGGAAAAGACATGCGGCGAAAAGCGCCATCGTAGCCCGAAGCCGACGAATCTGTCCCCACTTTTCAGTGGGCAAACGCTTGCATGCCGGTTGTCATCGAGGGGCGACGGCAGAGTTTGCGTGCCGTCAAATCGGTGGCCCTACGCGCTATCGACGACAGGGAGAACTTGATCCCGAGCAAACCGGCCAAGCGACTTCCCCGCGAGACTGGCTCCCATCACATCACGAGACGACACGAGAGGGAGCGATTCATGGCTTTTCACCGCCTAGCCGCTGTTGCTGTAGCCGCCGGAATGCTTGCCGCCGGATTCAGCCAGACCGCCTTTGCGCAGAGCACGGATTTGGCGCCGGCCACCGGCAACTGGATGGTGCGTCTGCGCGCCGTCAATCTGACAGCCGCCAACAAATCCGACGCGGTGCCCGCACTGGCCATTCCGGCTGACGCCATTCAGATCAACAACAAGGTCCTGCCCGAGCTGGACATCTCGTACTTCTTTACGCCACACCTCGCGGCCGAACTGATCCTGACCTACCCGCAACAACAGGACGTCACGGTCATGCAAAGCGCGCTGGGCGGCCCGACCAAGATCGGCAGTTTCCGCCACTTGCCGCCCATCCTGACGATGCAGTACCACTTCACGCCCGAGTCGCGCTTCAAGCCGTACGTGGGCGCTGGCATCAACTACACGCGCATCTCGAATGTAAATCTGCAGGTGCCCGGCGTTGGTTCGCTGGACCTGAGCAAGAACAGCTTCGGCCCCGCGCTGCAGGTCGGCTTCGACTATCGCCTGACCGAACGCCTCTACTTCAACGTCGACCTGAAGAAGACCTGGATCAGCGCCGACGTGAAGATGGCCGGCCAGACCATCAGCAAGGTCAAGGTTGACCCATGGCTGCTGGGCGTCGGCCTGGGTTATCGCTTTTAAGGGAGGCGATCAGCGAACTGACACTGTCCTGATCGACTTTTACCGACGTGCCGCAGGGGCCGTCGACGGCGGGGGCGCTCGTCGGCGGTGGTTGGCGCGTTCGGCCCGGCATGCGTTGGGGCGGCCGGGCATTTTTTTTGGGCGTTTGATTTTGATCTGGTTTCAGATCGCTTGGGAGCCAGGCGATCGGATAGCGGCTCGACCGTTACTGCCGTTACTCAAACCGCATCCACGGCAAAGATGCGGCGATGCTCCTTGATGGCGTAACGATCCGTCATGCCAGCGATGTAATGCGCAATCCAGCGCGGCTGCTCTTCGGGGTTGGCTTTCGCCTGGTACTGCGGCGGCAGCAGGCGCGGGTCTTCCATGAAGACGCGGAACAGATCGTCGATGATGCGGCGCGCCTTCGCGGCCATGCGCATCACGAGGTAATGCCGATACAGGTTGTCAAACAGGAAGCGCTTGAGCGCGCGCGCCTCTTCGCGCATCGGCTCGGAGAAGGCAACGAGCGCCGGCGCGGCACGCACATCATCGATACATTGCGGCGCAACGTCAGCAATGCCGGCACGCGTGGTACCGATCAGATCGACGATCAGCGCGTTGATGATGCGGCGAATGGTTTCGTTGATCAGGCGCCGGCCGCTGACATCCGGGAACGCGGCCTCGGCTTCACGCCGGTGGATAGCCCACAGCGGTACGCCTTCGAGTTGCTCCAGCGTAATCAGGCCGGAGCGCAGGCCATCGTCGATATCGTGGTTGTTGTACGCGACCTCATCAGCGAGATTGGCAAGCTGGGCTTCCAGCGAGGGCTGCTGACCTTCGAGAAAGCGCCGCCCCAGGTCACCAAGCGTGGCCGCGTTATTGCGCGAGCAATGTTTGAGAATGCCCTCGCGCGTCTCGAACGTGAGGTTCAGGCCATCGAAACCGCCGTAGCGCTCTTCCAGCCGATCGACCACCAACAAGCTCTGCAGGTTGTGTTCGAAGCCGCCATACGGCTTCATGCAGTCGTTGAGCGCGTCCTGTCCAGCGTGGCCGAACGGCGTGTGGCCCAGATCGTGTGCCAGCGAAACCGCTTCGACCAAGTCCTCGTTCAGGCGCAGACTGCGCGCAATCGAACGACCAATTTGCGCGACCTCCAGGCTGTGCGTGAGCCGCGTCCGGAACAGGTCGCCCTCGTGGTTCACAAAGACTTGCGTCTTGTATTCGAGGCGCCGAAACGCGGTGCTGTGGATGATGCGATCGCGGTCACGCTGGAACTCGGTGCGCGAGGTGGAGGGCGGCTCGGCGTGCACACGGCCGCGCGTCTGCGCCGAATGTGCGGCGTAAGGGGCGAGATGGCCTTCGAGGTCGAACGGCGCGGACGGCAAATCAAATCGGTCGTTCATCGGGCCATCTCGTCTTGCCTCAGGCGATGGGCGCTTCGGTCGGTGGTCGCAGCACGGCGTGCTGCAAGGTGGCGCGCAAGTCGGCATCGGGCACCGTGGTCACGAACGCCTGGCCCAGTTTGCGCAGCAACACGAATTTGATCTCGCCGGCTTCGGCCTTCTTGTCGACGCGCATCAGCTCGATGAAGCGATCGACGCCCAGGTCCGGTGCCACCGCCGGCAGATCAGCCGCACGCGTGAGTGCAGTGATGCGGTTGCGCGTGTCGATATCGATAAAGCCCAGGCGATGCGACAGGTCCGCCGCCATCACCATGCCGCAGCCGACGGCTTCGCCGTGCAGCCATTCGCCGTAGCCCAGGCCAGCCTCGATGGCGTGGCCGAAGGTATGGCCGAAATTGAGCGTGGCACGCAGGCCGGTTTCGCGCTCGTCCTGCGCCACGACGGCCGCCTTGATGCGCACCGAGCCCCGCACGGCTTCGGACATCAGGTCGGCATCGCAATCGTTGAGACCCTTGATGTTCTGTTCGATCCAGGCGAAGTAATCGGCATCGGCGATTGCGCCGTGCTTGATGACCTCGGCCATGCCGGCAGCCAGCTCGCGCGCAGGCAACGTGCGTAGCGTATCGATGTCGGCCAGCACCACCTGCGGCTGGTGGAACGCGCCGATCATGTTCTTGCCCAGCGGGTGGTTGATACCCGTTTTGCCGCCCACCGAGGAATCGACCTGCGACAGCAGCGTCGTCGGTACCTGAATGAACGGCACACCGCGCATGTAGCAGGCCGCGGCAAAGCCGGTCATGTCGCCGATCACGCCGCCGCCCAGCGCGATCAGCGTGGTCTTGCGGTCTGCACCGGCCGTCAACAGCGCATCAAAGATCCGGTTGAGCGTGTCCCACTTCTTGAACGACTCGCCATCGGGCAGCACAACCGTGTCGACGGCCTTGCCAAGCGCGCGAATGGCTTCTTCGACCTTGGCCGCATACAGCGGCGCGACGGTCTCGTTGGTGACGATCACGGCACGCGCGCCGCGAATGTGGGGGGCGAACAACTCGGCCTTGGACAGCAACCCCGAGCCGATATGGATCGGATAGGCGCGATCGCCGAGGTCAACATCAACGGTAATCATGACTGAGGGGAGACTTGCGAGGAGGTGGAGGCGCCCGCAGGCGGCGCCACAATGCCGGCCACCTCGAGTTGCATCAGCACCATATTAACAAGCTGGGCGACGGTGGGCTTGCCCGTTTCGATGACAAAGTGCGCCACATCACGGTATAGCGGATCCCGGATCGCATGCAGTTCTTCAAGCTTGGCACGCGGGTTTTCGGTCTGCAGCAGTGGCCGGTTCTTGTCGTGCCGCGTGCGCAGGTACAGGTCATGCGGATTGGCGCGCAGGTAGATCACGGTCCCGCGCTCGCGCAGGAGCGCGCGATTCTCGGCACGCAGCACCGCACCGCCGCCCGTGGCGAGGACCACGCCATCGCGCGAGGTGAGTTCGTCGATCATGTGGGTTTCGCGATCGCGGAAACCCACTTCGCCCTCGTGCTCGAAAATGATCGGCACACGCACGCCGCAGCGCGCTTCGATCTCATGATCGGAGTCGAAGAACGGCAGATCGAGCCGACGCGCCACCGCCCGGCCGACCGTGGTCTTGCCCGCGCCCATCAAGCCGACGAAAAATACGTTCGAAACAGACAAAATCGCGTGAAATCAGGAATTTGAGCTTGATTGTAGTGGCATTTGGTCACCATCCCGCACAAACCCGGCAGCAGGACACAAAAAAGCCCGGCGCTCCACTCAGGAGGCCGGGCTTTCAGATCGCGATACCGCCGCCGATTACTTCAGCGACAGTTGATCGGACAGCACACGCGGCGTCAGGAAAACCAGCAGCTCGGTGCGGTTGTTGATCTTGCTCGTGCTCTTGAACAAGTTGCCCAGCACCGGAATATCGCCCAGCAACGGCACCTTGTTGATGTCGGTCCGCTCGTTCTGCGTGTAGATACCGCCGATCACGACCGTGCCGCCGTTCTCGACCAGCACCTGCGTCTGTACGTGTTTGGTGTCGATGGCAAAGCCGTTGGTGGTCTGGATACCCACGCTGTCCTTGTTGACGTCCACATCCAGGAAGATGTTGCCATCCGGCGTGATCTTGGGCGTCACTTCCAGCTTCAGGTTAGCCTTCTTGAACGACACCGACGTCGCACCGGAAGAAGTCGCCTGCTGGTACGGAATTTCAGTACCTTGCTCGATCAGCGCCTTGATATTGTCGGCAGTGACCACGCGCGGGCTGGAGACGATTTTGCCGCGGCCGTCAGCTTCAAGCGCAGACAGCTCCAGCGCCAGGAAGCGGCCAGCACCGGCATTGAACAGGCTCACGGCGACGCTGGCTGCGTTCACGCCGTTGATGCCGTTGGCAGGGAAGCTGATCGCTGGGCTGTTGTCCCACGTGGCGCCCTGAGTAATGGGCGAGACCACGTTGGTGTAGGTGTTGCCATAGCCCGCGCCGTTGGTCTTGGAAGCGAAGCCCAGCTTGGCACCCAGGTTGCGGCTGAACGTATCGTCCGCCTCAACGATGCGCGCCTCGATCATTACCTGGCGAACCGGGATGTCGATCTTCTGGAGGAAGGCCTGCACCTCTTCGAGCTTGCTCGGGATGTCGGAGACAAACAGTTGATTCGTACGCGTATCCGCCGTAAGCGAGCCGCGCTTGGACAGAATCCGCGAAGTCGCGGCGCCACCGACAGCACCGCCTGCCCCACCTGCGGCACCGGTACCCAGCAACATGTTGCGCACGTCCCCGGCGCTCTGATAGTTCAGGCGGAACACCTGGCTGCGCAGGGGCTCCAGCTCGGTCACTTGCTGTTGCGACTCCAGCTCGGCCTTTTCCTTCGTGGCCAGTTCACCACGCGGGGCCACCCACAGCACGTTGCCGTTGCGACGCGACGCCAAGCCCTTCGAATCGAGCACGATCTGCAGTGCCTGATCCCACGGCACATCCTTCAGACGCAGCGAAAGGGTACCCGTCACGCTGTCGCTGGTCACGATGTTGAGATTCGTGAAGTCGGCGAAGACTTGCAGCAACGAGCGCACATCGATGTTCTGGAAGTTCAGCGACAGGCGCTCACCACGGTAGCCCGGGCCGGAAATCAGC
This sequence comes from Ralstonia sp. GX3-BWBA, assembly GCF_003290055.1. Classification (NCBI taxonomy): domain Bacteria; kingdom Pseudomonadati; phylum Pseudomonadota; class Betaproteobacteria; order Burkholderiales; family Burkholderiaceae; genus Ralstonia; species Ralstonia sp. GX3-BWBA. The sequence goes on along the minus strand of NZ_QMKS01000001.1, from coordinate 36,967 downwards.
TTGTTCGGGTCTTCCTTCGTCGGGCGCACTTCCACCACGAACTGCGTGTCGGTCTGGTACGAGCTGTACTGCCAGTTGCCACGCGGCTCGATGATCAGACGTGCGCCAGTGCCGTTATCGGTGGCACGCATGGCCTGCACGGGCGTGCCGAAATCGCTCACGTCGTAGCGACGACGCAGCGACTGCGGCAGCGTCGCACCGACGAAGTCCACCACGAGGTTCTGGCCTTGCTGGGCGATGTTGATCGCCGAGTTGGCAGTCGACAGGTCGACCACCACGCGGCCGGCAAGATCCTCGCCGCGGCGGAAGTCAACGTTGCGCACCGCCGGGCGCTCGGCGCCTGCGACGGGTGTCGGGGCCGAGAAGGTCGGCGCTGCGACTGCCGCCGCCACCGGCGCAGCTTGCAACGTCAGCACGTACTGGTTACCGCGCACTTCCGACTTGTACTGCGTCTGGCGCGACAGATCGAGCACGACGCGGGTACGGTCGCCGATCTGCACGACGTTTGCCGAACGCAGCAGCTTGCCGCCGTATTGGTAATTGGCGCGGCCTTGCGCGAAGGTCGCCCCGAAGAAGTCGATGGCGATGCGCGCAGGCTGCTGCGTGCTGAACTCCACCGGCTTCTGCGTCGGCGCGCTCTTGAGCGTGACCGTCACCACGGTGGATTCACCGGCCGTGGCCTGCTCCACCTTTTCGATCGTGTTGCCGGAGACGGCCGCCGCAGGTGCTGCCTGCTGAGCAACGGCCTGACCAGCCAACATGAACATGCACAGCGAAAGCCATGCCACCGCGCCCCCCCGGGCCACTCGGGTTGCCTGCGACAGGCCGCCCTTCACAAGACGCATCGTCATTGCGCGCTCTCCTGAACTTTCAGGGTCGTCATTTTTTCTTTCCATTCGGTCGTGCCTTCGCGCACCAGCTCACGCAGGGTGAGTTCCTGGTCTCCGATGCGGACGATGCGACCATAGTTTTGTCCGATGTACTGCCCCACATGCACATGCTGCGTCTTGTCCCCGACAGACAGGACGGCTTCCGTCTCGCCATTGCGCTTCATCGTCCCGACCAGCTTGAAGGCTTCCAGCGGATAGTCTTCCAGCGGCTCGCGACGGCGATTCGGTTCCGGCGATTCGTTCTGCGCGCGCGAAAGCTCTGCCACCTTCTGCACGCTGAACGGATCAGTCTGCTTGGTGGTCGTGTATTCGCGCGGCGCGTAAGGCTTGGGCTCAGGCAGCGGCTGCACGGTCGTACTGACGCTCTGGCGCGCTTGCTGCATCCATTGCTGCAATTCATCGTCTTCGCTCGCGCCGCAGGCCGTCAGCACGACGGCCAGGCACAGGGGCGACAGACGCAGAACGTGCGACATGCGGCGACGGCTCATGGTGCGGCCCCTCATTTGGCGCCTCCCTTGGCAGCGGCATTCGCTTTGCGCTGAGCCGCTTGCTCATCCGCGTCGAGTGCCCGGTAGGCCTCAGCGCGCGTTTCCATCACCATGCCGCCATCCTTGGTACCCGTCAGCGAGATGTTCTGCAGCGTGACGATGCGTGACAGCGCCGCCACGTCGGCAGCAAACAGCGCCATGTCGTGATAGCGTCCATTCACCTTCACGGCGACGGGAATCTCAGCGTAATAAGGCTTGATTACCGCGCCGGAGGGGCGGAACAGGTCGAAGGTCAGGCCACGCGCGATACCGGCATGGTTAACGTCGGCCAGCAGCGCGTCCATTTCGGTCTTGTTGGGCAGTTGCAGCTCAAGCTTGGCGACACGCTGCTCCACCTCGGCCTTCTGCTTGCGCAGCGCTTCGAGGTTCACCACCTGTGCGAGCTTGCTTTGGTATGCCGACTTGAGGTTGTTCTGTTCGGTACGCTTGGCGTCCCGCTCGTCAAACTTGCCGCTCCAGTAGAACTGCCAACCCAATCCGATCACCAGCACGGCGGAGAGAATCATGAACAGGATGCGCGGCGCGATCGGCCACGTTTCCGGCTCATTCAGGTTCAGGCCACGGAACTGGCTGACCAGGTCTTCCAGCGAAATTTCGGTCGAGAGCGCCATGGTTATTTCCCCGCCGTGGCCGCGCCCGGCTTGGCCGGCGCTACCGGCTCGGCCTTCCATTGGAAGCGGATCGTGAAGTTGAACAGGCGGCGCTGTTCCTTCAGGTTGTTCGTCATGGTGGTGGCCACCGATTCACCCAGCTCGGCGTGATCCAGCCAGGGCACCGTACCAAGGTTACGCAGCAGGTCCGACACGCGTTCGTTGGACTGCGCCACACCCGATACGGTGTAACGCTCGCCATCCTGCTTGAGCGAGGTGAGATAGATGCCGTCCGGCACTTGGCGCACCAGTTCTTCGAGCAACTGCACCGGGCGGTTGCGCTGGTTCTGCAGGCTTTCCACCGCTTGCTGACGTTGCAGGAGGTCGTCGATGTCCTTCTTGAGGGTGTTGACCTCGGCGATCTGCTTGTCCATCTCCGCGTTCTTCTGCGTGAGGATGTCGTTGATGCGTTGCGCCTCTTCGGTCTGGTGATCGATCACCATGCCACCCAGGAACACCACCACAGCGCCCGCAACGGCAGCGCCGCCCAGGCTCATGAAGACTTTCTTGCGCTTACCGGCACGCCGCTCTGCGTGATACGGCAGCAGATTGACGTTCGGGAGCGCATTTACGGCATTCGCGCTTTCATTGGCCATCGTCGACTCCTTATTGCAGCCCGCGCAGGGCAAGACCCGCGCTGACGATGTAGGCCGGCAGATCGCGCTGCAAATAGCGCGCATTGACGTTCTTGGCCGCGCCCATGTTCGCGAACGGATTGGCCAGCGTCGTATTGATCTGCGTCTGTTGCTGGATTGCAGTCTGCACACCCAGCAGCGATGCGTGACCGCCCGAGAGCACGATCTCGTCCACGCGACCGACGCTCGAGGTCGACAGGAAATTCTGGATCGCCTGACCGACTTCCATGGCCAGCGTCTCGAGCGAGGGCTTGAGCAGCTGGCTGCGGTATTCGTCGGGCAGCGTGTTCTTCCGCTTCTTCACCTCGGCCTTGAGTAGATCCAGGGAAAACAGACGCGAGATGCTTTGCGTGAGCTGGTCGCCCGAGCCGGACATCGGCTGGTCGTACAATTCCTTCCAGCCTTGATAGAACAGTGCGTGCGAGCGTGCACCGCCCAGGTGGAACATCGCCACGACGGGCATGTCGCGCGTCTCGGTTTCGGTGGCGTCCGGCTTGACGGCCAGCATGTGCGTCATGGCGCGCTGGATGGCGTTCTCTTCCACATCCATGACGATCGCTTTCAGACCGGCCATCTCGGCGGCAGTCACGCGCTCGGTCACGCGCTCGGAAACCGTTGCCGTGACGCGTACGCCAACCCCGCCTTCGGTTTCGGACGGGCCGATCACGACATAGTCGAAATTGACGTTCTGCGAGGGCGGAAACAGCCGATTGGCTTCGCTCTCGACCTGCACGAAGAGCTCGTCTTCGGTCAGGTTGTCGGGCAGGCTAACGGTTTGCGATTCCGTCAGGCTTGCAGGAATGGCAAGCACGGCTTCCTTACCGCGAATGCCGGCCTTGGCGATGGCACGCTTGAGCGCATTGCCCACCGCATCGATATTCACCAGATTGCCGTCGGCGACGGCACTGCGTTCAATCAGCTCGCTGGCGCATTTTTCGAGACGGAAATCCCCCTGCTTGCCGTTGGCGGATAACTCCACCACCTTGACGCTGGAAGACCCGATATCTATCCCGACGATATTGCGGCGCAGCAGGCCGGACAACAAACCCCGTCGCACAGAGACACCCCACCGTTTATAGTTTTTTGAACCCTGGCGCCCGTCGCAAATCCAACGTGCGCCATAGCCTGCTTAGATTTGCTGCTGGATTCTCACAAAATCCTTTAGAACAGGCAAACGCTCAGGCGGACCGCGATGCATTTCCCGCCAAGCCATTCGCAAAGCGTTGTCAAAACCCCACGGTCGGGGGATACCCCTTTCGTCTGACTTGATTTCCGCTCCGTCTACTTCTAACGGCGGATTCTTAGCCGCCTTGAATCAAGGCACGGCGGACGCACAATTTGCTCGCGCCGCGAGCATGACGCGGCGCACAAGTGCAGTCTCGTGCGCTGACGTGACACTGGTTACGTGCTGTTACGTCCGATGCCGCAGGCCCCTGGAAGCCTCGACGATATAATCGCCGCCACGCTGACTGACACCCCCGGTGCCCACCTGTAATGGCTACTGCCCAAACCACCCCAGCCTCGCCCAAGCCGCCTAAAGCCCGCCGCCCGCTGTGGGCGCGACTGCTTCTCTGGATGCTCGGCCTGTTCGTTGCTATGGGGGTCGTCGGAGCGCTGCTGCTGGGCTATGCCCTGCTCGTCGCCGCGCCCAACCTCCCGTCGCTCGACGCCATCACCGATTACCGCCCGAAGATCCCGCTGCGCGTGTACACCGCCGACAACGTCCTCATCGGCGAATTTGGTGAAGAGCGCCGCAGCTTCGTGCCGATCACGCAGATGCCCGACGTGATGAAGCGCGCGGTACTGGCCATCGAGGATGACCGTTTCTACGAGCACGGCGGCGTCGACTTCATCGGCGTGCTGCGCGCGGGCCTGGCGAACCTGCACGGCGGCCTGTCGCAAGGCGCGTCGACCATCACGATGCAGGTGGCGCGCAACTTCTTCCTGTCGAGCGAAAAGACGTACACGCGCAAGATCTACGAGATGCTGCTCTCGTACAAGATCGAGGCGAGCCTGACAAAGGATCAGATCCTTGAGCTGTACATGAACCAGATCTACCTGGGTCAGCGTGCGTACGGCTTTGCCAGCGCCGAGCAGATCTACTTCGGCAAGAACATCAAGGACATCACCCTGGCCGAAGCGGCCATGCTGGCCGGCCTGCCCAAGGCGCCGTCAGCGTACAACCCGGTGGTGAACCCGAAGCGCGCCAAGGTGCGCCAGGAGTACATCCTGCAGCGCATGCGCGACCTGCACTACATCACGCCGGAACAATACGATCAGGCGATCCACGAGCAATTGCCGGTGCGCGGCGAGGGTCATGAGTTCGACGTGCACGCCGAATACGTGGCCGAAATGGTGCGTCAGCTCATGTACGCGCAGTACCGCGAAGAAACCTACACGCGCGGCCTGAATGTCTACACCACGCTGCGCAAGGCCGACCAGGACGTCGCGTATCAGTCCGTGCGCCGCGGCATTCTCGACTACGAGCGCCGTCACGGCTATCGCGGCCCCGAAGCGTTCATCGATCTCCCCTCCGACGCAGAAGATCGCGAACAGGCCATCGACGACGCCTTGCTTGAACATCCGAACAGCGACGATCTGCAATCGGCCGTGGTGGTGAGCGTGACGCCCAAGCTGGTGCGCGCGACGATGCTGACCGGTGAGACGATCGACCTGGCGGGCGATGGCCTGCGCTTTGCACAGGCTGCCCTGTCGAACAATGCACAGCCGAAGATCAAGCTGCGCCCGGGCGCGGTGATCCGCGTGATTCAGGATGCGAAAACGCAGAAGTGGTCGATCACGCAGTTGCCGGAAGTGGCATCGGGCTTCATCTCGCTGGACCCGCAGACGGGCGCGATCTACTCGATGGTCGGCGGCTTCGATTTCAACCGCAGCAAGTTCAACCACGTCACGCAGGCGTGGCGCCAGCCGGGTTCGAGCTTCAAGCCGTTCATCTATTCGGCGGCGGTGGACAAGGGTTTCTCGCCGTCTACGGTCATCAACGACGCGCCGCTCTCCATCCCGACCGGCGACACCGGCGGCCAGGTGTGGGAGCCGAAGAACTACGGCGGCGGCTATGACGGCCCGATGACGATGCGCCGCGCGCTGCAGAAGTCGAAGAACCTGGTGTCGGTGCGCATCCTGCGCGCGATTGGTACGCAGTACGCGCAGCAGTACATCACGCGCTTCGGGTTCGACGCCGATCGGCACCCGGCTTATTTGCCGATGGCGCTGGGCGCGGGTTCGGTGACAATGCTCCAGATGGCAAGCGGCTACTCGGTGTTCGCCAACGGCGGCTACCGCGTGAACCCGTACATCATCGATCGCGTGGTGGATGCGCGCGGCACCGTCGTGCAGCAGAGTCATCCGATGACCGCCGGCAAGGACGCCGTGCGCGTGATCGATCCGCGCAACGACTTCATCATGGATTCGCTGTTGCGCAGCGTGGTGTCGGGCGGCACGGGCTACCAGGCCAAGGTCAAGCTGGGCCGCAACGACATGGCCGGCAAGACCGGCACCACCAACGACTCGTTCGACGCCTGGTTCTGCGGCTATACACCCAAGGTGGTCGGCGTGGCCTGGATGGGCTACGACAACCCGCGCAGCCTGGGGGATCGCGAAACCGGTGGCGGCCTGGCCCTGCCGATCTGGATCAACTATATGAGCTACGCGCTCAAGGGTGAGCCCCAGACCGAGCGCCAGCCGCCTGAAGGCGTCGTGCAGATGGCCGGCGACTGGGCCTACGAGGAATACGCCAACGGTCAGGGCGTCGCTTCGGTGGGCCTGGGCGATGCCATGCCGGGAGCATCCTCACCGGCCGGCGACCAACCGCAGCAGCCTGGCGTCAACCTGGCGCCGACGCAGGAACAGGAGAAGCAGAAGATTCTCGACATGTTCCGAGGCAACTGAGCTTCGCGCCAACGAAAAAGCCGCCCTTCGGGGCGGCTTTTCTTTTGGTCCGACGAGAACGTTGCGCTCAGTCGGCGGCCAATGTCACATCCACATCGCTTTGCTGGCTGACATAGCGTGACAGCGCGACGTACAGCTCTTCCTTGCTGCGCGTGTCGACCCAGCGGCCGTCGTCACTGCGGCGGAAGTGGAAACCGCCGGCACGCGCTGCCACCCACAGTTCCTGCATCGGCGCCTGGCTGTTAATGATGATCTTGGAGCCATCGTCGAATTCAAGCGTGAGCACGTTACCGGTACGGGTGACCTCGATGTCGGCATCGGCCTCCTCGGCGGCCGTTTCGACGATGCTTTCGATGCGGGTGAGTTCCGCTTCAGCCAGCGCCAGGAACTCCGATTCGCTCAGGGGGGGCATGCTACACTCCAAAATCTTGCGCGGACGTTGCGTGGCGGCCATTTGCGGCCCTTCCTGACCAGCAGGCGCCTCGTCCCATATGACTCCGATCGCCGCAAGGGTTACACCCCTGGGGCATCCTTTCTGCACCATCATCCGATGATACGAACCGCCGCCATTGTAGCCACTGTCGGCCTGACCCTGACGATCGCAGGCCTATCCGGCTGCGGGATTCGCGGGCCGCTGTACATGCCCAAGGTGCCGCCAGCGCCAACCGCGCCGCAAACCACGGACCCCGGCATCGCCGGGCCGAACGCCGTGCCGCAGCCGCCGGTGCCGGGCGCCAAACCCGCAGCCGCCGATGCCGCCAGCGCGGTACCCGCGAACCGCTGATCCAGCCCCTTTCTACTCAACCGGCGCCGCCCCTATCTGGTGCGACGCCCAGAATGTTTCCACTCATGTCCGAGTCCCTGATTCGCCAGGAAGGCGCGCTGATGATCGAAGGCGTCGCGCTGGACGCGATTGCCGCGCAGTTCGGCACGCCCACCTACGTGTACTCGCGCGCCGCGCTCACCGCCAACTATCGCGCCTACGCCGCCGCCTGCGAAGGCCGCAACGCGCATGTGCAGTACGCCATGAAAGCCAACTCGAACCTGGCCGTGCTGCAGGTGTTCGCACAGCTTGGCGCAGGCTTTGACATCGTGTCCGCAGGCGAACTCAAGCGCGTGCTGGCCGCCGGTGCGCCGGCTGCGAAGGTAGTGTTCTCGGGTGTGGGCAAGAGCGCGGACGAAATGCGCTTCGCGCTGGAAGTCGGCGTGGCGTGCTTCAACGTGGAGTCGATTCCCGAACTGCACCGCCTGAACGACGTGGCCGCCTCGATGGGCAAGGTCGCGCCCGTGTCGCTGCGCATCAACCCGGACGTCGACGCCAAGACGCACCCGTACATCTCGACGGGCCTGAAAGGCAACAAGTTCGGCGTGGCGTTTGACGAAGTCCTGCCGACTTACCGCGCGGCCGCTGCAATGCCGAACCTGCGTGTGGTCGGCATCGACTGCCATATCGGCTCGCAAATCACCGAGGTGTCGCCGTATCTGGATGCGCTGGACAAGGTGCTCGACGTGGTGACCCAGCTGGACGCCGAGGGCATCCGCTTGTCCCATATCGATGTGGGCGGTGGCCTGGGCATCACTTACACCGACGAGACGCCGCCGGACATCACCGCCTTCGCGCGCACGCTGCTCGACCGCGTCGAGCAACGCGGTTTTGGCGATCGCACCGTGCTGTTCGAGCCGGGCCGCTCGCTGGTCGGCAACGCGGGCCTGCTGCTCACGCGCGTCGAATACCTCAAGCCTGGCGCGAGCAAAAATTTCTGCATCGTCGATGCGGCGATGAATGACCTCGCCCGCCCGGCGATGTACGAGGCGTATCACCACATCGTGCCGGTGCGCGAAGGCCAGAGCGCGCCCGTCGTCTACGACGTGGTGGGTCCGGTATGCGAATCCGGCGACTGGCTCGGCCGCGACCGTTCGCTGGCGGTGCAGCCGGGCGATGTGCTCGCGATCCTGTCGGCCGGCGCGTACGGCTTCACGATGAGTTCGAACTACAACACGCGCAATCGCGCGGCCGAAGTCATCGTCGATGGCGACAATGTGCACCTGGCACGCGAGCGGGAGTGCTTTGAGGACCTGATCCGCGGAGAGCATCTGTTCCCCGCGTAAGCCATCCCCGCAAAGAAAAAGCCGACGCACAAACGTCGGCTTTTTTCATGGGCGCGACCAGCATCAATCGCGCGCTGGCATAGCTGCTCCGGCCATCGCAGTGCGCGGCGAGCGCCACGCCCACCAGACCCGCAGGCCAAGCAGCACCGCCATCACTGCCGCGTAGATCGACACCTCGGCAAAGTCGTGCTTACCTGCCTTGTGCCACCAGTAGTGCAGGATGCCGAGCACGCCGGTCACGTAGACAAGCCGGTGCAGCCACTGCCAACGCTTGCCGCCGAGCCTGCGCACCATCGCGTTGGTCGACGTGGCGGCCAGCGGAATCATCAGCACGAACGCCGCAAAACCAACAGTGATGAAAGGCCGCTTGACGATGTCCTTGAGCATCGACGCAGGGTCGAGGCCACGATCCACCAGCAACCAAATCAGGAAGTGAATCGAGCCGTAGAAGAACGTGTACAGCCCAAGCATGCGGCGAAGTCGAATCAGCCAGTTCATGCCCGTGATCCGGCGCAGCGGCGTGATGGCCAGCGTGCAGCACAGCAGCACCAGCGTCCACGTACCGGTCGAGCGCGTGACGAACTCCAGGGGATTCGGCCCGAACTGATCGGTCGCGCCCAGGAAGACGATGCGCAGAAAGGGCACGAGCGCAACGACCCACACGATCGCCTTCACCACACGCAACTGCTTGGGCGGCAACATCGGCGGCAGCAGTGTCATGTCGGCCTCAGAAGTTCTTGCGCAGGTCCATGCCCGCGTAGAGCGGCGCGACCTGCTCGTAGCCGTTGAACATCAGCGTCTTGCGCTTGGGCGCGAACAGGCCGCCAAAGCCGCCTTTGTCCTCGCCGATGCGGCGTTCAGTGGCTTGGCTCCAGCGCGGATGATCCACGGTCGGGTTCACGTTGGAATAGAAGCCATATTCGTTGGCCGCAGCAAGGTTCCAGCTCGTTGGCGGCTGCTTGTCGACAAAGCGGATCTTGACGATGGACTTCGCACTCTTGAAGCCGTATTTCCACGGCACGATCACGCGCACGGGCGCACCGTTCTGGTTCGGCAGCACCTGGCCGTAGAGCCCGAAGGTGAGCAGCGCCAAGGGATGCATCGCCTCGTCCAGGCGCAGGCCTTCGCTATACGGCCACTCCAGCACGGGGCTGCTGATCCCGGGCATCTGCCGCTTGTCGGCCAGCGAGATGAACTGGACGTACTTGGCGCTGCCCTGGGGCTCCACCCGCTTGATCAACTCGGCCAGCGGAAAGCCCACCCAGGGAATCACCATCGACCAGCCCTCGACGCAACGCAGGCGGTAGACGCGCTCTTCCATCGGCGCGAGCTTCATCAGGTCGTCCAGATCGTAGGTTTTGGGCGTCTTCACCAAACCTTCCACGCTGACTTGCCATGGGTGCGGGCGCAGCGTGCTGGCATAGCGCGCCGGGTCGGCCTTGTCGGTCCCGAACTCGTAGAAGTTGTTGTACGTGGTGACCTGGTCGTATGGGGTGGCTTTCTCCACGGTCGTGTACGCCGGATTCGGCTTGCCGGCCAACTTGGTCAGCGGCGGGTTGGCGGCGAAGGCCTCGCGCGACGCCCACGGCGCCAGCGTTGTGCCGGCGGCACCCATGGCGGCAGCGGCCAAAAAGCGGCGGCGCTGCTCGAAGATGTGCTGCGGTGTGATCTCGCCGGCGGGAATGTCGTCGCCACGCAGCCAGCGGTCTGTCTTGATCAACATGATTCGGGGTCCTCGTCGTGCGGGAACGGTGTCCCATGTGCGTTGGTCGTGCCCGCGCCGCCAACCTGACAAAGCGCGGGAAAAAAATGGCGCTATTCCTGGCGGGGCGCTGGTCCGGTGAATTCGCTGTACTGCCGATAGACCACCTGGGCCACTTCCAGCAACTGCGCACGCACCAGCGGGCCGGCCACCGCAAACCCCAGACCGCGGTCCGCCCAATAAAACGCCATCGGTGGCGGGTGATCCACAGCAGGATGAATCGCCTGCAGCACGCGGTTGTCGGGGGCGAGGGTCTCCAGCCGGAACCCCGTATCGCGATTGTTCGGCATGCGCCGCAACTGTACGGAGATACGCGTACCGCCTGGCCCCTCATACATCAGCATGGCCGTAGGCGCATCAGCCACCACCGTCTGGCGCCCGCCGATGAGCCGGTAGCCGAGCGACGTCAGGTCGGGAACACGCAACTGCGCATCCAGGCGCCGCGACAACCATGTGACGAGATGCGCCTCTTCATCGGCCGGCACCTCCACCATGTGTTTCGACTCGGGAGAAAAGACGACGTGCGATACGAGCGCATCGTTGGCGAAACGCTGCATGGGCATGGTGCGCTCGACGGCACCTCGGCCAAGCCAACCGGCGCCCGAGCCAATGGCCAGGCACGCAACACCCAGCGCCACGACACTCCAGCCACGCACCGCGCCAAAGCCGCTGGCCGTGGGGCGACGTGCTGCCGCGAGGATCTCCGCCGGAATGCGGCGCTGCGGCACCGGTTCGTTGAGCAGCGGATCGAGCGCGTGGTGCAATTGCGCGTCCGTCTTGCGCCAGCCCGCGACCTCGGCCGCTGCGACCGGGTGCGCGGCAAGATAGGCCTCCACGGCAGCGCGTCGCGCCGCGGGCAAGCGGCCGTCGGCATAGGCGTGGAGTTCGTCGATATGAATGGAATTGGAGGACATGGCGAGCCTCACTTCACGCGGTGCAGCGCTGCGCTGCTCCCGTCGCCAGATGCCGACGATGCACGCGCCGCCTCGGGCGAACCGTCGAGCGCCACACGCATCCGCTCACGCGCCCGCGACAGCCGCGACATCACCGTGCCCACCGGCACGCCCAGCACGTCGGCGGCTTCCTTATAGGCGAACTGCTCCAGGCCGACGAGCAGCAATACCGCCCGCTGGTCTTCGGGCAGCGTCGCCAGCGCACGCAGCAGATCACGGCGCAAGCCGGGGTCTTCGTCGACGGGGATATCGGGGGGCGAGTCGCTCAGCTCGAGCCGATCGGGCCGGCGCACGGCGTTCAGATGCAACCGATGCATGATGGTGAGCAGCCAGGCAAACAAGCCGTCGCCCTCGCCCTGCGCTCCAATCTGCCCGATGGGCCCGAGCCTGGGCCGCAACTGGAACCGCCAGCGGTAACGCCAGGCGCGTTCCAGCGTGTCCTGGACAAGATCGTCGGCACGGCTGGCGTCACGCATCAGGCCGCGCGCGTGTCGGCGCAGGCGTGGCGTGAGCGCGATCAGCCGGCTGGCCAGGTCGGACATATGGGCGCGAGCGAAGGCGGCGTGCTTACGGCTTGGCGACGTGCCAAACGTTCATGAAGCCGTCTCCGGTCTGGTCGCCCGGCATCTTGTCCTTGGTCCAGAGGTAAAGCGGCTTGCCGCGATAGGCCCACTGCTTCTTGCCGTCGTCGCGCGTGATGATGGTGTAGTCGCCGGACGGCTTGTCGGCGTCATTGGCTGCCAGCGGCGGCCAGTTCTCAGCGCACTTGCCGTTGCAGGCGCTCTTGCCGGCCATGGCGTCACGGTCAAACGTGTAAAGCGCCATGCCGTGCTGATCCGTAAGCGTGCCGTTGGTCACCTTGACGGCCGACGGCGTAGACGACGCGCCCATGCCCATGCCCATGCCGCTGCAGCCTGCCAAACCCAATGCGGCAAGCAGCGCGGCGCCGGCCAACGCGGCGCGCGGATTGAACAACTTCTGGGAAGCTGCAGACTGGCTCATCTTGTTCTCCTTGGATGGAGGGGCGCGCCGATCGCGCCCTCACTGAGCAGTAAACACGCTAGGCGCGTCTTTATTCCAGTCTGCAGAAAGTTTTTTGTGACTGACGACTTACAGTTCACCGTAGCTGTGCAGCCCCGAGAGGAACATGTTCACGCCCAGGAAGGCGAACGTCGTGACCAACAGGCCAATCAGCGCCCACCATGCCGCCATGCGACCACGCAAGCCCTTCATCAGGCGCATGTGCAGCCACGCGGCGTAGTTCAGCCAGACGATCAGCGCCCAGGTTTCCTTCGGGTCCCAGCTCCAATAGCCGCCCCAGGCGTCAGCCGCCCACAGCGCACCGAGAATCGTGGCGATGGTGAAGAACGCAAAGCCCACGGTGATGGCCTTGTACATCACGTCGTCCAGCACTTCGAGCGACGGGAGGCGATCGGCCAGCACGCCGCGCTCCTTCAGCAGATAAGCCGCGCCCACCATAGCCGACAGCGCGAACGTGCCGTAACCGATGAAATTGGCCGGTACGTGGATCTTCATCCACCAGCTTTGCAGTGCCGGCACCAGCGGCTGGATCTCCTGCGCGCTGCGCGACACCGTGTACCACAGCAGAAAGCCGACCGCCGCCGACACCACCAGCATCACGAACGGCCCCAGCGCGCGCGTCTTGTAACGCTGCTCGTAGTACAAATAGAACAGCGACGTGATCAGCGTAAAGAGGATGAACACCTCGTACAGATTCGAGATGGGGATGTGGCCAATGTCTGCGCCCACCAGGTACGACTCATACCACCGCACCAGCATGCCGGTCAGGCCGAGCACCACGGCTGCCCAGCACAGCTTGCTGCCGATCGACCCACCCGCTTCCCAGCGCAGCAGAAAACCCGTCCAGAAAAACAGCGTGGACAGGAAGATCAGCGCACTCATCCACAGGATGGCCGACTGGCTGGCAAGGAAATACTTTAGGAAGAAGGCGTGCTCGGCGCGGGCGAGATCCGGGCCATTGGCGCCGGCGTATTGCGAGATACCGAACAACGACAACACGGCGATGCCAATCATCAGCACGCGCACCGGCTTCCACGTCCAGCCCAGCCATGCGAAGGCGGGCACGGCGGCGACGAGAATGCCGCGCTCGTAGCCATCCATGTAAGCGCCATAGCGGGAAAAGGCATAACCAGCGCCGGCCGCCAGCATTGCAGCAAATAGCCAGTCAAACCAGCCTAGGCGGCGGAAATACGATGGGCGTCGCAGCGCGCCCAGATCGGCGCTCGCCATGGTCGTTTGGGGATTGCTCGCTTCCATCACCGGCTCACTTCGTTGGTTTGGGGTCGACGCTCGCTGCACCGGCGGCATCGGGGGCGCCTGCCGCGGCGCGGATATCGTGCTTGAGGCGCTCGAACTCGCGGTCAAAGTCGAGCGTACGCCGCATGGTCGACATGGCGGTCAGCACATGTGCGCCGGAGGCGCTTTCGTTGGCCTGACCGGATTGCGGTCGGATCCACAGCCACCAGCGGCGCTCTCGCACGTAGAACATCGAGAAAACGCCCAGCACCAGCAGCAACGACCCAAGATACACGATGTTTTTGCCCGGCGCACGTGTGAGCTGGAAGACGCTGGCTTGCACCTGCTGGAAGTCGGTCAACTGCAAATACACGGGTGCGCCGTAGAAGACATTGTCCGACAGCGCGTTGATGGCGCTCTGCAACCACTGGCTGCTGGCGGCATCCACAGTGGGTGCCGGTTGGCCGTCCTGCGCGCGGGCCAGTTGCCACAGCTCCCACATGGAGCTGTTGATGATCTTCATCAGTACATCGGCGGCCTTCTCGCGCTCGCCTTCGGGCACCGATTTCTGCAGGAATGTAGCGACTGCGGCAAAACCGCCCTCTGCACCGGCGGCCCCATCCTTCACATCGGCAGCGCCAGCAAAGAGGTCGAGCGCGCGACGCGCACTTTCCATCAGTTGATTGCGCAGTTCCGCACGCTGCTCGCCAGGCATGGAGAGCAGCGCGAACCGGCGCGCCGCTTCGCCCCGCATCGCCGGATTTTGCAGCGCAGCGCGCAGGCGCATCCAGTCACGGACGGTGCCTTGTGCATCGGCAGGAATGCGCAGATAGCGGAACGGCTCGTCGGGCTGAGAGCGCATGCCGGCCAGGAATACCGATTGCCCGTCCAGCGTGACCGGCAGCATGTAATTGCTGAATTCGTGCGCTTGGCCGTTGGCGTCGCGCAGCTTGTACTGCACGGAAGGGCCGACGTTGCGCAGATCGCGGTCGCGCGTCATCTTGGTGACGTTGCCAAGCTCCGCGCGCAGACCATTTTCCGCCCCGCCCTTCTTGCCCACGCCGCGTGCGTCCTGCTTGCCCGAGGCGTCCGTCACGGTTTCGACATTCATCAGGCGGAAGTCGGAGAACTCGACCGTGTAGTCGCCCCCCTTGCCGGTGAGCTTCGAGCTCTCGCCCACGACGCCCGACATATCGAACGTCTTGGCGTTGTCACCGTGCATCGGGAAGCCGGTCAGCTTGAGTTTCGAGCCGCCATCTTCGAAGCTCGACTGGTAGATCGCCACGCCGTCATACACGAAAGGCTTGTTCACCTCCACGCGCGCAGCGGTCTGCTTGCCGGTACGGCGGTCGGTCACGACGATGTCGCTGGCGAACAGCTTTGGCATGCCGGTCGAATAATGCTCAACAGTGAACTTCTTGAGCGTGATCATGAACGGCAAGTCTTGGATCAGCGCGCCGTCAGCGATGTTCAGGATCGCCGTGCTGACGCTCGAACCTTCCGGCACGAACGCGTTACCGCGGAAGCCCGGGTTCGACGCCGAGAGCCGATGCTCCGACCCGATGTCGCTGATGACCGCATTGCCTTTGATGGGCGACTTGCCGCCAAACCACATCTGCGCGCGGATCATCATGTCGCCGTCCAGCAACCCGCCGATACAGATCACGACGATGGCCGTGTGCGCCAGGATGTAGCCGATCTTGTTGCCCGCCCCCGCCTTTGCGGTAATCAGCGTCGCACCACCCTCGCGCGCGAATGCCTTGATGCGGAAACCACGGTTCTGCGCGAGCGCCGCCAGGCGTGCGGTCACGGTTGCGGTATCGGCGGGGGAATCAAATTCGTCGCGGTGATGGAACGCGCGCAGGCTGCCTTCGCGCACGTTCTCGCGCCAGGAGCGCATGTCGGCCAGCATCTTGGGGGCATTGCGCACGATGCACAGCGAGGTCGACACCACCAGGAACGCCAGGATCAGCAGAAACCACCAAGCGCTATAGACCGTGGGCAGCGTCAGCGAGCGGAACACATCGGCCCAGAAAGGCCCGAACTGGTTGACGTAGTTCGGGTACGGATCGTTCTGCTTGAGCACCGTGCCGATCACGCTGGCAATGGCGATCACCGTCAGCAGGCTGATGGCAAAGCGCATCGACGACAGCAGCTCGACCGTTTCGCGCAGCGCGCGGCGGCGGGAGCGAATCTGGACGCCGGAAGTGGAGACCGAAGACATGCGGGAAGACAACCTGTTCAGAAATGAAAACAGGGTGGCGATGCCAGGCGCATTGCCACCCTGTTCTTCTTGTTGATTGTGCGACCGTCACATGACGGCCAGGTGCGGCAGATTAGCGCAGGCCCGCAATGTAGTCGGCCACCGCCTTGATCTGCTGGGCCGTCATGCGACCCGCCAGATCGCGCATCTGTACGCTGTTCTTGCGGGTGCCGCTTTGGAACGCAACTAGTTGAGCTTCTGTGTATTCAGAGAATTGACCTGCGATACGCGGATACTGCGCCGGAATGCCGGCACCCGTCGGGCCGTGACAGCCTGCACACGCTGCGATACCGCGCTTGGCGTCGCCGCCGCGATACAGCTTCTGGCCCAGCTCGATGGTGTCCTTGCTCTTGGCCGAACCAGGCTTCCAGGCCGCTTGCTTGCCCAGGTAGGCGCCAATATCCTTCATGTCCTGATCCGACAGCGCGCCGGCGTACAGCGACATGACCGGCTGGTTACGGTCGGTCTTGGCCTTGAAATCCTTGAGCTGCTTTTCGATGTATTCGGCGTGCTGGCCAGCCAGCTTCGGGTTGACGTTCATGGCGCTGTTGCCGCCGGCGCCGTGACAACTGGCACACGCGGGCACGCCATTGGCGGGCACACCGTTGTTGAAGATCGTCTCGCCGCGCGCGGCGTCGCCCTTGGCGACTTTTTGCTCTTCGGCATGGGCTATGGAGAAGACCGATGCCAGGGACAGCGCTGCGACAGCAAAAACGTTCGCGATGCGGTTCATTCGCACACCTTGTTTAGATTGTTTTCGAATGCTGCGTGCGCCGCCCAATGTGGGACCCTGCGGCGCGGGGCGCCCCCTTCTCCTCGTGCCAGACCAGCGCATGAAAACGGACCGGCCCGGGCCTCGGGGCGGTCCTGCGACGGATCTGGTGGGGACGTCCGTAAACCGGCGTATTGTACAATAACACCTCTGCAATGCGACCTCGCGGCGCAGCAACCACGCAGTTCTGAACTGCAGTTTACAGGTACTGCCGCGCATGTCGCTCCTGCATCAAGCCCGTTTCTTCATCACCGTCAATCATCTGCGTGATTTACCGGCGACCGCCGTGCCGGAAGTTGCGTTTGCGGGCCGCTCCAACGCAGGCAAATCCACCGCGATCAACATCCTGTGCAATCAGAAGCGGCTGGCGTTTTCCAGTAAGACGCCCGGCCGCACGCAGCACATCAACTATTTCTCGGTGATGCCCGCCAAGGCGGAAGACCCGCTCGGCTTCCTGGTCGACCTGCCCGGTTACGGCTATGCCGAAGCACCCGGCGAAACCAAATCGCACTGGGTTCACCTTCTGGGCGACTACGTCAAGGCCCGCCAACAGCTCGCCGGCCTCGTCATCATGATGGACGCGCGCCGGCCGTTTACAGACCTCGATTGCCAGATGGTCGAGTGGTTCCTGCCGACAGGCAAGCCGATCCATGTGCTGCTCACGAAAGCGGACAAGCTGACCAACAACGACGCCTCGCGCGCGCTCATGGCGGCACGCAAGGTGCTGGCCGATTACCGCGCGCAGATCGACGGCGATGTGTCGCTCACGGTGCAGTTGTTCTCCAGCCTGAAGCGCCGCGGCATCGAAGAGGCGCAGCGAATTGTCGCAGGCTGGCTGTGCTTGCCCGAAGCGCTGGAACCGGAGCCGCACGCCGAGCAGGCAAAAAAAACCCCGTCGCCAAACACGCAACGGGGGTAACGACCCCATCGAGCCATCGATGGGAACCCGCGTCAGGGAGGAGCCGCGGGGGACGCTGCATCAGCGTCGCTGGCGCATTGTCCGTGCATAGGATGGATAATCGCGACAAAGGTTTCGAAACTTCACAGTGTGTTCTTAGGGTCTGCTGAAATGATCGCGAGCTTCCCCGACCATCGTCCGCGCCGCATGCGCCGCGACGATTTCTCCCGCCGCATGATGCGCGAATCGCGCCTCACTCCCGACGACCTGATCTACCCCGTCTTCATCCTCGAAGGCACCAATGTGCGACAGGCCGTGCCGTCGATGCCAGGTGTCGAGCGCGTGTCAATCGATGTATTGCTGAGCGTGGCCGAGCAGTGCGTGCAGCTTGGCGTTCCGGTGCTTGCGCTCTTCCCCGTTATCGAGCCCTCGCTCAAAACGCCGGATGGTATCGAGGCCACCAATGCCGATGGCTTGATCCCGCGCGCGGTAAAGGCGCTCAAGGCGCGCTTCCCTGAATTGGGCATCCTGACCGATGTGGCGCTCGATCCGTACACGAGCCATGGCCAGGACGGTGTGCTCGACGCCAACGGCTACGTGCTTAACGAAGAGACGGTGGATATCCTGATGCGCCAGGCCCTGGTGCAAGCCGAGGCTGGCGTGGACATCGTCGCGCCGTCGGACATGATGGACGGCCGCATCGGAGCGATTCGCCTGGCGCTGGAGAATGACGACCACATCCACACGCGCATCATGGCCTACGCGGCGAAGTACGCTTCGGCGTTCTACGGCCCGTTCCGTGATGCGGTGGGCTCGGCGGCCAATCTGGGCAAGAGCAACAAGATGACTTACCAGATGGACCCGGCCAACTCGGACGAAGCACTGCGCGAAGTGGCGCTCGACATCGCCGAAGGGGCCGACATGGTGATGGTCAAGCCCGGCATGCCATATCTCGACATCGTGCGCCGCGTGAAAGATGAGTTCCGCTTCCCGACCTACGTCTATCAGGTCAGCGGTGAATACGCGATGCTGAAAGCCGCCGCGCAGAACGGCTGGCTGGATCACGACAAGGTCGTGCTGGAATCGCTGCTGGCATTCAAGCGCGCCGGCGCGAACGGCATCCTGACGTATTTCGCATTGGACGCCGCACGCCTGCTGCGCGCGTAATCAGGCCGTCGGCTTGACTGCCTGCGTCGTGCCGATCGCGCGGCGCAGGCTTTCCAGGAAAGTGTCGGCGCGCTCAAAACCAACCACACGCGCTTTCAGTTCGCGACCCTGCGCATCGAAGAAGATCGTGCCGGGCGGACCGAACAGGCCAAAGCGCTTGAGCAGCGCTTGGTCATCAGCGTTGTTAGCCGTCACGTCAGCCTGCAGCAGCACCACATCTGCAAGCGCCTTGCGCACCCGCGCATCGGTAAAGGTCAGGCGCTCCATCTCTTTGCAGCTTACGCACCAGTCGGCGTAGAAATCGAGCATCACCGCACGACCCGATGCGCTCGCGTTGCGCACTTCGGCATCGAGTTCGGCGATGCTCTTCACGCGCTTGAATGTCACGCCGTGTGCCTCGGCTTGCGCGGACGTGCCCGCCGATGCGCGAATCAATCCGCTCAGCGGTTGCAGCGGATCGCGGCCCCCAGCGGCGACGCCAACCAGTTGCGCCGCACCCGCCAGCGCGAGCAGCACACCCGCGACCTTGCCCAAGCGCTGCACGTTGCCCGCGCCATCCGGCAGCGAATCGAATGTCCGCAGAAACACGGCCGCACCGATCAGCAACCCACCCCACGCGACCATCACCGCCCAAGCCGGCAACACCGGCTGCACGATCCACAGCGCCACAGCCAGCAGGATGAATCCAAATACCGCCTTGGTGACGATCAACCAGTGACCAGCGCGCGGTAGCAAGTTGCCCGCCCCCACACCTACGAGTACGAGCGGCACGCCCATGCCGACCGACATCGCAAACAACGCCATACCGCCGACCGCGGCGTTGCCGGTCTGCGCGATATAGGCCAGCGCGCCCGCCAATGCCGGCGTCACACACGGGGACACAATCAACGCCGACAGCGCACCCATCACGACGGCTCCGACAATCTCGCCGCCGCCATGCTTGCTGGAGGCTTTTGTCAGGTGATCGCGCCAAGCTGCCGGCAATTGCAGTTCATACAGCCCGAACATCGACAGCGACAGCGCCACCATCAAGACAGCAAACGCGCCCAGCACCCACACGTTTTGCAGCGCAGCTTGCAGGCCCTGCCCGGCCAAGCCGGCTGCCACACCCACGGCGGTATAGACGACTGCCATACCGAGCACGTAAGCGACCGACACGATGGCTGCGCGCGAACGCGTCGCGTGCTCGCCAACCACGATCGCCGACAGGATCGGCAGCATCGGCAGCACGCACGGCGTAAAGGTCAGCAGCAGCCCGAGTCCAAAAAACAACGCCGCAATCGCTCCCAGATTGCCGCTGCCGAGCGTGCTGGCGATGCGGCCGAGGGCGTCACCGGAGCTGGCGTCGCCACCGCCTGCGGAAGACGCGCCCGGCAACGAGGCGGCGGGCTCCACCAGGAAACGGCTCTTCATCGGCGGATAGCACAGGCCCTGATCCGCACACCCTTGCGACGTGACGATCAGCGTGAAAGGCGCCGTGGCGTTCTGCGCTTTCACTCGGAATGCAACGTCATGCCGATAGGTCTCTACGTCCTTGTTGAACGTCTCGTCAAACTTGACCTTGCCTGCCGGCATGTCAGGGGGTGCCAGCGTGACGGTCGCCGGGTCCGCCGCCACCGCGAAGCGTTCGCGGTACATGTAGTAGCCGTCGGCAATGGCGAACTTGACTTCGACAGTCTGGCCGTCGACCTGCGTGGCGGAGAAGCGGAATGCCTGCTCGGGTGGCAGGAAATCGTCAGCAGCATGCACGCGCATGGGCAGCGTCGCCACTGCGACGAACAGCATCACCAACTGCACCACACGTCGCACGGACACGAACGAAGAGAAGGTCATATCAACGGCAATCAAACATCAATTGGAAGGCAGGCACGTTTCGTCGGCCACCCACGCAAGATACGCCGGCAAGCCCGCAGCCACCGGCACAGCGATGATCTCAGGGACCTCGTACGGATGCGCCTTGCGTAGCGCGACTTCCAGCGCGGGGTAGGCTGCACGCGTTGTCTTGATCAGCAGCGGGATCTCGGCGGCGTGCTCGATCGCACCATTCCACCAGTACGCCGACGCGCAAACCGGCAAACGGTTGACGCACGCTGCGGCTCTGGATTCCAGCACGGCCTTTGTTATGCGATCCGCACTGTCAGCGTCGGGCAGGTTTGTCAGCACCAGCAGCACTTCGGTTCCGTCAGACATAGATACTCCACGGTTGCGCGCCAACTGCTAGAGCACCGAAAGCGGACAACAAAAAAGCCAGGATACGAATCCTGGCTTCATTGTAATGCGCGCGACAGCACGCATTCTCTAGCTTGCCCGGCGCGACGCCATGTCGCACCGGCAAACCTAGGCTGACCTTACTCGGCAGCGCCGTCGACTTCCACAGCCTCGGCAACTTCCGGACGGTCGAGCAGCTCGACCAGAGCCATCGGCGCATTGTCGCCCTGACGGAAGCCGAACTTCAGGATACGGGTGTAGCCGCCCGGACGGGTCGCGAAACGCGGGCCCAGTTCGTTGAACAGCTTGGTGACCATGTCGCGATCGCGCAGGCGGGCGAATGCCAGACGGCGGTTGGCTACGGTGTCCTTCTTGGCCAGCGTAATCAGCGGCTCAACAACCTTGCGCAGTTCCTTGGCCTTCGGCAGCGTGGTCTTGATCAGCTCGTGCTGCAGCAGCGAGTTGGACATGTTGCGCAGCATCGCGAGACGGTGCGACGAGGTGCGGTTCAGTTTCCGCAAACCATGACGGTGACGCATGATGATTCCTTCTTAAGAGTGTTTGACCAGCTCTTCTATCGCCGCCGCTCGTACAACGCTGCGTGGCGCGGGCCGGTAGCTTTAACAATAAGCCACCCAAACAGCGATGGCAGGAAGACCGGCCGATACTTGCGCACCGGCCGACAATTGCAACTTACTTCTCGAGACCTGCCGGCGGCCAGTTCTCGAGCTTCATGCCGAGCGTCAGGCCACGCGATGCGAGGACTTCCTTGATCTCGTTGAGCGACTTGCGACCCAGGTTCGGGGTCTTGAGCAGTTCGTTCTCGGTACGCTGAATCAGGTCGCCGATGTAATAGATGTTTTCGGCCTTCAGGCAGTTGGCCGAACGCACCGTCAGCTCCAGATCGTCGACCGGACGCAGCAGGATCGGATCGATCTGCGGCGCGCGGGCGGCGGCGGCCTCGGCGGCGCTCTCGGTACCTTCCAGCGCGGCGAACACCGACAGTTGATCAACCAGGATGCGAGCCGACTGGCGGATCGCTTCTTCCGGCGAGATCACGCCATTGGTCTCGATGTTCATCACCAGCTTGTCGAGATCGGTACGCTGCTCAACACGTGCAGACTCAACCGCATACGACACACGGCGCACCGGCGCGAACGAGGCGTCCAGCACGATGCGGCCGATAACCTTGCTCGACTCATCGCCGAACTTGCGCACGTTGCCCGGCACATAGCCGCGGCCTTGCTCGACCTTCAACTGCAGATCAAGCTTGCCGCCAGCCGACAGGTTGGCGATCACGTGACCAGGATTGATGATCTCGACATCATGCGGCAGCTCGATATCAGCGGCCGTCACCACACCTTCGCCTTCCTTGCGCAGCGACACCGTGACTTCATCACGGTTGTGCAGCTTGAACACCACGCCCTTCAGATTGAGCAGCAGGTTGACGACGTCTTCCTGCACGCCATCGATGGTGGAATATTCGTGGACGACCCCTGCGATCGTGACTTCTGTCGGGGCATAGCCGACCATCGACGACAGCAGCACGCGGCGCAGCGCGTTACCGAGCGTGTGGCCGTAGCCTCGCTCGAACGGTTCCATGACGACCTTCGCGTGATGATCGCCAAGCGGCTCAACCGCAATAATTTTGGGCTTCAGGAGTGCTGTTTGCATTAGGTTGTCCTATTTCAATACCCTCGGCTCGTTACACCGATAAGGCTGACGGATTGGACTGGAAAGGTTCCATCGCAGAACGTTGCGACGGAAGACGCACATGCCGCAATCGCGTTGCGGCACGTAACGATTCGGATTGGATCGGCACCTGAGTACTGTTGGCGCACGAACACAATGTCGTTGATGATGGGCGCCCCAAAAGGCGCACGAGCCCGCACCTGAGGTACGGGCGCCGTCATTAACGCGAATACAGTTCGACGATCAGGCTTTCGTTGATATCGCCAGCGATATCTGCGCGATCCGGGGCTTGCTTGAAGGTGCCTTCCATCTTCTTGGCGTCCACAGCAACCCAGATCGGGAAGCCAGTCTGTTCAGCCAGCGTCAGCGATTCGGCAATACGCACTTGCTTCTTCGACTTCTCGCGGATAGCAATCACGTCGCCCGACTTGACTTGAGCTGACGGCACGTTCAGAGCTTGACCGTTCACCAGGATCGCCTTGTGCGACACCAGCTGGCGCGCTTCAGCGCGGGTCGAGCCAAAGCCCATGCGGTAGACGACGTTGTCCAGGCGCGATTCCAGCAGTTGCAGCAGGGTTTCACCCGTGTTGCCCTTGCGGCGATCGGCTTCAGCGAAGTAACGACGGAATTGACGCTCCAGCACGCCATAGATGCGTTTGACCTTCTGCTTTTCACGCAGTTGGTTGCCGTAGTCGGAGGTGCGAGCGCCGGACGTGCGGCCGTGCTGACCAGGCTTGCTGTCCAGCTTGCACTTGTCGGCGAGCGAGCGGCGTGCGCTCTTCAGGAAAAGGTCAGTACCTTCGCGGCGAGACAGTTTCGCCTTGGGACCGGTATAGCGTGCCACGTTATGTTCCTTCGTTATCAGTCATCCGTGGCACACGGCCGCGGATGGTCCGCCTGCTCAGCCCTAGCAACAGAGCCGCAGCGAACAGTGGGCTTATGAAAAGACGAAACCCGCCTTCCGGAAAATCCGGAAGACAGGTAAGCGGGCAAGTATAGCACCCGCAGACCGACCTCGCCAGCAACTGGCGCGGCCGGTCGAATCACTTAGATACGACGACGCTTCGGCGGACGGCAGCCGTTGTGCGGAACCGGCGTCACATCCTCGATCAACTGGATCTTGATACCCAGATTGTTCAGTGCACGCACAGCCGATTCACGACCCGGGCCCGGGCCCTTGATGCGCACTTCCAGGTTTTTAATGCCTTGGTCCTGCGCAACGCGACCAGCACTCTCAGCTGCCACCTGAGCGGCAAACGGCGTCGACTTACGCGAGCCTTTGAAGCCTTGGCCACCGGACGTCGCCCACGACAGAGCATTGCCCTGGCGGTCGGTGATCGTGATGATCGTGTTGTTGAACGACGCGTGAACGTGCGCGATGCCGTCGGCGACGTTCTTGCGAACCTTCTTGCGCGCGCGCTGGGCGGCGGTATTCGCTGCTTTTGCCATAGTTCTTATCCTTTACCCGACGGATTACTTCTTGAGCGCGACGCCGGCCTTGCGCGGACCCTTACGGGTACGGGCATTCGTGCGAGTACGCTGACCACGCATCGGCAGGCCCTTGCGATGGCGCACGCCACGGTAGCAGCCCAGATCCATCAGGCGCTTGATGTTCATCGTCGTCTCACGGCGCAGATCGCCTTCGACGAGGAACTTCTCAATTTCCTTACGCAGCGCGTCCTGGTCCGGATCCGTCAGGTCCTTGACCTTCTTATCGGTCGGGATGCCAGTAGCCTCGCAAATCTTCTGAGCGCGCGAGCGGCCGATACCGTAGATCGCCGTCAGGCCAATCACGGTATGTTTGTGGTTGGGGATGTTGACCCCTGCGATACGTGCCATTCGTCAATCCTCTTTGCGAAATTAGCCTTGGCGCTGCTTATGACGCGGGTCCGACGAGCAGATCACACGCACCACGCCCTTGCGCTTGATGATTTTGCAGTTGCGGCAAATGCGCTTAACAGAAGCCAGCACTTTCATGATTTTCCTCTTCCTTCAATTCCAGTCCGCTCACTTCGCCCGGAATACGATGCGCGCGCGGGACAGATCATACGGGGTCAATTCGACCGTCACCTTGTCCCCGGGCAAGATGCGGATGTAATGCATACGCATCTTGCCGGAAATATGGCCTAACACTACGTGGCCGTTCTCTAGCTTGACGCGAAACGTTGCGTTGGGGAGGTTTTCCAGCACCTCGCCCTGCATCTGGATCACGTCATCTTTAGCCATGTCCCTTCAGGTTCGTGCGATCACTCCTAGCGGAGTGTCAGGTTTCCCTTGAAATTCGCCTTCTTCATCAAAGACTCGTACTGCTGAGACATCACGTAGGACTGCACTTGCGCCATGAAGTCCATCGTGACAACTACGATGATCAACAGGGACGTCCCACCGAAGTAGAACGGCACGTTCCAGCGCAGCACCAAGAACTCCGGCAACAGACACACTAGCGTGATGTAGATAGCACCTGCCAGGGTCAAACGCACCAGAATCTTGTCGATATACCGCGTGGTTTGCTCGCCCGGACGGATGCCCGGAATGAACGCCCCACTCTTCTTCAGGTTATCCGCCACTTCCCGGCTGTTATAGACCAGCGCGGTGTAGAAGAAACAGAAGAAGATGATCGCCGCCGCATACAGCAGGATGTACACCGGCTGACCCGGCGACAGCGTTGCCGCTAGGTCCTTGACGACCCGTGCAACCGGATTCGTCGAGTTGCCAGCTGTAAACCAGCCCGCGATCGTGGCCGGGAACAGAATGATCGACGATGCAAAAATCGGCGGAATCACCCCAGCCATATTCAACTTCAGCGGCAGATGCGACGACTGTCCGCCATAAATCTTGTTACCAACCTGCCGCTTGGCGTAGTTGACGAGGATTTTGCGCTGGCCGCGTTCAATGAACACGACCACAAACGTCACCGCACCAATAATCGCCACCACCAGGATCGCGGAGAAAATCCCCATCGAGCCCGTACGCACCAGCTCGAACAAGCCGCCGATCGCGTTCGGGAGTCCTGCAGCAATTCCGCCAAAAATGATGATCGAGATACCGTTGCCCAAACCGCGCTCGGTGATCTGCTCACCCAGCCACATCAGGAACATCGTGCCCGTCACCAGCGTAATCACTGCAGTAGCCCGGAACATCAGACCCGGATCCAGCACCAGACCCGGCTGCGCTTCGAGCGCAACTGCAATCCCCAGCGCCTGGAATGTTGCCAGGACGACCGTACCGTAGCGCGTGTACTGCGTAATCTTGCGCTGGCCGGCTTGGCCTTCCTTCTTCAACGATTCCAGCTGCGGCAGCACGATCGTCAGCAGTTGCATGATGATCGACGCCGAGATGTACGGCATGATCCCCAGCGCAAACACCGTGAAACGCGACAGCGCGCCGCCGGAGAACAGGTTGAACATCCCAAGGATGCCGCCCGACTGCCGTTGGAAAAGCTGCGCCAGTTGATCCGGATCGATACCCGGCACAGGAATGTGCGCGCCGATCCGGTACACCAGCAATGCCAGAACCAGGAACACCAGCCGACGGCGAAGATCGCCGTACTTGGCCGTGTTCTTGGCCTGGGCCATCACATTAGGTTTCGCCGTGGCCAAACGGATGCTCCGTCAGTGTGAAACAGCAGGCTATTAGGCCAGCGAGCCACCAGCCGCTTCGATTGCAGCTTTCGCTCCAGCCGTCGCGCCGATGCCCTTCAGGGTCACCTTCTTGTCGATTTCGCCCGACAGGATCACCTTGGCGCTCTTGACCATCTCGCCAACGAGGCCGGCTTGCTTGAGGGACAGCAGATCGATTTCTTCGATCGGCAAGCCCGCCAGGTCGCCCAGACGCACTTCAGCGGTGAATTCCTTGGTCAGCGAGGTGAAACCACGCTTGGGCAGACGACGATGCAGGGGCATCTGGCCGCCTTCGAAGCCGACCTTGTGGAAACCACCCGAACGCGACTTCTGACCCTTGTGACCACGACCAGCCGTCTTGCCCAGGCCCGAACCAATACCGCGACCAACGCGGCGCTTGGCGTGCTTGGAGCCGGCTGCCGGCTTCAGGTTATTCAGTTGCATGCTCTTCTCCGTCTTGCCTTAGCCGATGACCTTGACCAGGTAGGACACCTTGTTGATCATGCCGCGCACTGCGGGCGTGTCCTGCAATTCGGACACCGAGTTCATGCGGCGCAGGCCCAGGCCGCGCACCGTGGCGCGGTGGTCTTCGCGCGTACCGATCAGGCTGCGCACGAGTTGGACTTTCACGGTTTTCTGCGACATATCGTTCACCTATCCCTTCGGCTTAGCCGAGGATCTCTTCGACCGACTTGCCACGCTTGGCGGCAACTTCGGCCGGGGTGCTCATCTTGCGCAGGCCATCCAGCGTTGCGCGCACCATGTTGTAAGGATTGGTCGAACCGTGCGACTTGGTCACGATGTTCGTCACGCCCATCACTTCGAAGATGGCGCGCATCGGACCACCGGCGATCACGCCAGTACCGTCCTTCGCGGGCATCATCTGCACCTTTGCGGCGCCATGCTTGCCAACCACTTCGTGCTGCAGCGTACCGTTCTTCAGCGGGACCTTGACCATCTTGCGACGGGCTTCGTCCATTGCCTTCTGCACGGCCACGGGCACTTCCTTAGCCTTACCCTTGCCCATGCCGATACGGCCGTCGCCGTCGCCGACCACAGTCAGAGCAGCGAAACCGAGAATCCGGCCGCCCTTGACCACCTTGGTCACACGGTTGACCGCGATCATCTTCTCGCGAAGACCGTCGTCGCGTTCGTCCCCTTGGACCTTAGGTTGAATTTTTGCCATGACGATATCCTCTATGCCGGCTTAGAACTTCAGGCCAGCTTCGCGTGCCGCGTCGGCCAGAGCCTTCACGCGACCGTGATAACGGAAACCCGAGCGATCGAACGCCACGGCTTCGATGCCGGCAGCCTTCGCCTTCTCAGCGATACGCTTACCCACCAGGGTGGCAGCAGCGGTGTTGCCACCGTTGCCGTTCAGTTCCTTGCGGACTTCGGCTTCCGCAGTCGAGGCCGAAGCCAGGACCTTGGTGCCATCTTCCGAGAAGACCTGCGCATAAATGTGCAAGTTCGTACGGTGCACAGCCAGACGGGCGACGCTCAGTTCCGCAATTTTCAGGCGGGTCTGACGTGCACGGCGCAGACGCGAGTCATTTTTGTTCATGATGTGCACCCTTACTTCTTCTTGGTTTCCTTCAGGATCACACGCTCATCGGCGTAGCGTACACCCTTGCCCTTGTAGGGCTCCGGCGGACGATAACCACGCACTTCAGCGGCGACCTGACCAACTTTTTGCTTGTCCGAACCCTTGATGATGATCTCGGTCTGCGTCGGCGTTTCCGCCTTCACGCCTTCCGGCATCTCATGGATCACGTCGTGCGAGAAACCGAGTTGCAGTTTCAGAGCGGTGCCCTGAACCGATGCACGGTAACCCACACCGACCAGGTTCAGCTTGCGCTCGAAGCCCGTCGTCACACCCTTGACCATGTTGGCCGTCAGGGCGCGCATCGTACCTTGCAACGCATTGGCTTCACGCGACTCATCTGCCGGCGCGAACGTGATCGTGCCGTTGTCGGTGGTGACCTTGACCAGCGAGTGAATCGGCTGCGTCAGGCTGCCCAGCGGGCCCTTAACGGTCAGCAGACCACCAGCGAAATTGACTTCCGCGCCCTTGGGCAGCGCGATGGGAGCCTTACCTACGCGAGACATGGTTCCCCTCCCTTAGGCGACGTAGCAAATGACTTCGCCACCGACACCGGTTGCGCGGGCACGGCGGTCCGTCATCAGACCCTGCGGGGTCGAGATGATGGCGACACCCAGGCCGTTCATCACTTGCGGAATTTCATTACGGCCCTTGTACACACGCAGGCCAGGCTTCGAGACGCGCTCCAGGCGCTCGATGACCGGGCGGCCAGCGTAGTACTTCAGACCAATCGTCAGCGTGGACTTACCACCCTGCTCGGTCACGGCGAATTCGTCGATGTAGCCTTCGTCCTTCAGGACTTTGGCGATTGCCACCTTCAGCTTCGACGACGGCATGACCACCGACGCTTTTTCCACCGCTTGCGCGTTGCGGATACGCGTCAGCATATCGGCGATCGGATCGCTCATGCTCATACTGTTTCTCCTGTAGCCTGTGCGTGATTACCAGCTGGCTTTCGTCAGACCCGGGATCTCGCCCTTGAAGGCGATCTCGCGGAGCTTGTTACGCGCCAGGCCGAACTTACGGAACGTACCGCGGGGACGACCGGTGATCGAGCAGCGGTTGCGCTGACGAGTCGGATTTGCGTTGCGCGGCAGCGCTTGCAATTTCAGACGCGCTTCGTAGCGCTCTTCTTCCGACTTGCTTTGGTCGGCCACGATGGCTTCGAGAGCGGCGCGCTTCTCAGCGTACTTGGCCACGAGCTTGGCACGCTTCTTCTCGCGTTCGATCAGAGACAATTTAGCCACGGTAACCCCTTAATTACGGAACGGGAACTTGAACGCGTTGAGGAGCGCCTTCGCTTCCTCGTCGTTCTTCGCAGTCGTCGTGATGCTGATGTTCAGACCACGGAGTGCGTCGATCTTGTCGTATTCGATCTCGGGGAAAATGATCTGCTCTTTCACACCGATGTTGTAGTTGCCACGACCGTCGAACGCCTTGCCAGACACACCACGAAAGTCGCGCACGCGGGGCAGCGACACAGTGATGAAGCGATCTAGGAATTCGTACATACGTTGGCCACGCAGCGTGACCATCGTGCCGATCGGGTAACCCTGGCGGATCTTGAAGCCAGCGATAGCCTTGCGGGCCTTCGTCACGATGGGCTTCTGGCCAGCGATCTTGATCAGGTCGCCCGTGGCGTGCTCAATGACCTTCTTGTCATTGATGGCTTCGCCAAGACCCATGTTCAGGGTGATCTTGGTGATGCGCGGCACTTCCATCACGGACTTGTAGCCAAACTGTTTGATCAGCTCGGGCACAACCTTTTCTTTGTAAAACTCTTGCAGACGTGCAGTCATGCTCAACTCCTCTCTATTGCCCAGAATCAAGCGCCGACGGCAGCACCGGTGGTCTTCAGCACGCGCGTCTTCACGCCGCCTTCAACCTTGATGCCGACGCGCGACGGCTTGCCATTGGCATCCACGAGCGCAACGTTCGAAATATGGATGGGCATGACCTTGTCGACCACACCACCCGTTGTACCCAGCATCGGGTTCGGGCGCACGTGCTTCTTGGCAACGTTCACGCCTTCAACCGTCACATGCTCGGCTAGCACGGCCAGCACGGTACCTTGCTTGCCCTTGTCTTTACCGGTACGGACGATGACGCGATCGCCCTTGCGAATCTTGTTCATGCGGCCTCCGATTACAGCACTTCCGGCGCGAGCGACACGATCTTCATGAAGCGCTCGGTACGGAGTTCGCGAGTGACCGGCCCGAAAATGCGGGTGCCGATCGGCTCAAGCTTGGTGTTCAGCAGCACGGCGGCATTGCCGTCGAACTTGATGAGCGAGCCGTCAGGACGGCGCACGCCCTTGGCGGTACGCACCACCACGGCGTTGTAGATATCGCCCTTCTTCACGCGACCACGCGGGGCAGCATCCTTGACGCTGACCTTGATGATGTCGCCGACGCTGGCGTAGCGGCGCTTCGAACCGCCCAGCACCTTGATGCACATGACTTCACGCGCACCCGTGTTATCGGCCACTTCGAGCCGGCTTTCTGTCTGAATCATGGTGTTCTCGTCCCAACTTAATTCGCCAAACGCACAATGCGCAGAGGCGATCAGTCTTGGTCCCGCCGGCTGCTGGCATTGCGCCAACTGCGATTGGGTTGATCAACTTGAAGTCGGTAGCTGCCCGACAGCGATTGCCGCCTGGCCCATTCGCTTTTCCCCTCACCCGAGCCACCAGCAGATTTGCCGGCCACCCTCTCAAAGGGAAAGACCGAGACTATATCACATAATCTCGGCCTTGCAACAGCAAACTACTCCGCTGTTGTTTTAGATCACGCGTGCAGCTTCAAGCAGACGCGACACCACCCACGACTTAGTGCGGGAGAGCGGACGCGATTCCGTGATCTCAACCTTGTCGCCTTCGTTGTACTGGTTGGCTTCGTCGTGCGCATGGTACTTCTTCGAGCGCACCACGTACTTGCCGTACAGCGGATGCTTGACGCGGTTTTCGATCAGGACCGTGACGGTCTTGTCCATCTTGTTGCTGACAACGCGACCGACGAGCGTGCGCTTCAGGGACGTTGCGGCTTCAGTCATTTCTGGTTCCCCTTCTGGCCCAGCACGGTGCGGACACGCGCAATGTCACGACGCACCTTCTTCAGCTGGCTGGTGTTCTGCAGCTGTTGCGTCGCTTTTTGCATGCGCAGGCCAAATTGGGCCTTCAGCAGCTCGGAGAGCTCCTGGTTCAGCCCGGCGACATCTTTGTCGCGCAGTTCGGATGCTTTCATGGTGTGTGCTCCTTACGTTCCGACCTGACGCACCACGAAGCTGGTCGCGATCGGCAACTTGGCAGCGGCCAGGCGAAATGCCTCGCGTGCCAGTTCTTCGCCAACGCCGTCCATTTCGTACAGCATCTTGCCCGGCTGAATTTCAGCCACGTAGTATTCCGGGTTGCCCTTACCGTTACCCATACGGACTTCGGCAGGCTTCTTCGAGATCGGCTTGTCCGGGAAAATCCGGATCCAAATGCGGCCGCCACGCTTGATGTGACGGGTCATCGCACGACGCGCCGACTCAATCTGACGCGCGGTCAGACGGCCACGGCCCATCGCCTTCAGACCGAATTCGCCGAACGAGACTGCGTTGCCACGCGTCGCGATACCGGTGTTACGGCCCTTCTGCTCCTTGCGGTACTTCCTGCGCTTAGGTTGCAGCATGTTTATTCTCCAGTCTTGGCGTCGGCGCCACGACGGGCACCCGCACCAGCACCGCGGCGCTGACCGGCCGGGCGACCTTCGCCCTCACGGCGACGACCTTCCGGGCGACCCGGACGCTTGCGACGCTCTTCTTGCGGCTCTTCCACGACGGGTGCGTCGTTGCGACCAAGGTGGTCACCCTTGTACACCCACACCTTGACACCGATGATGCCGTAGGTGGTTTCCGCTTCGGAGAAGCCGTAGTCGATATCGGCGCGCAACGTGTGCAGGGGCACACGGCCTTCGCGGTACCACTCGGTACGGGCGATTTCGATGCCGTTCAGACGGCCCGAGCTCATGATCTTGATGCCCTGGGCACCCAGACGCATCGCGTTCTGCATCGCGCGCTTCATTGCGCGACGGAACATGATGCGGCGCTCGAGCTGTTGCGTGATCGAATCTGCGATCAGCTGTGCATCGACTTCCGGCTTCCGGATTTCTTCGATGTTCACGTGCACGGGCACGCCCATGCGACGCTGCAGTTCAGCCTTCAGCAGCTCGATGTCCTCGCCCTTCTTGCCGATCACCACGCCCGGACGCGAGCTGTAAATGGTGATACGAGCATTCTTGGCCGGACGCTCGATGACCACGCGGCCCACCGACGCGTTCTTCAGCTTCTTCTTCAGAAACTCGCGAACCTCGATGTCTTCCTTGAGCATGCCGGCAAACTGGGTGTTGCTCGCGTACCAACGCGATGCCCAGTTACGGCTGACAGCCAGACGGAAGCCAGTCGGATGAATCTTCTGTCCCATCGTGACCCCTTAGTTGCCCAGCGTCACAGTGATGTGACAGGTTTGTTTCTCGATGCGGTTGCCACGGCCCTTCGCACGCGCCGTGAAGCGCTTGAGCGACGTGGCCTTGTCGATGTAGATCGACTTGACCTTCAGCTCGTCGATATCGGCGCCTTCATTGTGCTCGGCGTTCGCGATGGCGGACTCAACCACCTTCTTCACGATGCCAGCCGCCTTCTTCGGGCTGAACGTCAGCACGTTGAGCGCGCGCTCGATCGACAGGCCGCGAATCTGGTCAGCAACCAGGCGCGTCTTCTGTGCGGAGATACGGGCGCCGCGATGAATCGCTTTAACTTCCATGATTGCCCCTTATCGCTTCGCTTTCTTGTCGGCAGCGTGGCCCTTGAACGTACGCGTGAGCGCAAATTCGCCGAGCTTGTGGCCAACCATGTTTTCCGTGACATACACGGGCACGTGCTGACGACCGTTGTGAACAGCGATCGTCAAGCCGATGAAGTCCGGCAGAATGGTCGAACGACGCGACCAAGTCTTAATGGGCTTCTTGTCCTTCGTTTGCACCGCCGCCTCAACCTTCTTCAGCAGGTGGGCGTCAATGAAAGGACCCTTTTTTACGGAACGAGTCATATCTAAGCTCCTACCTACCGATTAACGCTTGTGACGGCGCTGAACGATCATGCTGTCAGTGCGCTTGTTACGACGGGTGCGGTAGCCCTTGGTCGGCGTGCCCCACGGGGACACCGGATCACGGCCAGCAGCAGTCTTACCTTCACCACCACCATGCGGGTGATCGACCGGGTTCATCACCACACCGCGAACGGTCGGGCGAATACCGCGCCAACGGGTTGCACCGGCCTTGCCAATCTGGCGCAGGCTGTGCTCTTCGTTGCCGACTTCACCGATGGTCGCGCGGCACTCGATGTGCACGCGGCGCACTTCACCCGAGCGCAGACGCACTTGAGCGTAGATGCCTTCGCGAGCCAGCAGTACAGCAGACGTGCCGGCCGAACGGGCAACTTGAGCACCCTTGCCCGGCAGGATTTCCACGCAGTGGATCGTCGTACCGACCGGAATGTTGCGGATCGGCAGGTTGTTACCGGCCTTGATCGGCGCTTCCGAGCCGTTAGCGATGGCTTGGCCAACCACAGCGCCCTTCGGGGCGATGATGTAGCGGCGCTCGCCGTCAGCGAACAACACGAGCGCGATGTTGGCGCTACGGTTCGGGTCGTATTCCAGGCGTTCGATCTTGGCCGGAATACCGTCCTTATCGTTACGCTTGAAATCGACGACACGGTAGTGATGCTTGTGACCACCGCCCTTGTGACGGGTGGTGATGTGGCCGTTGTTGTTACGGCCCGACTTCTGGATTTGCTTTTCCAGCAGCGGAGCGTGCGGCGCGCCCTTGTGAAGGTCGGGGTTAACGACCTTCACCATCGAGCGGCGGCCCGGCGATGTCGGCTTGGTTTTGACGAGTGCCATGATTACTTGGCCTCCGCTTCAAAATTGATTTCCTGGCCCGGCTTCAGCGAAACATAGGCCTTCTTCACGTGGTCACGACGACCCATGAAGCGACCGAAGCGCTTTTGCTTGCCCTTCTGGTTCAGGATCTGGACAGACTCGACTTCGACCTTGAACAGCAGTTCGACAGCTGCCTTCACTTCGCCCTTGTTGGCGTCGCGAGCCACTTCGAACACG
Organism: Ralstonia sp. GX3-BWBA; assembly: GCF_003290055.1. Taxonomy (NCBI): domain Bacteria; kingdom Pseudomonadati; phylum Pseudomonadota; class Betaproteobacteria; order Burkholderiales; family Burkholderiaceae; genus Ralstonia; species Ralstonia sp. GX3-BWBA. The sequence continues at coordinate 2,857 of NZ_QMKS01000001.1, read as the reverse complement.
ACCTGTTCGTTCTTCTCGGCCACCAGGGTTGCCTTTTCAGACACCACAGGCGCCAGCAGCACCTGCATCAGGCGATGGTCGTTCTTGGCAACTTGCGTCATTTCAGCAACTCCTCGATCTGCGCGACGGCTGCCTTGGTCACGAGCACCTTCTTGTAGTGCACGAGCGACAGCGGGTCGGCGTGACGCGGCTCAACCACGAGCACATGCGCCAGGTTGCGCGATGCCAGGAAGAGGTTTTCGTCCAGGTTATCGGTAATCACGAGCACCGAATCCAGGCCCATGGCGCGGAACTTGTCGGCCAGCAGCTTGGTTTTGGGCGCGTCGACAGACAGGCTGTCAACGACGTTGATGCGACCTTCACGGGCAAGCTGCGAATAAATCGAGCGCATGCCGGCGCGGTACATCTTCTTGTTGACCTTCTGCGAGAAGTTTTCTTCCGGGCTGTTCGGGAAGATACGACCACCCCCGCGCCACAGCGGGGAGGAGCTCATACCTGCACGGGCGCGGCCCGTACCCTTTTGGCGCCACGGCTTCTTGGTCGTGTGCTTGACCTCTTCACGATCCTTCTGCTTACGGTCACCGCTGCGAGCGTTGGCCTGATAAGCGACGACGACTTGGTGAACGAGGGCTTCGTTGTAGTCACGGCCGAACACTTCCGGCGAGGCAGCAACGCCAGCGCCGAGTTGACCGTTGTCCTGGAGCAGCTTCAGTTCCATGCGTTTGCTCCTTATGCCTTCTTGGCGCGGGCCTTCACGGCCGGCGTGACGATGACTTGACCGCCCTTGGCGCCCGGAATCGCACCCTTGACCAGCAGCAGCTTGCGCTCTGCGTCGATCTTGGCGATTTCCAGATTCTGAACGGTACGGGTGACGTCACCCATGTGACCAGTCATGCGCTTACCCGGGAACACGCGGCCCGGATCCTGCGCCATACCGATCGAGCCCGGCACGTTGTGCGAGCGCGAGTTACCGTGCGAGGCGCGGCCCGACGAGAAGTGGTAACGCTTGATGGTACCGGCGTAGCCCTTACCAATCGTCACACCCTGGACGTCGATCTTCTGACCGACTTCGAAGAGGTCGACGCTGATGTTCGCGCCAGGCTGGAATTCAGCGGCACGAGCGGCATCCACTCGGAATTCTTTGATGACTTCGCCCGCTTCCACGCCGGCTTTGGCGAGATGACCCGCCAGCGGCTTGGTGACGCGGCTGGCGCGTCGGGTGCCGAAGGTGACTTGAACCGCGGTGTAACCGTCGGTCTCGTCCGTCTTGATTTGCGTCACGCGGTTGTCGCCGACCTCGAGCACGGTGACGGGAATCGAATCGCCGTCGTCCGTGAAAATACGGGTCATGCCAACCTTGCGACCTACAAGGCCAAGGCTCATGGTTTGCTCCATTCCCAGCTGCGATTGGCCGGGGCTGATTGATACTACGAATCTTGAACTGGACTGCGCCTAAAGAGACAGCGCGAGGCCAAAGCGGCCAGCCCACTCCCCTGACTAAAGGGGTAGCCCTACAATATATCCCGGTTACGGACAACATGCAAGAGCGTTTGCCGAATGATGGTCCGGGCATCGTGCGCAATGCAACATTCCGCGCCCAAAAGCAAAACGGCGAGCACTTAGCTCGCCGTTTGCCCGTTACCGGAGTGATCCGGCAGCGTTGTCTTGCTTATTGCAGCTTGATCTCGACGTCCACGCCAGCCGGCAGGTCCAGCTTCATCAGCGCGTCGACGGTCTTGTCCGTCGGATCGACGATGTCCATCAGGCGCTGGTGCGTACGGATCTCGAACTGGTCGCGGCTGGTCTTGTTGACGTGCGGCGAACGCAGAACGTCGAAACGCTGGATGCGGGTCGGCAGGGGCACCGGGCCCTTAACGATCGCGCCGGTGCGCTTGGCGGTTTCAACGATTTCAGCGGCCGACTGGTCGATCAGACGATAGTCGAAAGCCTTCAGGCGGATACGGATCTTCTGGTTCTGCATGATGTTTCCTTAAAGAGCATGGCGGCCGGGCCGCCTGTAGATTGAAAGAGCGATGCAACAGGCGATGCGCCGCCCCCTTACGAGGAACAGCGCATCGATCCGCCTTTTACTTCAGGATCTTGGCAACGACGCCAGCACCCACGGTACGGCCGCCTTCACGGATAGCGAAGCGCAGACCTTCTTCCATGGCGATCGGGGCGATCAGCTTGACGGTGATCGACACGTTGTCGCCCGGCATGACCATTTCCTTGCCTTCCGGCAGGGCGATCGAGCCAGTCACGTCCGTCGTACGGAAGTAGAACTGCGGACGGTAGTTGTTGAAGAACGGCGTGTGACGGCCACCTTCGTCCTTCGACAGGATGTAGACCTCGCCCGTGAATTCCGTGTGCGGCTTGATCGAGCCCGGCTTGGCCAGCACTTGGCCGCGCTGGACGTCTTCGCGCTTCGTACCGCGCAGCAGAATACCGACGTTGTCGCCAGCTTGACCTTGGTCGAGCAGCTTGCGGAACATTTCCACGCCCGTGCAGGTCGTCTTGTCGATCTTCGGCTTGTCGCCGTCCATGGCGATACCGACGATTTCGATTTCTTCACCGACCTTGACGACGCCGCGCTCGATACGGCCGGTCACCACGGTGCCGCGACCCGAGATCGAGAACACGTCTTCCACCGGCATCAGGAACGTGCCGTCAACAGCGCGCTCCGGCGTCGGGATGTAGGTGTCCAGTGCGTCGGCCAGGTTCATGATGGCCACTTCGCCCAGTTCGCCCTTGTCGCCTTCCAGCGCCAGCTTGGCCGAACCCTTGATGATCGGGGTGTCGTCGCCCGGGAAGTCGTACTTCGACAGAAGTTCGCGCACTTCCATCTCGACCAGCTCCA